>NZ_JBIWJU010000011.1:0-343183 GCF_044765285.1 Streptomyces sp. NPDC102490
GTCTTGGACCCGTGGTCGGAGAGACGGGTTGGGCCCGAGGAACGGGGGGTGCATGAGCACGGAAGCGCGCCGCGCCTGCCCCCCCCCCCCCCCCCCCCCCCCCCCCCCCACACCCCCCCCCCCCCCCCCCCCCCCCCCCCCCCCCCCCCCCCGCCCCCCCCCCCCCCCCCCCCCCCCCCCCCCCCCCCCCCCCCCCCCGGGGGGCCCCCGCCTCACGGTCGTTCAGAGGTACTTCTTGATCTCGCGGCGGGCCAGCGAGCGCTGGTGGACCTCGTCCGGACCGTCGGCGATCATCAGCGTCCGCGCCCCCGCGTACAGCTCGGCCAGCGGGAAGTCCTGGCTCACGCCGCCCGCGCCGTGCAGCTGGATCGCCCGGTCGATGATGCCGACCACCGCGCGCGGCGTGGCGATCTTGATGGCCTGGATCTCGGTGTGCGCGCCCCGGTTGCCGACGGTGTCCATCAGCCAGGCGGTCTTCAGCACCAGCAGCCGCAGCTGTTCGACGGTGACCCGGGCGTCCGCGATCCAGTTGTGGACCACCCCCTGCTGGGCCAGCGCCTTGCCGAAGGCGTCGCGGGACACCGCGCGGCGGCACATCAGCTCGATGGCGCGCTCGGCCATGCCGATCAGCCGCATGCAGTGGTGGATACGGCCGGGACCGAGCCGGGCCTGGGCGATGGCGAAGCCGCCGCCCTCCTCGCCGATGAGGTTGGACACCGGCACGCGCGCGTGGTCGAAGGTCACCTCGGCGTGGCCGCCGTGGTAGTGGTCCTCGTAACCGAAGACCTGCATGGCGCGATCCACCGTCACCCCGGGCGTGTCGCGCGGGACCAGCAGCATCGACTGCTGGCGGCGGATGTCCTCGCCGTCCGGGTCGGTCTTGCCCATCACGATGAAGATCCGGCAGTCCGGGTTCATCGCCCCGGAGATGTACCACTTGCGGCCCGTGACGACGTACTCGTCGCCGTCGCGCTCGATGCGCGTGGTGATGTTCGTGGCGTCCGAGGAGGCCACGTCCGGCTCCGTCATCGCGAACGCGGAGCGGATCTCCCCGGCCAGCAGCGGCTCCAGCCACTGCTTCCGCTGCGCCTCGTCGGCGAACTGGGCCAGCACCTCCATGTTCCCGGTGTCCGGCGCCGCGCAGTTCGTCGCGGTCGGCGCCAGCTGCGGGCTGCGGCCGGTGATCTCGGCGAGCGGGGCGTACTGGAGGTTGGTGAGTCCGGCGCCGTACTCGGCGTCGGGCAGGAACAGGTTCCACAGGCCCTGGCGGCGCGCCTCGGCCTTGAGGTCCTCCACGACCTGCGGGGTGTCCCACGGGGAGGCGAGCCGGGCGCGCTGCTCGTGGGCGACCTGTTCGGCCGGGTAGACGTACTCGTCCATGAAGGCGAGCAGTTTGGCGCGGAGTTCCTCGGTGCGTGCGTCGTACGCGAAGTCCATGGCGGGGTCAGCCCTTCTGAAGGGTGGTCAGGCCGTGCTCGATGAAGACGGGGACGAGGTCGCCGATGCGGTCGAAGCCGCGGCCGACCGTCTGGCCCAGGGTGTAGCGGTAGTGGATGCCCTCCAGGATCACGGCGAGCTTGAACCAGGCGAACGCCGTGTACCAGGCGACCGTGGACACGTCGCGTCCGGAACGGGCGGCGTACCGCTCGACCAGCTCGGCGGGGGCGGGGTGGCCGGGGGCCTGGGCGGTGGTGGAGACGGGGGAGTCGGGCATGCCGAGCGGGCTGCTGTACATCACCAGCAGGCCCAGGTCGGTCAGCGGATCGCCGAGCGTGGACATCTCCCAGTCGAGGATCGCCCGGATCTCGTCGCCCTCGCCGCCGATCAGCACGTTGTCGAGGCGGTAGTCGCCGTGCACGACCGTCGGGGCGGGGGAGCGGGGCAGCTCCCGGCCGAGGGTGGCGTGCAGCTCGTCGATGCCGGCCAGGTCGCGGTTGCGCGAGGCGTCGAGCTGCTTGGCCCAGCGGCGCAGCTGGCGGTCCAGGAAGCCCTCCGGGCGGCCGAAGTCCGCGAGGCCCGCCTCGGCCGGGTCCACGGCGTGCAGCCCGACCAGGGTGTCGACCAGGTTCAGCACGGCGGCGCGGGTGCGCTCGGGTCCGAGGGGCGCGAGCTGCTCGGCGGTGCGGAACGGCGTGCCGTCCACGAACTCCATCACGTAGAAGGGCGCCCCCAGCACCTCCTCGTCCTCGCACAGCAGCACCGGGCGCGGCACGGGCACGTCGGTCGGGTACAGCGCGTCGATGACACGGTGCTCGCGCCGCATGTCGTGCGCGGTGGCCAGGACGTGGCCGAGCGGCGGGCGCCGTACGACCCAGCGGTCGGTGCCGTCCGAGACGGCGTAGGTGAGGTTCGACCGTCCGCCCTCGATCAGCCGGCCGGACAGCGGGCCGGTCACCAGGCCGGGCCGCTCGCGGTCGAGCAGGAGGCGCAACCGGTCGAGATCGAGTCCGGGCGGGTGGTCGGGGCTCATCGTCGCTCCCTGGGACGGGTGAACAGTACCCGACACATGATGCCGACCGGTCGGTATGCCGTCCAGTGGGCGGGCGGAACGTGATCGGCGTTACGGCCGGTCCGAGGGGGTTTCCCCGCCTCAGAACACGAGGAACGCCCCGCAGACGGCGAGGGCCAGCGTGCACAGGGCCGCGGCGGCGGCGTGCGCCGGGGTGAGGGCGCGCGGCCTGTTCGCCGCGGCGAGGGTGGCGATACGGCCGTGGGCGATCCGCAGGAAGGCCAGCCAGAGGGCGCAGCACAGGGCGGCGGCGAGCACCGGGACGGCCGTCGCACCGCCGTGCAGCGCGGTCTTCGCGGCGAGTACGGCGACGACAGTGCCGGACAGGGTGGTGCGGCGCCAGGCGAGCCGGGTGCGCTCGGGCTGGAGGCCGGGGTCGCGGTCCGCGGGTGCCGCGTCGGCGCCGCTCACGCTCAGCCCTCCCAGCCGGTGAGGACCACGACGACCATCACCACGGCGACCACGGCGACGACCAGGCTGAGCAGCGCCGGGAAGCGGGAGACGGGCAGGTCCTCGCCGCGGCGCATGGCGCGTTCGCAGCGCGCCCAGTGGTTCACCGCCCGCAGCGAGCAGAGCACCCCGGCGGCGAGCAGCGCGAGCGCGAGCCCGACCCGCCAGCCCCAGCGCAGGTCGGGCAGGAACTGGTCCACCGCGAACCCGCCGCCGATCAGTGCGAGGGCGGTACGCAGCCAGGCGAGGAACGTCCGCTCGTTGGCCAGTGAGAACCGGTAGTCGGGGGTGCCCCCCTCCCGCCGCACCTCCGCAGGCACGAACCACAAGCGAACACTCCGCACGAAATCGATCACCCGGGGACCCTATCCGGGGCCCGTCGTGGATGCCTGCGGCGGCCCGCGCGGGTTTGGTGGGGGTGCGCGTTGCGCGCGGTGCGTCCGGTGGGTGGGTCGGGGCCGTGCCGGGGGGTGTCCGTCCTCGGAACGGCGCGGAATCGGCCGGCCACAGATCTCACCGGCGTTGACGCGCCAACCGCTGCGGGCGGACACCCCCCGACACGACCCCTGCTCGCCGTACACGACTCTCCCGCCGCGTGCGCGCAGCTACGGGCCGTCGCCACGCCGCCCCAGCTGCGGGCCGTCGCCACGCCGCCCCAGCTGCGGGCCGCCACCGCGCCGCCCTAGCTGCGGGCCGTCGCCACGCCGCTCTAGCTGCGGGCCGTCGCCGCGCCGCTCTAGCTGCGGGCCGTCGCCACGCCGCTCTAGCTGCGGGCCGCCACCGCGCCGCCCTAGCTGCGGGCCGTCGCATGCTGCCCTAGCTGCGGGCAGTCGTGCCGCTGGGCGGCACGGGTGGGCGCAGCGGCACCCCGCTACGCCGGGCTGCGCACCCACCTCCCCGCCCGCACCCACGCCGGGTCACCGCGCCGACGCCGGTCCACCGAAACCCCGCAGCCGCGCGTACGCCGCCATCCCGTCCGGCACGAACTCCCACCGGCCCTCCGCGAGCCGCGCCGCCAGCTCTTCCTCGGCGAGGAACCCGTACCACGCCACCTCCTCCGCCTGAGGAGACACCGCCCCCGTCACCCGCACCTCGTACACCGCCGACCACCAGCTCCGCCCGGCCCCGTCGTCGTACAGGAACGTGAACAGGTGCTCCGGCCGGGGCAGCCCGCTCACCCCCAGTTCCTCCTCCGCCTCCCGCAGCGCCGCGTCGTCGTAGGACTCGCCCGCGCCCACCACCCCGCCCACGAACATGTCGTACAACGAAGGGAACACCAGCTTCGAAGCCGTCCGGCGGTGGACGAAGACCCGGCCCTGCGGGTCGCGGGCCCAGACGAAGACGCAGCGGTGCCGCAGCCCCCGGGCGTACACGTCGCCCCGCCGGGCCCGCCCGACGACGCGGTCGTTCTCGTCGACGACGTCGAGGATCTCGTCAGCAGAACTCATCCGCCCATCCAAGCAGCAGACGCCGCGGGCCTCAGCGCCGCTCCAGCGCCGGTTCGCGCCCGCTCTCGCCCGTGCCCGTGCCCTGCGGCATCGCCGGGTGCAGGCCCAGCAGGACGATGCCCGCCACGACTGCCGCGAGGCCGCCCGCCTGCCATGCGAGCGCTCCGGCGCCGGTGTGCAGCCGGTCGCCGAGGAAGCCGACCCCGCAGGCGATGCCCGCGAGTGGCTGGGCCGCCGTCAGCGCGGGCAGCGACCGGCGCAGCGGCGCCGTCTCGAAGGCGCTCTGGACCAGGACGAGACCGGTGATGCCCAGCACCACCACGGCGTACGGCTGCCAGCCCGTCAGCAGTTCCGCGAGGCCGCCCGCCGAGAAGCGCCGGCCGCTGACCCGGGTCAAGGCGTCCTGCACCCCGTACACCAGACCGGCCGCCAGGGCCAGCAGTACCGGACCCCAGGTCAGCCGCAGGCGGCCGGCGCACAGCGTGAGCAGGAGGGCCAGGCCCAGCATCACGCCGACGATCAGCCAGTGCCGCAGCGGATCGGTCACCGCGCTGCCCCCGCGCGGCTCACCCGCCAGGATGAACGCGGTCACCCCGCCCGCGAGCAGCGCGAGCCCGGCCCAGCCCTGGCGGCCCAGCGGCTGCCGGGTCTGCACGCGGGAGAGGGCGAGGGCGAAGAGGAGGTTGGTCGCCAGGAGCGGCTCGACGAGGGTGAGTTCGCCACCGCCCAGCGCGAGCGCGCCCAGCACCAGACCGGCCACCATCAGTCCCATGCCGGCCAGCCAGCGCGGCACCCGCACGAGGTCGAGCAGGAGGCGGGGCGAGAGGAAGTCGCCGAGCGGGGCGCGCTGGGCCGCGTTCTGCTGGAGGACGAAGCCGAGACCCAGACAGCACGCGGCGCACACGGCGAGAACCAGAACGAGAACCGACACGCTGCGCACCTCGATCGTCGGTCGGGTCACGGGGCGTCGGGGACGACTCTAGTGCGGGTGGGTACCGGGCGCCGGGCGAGTGACGCATTCGGGATGGGGGAGACGTGGCGGTCGGTATCAACTTCCCCTGGAGTAACGCCTGTTGACGCGTGTAACGGGCTGACTCCCCTTGACGTCAAGCCTTGGCTGCCGGTTTGCTGTGCGTGATCAGTTCATGGCAATCCGGTCATGGCACTCCGGCTACGACGACCTACCGCGTCGCGTGAGGAAGTTCCCGCGGTGTCCCCACCCCCGCCTCCCCTCGGCCGCGGCCGCAAACGCGCGGCCCAGACCTTCGACGAGGCCCTCGACGACGCCGAACTGATCGCCGTACGCGGCGCGTTGGCCCAGGGGCGCTGGCAGTCCGTCCGCTCCCTGCTGGTCCACACGGGTGACGACTGGGACCGCCGGGGCCACCGCGCGGCGGTGCTCGCCAAGGAGCCCCACTGCGCGCCCTGGGCCCGCGAGTGGCTGCTGGCCGAACCCGACTCCGCCGACGCCTCGGTGCTGCTCGCCCTCGCCCTGGTCCACCGGGCCCTGCGCGGCAAGGAGAAGCCCGCCCGGGTCCGCGAGGTGTGCCGGGACGCCGCCGCCCTGGTGCCGGACGATCCCACACCCTGGTTCGGGCTGCTCATGCTGGAGCGCTCCCTGGGCGCGGACGAGGACGTCATCCGGGTCTTCGACGAGGTGCGCGGACGGTACGCCGACCACCACCATGCCCACCACCTGATGGTGGCCCGGCTCGCCGAGCGCGGCGGCGACGGTGGCCCCGACCCGCTGCACGAGGTGTACGACTTCGCCAACTGGGCCGCCGAGCAGGCCCCCGCCGACTCCCCGCTGGCCATCCTCCCGGTCGTCGCGCACGCCGAGCGCTACCGCGTGCTGGCCGCCGCCGGACACGCGTCCGCCGACCCGACCGTCTCGGGCCACTGGGCCGGCCGGCGGGCCCGGCTGGTGATGAAGGCGGCCTTCGACTGGTGGCTGGAGTGGGAGCAGGACGGCCACCCGCGCCGGCTGATCGACCTCAACTACCTCGCCCACGCCAAGTCCTGCGAGGGCCGCGGCGCCGAGGCCGCCGCCCTGTTCCACCGCATCGGCGAGCACGCCACCCCGGCCCCGTGGTCGTACCCGGACCGCGACCCGTTCCCCGCCTTCCGGGCCGCCCGCGCGGGCGCGCTCGGCACCGGCTGACCGCCGACGATCCGACGCACACCACCCACAGGAAAGCCCTGAGAGAGAAGGACGTCCTGCGATGACCACGGGCAGTTCGAGCACGAGCAGAACCGCGAGCGGTGGCGCCATCAGCACCTTCAAGGGCGAGGAGCGCGCGCTGCGCGCCGACCGGCTGGGCACGGGTGGGCTGCTCCTGTCCGTGCTCGCCGCCACCGCCCCGCTGATGGTGGTCGCGGGCGTGATGCCCACCACCTTCGCGGTCATGGGCATCGTCGGACAGCCGCTGCTCTTCGTGCTGCTGGGCGTGGTGCTGATCCTGTTCAGCATCGGGTACGCCGAGATGAGCCGGCACGTTCACAACGCGGGCGCCTTCTACGCCTACATCTCCCGCGGCCTCGGCGGCACCGCCGGCGCGGGCGCGGCCCTGGTCGCGCTGGTCGCCTACAACGCCCTCCAGGTCGGCATCTACGGCATCTTCGGCTTCGAGGTCTCCGGCCTGCTGTCCACTTACGCCGACCTCGACGTGGCCTGGTGGATCCCGGCCCTGCTGGCGGTCCTGGCGGTCGGCACGCTGGGCTGGCTGAAGATCGACGTCAACGCGCGCGTGCTGGGCGTCCTGCTGCTCATCGAGGTCGTGCTCGTGGTGGTGTTCGACATCGCCGCCGTCGCCGACCCCGGCGCCCAGGGGCTGTCGCTGCACGCCTTCGACCCGGACACCCTGACCGGCGCCGGGGTCGGCACCGCGCTCTGCTTCTGCATCGCCGCCTTCCTCGGCTTCGAGCAGGCGCCGGTGTACGCCGAGGAGACCAGCCGGCCGCATGTGCTGGTCCCGCGTGTCATGTTCCTGGCAGTCGGCGGGGTCGCCGTCTTCTTCGCGCTCAGCAGCTGGGCCCTGACCGTGGCCACCGGCCCCGACCGGATCGTCGGCACCGCGCGGGAGCAGAGCGCCGGACTGCTGTTCTTCCTGACCGAGTCCCGGCTCGGCGACAGCTTCACCGATGTCCTGCACGTCCTGTTCGTCACCGGCATGTTCGCCGCCCTGCTCAGCTTCCACAACGTCGTCGCCCGCTACGCCTTCGCCATGGGCCGCGAGGGCCTGCTGCCCGCCGCCTTCGGACGGACCAGCGGCTCCAGCGGCGCGCCCGGCACCGGCTCGCTGCTCCAGACCGCCGTGTCCGCGGTCGTCGTCCTCGGCTTCGCGCTCGCCGACGACAAGCCGAGCGGCGACCCGACCGCGCCCGTGCTGCACCTGTTCACCTGGGGCGGCAACATCGGGGCCCTCGGCGTGATCGTGCTGATGGCCGCCGCCTCGTTCTCCGTCGTGGCCTTCTTCGTGCGGCGCGGGGCCGCCGGGGCCCAGGGCGTACGCCTGGCCACCTCCACCGTCGCGGGCCTCGCCCTGCTGGTGATCGCCGGCTACACGGTCAAGGACTTCGACGTCCTCGTCGGCGCGGGACCCGGCTCCGCCCTCAGCTGGGCGCTGCCCGGCATCATCGGCCTCGCCGCGGTCGCCGGCGTGGTGCAGGGCCTGATCCTGCGCTCCCGCGCGCCCGAGCGGCACGCCCGCATCGGCCAGGGCAACGAGGCGTTCCAGCTGGACAAGGCCGCCTCCTCCTGACCCCGCGCCGGGACGGCGGAGGGCCGGTGCCTGGTGCGTCCGGGCTCCGCCTCCCGGGCTCAGGCGGCCGGGGCCGCGCCGAAGTCCAGCAGCACCTTGCACGACCGGCTGCGGTCCGCGGCCAGTGCGAACGCCGACGCCGCGTCCCGCACCGGCACCACCGCGCTGACCAGCGCGTCGAACGCGGGCTCGGCCGCGAGCAGCCGCAGCGCGTCGTCGAACTCGCCGTCGAAGCGGAACGCCCCGCGCAGCTCGATCTCCCGGCTCACCAGCAGGTTCCCGGCGAACGGACTCTGCCCCGGAGGCAGCATGCCGAGCTGGACGACCACGCCGCCGCGCCGCACCAGCCGCAGACAGGTGTCGAGCCCCGCGGCCACCCCGGACGCCTCGACCGCCGCGTCCGCGTCCACCGGCCACCCGGGGTCGTCCGGGTCGTCCGCCCGTACGAGGGTGTCGGCGCCGGCGGCCCGCGCGTACTCCAGCGCCGCGGGCAGTAGGTCCGTCACCGTCACCTGGGCCGCGCCCGCCGCCTTCGCCGCCGCGACCACCAGGCAGCCGATCGGCCCGGCCCCGGTGACCAGCACATGACGCCCCGCCAGCTCCCCGGCCCGGCCTACGGCGTGCAGGGCGACGGAGAGCGGCTCGGCGAGCGCGCCGCGGCGCGGGTCCAGACCGGCCGGGAGGGCGCGCAACTGCCCGGCGGGGACGACGATCCGCGCCGCGAAGCCGCCCTGGACGTGCGGGAAGCGGGCCGCGCTGCCCAGGTACCGGGTGTCCCGGCAGACATTGCGCCGCCCGTCCACGCACTCCGGGCACACCCCGCACGGGGTCGCCGGGTGCACGGCGACGGGCGTACCGGCCGCCGGACCGACCGTGTCCGGGGAGCCGTACGCCACGACCGTGCCGACCACCTCGTGCCCGAGCAGCATCGGCTCCCGCAGACGGAAGTCGCCGACGCCGCCGTGCCGCCAGTAGTGCAGGTCGGAGCCGCAGACGCCGCCGTAGTCCACGGCGACCAGCGCCTCACCCGGCCCCGGGCGGGGCACGGGCACGTCCTCGACCCGCAGGTCGCCCGCACCGTGGATCACACAGCCCGGCACGAACGCCGCTGCGGCGCCGTCCCCGGCGCTCACAGGACGCTCGTCATTCCGCCGTCGACGTACAGGATCTGGCCGCCGACGAAGTCCGCGGCGGGCGAGGCCAGGAACAGCAGCCCGCCCACCAGGTCCTGGGTACGGCCCCAGCGGCCCGCCGGGGTACGGCCGCGCACCCAGGCGCTGAACTCCTCGTCCTCGACGAGCGGCCGGGTCAGCTCGGTCTCGATGTAACCGGGGCCGAGGCCGTTGACCTGGACGCCGTGCGGACCCCAGTCGGCGCACATGCCCTTGGTGAGCATCTTCAGCGCGCCCTTGGTGGCCGCGTAGGGCGCGATGCCCGGGCGGACCACCTCGCTCTGCAAGGAGCAGATGTTCACGATCTTGCCGTGGCCGCGCTCCGTCATCCGGCGCGCGGCCTCCCGGCCCACCAGGAAGGCGCTGGTCAGGTTGGTGTCCAGGATGCGGTGCCAGTCGGCGTCCGCGAACTGGAGCAACGGCGCCCGCAGCTGCATCCCGGCGTTGTTAACCAGGATGTCGAGCGGACCCACCCGCTCCTCGGCCTCCGCGATCCCGGCGGTCACCGACGGACCGTCGGTCACGTCGAACACCGCCGTGTGGACCTCGCCGGGCAGTCCGGCGGCGGCCTCGGTGAGGCGGTCGCCGTCGCGTCCGTTCAGGATCACCCGGCAGCCGGCCTCCGCGAGGCCCCGGGCCAGCGCCAGCCCGATGCCCCGGCTGGAGCCGGTCACCAGGGCGGTGCGCCCGCCGATGTCGAAGAGGGGGTGGGCCGTCATCGTCGTCCTCCCGTGCCTTCCGGCTGGTGCGTGGTGCGGCTATATGACCAGGGACAACAGCAGCACCAAGGCACCGGCGACCACCGAGATGATCGTCTCCATCACGGACCAGGTCTTGATGGTCTGGCCGACGTTCAGCCCGAAGTACTCCTTCACCAGCCAGAAGCCGGCGTCGTTGACGTGGCTGAAGAACAGCGAGCCGGCGCCGATCGCCAGGACCAGCAGGGCGGCGTGCGTGGTCGACATGTCGGCCGCGAGCGGCGCGACCAGACCGGCCGCCGAGACGGTCGCCACCGTCGCCGAACCGGTCGCCAGCCGGATCACCACCGCGATCAGCCAGGCGAGCAGCAGCGCCGGGATCGACCAGTCCTTGGAGATGTCCAGGACCATCTGACCCACGCCGGAGTCGATCAGCGTCTGCTTGAAGCCACCGCCCGCGCCGACGATCAGGAGGATGCCGGCGATGGGCGCCAGCCCCTTCTCGACCAGGCCGGAGAGCCGGTCCTTGCCGAACCCGGCGGGCCGCAGCAGCGTGAAGATGCCGACGATCACGGAGACCAGCAGGGCGATCAGCGGGTTGCCGATGACGTCGAAGGTGCGCTGCACCACGTTCTCCGGGTCGTCGACGATGATGTCGACGAGGGCCTTCAGCAGCATCAGCACGACCGGCAGCAGGATCGTGGCCAGGGTGGCGCCGAAGCCGGGGCGCTTGTCCAGCTGCTCCGAGGCGCGCTGCGGGATCATGCGGTCGGGGGCCTGGACGTCCACCCAGCGGGCCGCGTACTTCGAGAACACCGGACCGGCGATGATCACCGTCGGGATCGCGATCAGCACGCCCAGCGCCAGGGTCACCCCGAGGTTGGCGTCCACCGCGTCGATGGCGACCAGCGGGCCGGGGTGCGGCGGGACCAGACCGTGCATCACGGACAGACCGGCCAGGGCCGGGATGCCGATCCGCATCAGCGAGTAGTTGCCGCGCTTGGCGACCATGAGGACGACCGGGATCAGCAGGACGATGCCGACCTCGAAGAACAGCGGCAGTCCGATGACCGAGGCGATCAGCACCATCGTCCACGGCATCGAACGCGGGCTCGCCTTGGCGAGGATGGTGTCCACGATCTGGTCGGCGCCGCCGGAGTCGGCGAGCATCTTGCCGAGGATCGCGCCGAGGGCGATCAGCACGCCGACACCCGCGACGGTGGAGCCGAGCCCGGCGGTGAAGCTGGTGATGACCTTGTCCAGCGGCGCCCCGGCGAACGCGCCGAGCGCCAGCGACCCGATGGTCAGCGACAGGAAGGCATGCAGCTTGAACTTGGTGATGAGCAGGACGATGACGGCGATGCCCAGGAGCACGGCGATGCCCAGCTGGGCGTGGCCCGCCGAGGTGATCGGCTCGACGGGGTCCGCTGCCAGCATCTCGACGCTGAGTCTGGTCACGGTGGTTCCCTTGCGGTGATGGGGATTCGGGGGAGTGCGGGGCCGTGCGCGCGGAAGGCGGCACGACCCCGGGGGAGGTGGGGGGTGGGGGTGCGGGGGTTACCGGACCGGCTCGGGGAGGTCCTTCAGGGCGTCGACCGCCCGTTCGGTGATCTCCTCGGGGGTGCCGGCCACGTCCACCGCGACTCCCGCCTCGTCTGGCTCCAGCGGCTGGAGCGTGGCGAACTGGGAGTCGAGCAGGGCCGTCGGCATGAAGTGGCCCTGCCGGTGCGACATCCGGTCCTCGATCAGCTCACGGCTGCCCGTGAGGTGCACGAAGACGACACCGGGAGCGGCGGCCCGCAGCCGGTCGCGGTACGACCGCTTCAGCGCCGAACTGCTCACCACCCCACCGAGCCCGGCACGCCCGTGCGCCCAGCCGCCGATGGCGTCCAGCCAGGGCCAGCGGTCCTCGTCGGTGAGCGGGGTGCCGGCCGTCATCTTGGCGATGTTGGCCGGTGGGTGGAAGTCGTCGCCCTCGGCGTAGGGAACGCCGAGCCGGGCCGCGAGCAGGGGACCGATGGTGGTCTTCCCGGTGCCCGCGACGCCCATGACCACGACCACGTGGGGGGTGTGCAGTTGCTGCATCGCACTCTCGCTGTCTGCTGTCTTCGTCGACACCTGATGTCGACGCAACTGAAACCCATTAGGTACGACGACTTCAAGAGTCTGTGACATATAAGTCTGACTTTTTATTCCGGTGACGTGCCCCGTACGCTGAGTGCATGAGCACACCGGGCCGGGGGCTGCACGGCCGCGTACTGGACACCCTCGGCCCCGCGATCACAGCGGGCGCCTACCCCGCGGGCAGTGTTCTGCGCACGGACGAACTCGCGCAGCGCTTCGAGGTGTCGCGCTCCGTGATGCGGGAGGCGGTCCGGGTGCTGGAGTCCATGCACCTCGTCGAGTCGCGCCGCCGGGTCGGCGTCACCGTCCTGCCCGAGTGCGAGTGGAACGTCTACGACCCGCAGGTCATCCGCTGGCGCCTGGCCGGCTCCGAACGGCCCCGGCAGCTGCGCTCCCTGACCGTGCTCAGGTCGGCCGTGGAACCGGTCGCGGCGGGCCTGGCCGCCCGGCACGCCACGGCGGAGCAGTGCGCCGAGCTGACCGAGTGCGCGCTCGGCATGGTCGCCAACTCACGCGGCCACCGGCTGGAGGAGTACCTCTTCCACGACGTGGCCTTCCACCGCGTCATCCTCACCGCCTCCGGCAACGAGATGTTCGCCCGCCTCGGCGGCGTCGTCGCCGAGGTCCTGGCCGGCCGCACCCACCACGACGTGATGTTCGAGGACCCCGACCCGGCCGCCGTCACCCTGCACGTCCAGGTCGCCGAGGCGGTCCGCGCCCGGGACGCGGAGCGCGCCGAGCGGCTGACCCGGGAGATCACCGAGGGCGCCCTCCACGAGCTGGACATCCTGGCGCCGTAGGACACCGGGGGAGGCGTCAGTCGAGGAACTCCCCGTCCACGTACACCCATGCCCCGTCCACGCGCTCGAAGCGGCTCCGCTCGTGCAGCGAGCCACCCCGGTAGGACGCCCGGAACGTCACGGTCCCGGTGGTGTGGAAGGCGGAACCGTCGGCCGTGTCCAGGATGTCCAGCCCGGTCCACCGCGTGCCCGGGTCCAGGTCGAGACGCGCGGGCCGGGTGCGCGGGTGCCAGGTGCGCAGGAGATAGCCCGCGTCCAGGCGCACGAAGGCGCTGTAGCGCGAGCGCATCAGGGCCTCGGCGGTCGGGGCGGCGGCGGTCCCGGCGTGGAAACGGCCACAGCACCTCGGGTACGGCTCGGGCCGTCCGCAGGGGCAGGCGGGGGTGGTCATGGCGACCACTGTAGAGGAGGAGCGGGCGGCGAAAGCAGGGGACGAAAAGCAGAAAACCCCTGCTCAGCAGGGGTTTCAGCTGGTGTCCGAGGGGGGACTTGAACCCCCACGCCCGATAAAGGGCACTAGCACCTCAAGCTAGCGCGTCTGCCATTCCGCCACCCGGACAAGGTGTCTGTCGAGCGGGTTTCTCCCCGCGGCGACGACGTAAACATTACCAGGCTTTCCGGGGTGGCCGATCACCCCCTCCTTGGGCCCGGACGGCCCAGGGAGGAGGATGAGGGGGACCCACCAGCAGTGACATCGGCACTGACATCGGCAGTGACAGCGGGAGGAACCACGTGAGCGACTCGGGCACGGCCAGGAGCGTCACCGGCGAGGACGAGGTCGTCGACCTCTGCCGCGAGCTGATCCGGATCGACACCAGCAACTACGGCGACCACTCGGGGCCGGGCGAGCGCAAGGCCGCCGAGTACGTCGCCGAGAAGCTCGCCGAGGTGGGACTCGAACCGAAGATCTTCGAGTCCCACCCCGGACGCGCCTCCACGGTGGCCCGGATCGAGGGCGAGGACCCGTCCCGGCCCGCGCTGCTCATCCACGGCCACACCGACGTCGTCCCGGCCAACGCGGACGACTGGACCCACCACCCCTTCTCCGGGGAGGTCGCCGACGGCTGCGTGTGGGGACGCGGCGCCGTCGACATGAAGGACATGGACGCGATGACGCTCGCCGTCGTCCGCGACCGGCTGCGCAGCGGGCGCAAGCCCCCGCGCGACATCGTGCTGGCGTTCCTCGCCGACGAGGAGGCCGGCGGCACCTACGGCGCCCGCCACCTGGTCGACCACCACCCCGACCTCTTCGAGGGCGTCACCGAGGCGATCAGCGAGGTGGGCGGCTTCTCCTTCACCGTGAGCGAGCAGCGCCGCCTCTACCTGATCCAGACGGCCGAGAAGGGCATCCACTGGATGAAGCTGACCGTGGCCGGCACCGCCGGGCACGGGTCGATGATCCACCGCGACAACGCCATCACCGAGCTGTCGGAGGCCGTCGCGCGTCTGGGCCGGCACACGTTCCCGGTCCGCGTCACCAAGACGACCCGGGCCTTCCTCGACGAACTGGGGGACGCGCTCGGCACCGAGCTGGACCCGGAGAACATGGAGGGCACGCTCGCCAAGCTCGGCGGCATCGCCAAGCTCATCGGCGCGACCCTGAGCAACACCGCCAATCCGACCCAGCTGGGCGCCGGTTACAAGGTCAACGTCATCCCCGGCGAGGCCACGGCACACGTCGACGGGCGCTTCCTGCCCGGGTACGAGGAGGAGTTCCTCGCCGACGTCGACCGGATCCTCGGACCGCACGTGCGGCGCGAGGACGTGCACGCCAACAAGGCCGTCGAGACGACGTTCGACGGCGCGCTGGTCGACGCGATGCAGTCCGCCCTGGTGGCCGAGGACCCGGCCGCGAAGGCGGTCCCCTACATGCTCTCCGGCGGTACGGACGCCAAGTCCTTCGACGAACTCGGCATCCGCGGCTTCGGCTTCGCGCCGCTGAAGCTGCCGCCGGAGCTGGACTTCGCGGGCATGTTCCACGGCGTGGACGAGCGAGTGCCGGTCGAGGGACTCCAGTTCGGTGTGCGGGTGCTCGACCGCTTCATCGACGCGTCCTGAATTCGCCCGTGCGTACGGGAGGTGACCGGGGCGAGTGAATGTGCTCATAAGCTCGTAGCCTCATTACTCCCTCCTCGTTACAGGTGATGCGATCGGCAATTTTGGGATCGCGTTTGCCAACTAGGAGGAACAATGCTCAAGAAGGTCGTCGCCGCCGCGGCAGCCACCGGTGGTCTGGTTCTCGCGGGCGCGGGCATGGCCGTCGCCGACTCCGGTGCCCAGGGTGCCGCCGTGCACTCGCCCGGCGTCCTTTCCGGCAACGTCGTTCAGGTGCCCGTGCACGTGCCGGTGAACGTCTGCGGCAACACGATCTCCGTGATCGGTCTGCTGAACCCCGCCTTCGGCAACGTCTGCATCAACAAGTGACGTTGTGCCTCGCCCCGTGAGGGTCTGATTCCGCCGGCCCCGGAGTGCACGCCATGCGCTCCGGGGCCGACGGCCTTTCGGGGGACATACGAGGCGGGGATACGACGGCGACGCCGGAGTTCCGGCACTCTCGGCATTCTCGGTACCACGGGACCAGGACAAGGCAGGGATTCAGGAAATGCGACAGGTCACCCGCAAGGGCCTGATGACGATGGCGGCGGCCACCGGAGTGATCGCCGCCGCGGGCGGTGCCGCCCACGCGGACTCGGGCGCGCACGGCTCGACTTCGGGTTCGCCCGGCGTACTCTCCGGCAACACGGTGCAGGCCCCGGTGCACGTGCCGGTGAACGTCTGCGGCAACACGGTGGACGTGGTCGGCGTCCTCAACCCGGCGATGGGCAACTCGTGCGCCAACAAGGGCGGCGGTGCCCCCGCGGGGCACGGCGGCTCGGGCGGACACGGCGGCTCCGGGAGCCATGACGGGTCGCACGGCGGCTCGCACGGGGGCTCCCACGCGGGCGGCCACGCCACGGACTCGCCGGGCGTCGGCTCCGGCAACCACGTCGAGGTGCCGGTCGACGTGCCGGTGAACGTCTGCGGCAACAGCATCGACGTCGTCGGGGTCCTCAACCCGGCCTTCGGCAACGACTGCGACAACGCGGGCGGAGGCGGGGACCACCCGACGCCGCCGCCCGGGGACCGCGAGACGCCCCCGGAGAAGCCGGACAACCCCGACAAGCCCGACACCCCGGATAAGCCGTCCGGGCCGGAGGACGAAACGCCGGGCGACTCCACGGAGGGCAACCAGCCGGGCACCCGCACCGTCGCCCGGCCCGGCGGCGACGCGGCGCTCGCCGAGACCGGCAGCGACCTGCCGCTGGGCCTCGCCCTGCCGGTCGGCGCCGGCGCGCTGCTCGCGGGCACGGTGCTCTACCGCAAGGCGCGCGCCTCGGCCTGAGACGGGCACACCGGCGCACGCGGCGGGCTCCGCACCAGCGGGGCCCGCTCCGCGTCCACCTCCGTCACCAGGTGGCGCGCACCTGGCGGATGATCCGCCGCCGCAACCGCACCTTGCGGCTGCCGTCGCGCAGCAGGGTCAGGCGGTACAACTCCCAGTGTCCGTACTCGGCATGGTCCGTCAGCTGACGTGCCGCCTCCTTGCGGGTGACCCCGCGCGGTAGGTACACATCGACAAATTCGTATTCCGGCATCGAATCTATTGTGCGGGCTGGGGCCCGGTACGGATAGCGTCTGCACTATGTCTGATGCTGCGCAGCCCACCGCTGCCGAGGTACGCGCCGCCGCCGAGGCGGTCAAGACCGCGCTCGACCGCCACCTAGCCGCGGTCGAACGCCGGTCGGGAGAGGAAGACCCGGCCGTCTACGACGCGTTCAACGAGCTGGCCGCGGCCGCGGAGGCGTACGACGAACTGCTCTACGACCGGTACGACGAGGTCACTCCCTTCGAGATCCCCGGCGAGGACGCGCTGCCGCCGTACACGGGCCCCGAGGAACCCAGCGCGCTGAGCGTCCTGATCCGCCGCGACTACGCCGTGGCCGAGCCGCAGCGGCTGATGGCCCAGGCCCGGCGGGTCGAGGCGGCGGACGAGGAGGGGCCGGGCGTGGAGACCTCGGACACGGTGCACGGTGCGCTCGGCCTCCTGTTCGGCGAGTTCGAGCCGGACGAGATCGCCTCCCGGCACAAGGAGTTCGGTCTCGAGGAGGGCGACTCCACGCTCTGGGTGACGGCCGCGGACGAGAGTGCCGAGCCCGGGGAGTGGCTGGAGGCCCCGTTCGAGCAGGTCGACCCGCAGCGGGTGGTCTGCCGCTTCGACGTCAGCGCGGTCTTCGACGAGGACTTCGACGACGGCGACGACGACGAGGACGGCGACGCCGACCTGGCGGAGCTGGACGAGGACCTCGACACCGACCTGGACACGGACCTCGACGAGGACGGCGAACCCGCGAGGCTGGAGGCCGACCGCTGAGCAGCGCGGGCCACGGCGCGCCGACGCTCCACGGCCGCCGTGCCTCCGCCGTGCCCCGGCGGGGTTGTGCCCCGTGACGGGCGCCGGACGCCGGGTGCCCGGGGTGACGCGGCGAGCGGGCTCGAAACCCCGGGCGGTCGGGCGGGTGGCGAAGGGGCGCGGTCCGCGTCCCGTCAGTCGGTGACCGGGACCTGGGGGGCCAGCAGCGCGGGCAGGCGGGTCGTGCGGGGCTTGGCCGGGATCTCCGCCACCGCGCGGGGGAGGGCCTGCTCCACGCCGTGCACCACGGACAGGTGCCGGGCGGCCCGGCCGAACGCCGTGTAGATCCACGGGCGGCTGAGGGCCTGCACGGCATCGCCGGGCAGCACCACGACCACCGCGTCCCAGCGGCCGCCCAGCGCCTGGTGGGCGGTGAGCGCCCAGCCGTGCCGTACCGACCCCTCCACCCGGTCCCTGGGCACGACCACGGTCCCGCCCGCGCACGACAGGTGCAGCCCGTCGGCGTCGGCCGTGACCACCCGGCCCGGCAGCACCCGGCCCGGCGCGGGGGTGTGGACGACCCGGTCGCCGGGGTCGAAGCCGCCGAAGCGGCCGGGGCCGGGATTGAGGCGTTCCTTCAGCGCCGCGTTGAGCGCCCGCGTGCCCACGGCACCGCCGTGGCCCGGCGTGATCACCTGGGTCTCCTCGGCCGGGACGCCGATCGCGCGCGGCACCGAGTCCGCGACGAGCTGGACGGTGCGGTGCACCGCCTCGCCCGCGTCCCGCACCGGCACGATCACGACCTCCTTGCCGGGCGCCTCCACCTGGCCCAGCTCGCCGACGCCGACGCCGGAGACCAGTTCGCCGAGCGGACCGGGGTCCGGGCGCCGCGAGGCGATCTGGGGGCAGATCCGCGCCGCCAGCAGGTCCGCGAAGACCCGCCCGGGGCCCACGGACCAGAGCACCGCCGGGTCCCCGGCCAGCACCAGCCGGGCCCCGTCCGGCAGCGACTCCGCGAGCAGGGCGCCCGCCTCGACGTCGAGCTGCGGCGCGTCGAGCACGACGAGCAGGTCGAGGTCGAGCGCCCCGTCGGCGTCCCGCCCCGGCCCCTCGGCGCCGGTGAGCAGCCCGGCCACGGTGACCGCGGCGGGAGCCGCCGGCCCCGGGGAGGGCGGCTCGGCCGGCGCGGCGCCCAGCAGGGCGGCGAAGCGGTCGCGGCCGAGCGGGCCGGGCGCGGCGGCCCAGGCCCGCAGGCCCAGGGCGTGCGCCGCGTGCAGCAGGGCGGCGGGCTCGGCCAGGGACGCCTCGCCACCGGTGTGCAGCACCAGCCCGTGGGCCGCGACGGCCCGGATCAGTTCGCCCGCGGAGCCCTGCGCGGAGGCGGCCGCCTGCTCCCAGTCCGCCGCGGAGCCGTCCTGCTTGGGCGTCGAGTTGACCAGCCGGGCCAGCCCGTCGGCGAGGCTCTCCTCGGCCAGCGCGTACCGCTCCAGGCCGATCAGCACCCGGACGGGGCGCTCCTCGCCCTCCGCGCCCTCCCCGTCGGTGCCCTCCGCGCCGCCCGCCGTGCGCTCCGGGCGGGCACCCGGCCCGTCCAGGGCGTCCTGGAAGGCGAGTGCCTCGCCCTCGGCGAGCGTGCTCTGCACGGCCGCGTCGGGGTCCGGCACGCCCCGCTGGGCCAGCGTGGCGGTGAGCCGCGGCAGCTCCAGCGCGGTGTGCCCGGCCAGGGCCGCCTGCTCCAGCAGCCACACGGTGACGGCACGGCCGCGCCGCTCGTCGTCCGGGCCGCACTCCGCGCCGAGCAGCGCGCGGGCGAACCCGTCGGCCTGCTCCGGCCGCACTCCGCCGACCCGGAGCAACTGCCAGGGGTCCGCGCGCAGCGCGTCCTGAGCGCCCTCGCCGAGGAGCGCGGCGGTCTGCGGCGCGAGCGCCTCGGGGGCGCCGCCCTCCGCCAGCACCCGCCGCACCGCCTGCACGGTCTCCGCCGCCGGTCCCGCCGGTCCCGCCGGTACCGCGGGTGCGGCGGCCTGCCCGGCGGGCGCCGGCCGGGGCGGGCGTACCGGCTCCGGCGCGGGGCGGCGCGCGGGCTCGGGGGCGCCGAAGACCGCCGCCGGCTTCTCACCGCTCTCCACGGCGCGTACGGCGGCGAGCAGATCGGCCGCCGTGCCGCTGAGCTTGCCGCCCGCCTCGATCGGTGCCTGCTTCTCCGCCTTGCGCCGCTCGATCCGCTCCCGCTCGATCCGCTGCGCCGCCAGCTCGGCCTCGACCTCGGACACCTGCGCGGCCGCCTCACCCCCGTCCCCGGCCGCCTCACCCCCGTCCACGGCGGGTTCACCCGGCCGCGGGTCGGAGGCGGTCTCGTCCGCCTGCGCGGTGCCCGGGGTCTCCGGCCCGGCGGCCACGGCGTCCGTGGTGTCCTCGGTGGCGGGCTCGGGCTCCGTGCTCACAGCGTGCTCCAGTCGTGATCGGGATAGCGGTGCACGGGCGCCGACACGTCGTCGAGCGCCCGGCAGATCTCGTCAGGAAGACTAAGGGTCTCCACTGACAACGCCGCCGTGAGCTGCTGCGCGTTGCGCGGGCCGATGATCGGGGCGACCACCCCGGGCCGGTCGCGGACCCAGGCCAGCGCCACCTGGAGCGGGGTCACCGCGAGCCCGTCCGCGGCCGTCGCCACCGCGTCCACGATGTGTCCGGCCGTGTCGTCCAGGTAGGGCTCGACGAACGGGGCCAGATGGTCCGAGGCGCCCCGCGAGTCCGGCGGCGCCGCGTCCTTGCGGTACTTGCCGGTGAGCACCCCGCGGCCCAGCGGGGACGAGGGCAGCAGCCCGACGCCCAGGTCCAGGGCGGCCGGCAGCACCTCCCGCTCGACGCCCCGCTGGAGCAGCGAGTACTCCATCTGGGTGCTCGCCAGCCGGTTGCGGACACCGGGCGCCGCCAGCTGCCAGGTCGCCGCCTTGGCCAGCTGCCAGCCGCAGAAGTTCGAGACCCCCGCGTAGCGCGCCCGGCCGCTGCTCACCGCCACGTCCAGGGCGTGCAGCGTCTCCTCCAGCGGCGTGTGCGGATCGAAGGCGTGCAGGTGCCACACGTCGACGTGGTCCGTGCCCAGGCGGGAGAGGGAGGCGTCCAGCGCGGAGAGCAGATGGGCGCGCGAACCGTCGAACCGGCGGTCCGGATCCGGAACGCTGCCGGCCTTCGTCGAGATCACCAGGTCCCGGCGTGGGACCAGGCCCTCCATGAGGCGGCCGAGCAGGTACTCCGACTCGCCGTCGCCGTAGACGTCCGCGGTGTCGACGAGCGTCCCGCCCGCCTCCCAGAAGGTCTTCAAGAGGTCCGCGGCGTCATGCTCGTCCGTGTCCCGGCCCCAGGTCAGGGTGCCGAGACCGATGCGGGACACGCGCAGGCCGGTGCGGCCGAGATGCCTCTGCTCCATGAACGCCGACATTACTGGCCACGCCTTGCCCTGTGGGGGCCTGTGGACAACCGAATTCCGCGCGCTAAGGTCGGGGCACCAGCCACGTTACTGATCGGTAAGGGGAATCGGCCATGCAGCTCGGGATCAACCTCGGCTACTGGGGTGCCGGAATGGACGCGGACAACCTGGCCGTCGCCCAGGAGGCCGACCGGCTCGGATACGCCGTGTGCTGGGCCGCCGAGGCCTACGGCTCCGACGCGGCCACCGTGCTGACCTGGGTCGCCGCCCACACCGAGCGCATCGACGTGGGCTCGGCCATCTTCCAGATCCCGGCCCGCCAGCCCGCGATGACCGCGATGACCGCCGCCACCCTGGACTCCCTGTCCCAGGGCCGCTTCCGCCTCGGCCTCGGCGTGTCGGGACCACAGGTCTCCGAGGGCTGGTACGGCGTCACGTTCGACAAGCCGCTCGCCCGCACCCGCGAGTACGTCGAGATCGTGCGCAAGGCGATGACCCGGGAGCGGCTGTCCTACGAGGGACGGCACTGGACGCTGCCGCTGCCCGGCGGCCCCGGCAAGCCGATCAAGCTGACCGTGCACCCGCAGCGCGAGCACATCCCGCTGTACATCGCCGCGATCGGCCCGAAGAACCTGGAGCAGACCGGCGAGATCGCCGACGGCGCCCTGCTCATCTTCCCCTCCGCCGACCACCTGGAGGAGACCGCCGTCCAGCACCTGCGCGCCGGACGCGAGAAGGCCGGCAAGACCCTCGACGGGTTCGACATCTGCCCCACCCTGCCGCTCGCCCTCGGCGACGACAAGGACGTCACCACCCTCGCCGACACCTTCCGCCCCTACACCGCGCTCTACGTCGGCGGCATGGGCAGCCGCAAGCAGAACTTCTACAACCAGCTCGCCCGGCGCATGGGCTACGAGCGGGAAGCCGCCGAGATCCAGGACAAGTACCTGTCCGGCGACAAGCAGGGCGCCGCCGAGGCCGTACCGCACGAGCTGATCGACCAGACGACCCTGCTCGGCTCCGTCGACCGCATCGCGGACCGCATGAAGGCCTACGCCGCGGCCGGCGTCACCACCCTGACCCTCGCCCCCGCGGGCTTCACCCTCGACGAGCGGCTCGCCGCCCTCCGCGCGGGCACCGAGGCCCTGGAGCGCGCCGGACTGGCGTAGTACCGAGGCGGAAAGTTTCTGCGGCCGTGGTGGGGGCTCGGGGGTCTTCCCCGCCACGGCCGTCACGGAGAACAACGCGCCCACACGCGCGGGGTTACGCCTCCGCGTGCGCCCGGTGTCCTTCGTTTCTCGCGCGCCCGGTGTCCTTCGTTCGGCGGAGTCGTCCGCCGCACCTGTTGCCGCGCCCCCTGTCCCGCACTTGACTCGTGCATCGCGGAGTGTGCGGAACCTGCGGACCACGCAGCGGCAGAGAGGTGCCCCCGATGCTTTCGGCCAAGAGCCTTTTCCAGGAGATCCTCGACAACGACGAGTCGTTCCGTCTCTTCTGCTCCATCGCCGCCAGTGGCGAGTCCCAGGGCGGCTGGGAGAACGCGCGCATCGCCGCGCTGGTGCCCGAGAGCGAGCGCGCCCTCGCCCCCAAGATCACCCGGCACGGCGCGGACGAGGACAAGCACGGCCGGATCTTCCACGCCCTGCTGAAGAAGCGCGGCCTCGAACCCGTCGAGGTACCGCCCGAGACCGACTACACGATGCTCCTGGAGCGGCACGGCATCGGCCTCGCCCACGACAAGCTCAAGGCCGACCAGCCCCTCACGGTGCGGGACATCATCACCTACCTCGCCCACAGCCGGGTCACCGAGCAGCGCGCCGCCGAGCAGATGGCGATGCTCCTCAAGTACTTCGCGGACCACCCCGACCTGGGCCGGGCGGTCCGGATGATCTCGGCCGACGAGGACAACCACCTCGCCTACTCCCACGAGGAACTGCTGCGCTACGCCGCCGCCGGGCACGGCCCGTACATCCGGCGCACCCTGCGCGCGTGCGCGCACGCCGAGATCCGCGTCCACCGCGACGTCAGCCTCGCCGTGATGGCCCGCATGGGGCGCATCCTCGGCTGGTCCCGCGCCAGATCGGCGCTGCTCGCGGCGGGCATCCACGCGATGTACGCCGCCGAGCGGGCGGCCGGCTGGCGCCGCATGGTGACGCTGCGGGCCCCCGAACGGCGCGACGCCCTCGGCGGACCCGCCACCCCGGCCCCCGAAGTCGCCTGAGGAGCCGCACCGGCCCCTACAGCCAGCCCCGGCGCTTGAACTGCCGGTACAGCAGCACCTCCAGGACGGCCATCAGCACGATCACCGCCGGATAGCCCCACACCCAGTGCAGCTCCGGCATGTGGTCGAAGTTCATGCCGTAGATCCCCGCGATCATCGTGGGGACCGCCGCCATGGCCGCCCACGCGGAGATCTTCCGCATGTCGTCGTTCTGCCGGACGCTGGTCTGCGCCAGGTGCGCCGACAGGATGTCCGACACCAGCCGGTCCAGGCTCTCCACCGACTCGTTCACGCGCGTGAGGTGGTCGTTCACGTCCCGGAAGAACGGCCGCGCCTTGTCGTTCACGAACGGCACGCCGTCGCCGTACGCCCCCGTGCCCGCCAGCCGGGCCAGCGGCGGCGCGAGCGGACCCGTCGCCCGGCGGAACTCCAGCACCTGCCGCTTGAAGGTGTAGATCCGCGACGCGGTGTGCCGGGAACCGCCGCCGTCCGGCGAGAAGACCTCCGCCTCCAGCTCCTCCAGGTCGGTCTGGAGCTCGACCGCCACGTCCAGGTAGTGGTCGACGGTGGCGTCCGCGATCGCGTACAGCACCGCGGTGGGACCCTTGCCGAGCAGTTCCGGTTCGTGCTCCAGGCGCCGCCGCACGGCCTTCAGCGGCGAGCCCTCGCCGTGCCGGACGACGACCGCGAAGGAGTCGCCCAGGAAGATCATGAGTTCGCCGGTGGAGACGGCGTCGCTGTCCGGCTCGTACACCACCGGCTTGAGGACGATGAAGAGCGAGTCGTCGTACACCTCCAGCTTGGGCCGCTGATGTGCCTTGAGGGCATCCTCCACCGCCAGTGGATGCAGCCCGAACTCCTGGCTGACCAGCTCGAACTCCTTCTCCGTCGGCTCGTGCAAACCGATCCAGACGAACCCGCCCGCTCCCCGTGCCTCCCCGAGCGCGTCGGAGAAGTCCTCGGGCCCGTCCGTGCGGTGCCCGTCCCGGTAGATGGCGCAGTCGACGATCACCGAACCCATTCTCCCCTCGCCCCGGCGCCCCTGTACCGCGCCGTACGCCTACCCTGGCCGCATGCCCACGCTGATCCTGGTTAGGCACGGACGTTCCACCGCCAACACCGAGGGGCTGCTCGCCGGCTGGACGCCCGGCGTCGCCCTCGACGAACGCGGCGCCGCACAGGCCGCCGCGCTCCCCGGGCGGCTCGCCGGCCTGCCGCTCTCCGAGATCGTCACCAGCCCCCTGCAACGCTGCCAGGAGACCCTCCGGCCGCTGCTCGACGCCCGCCCCGGGCTGCGGGCCCACACCGACGAACGGATCGGGGAGTGCCACTACGGCGACTGGTCCGGCCGCAAGCTCGCCGAACTCAAGGACGAGCCCCTGATGGAGGTGGTGCAGGCGCACCCCTCCGCCGCGGCCTTCCCCGGCGGCGAGTCGATGCGCGCCATGCAGACCCGCGCCGCCGAGGCGGTCCGCGAGTGGAACGCGCGCGTGGAGCGCGACCACGGCCCCGACGCCGTCTACCTCATGTGCTCCCACGGCGACATCATCAAGTCCCTCGTCGCCGAGGCACTCGGCCTCCACCTCGACCTCTTCCAGCGGATCTCCGTCGAACCCTGCTCCGTCACCGCGATCCGCTACACCCGGCTGCGCCCGTTCCTGCTCCGCCTCGGCGACACCGGCGACTTCGCCTCGCTGGCCCCGCGCGAGGAGCCGTCCGGCGACGAGGCCCCGGTCGGGGGTGGTGCGGGCGCACCGTGATCGTCCGCCGCAGTAGGGTGAACCGGTCGCGGCAGTGCCCCCGATCCCGATCTTCCGCTTTCCCCGACCTCCATGGAGACAGGACGTGTCCCGTCAGGTGTTCCTCTACGACCAACCGGAACGTTTCGTGGCCGGTACGGTCGGGCTGCCCGGGCGCCGTACGTTCTTCCTCCAGGCCTCCGCCGGCTCCCGGGTGACCAGCGTGGCCCTGGAGAAGACCCAGGTCGCCGCCCTCGCCGAGCGCATGGACGAGCTCCTGGACGAAGTCGTACGGCGCAGCGGCGGCAGCACCGTCGTCCCCGCCACCGCGCCCACCGGGCCCGCCGACACGGCGCCGCTGGACACCCCCGTCGAGGAGGAGTTCCGGGTCGGCACCATGGCGCTCGCCTGGGACGGCGAGGACCAGCGCATGATCGTCGAGGCGCAGGCCCTCGTGGAGCTGGACGCCGAGTCCGAGGAGGACCTGGCGGAGGCCGAGGAGCGCCTCCTCCAGGACGAGGAGAACGGCCCGCCGATGCTCCGGGTCCGCCTCACCGGCGCGCAGGCCAGGGCCTTCGCCAAGCGCGCCCTCGACGTCGTCAACGCCGGGCGGCCGCCGTGCCCGCTGTGCAGCCTCCCGCTCGACCCGGAAGGACACGTATGTCCGCGCCAGAACGGATACCGCCGCGGAGCGTGACCACCGACGCGGCGGCGGCCGAACTGCTCGCCCAGGGCGAACTGACCGTACGCGGACGCATCCGTGACGCCTCCAACGCGGCGCTGTACTGCACGGTGACGCACGAGGGGCGCGAGGCGGCCTGCGTCTACAAGCCGGTCGCCGGGGAACGCCCGCTGTGGGACTTCCCCGACGGCACCCTCGCCCAGCGCGAGGTCGCCGCCTACGAGGTCTCCGAGGCCACCGGCTGGGGCCTGGTCCCGCCCACCGTGCTGCGCGACGGCCCGTACGGCGAGGGCATGGTCCAGCTGTGGATCGAGACCGTGCCGGAGACGGACCTGCTCGCCCTGGTGGACGAGGAGGAGCCCGGCCCCGGCTGGAAGGCGATCGCCTTCGCCGAGGTCGGCGAGGGCCGCACCGCCTTGCTCGTCCACGCCGACGACGAACGGCTGCGCCGGCTCGCCGTGCTCGACGCCGTGATCAACAACGCGGACCGCAAGGGCGGCCACCTGCTGCCCGCGGCGGGGGAGCGGCTGTACGGCATCGACCACGGCGTCACCTTCAACGCCGAGAACAAGCTCCGCACCCTCCTGTGGGGCTGGGCGGGCGAACCGCTCACCGGGGAGGCCCTGGCGGTCCTCGACGCCCTCAGAGAGGCACTGAAGGACGGCGGCACCCTGGCCATCCGGCTCGCCGCGCTCATCACCCCCGCCGAACTCGACGCCACGCGCGCGCGGGTCGACGCCCTGCTGGCCTCCGGGAAGCACCCCGAACCGAGCGGCGAGTGGCCCGCCATCCCCTGGCCGCCCGTGTAGCCGCCCCACCCGCACAGCGGCCGGTGCCGCGCAAGAGCGCCTTACCGGCCATCCGGCCCGGTCCGGTTCGTGTACGGAACATCCGTCCGGTTAGGCTCATGACATGCATGCCTGGCCCGCTTCCGAGGTCCCCGCCCTGCCTGGTCAGGGCCGCGACCTGAGGATCCACGACACCGCGACCGGCGGCCTCGTCACCCTCGACCCCGGTCCCGTCGCCCGTATCTACGTCTGCGGCATCACGCCGTACGACGCCACCCACATGGGGCACGCGGCGACCTACAACGCGTTCGACCTCGTGCAGCGCGTGTGGCTCGACACCAAGCGGCAGGTCCACTACGTCCAGAACGTCACCGACGTGGACGACCCGCTCCTGGAGCGGGCCGTGCGCGACGGGGTCGACTGGACCGCCCTCGCCGAGCAGGAGACCGCCCTCTTCCGCGAGGACATGACGGCGCTGCGGATGCTGCCGCCGCGCCACTACATAGGAGCCGTCGAGGCCATACCCGGCATCGTCCCGCTCGTCGAGCGGCTGCGCGACGCGGGCGCGGCCTACGAACTCGAGGGCGACGTCTACTTCTCCGTCGAGGCCGACCCGCACTTCGGCGGCGTCTCCCACCTCGACGCGGCCGCGATGCGGCTGCTGTCCGCCGAGCGCGGCGGCGACCCCGACCGGCCCGGCAAGAAGAACCCGCTCGACCCGATGCTGTGGATGGCCGCCCGCGAGGGCGAGCCCAGCTGGGACGGCGGCACGCTCGGCCGCGGACGCCCCGGCTGGCACATCGAGTGCGTCGCCATCGCCCTCGACCACCTCGGCATGGGCTTCGACGTCCAGGGCGGCGGCTCCGACCTCGCCTTCCCGCACCACGAGATGGGCGCCTCGCACGCCCAGGCCCTCACCGGCGAGTTCCCCATGGCCAAGGCGTACGTGCACGCCGGCATGGTCGGTCTCGACGGCGAGAAGATGTCCAAGTCCAAGGGCAACCTGGTCTTCGTCTCCCAGCTGCGCCGCGAGGGCGTCGACCCGGCCGCCATCCGGCTCACGCTGCTCGCCCACCACTACCGCTCCGACTGGGAGTGGACCGACCAGGTGCTTCAGGACGCCCTCGCCCGCCTCGACCGCTGGCGCGCCGCCGTCTCCCGCCCCGACGGCCCGCCCGCCGAGACGCTGGTCGACGAGATCCGCGCGGCCCTGGCCAACGACCTGGACTCCCCGGCGGCCCTCGACGCGATCGACCGCTGGGCCGCCCTCCAGCAGGAATCCGGCGGCACGGACACCGGCGCCCCGGGCGTCGTCTCCCGCGCGGTGGACGCCCTGCTGGGCGTGGCGCTTTAGGCAGGCGTACAGACGAAAGAACCAGGGGCCGCTTCCCGGAAGCGGCCCCTGGTTCTCTCGCTCAGTCCTCCGACGACTCCTCGTCGTCCCCGGCCGCCTTCGGCGGCTTCGGCGGCCGGGTCCGCCCACTGGGGTTGTCCCGCAGGAACGGCGCCCCGGACGGTCCGTCGCCCCCGTCCGCCGTGGCATGCCCGCCAGGACCCCCGGGGCCGGGCCCGCCCGTCCCCGACCCGTCCCGGCGCCGCAGATACCGCTCGAACTCCCGCGCGATCGCCTCGCCGGACGCCTCCGGCAGCTCCGCCGTGTCCCGGGCCTCCTCCAGCGACTGCACGTACTCGGCGACCTCGCTGTCCTCCGCGGCCAGCTGGTCCACGCCCACCTGCCAGGCCCGCGCGTCCTCGGGCAGCTCGCCCAGCGGCACCCGCACGCCGATCAGGTCCTCCAGCCGGTTCAGCAGGGCCAGCGTGGCCTTCGGGTTCGGCGGCTGCGACACGTAGTGCGGCACCGCCGCCCACAGCGACACGGCCGGCACGCCCGCGTGCGTGCACGCCTCCTGGAGGATGCCGACGATGCCCGTGGGCCCCTCGTACTTGGTCTCCTCCAGGTCCATGCGCCGGGCCAGGTCGGCGTCCGACGTGGTCCCGCTGATCGGCACCGGCCGGGTGTGCGGCGTGTCGCCCAGCAGGGCACCCAGGACGACCACCAGCTCGACGCCCAGCTCGTGGGCGAAACCGAGCAGCTCGTTGCAGAACGAACGCCAGCGCATGGACGGCTCGATGCCGCGGACGAGGACGAGGTCGCGCGGCTTGTCGCCGCCGACGCGGACCACCGACAGCCTGGTCGTCGGCCAGGTGATCTTGCGTACGCCGTCCTCCATGAACACGGTGGGACGGTTGACCTGGAAGTCGTAGTAGTCCTCGGCGTCCAGCGCCGCGAACACCTCGCCCTTCCACTCCCTGTCGAGATGCGCGACCGCGGTGGAGGCGGCGTCACCGGCATCGTTCCAGCCCTCGAACGCGGCCACCATGACCGGGTCGACCAGCTCGGGAACCCCCTCGAGCTCGATCACCCAGCGCCTCCTTCCGACGTGCCCTCGCGTACCCCCCAACCTTACGGCGTGCCGAGGGGCCGCCCGCAGCCCCCTTGCACGGGGCAGTGAACGGATCACTGCCCCGTCCCCGGGGTCCGGACACCCGCGGCCCGGCGCCGAAACGCGGGCCCTACTTCTTGTCGAGCACGTCCTGGACCTGCGCGCGGACGTCGTCCGTGGCCAGGCCGCGGATCGTCAGCGTCGTACGGCGGCGCAGCACGTCGTCCGCCGTCTGCGCCCACTCGTTGTCCCGGGCCCACACGACCTGCGCCCAGATCTCGGGGGCGTCCGGGTGGACCCGCTGCGCCAGCTCCGGGCTCTCGTTGGCGAGCCGGGCGATGTCGAAGGCGAGCGAGCCGTAGTGCGTGGCCAGGTGCCTGGCGGTGTCCGCCGCCATGCGCGGGCCGGGCGCCGACCCGTCCACCAGCAGTCGGTGGGCGACCGCGCGCGGGTTGGCGACGCCGGGCAGCGGCAGCTTCTTCGGCAGCGACGCGATCGGCTCGAAGTCGTCGCCCAGCGGGTGGCCCGGCAGCGCCTCCAGCTTCTTCATCACCGTACGGCCGATGTGGCGGAAGGTGGTCCACTTGCCGCCCGCGACGGACAGCATGCCGCCCCGGCCCTCGGTGACGACCGTCTCGCGCTTGGCCTTCGCCGTGTCGCCCGGACCGCCCGGCAGCACGCGCAGCCCCGCGAAGGAGTACGTGATGAGGTCCCGGTCGAGCTGCTGGTCGCGGATGGAGAACGCGGCCTCGTCGAGGATCTGGGCTATGTCCTTGTCGTTGACCGCGACGTCCGCGGGGTCGCCCTCGAACTCCTCGTCGGTGGTGCCGAGCAGCAGCATGTCCTCCCAGGGGAGGGCGAAGGTGATCCGGTACTTGTCGATCGGGGTGGCCAGCGCCGCCTTCCACGGCGCGGTGCGCTTGAGCACCAGGTGCGCGCCCTTGGAGAGCCGGATCGACGGCGCCGCGCCGGGGTCCTCCATGCGGCGCAGGTGGTCGACCCAGGGGCCGGTGGCGTTGAGCACCAGACGTGCGTTCACCCCGAACTCGTCGCCCGACAGCCGGTCCTTCAGCTCGGCACCGGTCACCCGGCCGCCCGTGAAGCGCAGTCCGGTGACCTCGGCGTGGTTGAGGACCACGGCGCCGGACTCGACCGCCGCGCGGACGGTCATGAGGGCCATGCGGGCGTCGTTCATCTGGTCGTCGCCGTACACGGCGACGGCCTTGAGGTTGTCGGTGCGCAGCTCCGGCACGTCCTGCGCGGCCTTGGCCGGGGAGAGCAGGTGGCCGACGCCGTCGCCGAAGGCGGACAGCGCCGAATACGCGAAGACGCCGGCCCCGAGCTTCGCCGCGCCGTGCGGGCCGCCCTTGTACACGGGGAGGTAGAAGGTGAGCGGGTTCGCCAGGTGGGGGGCCACCTGGCGGGAGACCGCACGGCGTTCGAAGTGGTTCTCCGCCACCAGCTTCACCGCGCCGGTCTGCAAGTAGCGCAGTCCGCCGTGGAGCAGCTTGGAGGAGGCGGAGGAGGTGGCGCCGGCGAAGTCGCCGGCGTCGACCACGGCCACCCTGAGGCCGGACTGCGCGGCGTGCCAGGCGGTGGAGATGCCCAGGATGCCGCCGCCGATCACGAGAAGGTCGTACGACGCCTTGGAGAGCTGCTCCCGGGTCTCGGCCCGGCTCGGGTTGGAGCCGGAGGCCGGGTGCGTCCCCAGGGCAGGCACGGACTGCAGGGTGGACTGGGTGGTCATGGTGGTTCTTACTCCTCGTCCTCGAGCCAGCCCATGGTCCGCTCGACGGCCTTGAGCCAGCTCTTGTACTCACGGGCGCGGGTGTCCGCGTCCATGCGGGGGGTCCACTCGGCGGCCCGCCGCCAGTTGGCGCGCAGGTCGTCGGTGCTGTTCCAGAAGCCGACGGCCAGACCGGCGGCGTAGGCGGCGCCGAGGCAGGTGGTCTCGGCGACCATCGGGCGCACCACGGGGGCGTCCACGAAGTCGGCGAGGGTCTGCATCAGCAGGTTGTTGGAGGTCATGCCGCCGTCGACCTTGAGGGCGGTCAGCTCCACGCCGGAGTCCTTCGTCATGGCGTCCGCGATCTCGCGGGTCTGCCAGGCGGTGGCCTCCAGGACGGCGCGCGCGAGGTGCGCCTTGGTGACGTAGCGGGTCAGGCCGGCGATCACACCGCGGGCGTCGGAGCGCCAGTACGGGGCGAACAGACCGGAGAAGGCCGGTACGAAGTAGGCGCCGCCGTTGTCCTCGACCGTGAGGGCGAGGGTCTCGATCTCGGCGGCGGTGGAGATCAGGCCCATCTGGTCGCGCATCCACTGCACCAGCGAACCGGTGACGGCGATCGAGCCCTCCAGGGCGTAGACCGTGTCCTGGTCGCCGATCTTGTAGCCGACGGTGGTCAGCAGGCCCGAGTAGGAGTTGATGAGCTTGTCGCCGGTGTTCATCACCATGAAGGTGCCGGTGCCGTACGTGGACTTGGTCTCGCCCTCGGAGAAGCAGGTCTGGCCGAACAGGGCCGCCTGCTGGTCGCCGAGCGCGGAGGCGACCGGGATGCCGCCGAGCAGTTCGCCGAGGCGGCCGCCGGTGATCTCGCCGTAGACCTCGGCGGAGGAGCGGATCTCGGGGAGCATCTGCATCGGGACGCCGATGGACTCGGCGATCTTCGGATCCCACGCCATGGTGTGCAGGTTCATCAGCATGGTGCGGGAGGCGTTGGTGACGTCGGTGACGTGCTTGCCGCCGTTGACACCGCCGGTGAGGTTCCAGATGACCCAGGTGTCCATGGTGCCGAAGAGCAGGTCGCCCGCCTCGGCGCGCTCGCGCAGGCCGTCGACGTTGTCGAGCAGCCAGCGGGCCTTGGGGCCGGCGAAGTAGGAGGCCAGCGGAAGGCCGGTCTCGCGGCGGAAGCGGTCCTGGCCGACGTTGCGGCCGAGTTCCCGGCACAGGGCGTCGGTGCGGGTGTCCTGCCAGACGATGGCGTTGTGGACGGGCTCACCGGTGTTCTTGTCCCAGACGAGGGTGGTCTCGCGCTGGTTGGTGATGCCGATGGCCTTGATGTCGTCGCGGGTGATGCCGGCCTTCTCGACGGCCGAGGCGACGACCTCCTGGACGTTGGTCCAGATCTCGGTGGCGTCGTGCTCGACCCAGCCCGGCTTGGGGAAGATCTGCTCGTGCTCCTTCTGGTCGACGGAGACGATGCGCCCGTCGCGGTCGAAGACGATGCAGCGCGAGGAGGTGGTGCCCTGGTCGATGGCGGCGATGAAGGGCCCGGCGGTGTGGGCGTCGGTCACTGTGTGCTCCTGGGGTTCCGTGGTGGGTGGCCGGTGCGTACGGCGCGTGGTCTGCGGCTCGATGATCGCCGAGCGGGGGCCCGCTCAGGCGAACGCGACGTTGTAGACACCTCCGGCGATCGCACCGCCGATCAGCGGACCGACGACCGGGATCCAGGCGTAGGCCCAGTCGGAGCCGCCCTTGTTGGGCAGCGGCAGCAGGGCGTGCACGATGCGCGGGCCGAGGTCGCGGACCGGGTTGATCGCGTACCCGGTCGGGCCGCCGAGCGACAGACCGATGGAGACCACCACGAACCCGGTGATCAGGGCGCCCAGGATGCCGAGGCCGTTGCCCTCGTCGTTGAGGCCCTGGGTGAGGATGGCCAGGAGCAGGACGAAGGTGCCGATGATCTCGGTGACGAGGTTCTGGACCGTGTGCCGGATCTCCGGACCGGTGGAGAAGACGCCCAGGACGGGGCCGGCGCCCTTCTCCTGCGCCTCGACGGACTTGGCCGTCGTGTCCTGCGCGCCGGGACCGCCGACGATCTCCCGGTCGGTGAGGTGGGCCTGGAACTGGCCGTAGTAGGTGATCCAGACCAGGACCGCGCCGATCATGGCACCGAGGATCTGGCCGGCGAAGTAGGTCGGCGTGTTGCTCCAGTCGCCGTCCTTGATCGCGATGCCGATCGTCACGGCCGGGTTCAGGTGGGCTCCGGAGAGCGGACCCGATATGTACGCCGCCGTCATGACGGCGAAGCCCCACCCGAGGGCGATGGCGACCCAGCCGGCGTTGCGTGCCTTGGAGGCCTTGAGCGTCACGGCGGCACACACGCCGCCGCCGAGCAGGATGAGTATGGCGGTACCGATGGTCTCGCCGATGAAGATGTCGGAGCTGGACACCCGCGACTCCTTTGTCCTTCGTCCAGGGGAAGCCGAACCCCCGGGTCCCTCCGGGTGTTCCGGCGCCCTCGGTATGAGAGCGATGGCGGCCCTTGGCACTGTCACACTCTAACGCTTATTGCCGGTAGGTGTTCGACAATGCCGACCGATGGACGCGAGTCTCGTTCGGCGTCCCGCGCGCGTCAAGAGCTGTGTTATCGAAAGCACGATCGTTATTGATCGTCACGGGTTATCGATCTCCGGCCGGCCGGTGCCGGCCGGTGCCGGCCGGAGGCCGCCCCCGGGAACGCCGCGGGCCGGAACACCCTCGGTGTCCCGGCCCGTACGCGCGTGTGCGCGCCCGCTCGCGTGCGCCCTAGAACCGCCCGGCGCCCAGATCGCGCGACACCGCGCGGGCGCAGTCCCGTACCGCCGCGACCAGCTCGGGCCGCAGCTCGCCCTCCCGGCACAGCCGCTCCACGGCCCCCGTGATGCCGACCGCGCCGACCGGCATGCGCCTGCGGTCGTGGATGGGTGCGGCGACGGAGGCGATGCCCTCCCAGGTCTCCTCGACGTCGGCGGCGTACCCGCGCGCGCGGGTGATGTCCAGGACGTGCTCGAAGCCGTCCGGCTCGCAGACGGTCCGGTCCGTGAACGCCTTGCGGTCGGCCTCCAGCGCCTCGCTGTGCGCGACCGGGTCGTACGCCGACAGCACCTTGCCCAGCGCCGTGGAGTGCAGCGGCTGCATGGCCCCGATCTCCAGGACCTGCCGGCTGTCGTCGGGCCGGAAGACGTGGTGCACGATCAGGACGCCCTGCTGGTGCAGGACCCCGAGGTGGACGCTCTCGCCGCTGGAGCGGGCCAGGTCGTCCGTCCACACCAGGGCGCGGGCCCGCAGCTCGTGCACGTCCAGATAGGTCGTGCCCAGGCGCAGCAGCTCGGCGCCCAGCTGGTAGCGCCCGGAGGCGTCGTCCTGCTCGACGAAGCCCTCCTGCTGGAGGGTGCGCAGGATGCCGTGCGCGGTGCCTTTGGCCAGACCCAGCGACGAGGCGATGTCCGACAGGCCGAGCCGCCGCTCGCCGCCCGCGAGCAGGCGCAGCATCGCGGCCGCCCGCTCGAGCGACTGGATGTTCCGTGCCATCGACGTACTGCCTCCGTCCCCTTCGACTGCCGACTCGGCGTCACTGACGTCGTTCGGCAATGCCGAACACTACCGGTCGATGCCGACCTCCCGCTAATGGTCGGCGGGCAACTGTTGCACTTCGGCCACCGGGCCGCCGCGGTGGCGTTCCGGGAGGCGGGGCTCATCCGTTCGGCGGCTCTTCGCCCCGCCATCCTCGTCCGTCTCGTGGACGCCCTGACCATCCGCCCCCGGTCCCGGCTACCCTGGCGGCGTGCGTTCTCCCGGGGGCGTCCACCGCGGACGGCACCGGGCAGACGCAAAGCCGACAGCCGTCGCACCCTAGGGAGCCCCTTCATGGCCTCGTCGCCATCCACCCCGCCCGCCGACACCCGCACCCGCGTGTCCGCCCTCCGAGAGGCCCTCGCCACCCGCGTGGTGGTCGCCGACGGCGCCATGGGCACCATGCTCCAGGCACAGAACCCCACGCTGGACGACTTCCAGCAGCTGGAGGGGTGCAACGAGGTCCTGAACCTCACCCGGCCCGACATCGTCCGCTCGGTGCACGAGGAGTACTTCGCGGCCGGCGTCGACTGCGTCGAGACCAACACCTTCGGCGCCAACCACTCCGCCCTCGGCGAGTACGACATCCCCGAACGCGTCCACGAACTGTCCGAGGCCGGCGCCCGTGTCGCCCGCGAGGTCGCCGACGAGTTCGCCGCCCGGGACGGCCGGCAGCGCTGGGTGCTGGGCTCCATGGGCCCCGGCACCAAGCTCCCCACCCTCGGCCACGCCCCGTACACCGTCCTGCGCGACGCCTACCAGCGCAACGCCGAGGGCCTGGTCGCCGGGGGCGCCGACGCGCTGCTCGTGGAGACCACGCAGGACCTGCTCCAGACCAAGGCCTCCGTGCTCGGCGCCCGGCGCGCCCTGGACGCCCTCGGCCTGGACGTCCCGGTCATCGTGTCCGTGACCGTCGAGACCACCGGCACCATGCTCCTGGGCTCCGAGATCGGCGCCGCGCTCACCGCGCTCGAGCCCCTCGGCATCGACATGATCGGCCTGAACTGCGCCACCGGCCCGGCCGAGATGAGCGAGCACCTGCGCTACCTCGCCCGCCACTCCCGCATCCCGCTGTCCTGCATGCCCAACGCCGGTCTGCCCGTCCTCGGCAAGGACGGCGCCCACTACCCGCTGAGCGCACCCGAGCTGGCCGACGCGCAGGAGACCTTCGTCCGCGAGTACGGCCTGTCCCTGGTCGGCGGCTGCTGCGGCACCACCCCCGAACACCTGCGCCAGGTCGTCGAGCGGGTCCGGGACACCGCCCCCACCGAGCGCTCGCCGCGCCCCGAGCCCGGCGCCGCCTCGCTCTACCAGACCGTGCCCTTCCGCCAGGACACCTCCTACCTGGCCATCGGCGAGCGCACCAACGCCAACGGCTCGAAGAAGTTCCGCGAGGCCATGCTGGACGGCCGCTGGGACGACTGCGTCGAGATGGCCCGCGACCAGATCCGCGAAGGCGCGCACATGCTCGACCTGTGCGTCGACTACGTCGGCCGGGACGGCGTCGCCGACATGGAGGAGCTGGCCGGCCGGTTCGCCACCGCCTCCACGCTGCCGATCGTGCTGGACTCCACCGAGGTCGAGGTCATCCGGGCCGGCCTGGAGAAGCTCGGCGGCCGCGCGGTGATCAACTCGGTCAACTACGAGGACGGCGCGGGACCCGAGTCCCGTTTCGCGCGCGTCACGAAGCTGGCCCGGGAACACGGTGCCGCGCTGATCGCGCTCACCATCGACGAGGAGGGACAGGCCCGCACCGCCGAGAAGAAGGTCGAGATCGCCGAACGGCTGATCGACGACCTCACCGGCAACTGGGGCATCCACGAGTCCGACATCCTCGTCGACTGCCTGACCTTCACCATCTGTACCGGTCAGGAGGAGTCCCGCAAGGACGGCCTGGCCACCATCGAGGGCATCCGCGAGCTGAAGCGGCGCCACCCGGACGTGCAGACCACGCTCGGTCTGTCGAACATCTCCTTCGGCCTCAACCCGGCCGCCCGCATCCTGCTGAACTCCGTCTTCCTCGACGAATGCGTCAAGGCGGGCCTGGACTCGGCCATCGTGCACGCGAGCAAGATCCTGCCGATCGCCCGCTTCGACGAGGAGCAGGTCACCACCGCCCTCGACCTGATCTACGACCGCCGCCGCGAGGGCTACGACCCCTTGCAGAAGCTGATGCAGCTCTTCGAGGGCGCCACCGCCAAGTCCCTGAAGGCGTCCAAGGCCGAGGAACTGGCCGCCCTCCCGCTGGAGGAGCGCCTCAAGCGCCGCATCATCGACGGCGAGAAGAACGGCCTGGAACAGGACCTCGACGCGGCCCTCCAGGAGCGTCCGGCGCTCGACATCGTCAACGAGACCCTGCTCGACGGCATGAAGGTGGTCGGCGAACTGTTCGGCTCCGGCCAGATGCAGCTGCCGTTCGTGCTCCAGTCCGCCGAGGTGATGAAGACCGCGGTGGCCCACCTGGAGCCGCACATGGAGAAGACCGACGACGACGGCAAGGGCACCATCGTGCTGGCCACCGTCCGCGGCGACGTCCACGACATCGGCAAGAACCTCGTCGACATCATCCTGTCCAACAACGGCTACACCGTCGTCAACCTCGGCATCAAGCAGCCCGTCTCCGCGATCCTGGAGGCCGCCGACGAGCACCGGGCCGACGTCATCGGCATGTCCGGCCTGCTGGTCAAGTCCACCGTGATCATGAAGGAGAACCTGGAGGAGCTCAACCAGCGCGGGCTGGCCGCCGACTACCCGGTCATCCTCGGCGGCGCCGCCCTCACCAGGGCCTATGTCGAGCAGGACCTCCACGAGGTCTACGACGGCGAGGTCCGCTACGCCCGCGACGCCTTCGAGGGCCTGCGCCTGATGGACGCGCTGATCGGCATCAAGCGCGGTGTGCCCGGCGCCAAGCTGCCCGAGCTGAAGCAGCGCCGGGTGCGGGCCGCCACCGTGGAGATCGACGAGCGCCCCGAAGAGGGACACGTCCGCTCCGACGTCGCCACCGACAACCCGGTCCCCGAGCCCCCCTTCCGTGGCACCCGCGTCGTCAAGGGCATCCAGCTCAAGGAGTACGCCTCCTGGCTCGACGAGGGCGCCCTCTTCAAGGGCCAGTGGGGCCTCAAGCAGGCCCGCACCGGCGAGGGGCCCTCGTACGAGGAACTGGTCGAGTCCGAGGGCCGGCCGCGGCTGCGCGGCCTGCTCGACCGGCTCCAGACGGAGAACCTGCTGGAGGCGGCCGTGGTCTACGGCTACTTCCCCTGCGTCTCCAAGGACGACGACCTGATCGTCCTCGACGACGACGGCAACGAGCGCACCCGCTTCACCTTCCCCCGCCAGCGCCGCGGCCGCAGGCTGTGCCTGGCCGACTTCTTCCGCCCGGAGGAGTCCGGCGAGACCGACGTCGTCGGCTTCCAGGTCGTCACCGTCGGCTCCCGCATCGGCGAGGAGACGGCCCGCATGTTCGAGGCCAACGCCTACCGCGACTACCTCGAACTGCACGGCCTGTCCGTGCAGCTCGCCGAGGCCCTCGCCGAGTACTGGCACGCGCGCGTGCGCTCCGAACTCGGCTTCGCCGGGGAGGACCCGGCCGAGATGGAGGACATGTTCGCCCTGAAGTACCGGGGCGCCCGCTTCTCCCTCGGCTACGGCGCCTGCCCCGACCTGGAGGACCGCGCGAAGATCGCCGCGCTCCTGGAACCGGAGCGGATCGGCGTCCACCTGTCCGAGGAGTTCCAGCTCCACCCCGAGCAGTCCACCGACGCCATCGTCATCCACCACCCCGAGGCGAAGTACTTCAACGCCCGCTAGGCGCTCCGTACCCGCCCCGTCGGCCACACCAGGCGTTCGCGTCCCGCACGACGTACACTGGTCGGTCCACCGCAGGCCGGCTCCCCTCGTGGGAGCCGGCCTGATCGTCCCTTCAAGGAGGTACGTGGATGACCAGTACGGTCCCCGCGCTCGGAACCCGTACGGCCGAAGGCTCCGCCCTCCAGGCCGTGCTCCTCGACATGGACGGCACCCTGGTGGACACCGAGGGCTTCTGGTGGGACGTCGAGAGGGAGGTCTTCGCCTCCCTCGGCCACACCCTCGACGACTCCTGGCGCCATGTCGTGGTCGGCGGCCCCATGACCCGCAGCGCGGGCTTCCTGATCGAGGCCACCGGCGCCGACATCTCCCTCGCCGAACTCAGCGTCCTGCTCAACGACGGCTTCGAGCAGCGCATCGGCCGCGACCTGCCGCTCATGCCCGGCGCCGCCCGGCTGCTCGAAGAGCTGTCCGCGCACGAGATCCCCACCGCCCTGGTCTCCGCCTCGCACCGGCGCATCATCGACCGCGTCCTGAAGTCGCTCGGCCCCCAGCACTTCGCCCTCACTGTCGCGGGCGACGAGGTGCCGCGCACCAAGCCCCACCCCGACCCGTACCTGGCGGCCGCGGCCGGACTCGGCGTGGACCCGGCCCGGTGCGCCGTCGTCGAGGACACCGCGACCGGGGTCGCCGCCGCGGAGGCCGCCGGCTGCCACGTCGTGGCGGTGCCCTCGGTCGCACCCATCACCCCGGCTGTCCGGCGCACCGTGGTCACCTCCCTGGAAGAGGTCGACCTGGCATTTCTGCGCGGCCTGATGACACGAATGCGCTAGGCGTTCACCAAGCGTGCGACGGCGGCGGCGCGGCAATTCGGGGAAGGGCCGCCCGGCGTGACACGACAGGTGTTCACAGTGCATTTCCGCCGTCCCGGACGGTCGAATTCAGGCAGCAGCGACCGAAGTCAGACTGTGATGTTCGCCACGTCACAAGAGGTCGACAGGTGTGCCGGGGTGTGCTGCTCCCGGCCTGGCGAACGTTGTCGAGGGGCCCTTGTGTCCTGATTGGTGAAACCCTGCACGAATCCTTCCCCTGTCGGGTTTTCGGTGTGTCCACACCCGGTTTCGCTCCGTGATGAGCCCTCAACTCCGGTGGCTGCGAGCGCCCGTGCGGGCGCGGACTAATCTCGTCGCGAGAACATCGGCCACTACCCCCGTGATCCGCCGCGACACCCCTGCATGCCGGATACACGGACCGACAGCTCTGGAGAAACTCGAGCATGAACCGCAAGACTTTGGTGCTGCCGGCCGTCGTCGGCCTGCTCGCGCCGGTGCTCGCCGCCTGCGGCGGATCGGACAGCGGCAGCGGCGACGGGGACGCGATCGCCGTCGGCACCACGGACGGGTTCAACGTCTCGAAAGAGATCACCGCGCCCTTCGACCCGGCGTACGCCTACGACGTCGGTGCCTGGAACATCATGCGCCAGACCTCGCAGACGCTGATGGTGCTGCCCCGCGGTGACGGCGAACCCGTGCCCGAGGCCGCCCAGCAGTGCGGATTCACCGACACCGGCAACGAGCGCTACGCGTGCACCCTGCGAGACGGCCTCGAGTTCGCCAACGGAGACCCCGTCACCGCCGAGGACGTGAAGTACTCCATCGAGCGCGTCCGGAAGATCAACGCCGACACCGAGGTGGCCTCCATCCTCTCCACGGTCGACACCGTCGAGACGAAGGGCGACCGCGAGGTCATCTTCCACCTCAACACCGCCGACGCCACCTTCCCGTTCAAGCTGTCGACGCCGGTCGCCGGCATCGTCAACCCGAAGGACTACGAGAAGGACAAGCTGCGCGACGGCTTCGAGCTGACCGGCTCGGGCCCGTACACGATGAAGGCCGAGGTCAAGGGCGACCAGATGACCAAGGCCGTGTTCACCAAGAACCCCAGTTACAAGGGGAGTCTCACGGTGAACAACGACAAGGTCGAACTCGTCTCCTTCGCCGACGCCGAGGCCATGGGCGACGCCATCGACAAGGGCGACATCGACGTGATGACCCGCGCGATGACGCCGGAACAGGTTCAGCACCTGTCCAAGGGCACGGACGGCGACGTCGGCCTGGTCGAGGTGGCCGGCCTCGAGATCCGCTACCTCGCCTTCAACACGGACGCCGCCACGGTCAAGGACAAGGCCGTCCGCACGGCGATGGCCCAGCTCATCAACCGCAGCGAGCTCGTCTCCGCGGTCTACGGGTCCCAGGCCGAACCGCTGTACTCGATGGTTCCGGCCGGCATCACCGGCCACTCCAACTCGTTCTTCAACAAGTACGGCGACCCCAGCGTCGCCAAGGCGAAGGCGATGCTGGAGGACGCGAACATCACCACGCCGGTCAAGCTGACGCTGCACTACACGACGGACCACTACGGCGCCGGCACCAAGCCGGAGTTCGAGCACCTCCAGAAGCAGCTGAACGACAGCGGCCTGTTCGACGTCGACATCAAGGGCACGCCCTGGGAGAAGTTCCACAAGGCGGAGCGGAACCGGGAGTACGACGTCTTCGGCATGGGCTGGTTCCCCGACTTCCCGGACGCCGACAGCTTCGTCGCGCCGTTCCTCGACAAGGGCAACACCCTCAACATCCCGTACGCCAACCCGGAGATCATCAACGACCTGATCCCCGCCTCCCGCGGCGAGGCCGACCGGCTCTCCGCGGTGGACAGCCTCACCGAGATCCAGGACATCACCGCCAAGGACGTCCCGCTGATCCCGCTCTGGCAGGGCAAGCAGTACGTCGCCACCCGCGACGACGTCACCGGCACGGCCTACCTCCTCAACTCCTCCTCCTCGCTCCAGCTGTGGGAGCTGGGCCGGGGCGTGAGCGGCTGACGCCGGCACCGGACACGTACGAAGGGCGCCTTCCTCCCGTCGGAGGAAGGCGCCCTTCGCATGGTGCGCATGGACGGTGCGCAGGCCGGGCCGTGCGCCTGCCGCCGGGAGCGGCTACTGCGCGCCCGGACGCACCAGACCGCTCTCGTACGCGTACACCGCGGCCTGCACCCGGTCCCGCAGGCCCAGCTTGGTCAGCACGTGCCCCACATGGGTCTTGACGGTGGTCTCGCTGACGAACAGGTCCGCGGCGATCTCCGCGTTGGACAGCCCGCGGGCGACCAGCTTCAGCACCTCGACCTCACGGTCCGTCAGCGTGTGCAGGGTGTCCGGCACCGGCTCGTCCCCGGAGGGCAGGTGCGTGGCGTACTTGTCGAGCAGCCGCCGGGTGATGCTGGGCGCGAGCATCGCCTCGCCGTTCGCCACCACACGGATCGCCTGCACCAGCTCGTTGGCCGGGGCGTCCTTGAGCAGGAAACCGCTGGCGCCCGCCTTCAGCGCCTCGACCACGTACTCGTCGAGGTCGAACGTGGTCAGCACCAGCACCTTCGCCGGGCCGTCCCGCTCGGGCCCGGTGATCTGCCGAGTCGCCTCCACTCCGTCCATCCGCGGCATACGGATGTCCATCAGCACCACATCGGGCTGCAACGCCCGCACCTGGTCGAGCGCCTGGAGGCCGTCTCCGGCCTCCCCGACGACCGCGAGGTCCTGCTCCGCCTCCAGAATCATCCGGAAGCCCGTGCGCAGCAGCGGCTGGTCGTCGACCAGTAGGACGCGGATGGCCACGTAAGTCTCCTTCTCGCTAGTCCGGCCCCATTCTGCCCTGCTCGACGACGCCGGAGTCGGCCGCCCTCACCGGCAGCGGGTAGGGCGGGGGAGTGCCGCCGAACTCCGGACAGTGCGCCTGGTGGTCGCACCAGCCGCACAGCTTGGTGGGACGCGGCCGCCAGTCACCCGTCTCGGTCGCCAGCCGGATCGCCTCCCACAGCGCCAGCAGCTTGCGCTCGACCCGCTCCAGATCGGCCGGGACCGGGTCGTACGTGAGCACGTCACCGCTGCCGAGATAGACCAGCTGCAACCGCCGCGGGACCACCTTCTTCAGCCGCCACACCACCAGCGCGTAGAACTTCATCTGGAACAACGCGCCCTCGGCGTACTGCGGCCGGGGCGCCTTGCCCGTCTTGTAGTCGACGATCCGCACCTCGCCGGTGGGGGCCACGTCCACCCGGTCGATGATGCCGCGCAACCGCAGCCCCGAGTCCAGCTCGGCCTCGACGAACAGCTCCCGCTCGGCGGGCTCCAGCCGGCTCGGGTCCTCCAGGGTGAACCAGCGCTCGACCAGCCGCTCCGCCTCCGTCAGCCACTGCGCCAGCCGCTCGCCCCGCGGATCGTCCGCGAACAGCTCACCGACCTCCGGCCTGCTCTCCCGCAGCCGGTCCCACTGGCCGGGGACCAGCGCCTTCGCCCTCGGCGCCGTGCGCTCGGCCGCCGGGGCGTCGAAGAGCCGCTCCAGCACCGCGTGCACCAGGGTGCCCCTGGTCGCCGCCTCGCTGGGCTTCTCCGGCAGCCGGTCGATGACCCGGAACCGGTACAGCAGCGGGCACTGCATGAAGTCGCCGGCCCGGGAGGGCGAGAGCGAGGTGGGCGGTATCGACACGGGCGCGGGCGAGGGGACCGCGGCGGCCGGGCCCGCCGCCGGGACGGCGGACTCCACCGCCGGGTCCGCCTGCTCCACCACCGTCGCCGCCGGCCGGTCTCGGCCGCCGGTGTCCTCCGCGACATCCTCGGTACTCGTCTCCATAGCCACCGACCTTACGGCCGGCCACCGACAGCGACCCAGCCCGCAGGCGTGACCCGTGTGACGGAGGGGAAGCAGAGGGGTGCCGGAGCGGAACGGGCGGCAAGGGACGCATACCATCGACACGAGACCCTCCCGACCGGCAGGCGGGAGACGCTTCGAACGAGGGGACACCGTGGACGTGAGCGGCGGGAGCGGGCAGCCGCGGTCCGGCAACGACGAGTCGGCCGAGCCCCAGGCACATCCCACGGGCCCGGCCGCCGACCCCACCGACCCCGCACCACGCCAACCCACCGGCCCGACGCCCACGGGACCCGGGACACGAGACGCCGAGACCCCGGGACCCGAGAGCCCGGGACCTCAGACGCCGACGCCCCCCACGCCGGGACCCGAGACGCCGGGACAGCAGACGCCGATGGCCTCCACGCCGGGACCCGAGACGCCGGGATCGCAGACGCCGACGCCCTCCACGCCGGGACCCCAGACCCCGGGACCCCAGACCCCGGGACCCCAGACCCCGGGACCCGAGACGCCGATGGCCTCCACGCCGGGGGAGTCCCCCGCCGCGCGCGACGAGGACGACACCAGCGCCCGGCCGAAGCCGCCGTCGGACAGCGAGCGTGAGCCGGAACCCTCCGCACCCCCCGCGCCTCCCGAGCCGGCCGCGGCCCCCCGGCACGCCGCTCACCACCCCGGCGCCGCCCCACGCCACCGCACCGAGGCCCACACCGACCCCCCGGGCGGGCCGGGGCGGCCCCCGCAGCGCCGGCCGGAACCCGGCGGCGGTCTGCTCATGGGCCGGCCCTTCGGCGTGCCCGTGTACGTCGCCCCCAGCTGGTTCCTCGTCGCCGTCCTGATCACCTGGGTGTTCGGCGGCCAGCTCGACCGCGTCCTGCCCGAGCTGGGCGCCGCCCGCTACCTCGTCTCCCTCTTCTTCGCCGTCGCCTTCTACGCCTCCGTCCTCGTCCACGAGCTCGCCCACACCGTCGCCGCCCTCCGCTTCAAGCTCCCCGTCCGCCGCATCCAGCTCCAGTTCTTCGGCGGCGTCTCCGAGATCGAGAAGGAAGCCGAGACCCCCGGCCGCGAATTCGTGCTGGCCTTCGTTGGCCCGCTGCTCTCCCTCGTCCTCTCCGGCGTCTTCTACGCCGCCCTGCTGCCCGTGGAGCCCGACAGCGTCGCCGGCGTGCTGCTGGCCGGCCTGATGGCCTCCAACCTCATCGTCGCCGTCTTCAACCTGCTGCCCGGCCTCCCCCTCGACGGCGGCCGCATGCTTCGCGCCGTCGTCTGGAAGCTCACCGGCAAACCGATGAGCGGAACGATCGCCGCCGCCTGGGTCGGCCGCGCCCTCGCCATCGCCGTACTGATCGGCCTGCCGCTGCTCACCCAGTCACTCGGCAGCGACGCCACGAGCGACGTCGGCATGGACACCGTCATGGACGCCCTGCTCGCCGCCATCCTCGCCGCGATCATCTGGACCGGCGCCGGAAACAGCCTCCGCATGGCCCGCCTGCGCGAACACCTCCCCGAGCTGCGCGCCCGCGCCCTCACCCGGCGCGCCGTCCCCGTCCAGGCCGACACCCCCCTCTCCGAGGCCCTGCGCCGCGCCAACGCCTCCGGAGCCCGCGCCCTGGTCGTCGTCGACGCCGACGGCACCCCCGCCTCCCTGGTCCGCGAGGCCGCCATCGTCGGCGTACCCGAGCACCGCCGCCCCTGGGTGGCCGTCAGCACCCTCGCCCAGGATCTCACCGACGGCATGCGCGTCTCCGCCGAGCTGTCCGGCGAGGAACTCCTGGACGCCCTGCGCGCCAACCCGGCCACCGAGTACCTCGTCGTCGAGGAGACCGGCGAGATCTACGGCGTCCTGTCCGCGGCCGACGTGGAACGCGCCTTCGTCAAGGCGATGGCACGGCCCTCCTGAGTACCGCTCTCCCAAAGCGGTGGTCGGCGGCCCCGCCCGGGGACCGGTAGGCTGGTCACATGTCCGAACCGACCGGTGCCGCCCGCAGGCGCGGGCCCTTCAAGGTCGGGGACCAGGTTCAGCTGACCGACCCCAAGGGCCGCCACTACACGTTCACGCTCGAGGCCGGGAAGAACTTCCACACCCACAAGGGTTCCTTCCCCCACGACGAACTGATCGGTGCTCCCGAGGGCAGCGTCGTCCGCACCACCGGGAACGTCGCCTACCTCGCGCTGCGCCCCCTGCTCCCCGACTACGTCCTGTCCATGCCCCGCGGCGCCGCCGTGGTCTACCCCAAGGACGCGGGGCAGATCCTCGCCTTCGCCGACATCTTCCCCGGCGCCCGCGTCGTGGAGGCGGGGGTGGGCTCCGGCTCGCTCAGCAGCTTCCTGCTGCGCGCCATCGGCGACCAGGGCATGCTGCACTCCTACGAGCGCCGCGAGGACTTCGCCGAGATCGCCCAGCAGAACGTGCAGCGCTACTTCGGCGGCCCGCACCCCGCCTGGCAGCTCACCGTCGGCGACCTCCAGGACAACCTCTCCGACGCCGACGTCGACCGCGTCATCCTCGACATGCTCGCCCCGTGGGAGTGCCTGGAGGCCGTCTCCAAGGCACTCGTGCCCGGCGGCATCCTGTGCTGCTACGTCGCGACCACCACCCAGCTCGCCCGGACCGTCGAGTCCATCCGCGAGATCGGCTGCTTCAACGAGCCGACCTCCTGGGAGACGATGATCCGCAACTGGCACGTGGAGGGCCTCGCCGTCCGCCCCGACCACCGGATGATCGGCCACACCGGCTTCCTGCTCACCGCCCGCCGCCTCGCCGACGGCGTCGAGCCGCCCATGCGCCGCCGCCGCCCCGCCAAGGGCGCCTACGGCGAGGACTACGAGGGCCCCAACGCCGGCGGAGGCTCCGGCCGCTGAGACGGCCCGTGCCGCGTACAACGTACGGACGCCGTGGTGGAGTTCCGGAACACCGCCGGAACTCCACCACGGCGTCGACGCGTTGACGGCGACCACCCGACGGGACACGCGCCCGCACGGGAATCGGAACGAGTACCCACCCCGCCGTTCCCCCGCACTGTGACGTGTGGCACGATGCTGGCCACCCCCACCGGCACAGCCCTCACAGGAGACACTCCTCGTGCAGCACCCCGCCGTTCCGGACCTCTCGCACACGCACACCCGGCCGATCCACTGGGTCGCCACCGCCACGGCCGTCGCCGCGGTGGTCGCCCTCTCCTCGGTCCTCCAGCCCGACGCCGCGACGGCGGCCCAGAGCGCCGACAAGCCCGCGGCCCCCGCTCCCAAGAGCGCACCGGCCCCCGTCACGCCGCCCGATCCGGCCACCGTGGCCTTCCCCCTGGAATGCGGCCCCGTCAAGGCCGTCGTACAGAAGAAGGCCTCCGGCGACCTCGACGGCGACGGCCGGCCCGAAACGGTGGCCTCCGTGCACTGCGACGCGCCCATGGGGACACCGCCCGACGGCGTGTACGTCCTCACCCGGGGCGCCGACGGCGGCAAGCCCCGCGTCGTCGCCACCCTCGTGGACCCCAAGGAGCGCCGTACGGCCACCGCACTCACGGTGCGCGACGGCGTCGTCCGCGCCACCCTGCTCGGCTACTCGTCGGCCGACGTGCCCAGTTGCTGCCCCGACGTCACGGACGACGTGAAGTGGCGGTGGAAGAACGGCGCGTTCGTCAGCGACACGCCCTCACAGGCCCGCACCGTGTGACCCGCAACCCGGGGACAGAGAGCACAGGGAACGTGACACACCAAACAGTCGTCACGGAGAGTGCGCACTAAGTCACATTTTGGTCACTCTGCGTCCGGACCGTACACCTCAGCCCTGTCCGAAACCCGACGCACATGGATGCACTCACCCGGACACTCCTTCGCGGAGTCCACCACATCCGTGAGAAGCGTCAACGGCACGGGCGTTGTCGCCCCCGGCGCCTGCAGCAGCTCGTCGTCCGCGCCCTTCACATAGGCCAGACCATCGATGTCCAGCTCGAACACCTCCGGCGCGTACTGGGCGCATATGCCGTCACCGGTACACAGGTCCTGATCGATCCAGACCTCCAGAGCCTCGCCGTCGACTCCGGCCTCCTGCTGCACGCTCATCTCTCCTGCCGTTTCCTGCGCCGAACCGCTCGGGAATCCGGCCAGCTCTGACGGGTGTTGAACACTTCGACCCTACCCCCGCCGGGGTTCCCTCCACGTTCCGTGGGTATTCCCCTGGCGTGAGGGAGAGCGCAAGGGTGAAGATCGGACACACCCCGACAGTCTTTGTGATCTAGGGGTTTCAATCGACACCCACCCAGGTAGGGTCTGGAAGCGTCCAGCTCCCCTTGGAGGAGGTGAGGACCGTGGCAGCCCACGACGACGACATGAACCGCGGCATCCGCCCGGGACGCGGGTCCGAGGACCCGGCCGGGCAGGTGGCCTACCTTGAGCAGGAGATCGCCGTCCTGCGACGCAAGCTCGCCGAATCTCCGCGACACACGAGAATTCTCGAAGAGCGGATCGTCGAACTGCAGACCAACCTGGCCGGCGTGTCCGCCCAGAACGAGCGACTCGCCGGCACACTCCGCGAGGCCCGCGACCAGATCGTGGCCCTCAAGGAAGAAGTCGACCGGCTGGCCCAGCCACCCGCCGGCTTCGGCGTCTTCCTACAGGCCAACGAGGACGGCACCGCCGACATCTTCACCGGCGGCCGCAAACTCCGGGTGAACGTCAGCCCGAGCGTCGAGCTCGACGAGCTCAGGCGCGGCCAGGAAGTGATGCTCAACGAAGCACTCAACGTGGTCGAGGCCATGGAGTACGAGAGCGTCGGCGACATCGTCACCCTCAAGGAGATCCTCGAGGACGGCGAGCGCGCCCTGGTACTCGGCCACACCGACGAGGAAAGGGTGGTACGGCTCGCCGAGCCCCTGCGCGGCCTCACCATCCGCCCCGGCGACGCCCTCCTGCTCGAACCCCGCTCCGGCTATGTCTACGAGGTCGTCCCCAAGAGCGAGGTCGAAGAACTCGTCCTCGAAGAAGTCCCCGACATCGGCTACGAGCAGATCGGTGGCCTCGGCGGACAGATCGAAGCCATCCGCGACGCGGTCGAGCTCCCCTATCTCTACCCCGACCTGTTCCGGGAGCACGAGCTGCGCCCGCCCAAGGGCGTCCTGCTCTACGGGCCCCCCGGATGCGGCAAGACGCTCATCGCCAAGGCCGTCGCCAACTCGCTGGCCAAGAAGGTCGCCGAAGTCACCGGACAGGCCGCCGGCAAGAGCTTCTTCCTCAACATCAAGGGCCCCGAGCTCCTCAACAAATACGTCGGCGAGACCGAGCGGCAGATCCGCCTGGTCTTCCAGCGAGCCCGGGAGAAGGCCAGCGAGGGCACCCCCGTCATCGTCTTCTTCGACGAGATGGAATCCCTCTTCCGCACCCGCGGCTCCGGCGTCAGCTCGGACGTGGAGAACACCATCGTCCCGCAGCTGCTCGCCGAGATCGACGGCGTGGAAGGCCTCCAGAACGTGGTCGTCATCGGCGCCTCCAACCGCGAGGACATGATCGACCCCGCCATCCTGCGGCCCGGCCGGCTCGACGTGAAGATCAAGATCGAACGTCCGGACGCCGAAGCGGCCAAGGACATCTTCGGCAAGTACCTCACCGAACGTCTCCCCCTCCACTCCGACGACCTCGCGGAGCACGAGAAGGACAAGGCGGCCACCGTCCAGAGCATGATCCAGACGGCGGTGGAACACATGTACGCCGAATCCGAGGAGAACCGCTTCCTGGAAGTCACCTACGCCAACGGCGACAAGGAAGTCCTCTATTTCAAGGACTTCAATTCCGGCGCCATGATCGAGAACATCGTGGGCCGCGCCAAGAAGATGGCGATCAAGGACTTCCTCGACAAGAACCAGAAGGGCCTCCGCGTCTCCCACCTCCTCCAGGCCTGCGTGGACGAGTTCAAGGAGAACGAAGACCTGCCCAACACCACCAACCCCGACGACTGGGCCCGCATCTCCGGAAAGAAGGGCGAACGGATCGTGTACATCCGTACGCTCGTCACCGGAAAGCAGGGCGCGGACACCGGACGCTCCATCGACACGGTGGCAAACACCGGTCAGTACCTGTAAAAGGCGGGGCGGCTGCGGGTGCCCACACCGGGTACCCGCAGCCGACTGTTTTCCGGAGCCCGGCTGGAGCAAGGCAATGACGCAAATGATCTCCCCGCCAGCGCAAAGGCGTTCTAGGCTCTTCCATACCGCCGGGTCGCGCACTGCGGGGACGGGCACCGCACACGCATCGGAGCGCCAGCGGTACTTGAGCGGCGCCCACTACGGGCGCCGCCGGGCAAGGAGGGCCGCATGACCGTACGGCGAGTAATGGGCATCGAGACGGAGTACGGGATCTCCGTCCCCGGCCACCCCAACGCCAATGCCATGCTCACCTCGTCCCAGATCGTCAACGCCTACGCGGCGGCGATGCACCGGGCCCGCCGGGCCCGCTGGGACTTCGAGGAGGAGAACCCGCTCCGGGACGCGCGAGGCTTCGACCTCGCCCGCGAGGCCGCCGACTCCAGCCAGCTCACCGACGAGGACATCGGCCTCGCCAACGTCATCCTCACCAACGGAGCACGGCTCTACGTCGACCACGCCCACCCCGAATACAGCGCTCCGGAAGTCACCAACCCGCGCGACGCCGTCCTGTGGGACAAAGCCGGCGAACGCATCATGGCCGAGGCCGCCGAACGCGCCGCCCAGCTGCCCGGCGCCCAGCCCATCCACCTCTACAAGAACAACACCGACAACAAGGGCGCCTCCTACGGCACGCACGAGAACTACCTGATGAAGCGGGAAACCGCTTTCTCGGACATCGTGCGCCACCTGACGCCCTTCTTCGTCTCCCGCCAGGTCTTCACCGGCGCAGGCCGCGTCGGCATCGGCCAGGACGGCCACGAACACGGCTTCCAGCTCAGCCAGCGCGCCGACTACTTCGAGGTCGAGGTCGGCCTGGAGACCACGCTGAAGCGCCCCATCATCAACACCCGCGACGAACCGCACGCCGACGCCGAGAAGTGGCGCCGACTGCACGTCATCATCGGCGACGCCAACCTGTCCGAGATCTCGACGTACCTGAAACTCGGCACGACGGCCCTGGTCCTGTCCATGATCGAGGACGGCTTCATCGCCGTCGACCTCGCCGTGGACCAGCCCGTACGCACCCTCCACCAGGTCTCGCACGACCCCACGCTCAAGCGCCTCGTCACCCTGCGCAGCGGCCGCACACTGACCGCCGTGCAACTCCAGATGGAGTACTACGAGCTGGCCCGCAAATACGTCGAGGAGCGGTACGGCGCCGACGCCGACGACCAGACCAAGGACGTCCTCGGCCGCTGGGAGGACACCCTCAACCGGCTCGAGAACGACCCGATGAGCCTGGCCGGCGAGCTGGACTGGGTCGCCAAGCGGGAACTCATGGAGGGCTACCGCCGCCGCGACAACGTCGACTGGGACGCCGCCCGGCTGCACCTCGTCGACCTCCAGTACGCCGACGTACGGCCCGACAAGGGCCTCTACAACCGCCTGGTGGACCGCGGCCGCATCAAGCGCCTGCTGGACGAGGACGAGGTCGAGCGGGCCCGTACGAAGCCGCCGGAGGACACCAGGGCCTACTTCCGCGGACGCTGCCTGGAGCAGTACGCGGACGACGTCGCGGCGGCCTCCTGGGACTCGGTGATCTTCGATCTGCCGGGCCGGGACTCGCTCCAGCGGGTCCCAACCCTGGAACCGCTTCGCGGAACGCGTAATCACGTCAAGGAGCTACTGGACCGCTGCCGCACCGCGGACGACCTGGTCAGGGTCCTGTCCGGCGGGTGAGCGGACCGAGCGGGTACACGGAGGAGACCGCCGGACAGGGTGGAAACCCACCCGGTCCGGGAACCATCGAGATGGCCCCCGTTCGTTGGAGAAACGCGGGGCCGATGTCAGACCGGGCTTGTAGGGTCTGATCTTGACCGAGCAACTGTGTCGGGCGAACCGAGCGGGGTGAGGGTTATGGCGACCAAGGACACCGGCGGCGGACAGCAGAAGGCCACACGGTCCACCGAGGAGGTCGAGGAGCAGGCGCAGGACGCGCAGGCATCGGAGGACCTCAAGGAACGCCAGGAAAAGCTGAGCGACGACGTGGACTCCGTCCTGGACGAAATTGACGATGTCCTGGAAGAGAATGCCGAGGACTTCGTGCGATCCTTCGTTCAGAAGGGTGGAGAGTAGATCTGCCTTTGATTCGAAGGCTGGGGTGGGGGGTTGGAGTTGTCTGACGAAGGCGTGAAGCGCTGCTCGCGGTGTAAGCAGTCGAAACCGCGGGCGGCCTTCGCGAGTAACAAGGCGATGAAAGATCGCCTGCAGGCGTACTGTCGGGAGTGCTCTGCGGCGTACTACCGGCAGCGTCAGGATGCCTGTGGCAGGAAGCCTCGCCCGAGGGTGACAGCACCTGACGGGCACAAGTACTGCCAGCGCTGCGAGGAGATCAAGCCGCACTCCGAGTGGGACAGGAACAGGGCGGCTTCCGACGGCCTGTCGACAGCCTGCAAGGCATGTCGGGCAATCGAAGGGCGGGCCCGTCACCTAAAGCGTCACTACGGCCTTACCGAAGCCGAACGGGACGAGATGGTGGCCTCTCAGATGGGGCTCTGCGTGATTTGTTTGAAGGCTCCGGCCGTTCATGTGGATCACTGTCACAAGACGGGTAAGGTCCGTGGCGTACTGTGCTTCAACTGCAATTCGGCCATCGGCAAGTTGGGAGACGATCCCGACGCTGTTCGTCGGGCTGCCGCCTACTTGGAGGGAACTTCGTGGAAGCCAACACTCGTAGCACCGGGCGTCTACCAGCTGCCTTCCTGACGCCTGGATCGTCTTCCTTCATGGACTTCCTCGGTGAGCACCAGCCGGAGATGCTCCCGGGCAACCGGCAGCTGCCGCCGGTGCAGGGCGTCATCGAGGCACCGCACGGCACCACGATCGTGGCGGTCACGTTCCCCGGGGGTGTCGTCCTCGCCGGTGACCGGCGGGCCACCATGGGCAACATGATCGCCCAGCGGGACATCGAGAAGGTCTTCCCGGCCGACGAGTACTCGGCGGTGGGCATCGCCGGTACGGCCGGTCTGGCCGTGGAGATGGTGAAGCTGTTCCAGCTGGAGCTGGAGCACTTCGAGAAGGTCGAGGGCGCGCAGCTGTCCCTGGAGGGCAAGGCGAACCGTCTGTCGACGATGATCCGGTCCAACCTGGGCATGGCGATGCAGGGGCTGGCCGTGGTGCCGCTGTTCGCCGGGTACGACGTGGACCGGGGCAGGGGCCGCATCTTCTCGTACGACGTGACCGGTGGCCGGTCCGAGGAGCGGAACTACGCGACCACGGGTTCGGGCTCGGTCTTCGCGCGCGGGGCGATGAAGAAGCTGTTCCGTGACGACCTGACCGAGGAGCAGGCCACGATGCTCGTGGTGCAGGCGCTGTACGACGCGGCTGACGACGACTCGGCGACCGGTGGTCCCGATGTCGCCCGCCGGATCTATCCGATCATCACTGTGATCACCGAGGACGGTTTCCGCCGGCTCGGTGAGGACGAGGCCGCGGAGCTGGCCGGCTCGGTGCTGCGGGCGCGGCTGGAGCAGCCCGACGGTCCGCGGGCCGCGCTGCTGTAGCGGGCGCGGGTCTTCGTTGTCAGGTGGTCCAGTGATTTCGACAGGAAGGGACGGATAACCGGTGTCGACGCCGTTCTATGTATCTCCTCAGCAGGCGATGGCCGACCGGGCGGAGTACGCCCGCAAGGGCATCGCCCGTGGCCGCAGCCTGGTCGTGCTGCAGTATGCCGACGGCATCGTGTTCGTCGGTGAGAATCCGTCCCGTGCGCTGCACAAGTTCAGCGAGATCTACGACCGGATCGGCTTCGCGGCCGCCGGCAAGTACAACGAGTACGAGAACCTGCGGATCGGCGGGGTGCGCTACGCCGATCTGCGGGGTTACACCTATGACCGGGACGATGTGACGGCGCGCGGTCTGGCGAACGTGTACGCCCAGACGCTGGGCACGATCTTCTCCAGTCAGGCCGAGAAGCCGTATGAGGTGGAGCTGGTCGTCGCGGAGGTCGGTGACAGTCCGGAGAACGACCAGATCTACCGGCTGCCGCACGACGGTTCGATCGTGGACGAGCACGGTTCGGTGGCGGTCGGGGGCAACGCGGAGCAGATCAGCGGGTATCTGGACCAGCGGCACCGGGACGGTATGACGCTGGCCGAGGCGCTGAGGCTGGCGGTGCAGGCGTTGTCCCGTGACACCAATGGGACCGAGCGGGAGATTCCGGCGGAGCGGCTGGAGGTCGCGGTGCTGGACCGGACGCGTCCGCAGCAGCGCAAGTTCAAGCGCATCGTGGGCGGTCAGCTGTCGCGGCTGCTGGAGTCCGGTGCGGGTGACGGCGTGAGCACGACGCCCGAGGCGGACGAGGCCGACTCCGGGTCGGACGAGGAGTAGGCGCTCACCTCACCTCCCCTTGTCGCGGCGGGGCCGTGGAGCCCCGTACCACCAGGCTGACCGGCAGGTCCCCCTTCTCGGGGGGCCTGCCTTCCAGTACCGCCAGCAGTGCGCGCATGCCCCGTTCGCCGAAGGCCTCCGCGTCGAGGCGGACGGTGGTGAGTTCGGGGTCGATGGCGGTGGCGAGGCCGAGGTCGTCCAGGCCGGTGACGGAGAGGTCGTCGGGGACGCGGAGTCCGGCGCGCCGGATGGCCTTGTAGGCGCCGGCCGCGAGTTTGTCGTCGTCGCAGACCAGTGCCGTGGGCCGGGGTCCGGGCGCGGTGAGGGCGGCTTCCGTGGCCCGTTGGGCGCCCTCGATCGAGATGGGGGCCCGGATGGTGCGCAGTTCGGTGCCGGGGGTGTCGGCGAGCCGTGCGGCCAGTTCGCGGGCGCGTACCTCGAAGGTCCAGGACGGGATGTCGGCCGCGAGGTGGAGGAAGCGGTGGTGGCCCAGGGACAGCAGGTGCTCGGTGACCTGGCGGATGCCGTCGGCGATGTCGAGGTTGACCGTGGCGGCGCCCAGGCTGCCCTCGGGGTCGCTGTCGAGCATGACGAGGGGGAGCTGGTCGCCGCGGATGGCGGAGAGGGCGTCGGCGGCCATGGAGGAGGCGATGACGCCGTCGAGGGCGGCCTGGGCGGAGGCGAAGGGGTCCCGGGCGGGTCCGACGCCTTCGGGTGAGGGGTAGAGGACCACGCCGAAGCCGTGCTCGGCGGCGACTCGGGCGGCGCCGGTGTAGACCTCGGCGAAGAATTCGGTGGTGAGGGCGGGGACGACCAGCAGTACGGTGCGGGTGCGGCCGAGGCGCAGGTTGCGTGCGGCCAGGTTGGGGCGGTAGCCGAGTTCCAGGGCGGCGTCGCGGACGCGCTGGGCGGTCGGTTCGGAGACGCGGCCGCGCCATTTGTCGCCGAGGACCAGGGAGACGGCTGCCTGGGAGACGCCGGCGGCCTGGGCGACGTCCCGGCTCGTGGGACGGGTGCTGCCTCGTGCCACCGTTCGCCTGCGCTTTCGTCTGGACTGCTGAACTGGCGACATGGTACGTATGGCGGCAGGAGTTATACGTAACACTTGCTGGAGTCGGGACAAGGAGGTGGGTCGTGGTCGCCGGGTATCTGGAGATCCTCCGGGCACGGCATGCCGTGCGGCTGCTGGTCGGCACGCTGGTCGGGCGGTTGCCGAACGCCACCGCGGCGATCGCGATCGTGCTGTTCGTGCGGGCCGAGGGCGGTTCGTACAGCCTCGCGGGGGCGCTGGCCGCGGTGTACGGCGTCGCCAATGCCGTGGGGCAGCCGGTGCTGGGGCGGCTGGTGGACCTGCACGGGCAGCCGCGGGTGCAGTTGCCGGCCGCAGTGCTGTCGGCGCTGGCGATGGCCGTGTTCGCCTTCGCGGGCACCGGGACGTCCGCGCTCGCGTACGGGGCCGTGGCGGCGGCCGGGCTGTTCACGCCGCCGCTGGAGGGCGGTCTGCGGGCGTTGTGGCCGAGTGTGCTGGGCGAGGAGGACCAGGTGCACACGGCGTACGCGATGGACGCCGTGGCGCAGGAGGTCATGTTCACCGTCGGGCCGCTGCTGGTGACGGTGTGCGTGTCCCTGTGGTCGCCACTGGCGGCGCTGCTCGTGCTGAACGGTGTCGGTGTGCTGGGCGCGCTGTCCGTCGTCGTGTCGCCGCCCTCGCGGGCGTGGCGGTCGGCGCCGCGGGAGGCGCACTGGCTGGGCGCGCTGCGTTCGGGCGGGCTGCTGGCGCTGCTGGGGGCCTTCCTGTTCATCGGGATGGCGCTCGGGTCCATCACGGTCGCCTCGGTGCCGTACGCCGACGACCACGGGGGCGACGCGGTGTACGGGTGGCTGATGGCCGCCCTGGGGCTGGGTGCGCTGGTCGGGGGAGCGGTCTACGGGGCGCGGCGGTGGACCGGTGAGCCGGCCCGGCGGCTGCGGGTGCTGGTGGCGCTGCTGGCGGTCTGCTATCTGCCGTTGCTGCTGATGCCGGGCGCGGTGGCCATGGTGCTGCTCACGGTGCTCGCGGGTGTCTTCCTGGCGCCGTGCATCGCCTGTGCGTTCGTGCTCGTCGACGTGCACGCGCCGCGCGGGACGGTGACGGAGGCGTTCTCGTGGCTGGTGACGACGTTCACCGTGGGCGCGTCGGTGGGGACCGGCCTGGCGGGGCCCGTCGTGGAGCACGGTGGGGCGCTGTGGGGCTTCGCGGTGCCGGGGGTGGCGGGGTGCGTCTCGCTGCTGGTGCTGGCGTGCACCGGGCGGGTCCTCGCAGCTCCCGTGCGGGGAGCGGTGGTTGCGGCTTCATCGGAAAATGATCCAAACCGTGCCGTCGAACCCCGTTTCAGTTCGGGTCATCAGGCGTAATGTTCAGTCATGGACCGCCGCATTTTCGGGCTGGAGAACGAGTACGGCGTCACGTGCACGTTCAGGGGACAGCGCCGCCTGTCGCCTGACGAGGTGGCGCGGTACCTCTTCCGCCGTGTCGTGTCATGGGGCCGCAGCAGCAATGTCTTTCTGCGCAACGGTGCCCGCCTTTATCTCGACGTGGGATCGCATCCGGAGTACGCGACACCCGAATGTGACAACGTGACCGAGCTCGTCACCCACGACAAGGCGGGCGAGCGCATTCTCGAAGGACTCCTGGTGGACGCCGAACGACGCCTGCACGAGGAGGGAATCGCGGGCGACGTCTACCTCTTCAAGAACAACACCGACTCCGCCGGCAACTCCTACGGCTGCCACGAGAATTACCTCGTGGCCCGGCACGGGGAGTTCTCGCGGCTCGCGGACATCCTGATTCCGTTCCTGGTGACGCGGCAGTTGCTGTGCGGTGCGGGCAAGGTGCTCCAGACGCCGCGCGGTGCCGTGTACTGCGTCAGTCAGCGTGCCGAGCACATCTGGGAGGGCGTCTCCTCGGCGACGACCCGGTCCCGGCCCATCATCAACACGCGCGACGAGCCGCACGCCGACGCCGAGCGCTACCGGCGTCTGCACGTCATCGTGGGCGACTCGAACATGTCCGAGACGACCATGCTGCTCAAGGTCGGCGCCACCGACCTGGTGCTGCGCATGATCGAGGCGGGCACGGTGATGCGGGACCTGACCCTGGAGAACCCGATCCGGGCGATCCGCGAGGTCAGCCACGACATCACCGGGCGCCGCAAGGTGCGGCTGGCCAGCGGCCGGGAGGCGTCGGCGCTGGAGGTGCAGCGGGAGTACTACGAGAAGGCGGTGGACTTCTGCGAGCGCCGCGGGATCCGCACGGGCACCGTGGAGCGGGTGCTGGAGCTGTGGGGCCGCACGCTGGACGCGATCGAGGCCGAGGACCTCGACCGCATCGGCACCGAGATCGACTGGGTCATGAAGTACAAGCTGCTGGAGCGGTACCGGGCCAAGCACAACATGACCATGTCGCACCCGCGGGTCGCGCAGATAGACCTCGCCTACCACGACATCCACCGGCGTCGTGGTCTGTACTACCTGCTCGAGAAGAAGGGCCAGGCCGCCCGGGTCGCCAACGACTTGAAGATCTTCGAGGGCAAGTCCGTTCCGCCGCAGACCACTCGGGCCCGGCTGCGCGGCGACTTCATCCGGCGGGCCCAGGAGCAGCGCCGGGACTTCACCGTCGACTGGGTGCATCTCAAGCTCAACGACCAGGCGCAGCGCACCGTGTTGTGCAAGGACCCGTTCCGGTCGGTGGACGACCGGGTGGAGAAGCTGATCGCCGGGATGTGATCCGGGCGGCATGAGGCCGGACGGGTGAGAGAAGCGTCTCCGCGTGAAAGCGCGGAACGCCACACGGGCACCGTACGTTAGCCGTGCGGTGCCCTTCTCACGCCGTAGAGTTGCGCGCACGCCAGCCAACAGGACCGACCCGATATCGATACGAGGCCCCCACCGTGCGCCGACGTTCACTCCTCATCGCCGTCCCCGCGGGACTGGTCACGCTCGCCGCCTGCGGTGACGGTGACGACTCCGGCTCATCGAGCAACGCGAGCGACAGCGCGTCGCCCGACGCGTCGGCCTCGTCGGCCGCACCGCCGCCGAAGATCGTCGACGGTCCGCTGCCGGCCATCACGGCGGGGACGAAGTTCGACGAGAAGCCGACCGTCGCCAAGGGCAGTGGCGAGCCCTCCAAGGATCTCGCGGTCAAGACGGTCATCGCGGGCGGCGGCAAGGCCGTCGCGGAGAGCGACTTCATCTCGGCGAACTACCTCGGTCAGGTCTGGCAGAGCGCGAAGGTCTTCGACAACTCCTACGACCGCAAGACCCCCCTGGTCATCCAGCTCGCCCAGGGCAGCATCATCGACGGCTGGCGGTACGCGCTCACCGGCAAGAAGACCGGCAGCCGCGTCCAGTTCGCGGTCCCGCCGACCTGGGGGTACGGGAAGCAGGGCAACGAGCAGGCGGGTATCAAGGGCGACGACACGCTGGTGTTCGTGGTGGACGTCCAGGACACCTTCAACGCCAGGAGCAGCGCCGACGGCAAGAAGGCCGGGCAGGGCGACGCCGCCCTGCCGAAGGTCGGCACCAACACGGACGGCAAGGCGCCCTCCATCGAGGTGCCGAAGACCGACCCGCCGAAGAAGCTCGTCGCCGAGTACGTCCTGGAGGGCGACGGCGCCGAGGTCGGGGCGCAGGACAGTGTGCTGGTGCAGTACGAGGGCGTGCTGTGGGACGGCGGCAAGGAGTTCGACTCCACGTACGCCAGGAAACAGCTGACGTCGTTCTCGCTCCAGCAGGTCGTCAAGGGGTGGGCGCAGGGCCTGACGGGCAAGAAGGTCGGCAGCCGCGTCCTCATCGTCATCCCGCCGGAGCTGGGGTACGGCGACAGCCCGCCGGAGGGCAGCGGCATCGAGAAGGACTCCACGCTGGTCTTCTCCGTGGACATCCTCGCGAAGATGTGACGCCTCGAAGATGTAAGACTTGGGCCGTTGCCTTTCCGCAGACAAGCAGGAGCTGAACACGTGAGCATCGACAAGCCCGAGGTCGACTTCCCGGGCGGCGAGCCCCCGGCGGACCTCGAGATCAAGGACATCTGGGAGGGCGACGGCCCGGTTGCCGAGGCCGGTCAGACCGTGACCGTCCACTACGTGGGCGTGACCTTCAGCACGGGTGAGGAGTTCGACGCCAGCTGGAACCGCGGTACGCCGTTCCGTTTCCCGCTCGGTGGCGGCCGCGTCATCGCGGGCTGGGACCAGGGCGTGCAGGGCATGAAGGTCGGCGGCCGCCGCCAGCTGACCATCCCGGCGCACCTCGCGTACGGCGACCAGAGCCCGACCCCGGCGATCCCGCCCGGCTCGACGCTGATCTTCGTGGTCGATCTGCTCGGAGTCTGATCGACGGACGAGCGGCCGGCGATCGGAGCCGGTCACCTGGGGTCCATGCCTGTCCGGGCATGGGCCCTCGGCTTTTGCCGCGCCACCGCGGGGCGGTACGGTCATCCGTCGTAAGCACCATAGGGAGAAGGGCGTCGATGGCCATTGCCAAGGCCGAGCGGCTGATGAACCTGGCGCTGTGTCTGCTCGGGACGCGGCGGCCACTCAGCAAGCGTGAGCTGCGCGAGTCGGTCGAGGCCTATCTCGAGGCGGGCTCCGACGACTCCTTCAACCGCATGTTCGAGCGCGACAAGGACGACCTGCGCGAGCTCGGGCTGGTCATCGAGACCGTGGAGGGCCTGGACGGCGAGATCGGCTACCTGGCCCGACGGGACAGCAACCGGCTGCCGCCCATCACCCTGGACGCCGAGGAGGCCGCCGCCCTCGGGCTGGCCGCGAAGGTGTGGCAGCAGGCCCGGCTGGCCGGTGCCGCGAGCGGCGCGTTGCAGAAGCTGCGGGCGGCTGGCCTGCCCGAGGACGTCGACCCGTACGAGGCGCACAGCGCGCTGGAGCCCCGCATCCCGGTGCACGAGGCGGCCTTCGAGCCGCTGATGCTGGCCTGCCGCGACCGCCGCCCGGTCGTCTTCGACTACCGCAAGGCGAATGCCGCCCAGCCCGAGCCCCGGCACGTGGAGCCGTGGGCGCTGGAGTGCTGGCGCGGCCACTGGTACCTGGCGGGTTTCGACCGCGACCGGGGTGCCGAGCGGGTGTTCCGGCTGTCGCGGATCACGGGGAAGGTGCGCTCGCGCGGAGCGCGCTTCACCGCGCCGGTGCCCGACGTCGTCACCGTCCGGGAGACGGTGGCGAGCTGGGCGGGGGAGAGCGCCGACCGTTCCGCGCGGATCCGGCTGCGCACGGGCGCGGGGTACCCCCTTCGGGCGAAGGCCACGGGGGTGCGGGAACTCGGTGACGGCTGGGACGAGTTGGAGATTCCGTACGGGCACGGCCTGGACGCCTGGCTGGTGGAGTTCGGACCGGACGTGGTGGTGCTGGAGCCCGCCGAGCTGCGTGCGGACGTGGTGGACCGGCTGCGTGCCGTGGCCAAGGGCTGAGGGGGAGCGGACAACACAGTGGCAGGCAAACCGGTCAGGCCCGTGAACGCCATCGACCAGACCCGACGGATGCTGTCCCTGGTGACGTATCTGCGTGAGCGCCCCGGGGCCCGGGTCGAGGACGTGGCGCGCGCCTTCGGCATCACCGAGGACGAGCTGGTCTCCGACCTCGACGTGCTCCCGATGTGCGGGACCAGCTTCCGGGGCGGCGATCTGCTGGACATCGACACCGACGGCGAGCGCATCTGGTGGCACAACCCGGCCGCTCTCGGCGCGGACGCCGCGGAGCCGCTGCGGCTGGCCGCCGACGAGGCCACCGCGCTGCTCGTCGCGGCCCGGGCGGTGGCGACCCTGCCGGGGCTGCGCGAGAGCGACCGGCAGGCGCTGCTGCGGGCGACCGCGAAGGTGGAGACCTCGGCCGGCGATGCCGCCGGTGCCAGCTCGCGCCTGTCCGTCACCTTCGAGTCCGAGGGCGGTGTCTTCGCCGACGTCGACCGGGCCATCTCGGAGCGCCGCCGGCTGTGGATCCGCTACTACTCGCCGGCCCGTGACGAGGTCACCGAGCGCGAGATCGACCCCATCCGCCTGGTCAGCGTCGGGCACACGTACGTGGAGGCGTGGTGCCGCCGCTCCGAGGCGCGGCGCACCTTCCGGCTCGACCGGGTCGCCGAGATCCGCATCCTGGACGAGCCCTCCGCGCCGCCGGAGGTGGAGCTGCGGGACCTGTCGGAGGGGCTGGTGCAGCCCGCCGCGGAGGACCCCGAGGTCGTCGTGGAGGTCGGCCCGGGCGGCCGCTGGGTCGCCGAGTACTACCCGCACGACAGCGCGGACGAACTTCCCGACGGCGGTCTGCGGATCACTCTGCGCACCCCCGACCCCGCCTCCCTGCGGCGGCTGGCGCTGCGGCTCGGCCGCGACGGCCGGATCGTCTCCCCGTCCGCGCTCGCCGACAGCGCCCGGCAGGCCGCCCGCGAGGCGCTGGCCGCGTACGACGGGATCGAGGCGGCCGGGGCGCCGGGCGGGGCCGGGGCGGTCGCCGGGGCCGGGGCGCGTCAGGGCGCCGGGGTGGCCGAGGGGCAGCACGACAGGCAGGAGCGAGCACTGTGAGCGACCCCCTGGGACCGTCGGGTCCGGCAGGGCCGTCCGGGCCGTCCGGGCCGTCGTCCGGGCCGGGCATGACGGCGGCGACCGCGTTCGCCGGCATGAGACGCGTGTCACCGGTCGTGTTCAAGGCGGGCTGCCCGGACTGCCGGGGCCGTTTCGAACTCGCCGCGAGCGCCCTGCGCCTGGCCATCGGCGCCACGAGCCGTACCACCTTCTACTCGTTCACCTGCCCCGAATGCGGGTCGGCCGTGCGCAAGCCGGCGGGGGAGCGGGTCGTGGAGCTGCTCACCGGCGGCGGGGTCAGGACCCTGCGGCTGCACTCGACGGTCTAGTCTCGACCTCATGTTCTGGCCGATGTTCGCGGTTGCCGTGGGTTTCCTGGGTCTTGCCGTCCTCGCGGTGTTCGCCGTGCAGGTGTTCGTGGAGGCGCAGCGCCTCGGCCGGCAGGTGACGGACTCCGCCCGCCGGATCAGCCGGGCCGCGGAGGACCTGGAGCGCGCGTCCGAGAGCGCCGCCCGTGCCGTGGACGCCTTGTGAACACCCCGGACGGGGCCGCGACGTGGCGCCGGTGACCCGACGGGCCGGTGTGAGTTACGTTTTGGGACACTTCGCCCTGTCACCTCACCGGCCCCGGGCGGTACGCTGCTGGTCGCGGCCAGGAAAACGAGGCCCGGTCGCGGACGGGAGTACGCACGGGGATTGCCTCACGTTCACCCCTGAGCGTTACGATCGCTGCACAAGACGATCGATCGGACGCATGTCCGGCCGGTCGGACAGCACCCCCACCCAGCCGCCTCGGTGAGAAGGTAAAGACTTATGTTCGGAAGGCTCGGCGCCCCCGAGATCATTCTCATCCTCGTCGTCATCATCCTGCTGTTCGGCGCGAAGAAGCTTCCGGACATGGCGCGGTCGCTCGGCAAGTCGGCGCGCATCCTCAAGAGCGAGGCCAAGGCCATGAAGAGCGAGGCCAAGTCCGACGAGGCCGCCCCCGCCGACCCGCCCCACCCCGAGCAGTCCGCGGCGCAGCGCACCATCCAGGCCGCCCCCGGTGACGTGACCAGTTCCCGGCCGGTCACCGAGCCGACGGACACGACCAAGCGCTGACGCAGGGCCGGTGACCTCCGGCCCGCCGCACGAGATGGGAACGTGGGTTGCTGAAGTCTGCCCGCAGCAAGGAGAAGGATCCCGAGGGGCGGATGCCGCTCGCGGAGCACCTTCGTGAGCTCCGCAACCGGCTCGCGAAGGCGCTGCTGGCCATCGTCGTCGTCACCGTGGCCGCCGCCTTCTTCTATCAGGAGATCATCAACCTCCTCACCGAGCCGATCCTCGAGTCGATCGGCTGTGAGAAGTCGTTCGCGGAGCTGGCCCGCTCGACGGCCGGCTCGGAGCCGTGCGCGCAGATCACCATCAACGGTCTGCTCGGCCCCTTCACCCTGGCGCTGAAGGTGTCCCTGACCGCCGGTGTCGTGCTGGCCTCGCCGGTCTGGCTCTACCAGCTGTGGGCGTTCGTCGCCCCGGGCCTGCACCGGAACGAGAAGAAGTACGCCTACGCCTTCGTCGCCACCGGCGCCCCGCTGTTCCTCATCGGCGCCTACTTCGCCTACGCGGTGCTGCCCACCTCCGCGGAGGTGCTGATCGAGTTCACGCCGAGCGACGTCGACAACCTGCTGCCGCTGGACGAGCTGCTCGATCTCGTCACACGCATGGTGCTCGTCTTCGGTCTCTCCTTCGAGCTGCCCCTGCTGCTGGTGATGCTCAACTTCACCGGCGTGCTGACCGGCAGGCGGATGCTCGGCTGGTGGCGCGCGATGATCATGGGGATCACCCTGTTCGCGGCCATCGCCACGCCCAGCACGGACCCGCTGACCATGATCATGCTGGCCGGGCCGATCTGGGTCCTGTACTTCGCCGCGGTCGTCGTCTCCCTGCTGAACGACCGCCGCAGGGCCCGCCGCGAGGCCCTGGAGCCCGACGTCGACGAGGCGTCCGACCTGGACCTCACTCCCGAGGACATCGGCGAGGTCGAGCCCGTGACCACCGCCCGTGTCCTGCCCGAGCAGGCCACGAAGGACCGGGTCAACGGCTACGACGACGTGACCTGAGGACCGCCGGGGCGGTGAGGCCGGGTGCCGCCGCCCCCACGGAACCCCCACACGGCCGATCCCGATAATGATCGTCCGGTTGTCAGTGCGGGCCGGTACGCTCGAAAGCACGATGACAGAGGATCTCTCCCCGGCCGAGCGGTACGCGGCAGCCCGTCAGCGCGCTGCCGAGCAGGCCACCGCGCTCGCCTCCTTCCGCGAGATGTACGACTTCGGCCTCGACCCCTTCCAGATCGAGGCCTGTCAGGCGCTCGAGGCCGGCAAGGGCGTGCTGGTGGCCGCGCCCACCGGCTCCGGCAAGACGATCGTCGGCGAGTTCGCCGTCCACCTCGCCCTCCAGCAGGGCCGCAAGTGCTTCTACACGACGCCCATCAAGGCCCTGTCGAACCAGAAGTACGCCGACCTGTGCCGCCGCTACGGCACTGACAGGGTGGGCCTGCTCACCGGCGACAACAGCGTGAACTCCGAGGCCCCGGTGGTCGTGATGACCACCGAGGTCCTGCGGAACATGCTGTACGCGGGCTCGCAGACCCTCCTCGGCCTCGGTCACGTGGTGATGGACGAGGTGCACTACCTCTCCGACCGGTTCCGCGGCGCCGTCTGGGAGGAAGTGATCATCCACCTCCCCGAGTCCGTGACCCTGGTGTCACTCTCGGCGACCGTGTCGAACGCGGAGGAGTTCGGCGACTGGCTCGACACCGTGCGCGGCGACACCCAGGTGATCGTCTCCGAGCACCGGCCCGTGCCGCTGTTCCAGCACGTGCTGGCCGGACGCCGGATGTACGACCTGTTCGAGGAGGCGGAGGGCCACAAGAAGGCCGTCAATCCCGACCTCACGCGCATGGCGCGCCTGGAGGCCAGCCGCCCGTCCTACCAGGACCGCAGGCGCGGCCGTGCCATGAAGGAGGCCGACCGGGAGCGGGAGCGCAGACAGCGCTCGCGGGTGTGGACGCCCAGCCGGCCCGAGGTCATCGAGCGGCTGGACTCCGAGGGGCTGCTGCCCGCGATCACCTTCATCTTCAGCCGGGCCGGCTGCGAGGCCGCCGTCCAGCAGTGCCTGTACGCGGGCCTCCGGCTCAACGACGAGGGCGCCCGGGAGCGGGTGCGGGCCCTCGTCGAGGAGCGCACCGCCTCCATCCCCCGCGAGGACCTGCACGTCCTGGGCTACTACGAGTGGCTGGAGGGACTGGAGCGCGGCATCGCCGCCCACCACGCGGGGATGCTGCCCACCTTCAAGGAGGTCGTCGAGGAGCTGTTCGTCCGCGGGCTCGTGAAGGCCGTCTTCGCCACCGAGACCCTCGCCCTCGGCATCAACATGCCCGCCCGCTCGGTCGTCCTCGAGAAGCTCGTCAAGTGGAACGGCGAGCAGCACGCCGACATCACCCCCGGCGAGTTCACCCAGCTCACCGGCCGGGCCGGCCGGCGCGGCATCGATGTCGAGGGCCACGCCGTGGTGCTGTGGCAGCGCGGCATGAACCCCGAGCACCTCGCGGGACTGGCCGGCACCCGCACGTACCCGCTGCGCTCCAGCTTCAAGCCGTCGTACAACATGGCGGTCAACCTGGTCGAGCAGTTCGGCCGGCACCGCTCGCGGGAGCTGCTGGAGACGTCCTTCGCGCAGTTCCAGGCGGACAAGTCGGTCGTCGGCATCTCCCGCCAGGTGCAGCGCAACGAGGAGGGCCTGGAGGGCTACAGGGCCTCCATGACCTGCCACCTCGGCGACTTCGACGAGTACGCCCGGCTGCGCCGCGAGCTGAAGGACCGCGAGCAGGAGCTGGCCCGGCAGGGCGCCCACCAGCGGCGTGCGGAAGCCGCCGTGGCGCTGGAGAAGCTGAAGCCGGGCGACGTCATCCACGTGCCCGCGGGCAAGTACGCGGGCCTGGCCCTGGTCCTCGACCCGGGGCTGCCCGCCGGGCGGTCCAACGGCCACCGCGGCTTCGACCACCACGACGGGCCCCGCCCGCTGGTGCTGACGGCCGAGCGGCAGGTCAAGCGGCTGGCGTCGATCGACTTCCCGGTGCCGGTCGAGGCGCTGGACCGGATGCGCATCCCCAAGTCCTTCAACGCGCGCTCGCCGCAGTCCCGCCGCGACCTGGCCTCCGCGCTGCGCACCAAGGCCGGGCACATCCCGCCGGAGCGGGCCCGCAAGAAGCGTTCCCAGGCCGCCGACGACCGGGAGATCGCCCGGCTGCGCAAGGCGATCCGCGCCCACCCCTGCCACGGCTGCGACGACCGGGAGGACCACGCCCGCTGGGCCGAGCGCTACCACCGGCTGCTGCGCGACACCTCGCAGCTGGAGCGCAGGATCGAGGGCCGGACGAACACCATCGCCCGCACCTTCGACCGGATCGTCGCCCTGCTGACCGAGCTGGACTACCTGCGCGGCGACGAGGTCACCGAGCACGGCAAGCGCCTGGCCCGGCTCTACGGTGAGCTGGACCTGCTCGCCAGCGAGTGCCTGCGCGAAGGCGTGTGGGAGGGGCTGTCCCCGGCCGAGCTGGCCGCCTGCGTCTCGGCGCTGGTCTTCGAGTCCCGGGTCGCCGACGACGCGATGGCGCCGAAGGTGCCCTCGGGCAGGGCGAAGGCCGCGCTCGGCGAGACGGTCCGCATCTGGGGCCGCCTCGACGCCCTGGAGGAGGACTTCCGGATCAGCCAGACCGAGGGGGTCGGCCAGCGCGAGCCCGACCTCGGCTTCGCCTGGGCGGCGTACATGTGGGCCTCCGGCAAGGGCCTCGACGAGGTGCTGCGCGAGGTGGAGATGCCGGCCGGCGACTTCGTGCGCTGGTGCAAGCAGGTCATCGACGTCCTCGGCCAGATCTCGGCCGCCGCGCCCGGCGACGGCTCCACCGTCCCGAAGAACGCGCGCAAGGCGGTCGAGGAACTGCTGCGCGGGGTGGTCGCCTACTCGTCCGTGGGCTGACCCCCACCCCACCCCAGCACGGCCCGGCGGGAACCCCGCCGGGCCTTCGCGCGTTCCAAGGCCCCGGTATCTCGTTCCCTCATCACGGTGAGTGATTTTCGAGCACCCTTGGGGTGCTACTCCACGTGTTCGAATGACTCCCCGGCGTGCAAATGGGCCCGACCATACTCCAGTCCCCGCGCCCGTTTCAGGTGCTTGCCGAATATGACACGGCGATGATCCCCCCGGACTAAGCTCGCCCGCAGCGCACCGAGTTGAGGTGTATTCGCGCGCTTGTTCCCAATGCGCCGAAGATCCCGACAACTCCCAGACGTACCCCGCCGCAAGCTTTCCCATCCCCGCCGATTCGTTTTCAGAGGGCCTACATGGTGAGTGTTGATTCCCCTCCAGGTCGCCGTGAACTTCCCTACGCGCGAACCCTGTTGCTGCCGGCCATACTGATGGCCGCGGCCACCGGGGCCGCCGTCGCCCTCGTGACGGAACCGGCCCGGCTCGCCGTCGGCCTGTGCGGTGCCGTCGCCACCGTCCTGGTGATCGCCGCGGGCGCCGAAGCGGTGCGCCGCGGCCGCGCGCTGCGGGCCCTGCGCGCCGAGCACGCCCGTCACACCGCGTATCTGGAACACCGGGCCGCCGGCCACCACGAGGAGATGGTCCGCCTCGGCGCCGAGGTCATCCCGAACGTCCTGCGGTACATGCGCCGGGGCGCCACGCCCCGCGAGATGATGAACCGCCTGGCCGAGGTGGACCCCACCTACGCCGAACTCGGCGAGCCCCAGCGCAAGCTGGTCCGCATGGTCTGCGAGATCGTCGACCACGAGGACGCGATGCGCGAGTCCGCCGAGCGCTCCTTCGTCGACATCGCCCGCCGTGTCCAGGCGATCGTCCACCAGCAGCAGAAGGAACTGCGCGAGATGGAGGAGGACCACGGACGCAACCCCGAGGTCTTCGACGACCTCCTGCGCATCGACCACGGCACCTCGCTGATCGGCCGCCTCGCCGACTCCATCTCCGTGATCGGCGGCGGCCGGCCCGGTCGCCAGTGGCCCGAGCCGGTCGCCCTGTACAGCGTGCTGCGCGGCGCCATGTCCCGGATCCTGGAGTACCGACGGATCAACCTGGCCTCCATCGCCAAGGTCAACATCAAGGGCACCGCCGTCGAACCGGTCATCCACGCCGCGGCCGAACTCCTCGACAACGCCACCCGCTACTCGCCGCCCGCGGCCAAGGTGCACGTCACCGCGACCGAGGTGCAGAGCGGTGTGTGCATCGAGATCGAGGACGCCGGCGTCAGCCTCAGCGAGGAGTCCCGCGCCCGCATCGAGGGCCTGCTGGAACAGGCCAAGCGCGGCACCGACGTGCAGGACCTCGCCCACCACCCGCGCCTGGGCCTGTCCGTGGTCGGCCGGCTGTGCACCCAGTTCGGCATGGACGTCTCGCTGCGCGCCTCCGCGTACGGCGGCGTCCGCGCCATCCTCATCGTGCCCAGCAAGATGATGACCACCGAGCCCGGTGTCGGCCTCGCCCACGGCATCGGCGCCACCTCGATCCCCACGCCCGGACCCGACGCCCTGCCCGGACCGGAGCGCAAGCCCAAGAAGCGCCGCCCCACCAGCCCCCGGATCCCCGCCAACGTCTCCCTGGAGGACGACGTCCCCGAGGTGACCGAGTGGACGGCGGGCGGACTCCCGCAGCGCCGCAGCCGGGTCAAGATGCCGCTCAGCCAGCGCCTGGCCGAGCAGGCGGCATGGGAGCGGGAGGACGCCGAACGCGAGGCCCGCCAGGCCGCCGAGCGCGCCCGCAACGGCATCCCGGCGCCCGCCGAGCCGGAGCCCGCGGAGAAGGACCAGGGCGGCCTCCCGCCGGGCCACTTCATCGGCGCCTTCTGGGAGGGGCTCAAGCAGCACTCGGGCAGCACCCAGGCCCACCAGCAGTCCAGCAGCAGCGAGCCGGCCCACGCCCCGGCAGACGACGAGGGGAACCTCAAGTGATCGAGCAGCAAGGCAAGTTCGACTGGATGCTCCGGGACCTCTACGACGGCGTCCCGGGCATCGAGATGATCGTGGTGCTCTCCGCCGACGGCCTGCGCATCGCCCGCTACTCCGGGGACCCGGACGCCGCCGACCGGGTCGCCGCCGCCTGCGCCGGTCTGCAGAGCCTGGCCAGCGCCGTCAGCCAGGAGATCCCCACCAGCGACGGCGACATGAAGATGGTGCTCATCGAGATGAACGGAGGCTACTTCTACCTGATGGCCGCCGGACCCAACGCCTATCTCGCGGTGCTCTCCGACGTCCGCTGCGAGCCCGGCCGGATGGGCCTGAGCATGGCCGACCTGGTCGCCCGGATCGGCCCCCATCTGACCAGTCCCGCACGGCGCAACGGGCAGACCGTATGACTCCTCCCAGGCGCCAGAGGCGATCCCCCGGGCCGGACCGGCCCGCCGCGCCGGCCCCTTCAGCCGCGCCGGCCTCTCCCGGCACGCCCGCCAAGGAGGGAGAGCTCCGCAACCCCGAGCGGCTCTTCGTCATCGGCGGTGAGGGCGGCGGCGAACGCGCCGACATCGACCTCGTCACCCTGATCGTGGCCCGCGCCGACCCCCCGGTGTCCGCCACACCGGAACAGGCCGCCCTGCTGCGGCTGTGCGCCGCGCCCCTGTCCGTGGCGGAGCTGTCGGCCTACCTGAGCCTGCCGTTCAGTGTGGTGACCGTGCTGCTCACCGACCTGCTGGCGGCGGAACTGGTGCAGGCCCGCGCCCCGATCGTCCGCCAGAAGGTCGCCGACCGAAACCTCCTCGAAGCGGTGATGCATGGACTTCAAAAGCTCTGACACGATCCCGGGCCCACGGACCGAGGACCGGCTGCCACACACGGCCGAGGCCGCCGTGAAGATCGTCATCGTGGGCGGCTTCGGGGTCGGCAAGACCACCATGGTCGGCTCGGTCAGCGAGATCAGACCGCTGACCACCGAGGAGACGATGACGCAGGCCGGCATCGGCGTCGACGACAACTACGGCTCCCCCTCCAAGACCGCCACCACCGTCGCCATGGACTTCGGCCGCATCAGCATCACCGAGGAACTGGTGCTGTACCTCTTCGGCACGCCCGGCCAGGAGCGCTTCTGGTTCCTGTGGAACGGCCTGTTCGAGGGTGCCCTCGGCGCCGTCGTCCTGGTCGACACCCGCCGCCTGGAGGTCAGCTTCGACGTGATGGGACGCCTGGAGGAGCGCGGCGTGCCCTTCGTCGTCGCCGTCAACTCCTTCCCCGACGCGCCCCGTTACCCCGTCGCGGAACTGCGCACCGCGCTCGACCTGCCCGAGGAGATCCCCATCCTCGACTGCGACGTGCGGCGCCGGGCCTCCAGCCGGGACGTCCTGATGACCCTGATGCGCTTCCTGCACGCCCTGGCCATGAAGGGCGCGCTCACCTGAACCGCGCGCCCACCCAACACCCCCTTTGACGTGACCACACCTTTTGTTGCGGAGCGAGACTGTGACGCCTGAACGCCACTCCCCGACCGGAACGGGCGAACCCCTGCTCGAACCACCGCCCGGCTGCCCCGCCCACGGCCTCGGGCCGGGCGGACTGCACCGGCTGCACGAGGCGGACGACCTGGAGGAGCTGTACGAGAAGCTCCGCGAACAGCACGGGCCGGTGGCGCCCGCGCTGCTCCACGACGACGTACCCGTATGGGTGGTCCTCGGGCACGCCGAGAACCTGCACATGGTGAGCACCCCCGCCCAGTTCTGCCGCGACAGCCGGATCTGGACCCCGCTCAACGAGGGCATGGTCAAGCCCGACCACCCGCTGATGCCGCACATCGCCTGGCAGCCCATCTGCTCCCACGCCGAGGGCGACGAGCACAAGCGCCTGCGCGGCGCGGTCACCAGCGCCATGACCGGCCTCGACTACCGGGAGCTGCGCCGGCACATCAAGCGCTACACCCAGCGCATCGTCAACCGGTTCTGCGAGGAGGGCCGCGCCGACCTGGTCAGCCAGTTCGCCGAGCACCTGCCGATGGGCGTGATGTGCCACCTGCTGGGCATGCCCGAGGAGTACAACGACCGGTTGGTGGAGGCGGCCCGTGACACCCTCAAGGGCACCGAGACGGCGATCGCCAGCCACGCCTACGTCATGGAGGCGCTGGGACGGCTCACCGCCGCCCGCCGGGCCGACCCGGCCGACGACATCGCCGGCCGGCTCGTCACCCACCCGGCGGGGCTCACCGACGACGAGGTGCGCGAACACCTGAGGGTGGTCCTGCTGGCCGCCTACGAGGCGACCGTCAACCTGATCGCCAACGTGCTGCGCGTGGTGCTCACCGACCCCGGCTTCCGCGCCCAGCTCAGCGGCGGCCAGATGACGGTGCCCCAGGCCGTCGAGCAGTCCCTGTGGGACGAGCCGCCCTTCAGCACCGTCTTCGCCTACTTCGCCAAGCAGGAGACGGAACTCGGCGGTCAGCGCATCCGCGCCGGTGACGGCCTGCTGCTCGGCATCGCCCCGGGCAACGTCGACCCGCGCATCCGTCCCGACCTGGGCGCGAGCATGATGGGCAACCGCGCCCACCTCGCCTTCGGCGGCGGCCCGCACGAGTGCCCCGGGCAGGACATCGGGCGGGCCATCGCCGACGCCGGCATCGACGCGCTGCTGATGCGGCTGCCCGACGTCCGGCTCGCCTGCGACGAGGACGACCTGCGGTGGCGGTCGTCGATCGCCTCCCGGCACCTGGTGGAGCTGCCGGTGCGGTTCGAGCCCCGGGCACAGCAGGACATCATGGAGCAGCCGAGCCACGCCCCGGCCCCGGTACGGCGCGACGCCTGGCACGTCGGTCTCCCGAAGCCGGAGGAGCGCACGCGGCCGCCGCAGCCGCCGTCCCAGCCGCCGCAGCCCGTGTCGGTGACGGCCGCCGAGCCCCAGCAGGCGCCGGGAGCGGACCAGGCCCCTCCCCGCGGCGCCTGGCAGCGCTTCCTGCGCTGGTGGCGCGGCTACTGACGGCCGGCCGCCCCGGTCCGCCTACGGCTCCTCCCGCGCCGCCCAGTCCTCGTACGCCGTCCAGGCGCCGAGGGACCGGCCGCTGCGGAAGCGGTGCGCGCGCCCCGTGACCGGATCGGTGAACGCCAGCTCCCGCGCGAGCAGTTGCAGCGGGCGCCGGAAGTCACCGGCCGGCACGGGATCGGCCACCTCGGGGTAGAGGGGGTCGCCGAGGATCGGCACGCCGAGCGCGTTCATGTGCACGCGCAGCTGGTGCGTCTGGCCGGTGCCGGGAACCAGCCGGTACCGGCCGAGCCCGCGGTCGGACCGGTGCGCGAGCAGCTCGACGCGGGTCACGGCGTTCGGCTCGCCGTCCACCTCCCGGGCGGCGAGCACGCCGCGCTCCTTCAGGATCCGGCTGCGGACCGTCCGGGGGAGGGCGAGCGCCGGGTCGTACGGGGCGACGGCCTCGTACTCCTTGCGCACCCGCCGGTCGGCGAACAGGCCCTGGTACGCGCCGCGTTCCTCGGGGCGCACGGTGAACAGGACCAGGCCCGCCGTGAGCCGGTCCAGGCGGTGCGCGGCGCCGAGCGCCGGGACGCCCAGCTCCCGGCGCAGCCGTGCCAGCGCGGTCTGCGTGACGTGGCCGCCGCGCGGGGTGGTGGCCAGGAAGTGGGGCTTGTCCACGACGACGATGTGCTCGTCGCGGTACACCACCTCCAGCGGGAAGGGCACCGGAACCTCGGCGGGCGGCTCGCGGTGGAACCACACGTACATGCCCGGCTCGTACGGCGCGTCGCCCGGCACGGGGCGCCCGTCCGCCCCGACGAACAGCCCGGCGTCGAACATGCCGTCGACCACACCGGCGCCCGCGCCCGACAGCCGCTCCGTCAGATGCTCCCGCACCGTGGCCCACGGCCCGTCGGCGGGCAGCCGCACCCGCACCGCGTCGATGCCGTCGCGCTGCGGCAGGGGCGAGGGCGGGGGAGGGGTACGGCGTCTCATCACCTGCCAGCGTACGAGGCGGTGAGCTGCGGCGGTGGGCCGAGGCGGGGGTGACCGGGCCGGAAATCCGCTGGGCCGCCGGCCGCGTCCGTTGGCAGGATGCCGCCCATGCCCTACCTGACCCGCCCGGTCCTCGCCGCCGGCACCCTCTCCCGCACCCCGCAGCCCACGCTCCCCACCGGCGACGGGCTGGTGCTGCGCCCCTGGCGCGCCGAGGACGCGCCCGCCGTGCACGCCGCCTTCCAGGACCCGGTGCTGCGGCACTGGCACATCCGCGCCGCCGACTCCGAGGAGGAGGTGCGCGGCTGGATCACCGCGTGGCAACGGGCCTGGGAAGGGGAGCGCAACGTCCAGTGGGCGGTCGCCGACGCGGCGGACGACCGGCTGCTCGGCCGGGTCGCGCTGCGGGAGATGGTGCTCGGCGACGGGGTGGCCGAGGTCGCCTACTGGACGACGGCGGACGCCCGCGGCCGGGGCGTCGCCGCGCGGGCCACCCGCACCCTGGCCCACTGGGCCCTGGACGGGATCGGCTTCCAGCGCCTGGAACTCTCGCACGCCGTGGCCAACGAGGCCTCGTGCCGCGTCGCCGACAAGACGGGCTTCGCCCTGGAGGGCACCAAGCGCAGCGCCCTCCTCCACGCGGACGGCTGGCACGACATGCACCTGCACGCGCGCGTACGCGGCGACTGAGGGGCCCGGGGCCCGCGGGCCCCGGTGGGCGCGGGGTTGGCGCTGGGCGGGGGCCGCGTGGTCGGGGCCGGTTTCCAGCGCGGGCTTCGCCGTTGCGGGCGCTGTGGGCCGGGGCGCGGTCCCGCCGCACCAAGGGCGGCGGTGGCGGTACGGCACGCGCGCGTACGCGGCGACTGACGAGGGTGCGGCTCGCGGTCCGTCCAGGGCCGGTGGGCGCCGGGGGGGCGCTCGGTGGGGCCGCGACGGCGTGCGCGGGGGCTGGGCACGCTGGGCGCGGGCCTGTCCGGCCCGCTGGGTGGGGTACGGCACGACGGGCGCCGGCACGCGCACGGGGCCGGTTTCCGGCGCGGGCTTCGCCGCTGAGGGTGCCGGGGCGTGGCCCCGCCGTGCGCGGGGTGTCGGCGCCGCGTGTGCCTGAGCGGGCACGTGGCCTGTGGACCGGCGTGCCCCCCGCCGGGCGCGGGGCGTCGGCGCCGCGTGTGCCTGCAAGGGCGCGTGGTCTGTGGGCCGCCGGGGCCCGCTGGGCGCCGGGGCGGTGGTGTGGGTGTACGCGGGGACGGACCGCCGGCGGGGCCGTTACGCCGCCGTTGTGCCCTCCTGCTCGGCCTCGATGCGGGCGTTCCACTCGCGCTTGGAGGCCTGCCAGCCGTCCTCGTTGTGGCCGAGTCGCCAGTAGCCGGAGAGGGACAGGTCCTCGCGGGGGATCTCGCGCTCCAGCCGCAGGTACCGGCGCAGGTCCTTCACGCAGGCCGCCTCGCCGTGGACGAAGGCGTGCAGCCTGCCCTCGGGGAACTCCAGCGCGCGCACGGCCTCCACCAGGGCCTGCCCGACCGGACGGCCGGCGCGGTGCAGCCAGACCACCTCCACGTCGGAGTCGATCTTCTGCTCCTCCTCGGGCCCTTCGACCTCGACGAAGGCGAACGCGCGGGCGCCGTCGGGCAGCGCCTCCAGGGAGCGGGCGATCGCGGGCAGCGCGCTCTCGTCACCGGCGAGCAGGTGCCAGTCGGCGGCGGGGTCGGGGGCGTAGGCGCCGCCGGGGCCCATGAAGTGGATCTCCTCGCCGGGGCGCACCCGCTTCGCCCAGGGCCCGGCGAGGCCCTCGTCGCCGTGGATGACGAAGTCCAGCGTCAGCTCGCGGTGCTCGGCGTCCCAGTGGCGCACGGTGTACGTCCGGGTCACCGGCCACTGCTCGCGGGGGAACTCCTCGCGGATCCGCTCCATGTCGAAGGGCTCCGGATAGGTGGCGCCGCCGGAGGGGAAGAGCAGCTTCACATAGTGGTCGGTGCAGGTGTCCGCCGCGAACGCGGAGAGCCCCTCGCCGCCGAGCACCACGCGCTGCATGTGCGGGGTCAGCCGTTCGGTGCGGACGACCTGCGCGGTGTGCGGCTTGCGCGGCTTGCGTGCCGGACGGTCTGCCATGACGGCCTCCCTGCTCCTGAGTTAGGTATACCTAAGCTAGCATCCCGGCCCGGCGTGCGGCTCGGGGAAACGGGCGCCGCGTGCCGCCGCTCAGGTGGTGAGCGTGGTCAGTAGCCGGTGCAGCGACCCGCCGAGCCCCCAGCGGACCGCCAGCGCGTCCAGCGCCTCGGCGTCGCGCGGGCCGCGCGGCAGCGCCGTGCCGGTCTCCGGCAGCGGCACGTCGTCCGCCACCCGGACGACCTTCGGGGCCACCGCGAGATACGGCCCGGCCTCGGTCAGCCGCTTGCGCTGCGTGGCGGTGAGCTTCGCCTTCGGGTCGCCGACGGCGGCCTGGATCCCGGCCAGGTCCCCGAACTCGGCGAGCAGCTTCGCCGCCGTCTTCTCGCCGATGCCGGGCACGCCGGGCAGGCCGTCGCTCGGGTCGCCGCGCAGCAGCGCCAGATCGGCGTACCCGGCGCCGTCGACGCCGTACTTCTCGCGCAGCGCGGCCTCGTCGACGAGGTTGAGCGTGCCGACGCCCTTGACCGGGTAGAGCACGCGCACGCCGCGGGCGTCGTCGACGAGCTGGTAGAGGTCGCGGTCGCCGGTGACGATGTCCACCGGGCCCGTGGCCCGCGCCGTGTAGGTGCCGATGACGTCGTCGGCCTCGTACCCCGCGACGCCGACGCGGGCGATGCCGAGCGCGTCGAGGACCGCCTCGATGACCGGCACCTGCGGGGACAGCGTGTCGGGCACCTCCTCCGCGTCGGGGCCCGCCGGGCGTTCCTCGGCCACCCGGTGCGCCTTGTAGGAGGGGATCAGCTCCACCCGCCAGTGCGGTCGCCAGTCGGCGTCCATGCAGGCCACCAGATGGTCGGGGCGGTGGTCCTTCACCAGGCGGTCGATGAAGTCCAGCAGCCCGCGCACGGCGTTCACCGGCGTGCCGTCGGGCGCCCGCACCGAGTCCGGCACGCCGAAGTAGGCGCGGAAGTAGAGGGAGGCGGTGTCGAGAAGCATCAGTCGTCCGGTCACGCCTCGCATCATGCCGCAGGTGGGGCGGGTGAGGGACGGAGGACCTGTGAACTGAATCACTCATATGTTTGACACATAAAGATCGGGGCAGGTGCGCAGCCGGGCCGAAGCTGGTTGATGCATTCAACTGTCAGGGGAGCTTTGGGTCCTGTCCCTGCCCCCGAGCCAAGAGGTAAGCGTGTCAGCCAGACTAGAGGCCGAGAACCTGTACAAGGTCTTCGGCAGGAAACCGGACCAGGCAGTCGAACGACTGCGCCAGGAAGAGGTCCGCAAGGACCAGGGGGACGTCCGGGAGGAGCTGCGCGCCGACGGCACCACCGCCGCCGTCATCGACGCCTCCTTCACTGTGGAGCCCGGCGAGATCTTCGTGGTCATGGGACTGTCCGGATCAGGCAAGTCCACGCTGCTGCGCATGCTCAACGGTCTGTCGGAGCCGACCGCCGGGCACGTCCGCTTCGGGGGCCAGGACCTCACCGAGCTCAGCGACCGCGAACTGCGCGAGGTCCGCTCCAAGAAGATCAGCATGGTCTTCCAGCACTTCGCGCTCTTCCCCCACCGCAGCGTCCGTGACAACGCTGCCTACGGTCTGGAAGTGCAGGGCGTGCCCCGCGCCGAGCGCGAACGCCGCGCCGACGAGGCGCTCGCCCTGTGCGGCCTGGCCGGCTGGGAGAAGTCCTGGCCCGACGAGCTGTCCGGCGGCATGCAGCAGCGGGTCGGTCTGGCCCGCGCGCTCGCCACCGACGCCGACCTGCTGCTGATGGACGAGTCCTTCAGCGCCCTCGACCCGCTGATCCGCCGCGACATGCAGGACCAGCTGCTCGACCTCCAGAAGACCCTGAGGAAGACCATCGTCTTCATCACCCACGACCTCAACGAGGCCATGCGCCTGGGCGACCGCATCGCCATGATGCGCGACGGCCGGATCGTGCAGATAGGCACCGCGCAGGACATCCTGATACGTCCCGCCAACGACTACGTCGCCTCCTTCACCAAGGACGTCGACCGCTCCCGCGTCCTGACCACCGGTGCCGTCATGGAGACCGACGTGCGCGGCGACGAGGCGGACTGCGACTGCGAGACCGCCACGCCCGAGACGCCGTTCTCGGAGCTGTGCGCGATCAGCGCCCGCGTGCCCCACGCGGTGGCGGTGGTCGACGGCGACCGCCGGCTGGTCGGCGTCGTCCCGGCCCAGCGGCTCATCGGCTTCCTCGGCGACGAGGACGACGTCGTCCCCGGCGTCTGCGACAGCCCGCGGGACAAGGGCGGCGAGAAGGTGATCAGCCGTGCCTAGGATTCCCCTCGGCGACTGGGTCAACAGCAGCGTGGACTGGCTGCTCGACAACGTCTCCTGGCTCTTCACCTTCTTCAAGAGCGTCTTCACCGGCGCCTACGACGGCATCAACGCCCTCCTCCAGGCCCCCGAGCCGCTGCTGCTCGCCGGCATCTTCGCCGTGCTGGCCTTCTGGCTGCGCGGCACCCTCGCCGGTGTCCTCTCCTTCGTCGGCTTCGCCTTCATCGACTCCCTCGGTCTGTGGGAGAACGCGATGGTCACCCTGGCGCTCCTGCTGGTCGCCACGATCATCGCCCTGGTCGTCTCGGTGCCGGTGGGCATCTGGGCGGCCCGCTCGGACCGGGTGAGCGCCTTCGTCCGGCCGGTCCTGGACTTCATGCAGACGCTGCCCGCGATGATCTACCTGATCCCGGCGATCCTGTTCTTCGGAACCGGTTCCGCCCCGGGCATCGTGGCCACCCTGATCTTCGCCCTCGCCCCCGGCGTCCGCATGACCGAGCTGGGCATCCGCCAGGTCGACAAGGAACTGGTCGAGGCGGCGGAGGCGTTCGGCACCACGCCCCGCAACACCCTGCTGCGCGTCCAGCTCCCGCTGGCGCTGCCCACCGTGATGGCGGGCGTCAACCAGGTCATCATGCTCGGCCTGTCCATGGCCGCGATCGCCGGCATGGTCGGCACCGGCGGCCTCGGCGGCGACGTCATGGAGTCCATCGGCCAGCTCAACGTCGGCCTCGGCGCCGAGGCCGGTGTCGCCATCGTGATCCTGGCGATCTACCTGGACCGCATGACCAGCGCGCTGGGCACGCACGTCTCCCCGCTGGGCCGCCGCGCCGCCGCCAAGGCGCGCGCCGCCCAGGGCCTGAAGATCCGGTCCTACCGCCCCCAGCCGCAGGTCGCCGTGATCGGCATCGTGATCCTCGCCCTGGTGGCGGGCGGCATGGGCATGTTCGGCGGCTCCGACGACGCCGACACGGCGGGCGGCGGAAACAACGTCGGCAACGGCAAGAAGGTCTCCATCGGCTACATCCCCTGGGACGAGGGCGTCGCCTCCACGTTCCTGTGGAAGGAGATCCTCGAACAGCGCGGCTTCGAGGTCGAGGCCAAGCAGTTCGAGGCCGGCCCGCTCTACACCGCGCTCGCCCAGGGCAACATCGACTTCCAGACCGACTCGTGGCTGCCCACGACCCACGAGCAGTACTGGAAGAAGTACGGCAAGCAGCTCGAGGACCTCGGCTCCTGGTACGACCAGACGTCGCTGGAGCTGTCCGTCCCGGCGTACATGAAGGACATCGACTCCCTCGCGGACCTCAAGGGCAAGGCCGGTCTCTTCGGCGGGAAGATCACCGGCATCGAGTCCAGCGCCGGTGAGATGAACCTGCTCAAGAGCAAGGTCCTCAAGGAGTACGGCCTCGACAAGGAGTACAAGGTCGTCGACAGCTCCACGCCGGCGATGCTGGCCGAGCTGAAGCGGGCCTACAGCAAGCAGGAGCCGATCGTCACCACGCTGTGGTCCCCGCACTGGGCGTACAACGACTACAAGCTGAAGAAGCTCAAGGACCCCAAGGGCGCCTGGGGCAAGGGCGACGGCGTGCACTCGCTGTCCCGCAAGGGCTTCTCGGACGACAACCCGGTCGTGGCCAAGTGGCTGAAGGACTTCTCCATGACGGAGAAGCAGCTCACCAGCCTGGAGGCCGAGATCAACAAGGCCGGCAAGGGGCAGCAGCAGGACGCCGTCCGCACCTGGCTCGAGGCCAACCCGGGGGTCGTCGACAAGCTCGCCCCGGTCGCGGGCGGCGGCGGGACCCCCGCCGAGGCCAAGCAGACCCTCGACGTGGCCTGGTTCCCCTGGGAGGAGGACGTCGCCGTCACCTACCTGTGGAAGAACGTCCTCGAGCGCCGCGGCTACAAGATGAACCTGAAGCAGATGGACGTCGGCCCGGTCTACACCGGCCTGGCCTCCGGAGGCATCGACCTCAACTTCGACGCGTGGCTGCCCTACGCCCAGAGCAACTACTGGAACAAGCACAAGGACAACCTCACCGACCTGGGCACCTGGTACGAGCCGACCTCCCTGGAGATCGCCGTCCCCTCGTACGTGAAGGACGTCAAGTCCCTCGCCGACCTCAAGGGCAAGAGCGACCTCTTCGACGGGAAGATCATCGGCATCGAGCCCGGCACCGGTGAGATGCAGCTGCTGAAGAACGAGGTCCTGCCGGGCTACGGCCTCGAGGACGAGTACGAGGTCGTCGACGGCTCCACGCCCGCCATGCTGGCCGAGCTCAAGCGCGCCCTCGCCAAGAAGGAGCCGGTCGCGGTCACCCTGTGGTCGCCGCACTGGGCCTACAGCGACTACGAGCTGACCAAGCTGAAGGACCCGAAGAAGGCCTTCGGCGAAGGCAACACGATCCGGACCATCTCCAGCAAGGACTTCCCCGAGCAGTACCCCCAGCTCACGAAGTGGATCAAGAACTTCAAGATGAGCGAGGACGAGCTGGGCAGCCTGGAGGCCGAGATCAAGGACCGCGGCCAGGGCAAGGAGGAAGAAGCCGTCGCGGCCTGGCTGAAGGACCACCCGGACATGGTCGGCCGGATGACCCCGTAGCGGCGCGGTACGGCTCTTCGACTCTTCGACGGTCACCCCGAGGGGTGGGCCCGGTGGCGTCTCCTGACGGCGCGCCGCCGGGCCCGCCCCTCGGGCCGTTCCCGGACCGGACACGGTAGGGATTCGGCCAACCACGGAGCGCCAGGCCCCGGCCTGAGCATCTCGCCGACCGGGGCACGAGCGGCCGGCGGGAACATGCGGGACCGTCCGCGCCTTGAACCGGTAGGGCGCGCGGGCCCGCCCGTCGGTGGCGAGAAACGTGAGGTCGCGGCCACCGCACCGTGACATCGATGTGACGGCCGCATGAAACGGTTTGCCGAACATGCGTAGGGTGCAGAGAACTCATCAGGACGACGGGTGGAGGAGGGAGCCGGAGCGATGGGCGACCACAAGGATCAGCACCTCCGGGTGGGCGCGGCCGTGCGGCGGCGGCGCCGGGACCTCGAACTCACCCTCGCCGTGGTGGCCGAGCGCAGCGGCCTGTCCGTGCCCTTCCTGAGCCAGATCGAGAACGACCGGGCGCGGCCCAGCCAGACCTCCCTGGAGAAGGTGGCCGACGCCCTGCGCACCACCGCCGTGGAGCTGCTCGCCGCCGCCGACCCCGCGTGCAGCGTCGACGTGGTCCGCGCCGAGGAGCCCGACCCCGAGCTGGCACCCAGGGTGCGCTCCCTGGTGCGCGGACACCACCAGATGCACGCCTCCGAGTTCACCGGCGACCACGACGCCGGCCGGGAACTGCAGTACCGCAACGACCAGTTGATGTTCGTCGCCGAGGGCGCCGTGGAGATCGAGGCGGAGGGCCGCGCCTACCGCCTCGGACGCGGCGACACGCTGTACCTCACCGGCGGGGTGCGGCACCGCTGGCGGGCCACCGTGCCGGACACCCGGCTGATCGTCGTCGCCGTCGCCGAGCACATCGAGGCGGTCCGGGAAGGGCCGCGCCGGTGAGGCCGCCCCGGTGAGGGTGGTCTCGCTGGTGCCGTCGCTGACCGAGGCGGTCGCCCGCACGGTGCCGGGTGCCCTGGTCGGCGCCACCGACTGGTGCACCCACCCGGCCGGCCTCGACGTCGTCCGCGTCGGCGGCACCAAGAACCCGAAGACCGACCGGATCCTCTCCCTCGCCCCCGACCTGGTCGTCGCCAACGAGGAGGAGAACCGCGCCCCCGACCTGGACGCCCTGCGCGCGGCGGGCGCCGAGGTGCTGGTGACCGAGGTGCGCAGCGTCCCGCAGGCCCTCACCGAACTGGACCGGGTGCTGACCGCCTGCGGCGCGCCCTCCCGGCCCCGCTGGCTGGACGAGGCGGAGGCGGCCTGGGCGGACCCGCCCGACCCCGGGCGGCGCGTCACGGCCGTCGTGCCGATCTGGCGCAGGCCCTGGATGGTCCTGGGCCGGGACACCTTCGCGGGGGACGTCCTGGCCCGCCTCGGCGTCGACCACCTGTACGCCGCCCATGCCGAGCGCTACCCGAAGGTCCCCGTGGACGAGCTGCGGGCGGCCCGCCCGGACGTCGTGGTGCTGCCGGACGAGCCGTACCGCTTCACCGCCGACGACGGCCCGGACGCCTTCCCCGGCCTGCCCTGCGCCCTGGTCGACGGGCGGTACCTCACGTGGTACGGGCCGTCGCTGGCCGAGGCGCCCCGGGTGCTGGCCGCGGCCCTGCGAGCAGCCCGCCGCTGAGCAGGCCCCGGGCGGTCTGCCCGGCGGCGACGGCCCAGGCGGCGACGAGCAGGGCGTACAGGGCGACGGCGAGCCCGTCGTAGACGACCAGCCCCGTCTCCCGGGCCAGCGCCTCGGCGCCGGTGACACAGGTGCCCACCGGGAAGGTGAAGGACCACCACGTCATCGAGAAGCGCATGCCCTCCCGGCGGGCCCGCACGACGTGCGCGACGGCGAACGCCAGCCACATCAGGGCGAAGCCCGTCACGGGCACCCCGTACAGCACGGCGAAGACCGAGAAGCCCTCGGCGTACGGCCCCGGCAGGACACCCGGTGCCGCGTCCGCGAACTTCCCCACGGCGGTCGTCGACTGTCCGAGCGGGCCGAGGACGAGGAACAGCGACGGGGTCAGCGCGAGCGGCAGCGGACCGCCGGTGAGCAGCCTGCCGAAGATCACCGGGAGCGTCACCAGGGTCGCGAACAGGCTGACGCCGAACAGCGCGACGCAGGCGAGGAGCAGCGTCGCGCGGGGCTGCCCCGCCGGGAGGTGCGGGACGAGCAGCGGGCCGACGGCCGCGGACACCATCGGAGCGACCAGCGGCAGCAGCCACACCGGGCTGGCCTGCTCCGGCTCGACGCGGTGGCGTACGGCCATCAGGTACGGCACGGCGACCGCCGCCGCGAGCCCGATCACCGTACCGGCGGTGAACAGCACGGCGTCCAGGGCGACCGCGGCCGACGTGCCGATCCAGTCCCGGCCGAGGGTCAGGGCGCCGCCGCCGACCGCCAGCAGGGCCATCGACAGACAGCCGTAGAACGGGGCCGCGGCCGGGTCCCGGAGATGGGCGCGGGCCTGGTCGCGGTGGTGGCGCCAGTGCAGGGACCGGGCGGCCAGCAGCACCGCCAGCAGGAGGAGGGACAGGGCCCAGACCGCGGTGCAGACGGCCCGCAGTCCGGGCACGTGCCCGGGGAGCGCGGCCCCCGCCGTACCGACGATGGCGGTGCCCATGACGCAGGCGTACCAGTTGGGCCCGAGATGACGCACGGCCGGGACCCGCCGGACGGCCGGGCCGACGGCGGGGGAGGGGGAAGGCACCGGAGAGCGGTGCTGGGCTGCGGTGACCATGGCTCCACCGTCCCGGCGGGCGAAGCCCCTGACCAGGGACCATGTCTCTATGAGGGCATAAGCTGGGGTTATGAGCAGGGGCACGGGCAGCAGTACGGCCGGCGGTACGGGCGACGGCGCGGGCATCGGCACGGGCGCCGCGGAGGGCGGGCGCGACACGCGGGCGCGGCACGGGGCGGGTTCGCTCGCCCACCGGGTGCCGGACCTCGGGGCGATGGAGCTGCTGCTGGCGGTGGCGCGCCTGGGCAGCCTCGGCGGGGCGGCGCGCGAGCTGGGCATCACCCAGCCGGCCGCCAGCAGCCGCATCCGCTCGATGGAACGGCAGCTGGGCGTCGCCCTGGTGGACCGCTCACCGCGCGGCTCCCGGCTCACCGACGCGGGCGCGCTGGTCACGGACTGGGCGCGGCGGATCGTGGAGGCGGCCGAGGCGTTCGACGCGGGGGCGCAGGCGCTGCGGGACCGGCGGGACTCGCGGCTGCGGGTCGCGGCGAGCATGACCATCGCCGAGTACCTGCTGCCGGGCTGGCTGGTCGCGCTGCGCACCCAGCTGCCGGACACGGCGGTGTCGCTGCTCGCGGGCAACTCGGCGGCGGTGGCGGAGCGCCTGCTGGCCGACGAGGCCGACCTCGGCTTCGTGGAGGGGGTGAGTGTGCCGCCCGGCCTCGACTCCGCGGTCATCGGCCACGACCGGCTCATCGTGGTGACCGCGCCGGGCCACCCCTGGGCCCGCCGCAGGCGCCCGCTGGAGGCGGCGGAGCTGGCGGCCACGCCGCTGATCCTGCGGGAGAAGGGCTCGGGCACCCGGCAGGTCCTGGACGCGGCGCTGGGCGGCCTGGCCCGCCCCCTGATCGAACTCTCCTCGACCACGGCGGTGAAGGCGGCCGCGGTGGGCGGCGCCGGCCCCTCCGTCCTCAGCGAACTCGCCGTCGGCGAGGAACTGACCACCCGGCGCCTGGTCAGCGTCCCCGTGGCGGACGTCGTCCTGGCCCGCGACCTGCGAGCGGTGTGGCCCACCGGCCACCGCCCCACCGGCCCGGCCCGCCACCTGCTGTCCCTGACCCGGGCGTAGCCCCGCGACCGGCGCGGCCCCGGTGCCGCGTCCACCGGAGCCGGAGGGCGCCTGGACAGCGCCCTGGTGCCGATCGCCGCGACCAGGCTCGCGCCGAGCCGGCCGCCGGCGGTGGTGTGCGCCGTGGCCGGGTCGGTGCCGATCCGGTCGGCTTCGTGCCGCGACCGGCAGGGCCGGAGCGCGGTGCGTCGGCACACGCGGTGGAGTCCTCATGGGCAAGCGACCAGATCGGCACCGACCTGATCGCGGCGGGGGCAGCCCCACGGCGGTGTCCGCCGCTGCCAGGCCCCCGTCGATCTGGTTGGTGGCCTGGTCGTGGGTAATGTCGTCCGGGGTGGGCAGCGCGTCTCGCGCTCAGTGGGCTCGTGACGCGTCCACCAGGGCGCGCATCACGCGTACGTCCTCGCCCATCTCCGGGTGCCACTGGACGCCCAGCACCCAGCCGGGGCCGGAGGGCAGTTCGACGGCCTCCACGGTGCCGTCCGCCGCGTGGGCCGACGCGATCAGGCCGGTGCCGAGCCGGTCCACCGCCTGGTGGTGGTACGTCGGCACGAACGTCTCCTCCGGCACGGCACCGGCGTACAGCGTCCCCGGCACCGGCCGGACCAGGTGGCCGCCGAACACGCCGACCACCTCGGCGTGCCCCTCGATGTGCTGGACGAGGGTGCCGCCCAGGGCGACGTTGAGCAGCTGCATGCCCCGGCAGACGCCCAGCAGCGGGACGCCCGCGGCCAGCGCCGCCCCGATGAGCGCCAGCTCCCAGGTGTCCCGGGCCCGGGCCGGTGGGCCGGTGCGCGGATCGGGCTCGGCGCCGTAACGGACCGGCTCCACGTCCGGGCCGCCCGCGATCACCAGCCCGTCGAGGCGGGCGACGGCCGCGGCGGCGTGCTCCGGCGCGTCCGGCGGGAGCAGCGCGGCCAGGCCGCCCGCCCGCTGCACCAGCCGCGGATACCCGGCCGGCAGCAGCACCGCCTCCAGCTCCCACACGCCCCAGCGTGCGCCGGACTCCAGATACGTACTGACACCGATCAGCGGCCGGTCGGCCATCCGTCCTCCAGACAATGAACCGTTCTCATACCTTTGCCGGAGGACGCGCCCCCCGGCACGGCGTTCAGGTCAGGAACCCGCGCAGCAGCGCCGCCGTCCCCGCGCAGTGCTCCCGCGCGATCTCCCGCGCCCCGTCCGCGTCCCCGTCGAGCACCGCCTCCACCAGCGCGGCGTGCTGGCGCTGGGAGTGCTCCAGGTTGCGCACCAGCAGCGGGATGCAGTCCAGCAGGTCGTTGAGGGTGGCGCGGACCGCCGCGTACTGCGCCGCCAGCGCCGGGGAGCCGCACAGCTCCGCCAGGGTGAGGTGCAGCATCGTGTCCAGCCGCCGGTACTGCGCGAGCGGCGCGTCCCGCGTACCGGCCAGCGCCCCGCTCAGCCGAGCCGCACCCGTGTCCGGCAGCCCGTGCGCCGCGCACAGCCCGGCCGCGCCCACCTCCAGCACCTCCCGAAAGCGCAGCGCGTCCTCGATGTCGACCCCGGCCACCCGGCGCCGCAGCTCGTCCTCGCCGCCCGCGTCCGCGCGGGGCAGCACGAACGTGCCGCCGTAGCGCCCCCGCCGCGCCTCGACCAGCCCCTGCTCCTGGAGCACCCGCAGCACCTCGCGCAGCGTCACCCGGCTGATCCCCAGCCGCTCCGCCAGCTCCCGCTCGGCCGGCAGCCGCTCGCCTCCCGCCACCAGGCCCAGCCGGACGACCTGGAGGATCTGCTCCAGCGCCTCCTCGAAGCCGTTCCCGGCCCGCACCGGCCGCAGGACCGGCGCCAGCCGGTCCGTCACGCTCCCGGAACTCCCGGAAGTCCCGGCGGATTCCTCCCGCACGCGGCCGTGCCCCCTTCCCAACCAAAGGTTCCCGGCAATACCTTATGGCTCCCGGCCAAAGGAGGCTCTCCCCGTGGCAGACCGCACACCCCCGCTCGGGGTCGAGGAACTGCACGCCCTCGTCGCCGCCGGTGACATCGACACCGTCGTCCTGGCCTTCCCCGACATGCAGGGCCGCCTCCAGGGCAAGCGGTTCGCCGCGCGCTTCTTCCTCGACGAGGTCCTGGAACACGGCACCGAGGGCTGCAACTACCTCCTCGCCGTCGATGCCGACATGAACACCGTCGACGGCTACGCCATGTCCTCCTGGGACCGCGGCTACGGCGACTTCGCCATGCACGCCGACCCGGCCACCCTGCGCCGGCTGCCCTGGAACGAGGGCACCGCCATGGTCGTCGCCGACCTCGCCTGGGAGGACGGCTCCCCGGTGCTCGCCGCGCCCCGCCAGATCCTGCGCCGCCAGCTGGAACGGCTCGCCGGGCACGGGTACACCGCGCAGGTCGGCACCGAGCTGGAGTTCATCGTCTTCCGGGACACCTACGAACACGCCTGGGACGCGGGCTACCGCGGCCTGACCCCGGCCAACCAGTACAACGTCGACTACTCGGTGCTCGGCACCGGCCGCGTCGAACCCCTGCTGCGCCGCATCCGCAACGAGATGGCCGGCGCCGGACTCACCGTGGAGTCCGCCAAGGGCGAGTGCAACCCCGGCCAGCACGAGATCGCCTTCCGCTACGACGAGGCCCTGGTCACCTGCGACCAGCACGCGGTCTACAAGACCGGCGCCAAGGAGATCGCCGCCCAGGAGGGCATGTCCCTCACCTTCATGGCCAAGTACAACGAGCGCGAGGGCAACTCCTGCCACATCCACCTCTCGCTCACCGACGCCGACGGCCGCAACGCCATGGCCGACGGGAGCGGCATGTCCGAGGTCATGCGGCACTTCCTCGCCGGACAACTGGTGGCGCTGCGCGAGTTCTCCCTCCTGTACGCCCCGCACATCAACTCCTACAAGCGCTTCCAGCCCGGCTCCTTCGCCCCCACCGCCGTCGCCTGGGGCCACGACAACCGCACCTGCGCCCTGCGCGTCGTCGGCCACGGCCGCTCGCTCCGCTTCGAGAACCGGCTCCCCGGCGGCGACGTCAACCCGTACCTCGCGGTGGCCGGCCTGGTCGCCGCCGGACTGCACGGCATCGAGCAGGGGCTGGAACTGCCGGAGCCCTGCCCCGGCAACGCCTACGCCGCCGACTACGAGCACGTCCCCACCACCCTGCGCGAGGCCGCCGAGCTGTGGGAGAACAGCGCCCTCGCCAAGGCCGCCTTCGGGGACGAGGTCGTCGCCCACTACCGCAACATGGCGCGCGTCGAAGTGGACGCGTACGACGCCGCCGTCACGGACTGGGAACTGCGCCGCTCCTTCGAACGCATGTGAGGCACCGGTTGTCCGAGAAACTCCCCGACGAGCTACGGGTACTGAATCCCGCCACCGAAGAGGTCGTCGCCACCGTCCCCGCCGCCTCCGCGGCCGACGTGGACGCCGCCGTCGCCCGCGCCGCCCGGGCCCAGACCGCCTGGGCCGCCCTGGCCCCCGGCGACCGGGCCCGGCTGCTGCGCCGCTTCGCGGCCACCGTCGACGAGCGCCTGGACGAGCTGGCCCGCCTGGAGGTGCGCCAGGCCGGGCACCTCCTCGGCAACGCCCGCTGGGAGGCCGGCAACGTCCGCGACCTGCTCGACTACGCCGCCGGGGGAGTGGAGCGGCTCACCGGACGCCAGATCCCGGTGGCCGGCGGCCTGGACGTCACGCTCCTCGAACCACTCGGCGTCGTCGGCGTCATCGCCCCCTGGAACTTCCCGATGCCGATCGCGGCCTGGGCCACGGCACCGGCGCTCGCGGCGGGCAACGCGGTCCTCCTCAAGCCCGCCGAGACGACCCCGCTCACCGCGCTCCGGCTGGCCGAACTCGCCCTGGCGGCCGGCCTGCCCGAGGGCCTGTTCCAGGTGCTGCCCGGGCACGGGCCGGTCGCGGGGAACGCGCTCGTGGAGCACCCGGGCGTCGCCAAGATCGTCTTCACCGGGTCCACGGCCGTCGGCCGACAGGTGGCCGCCAAGGCCGCGGCGCTCCTCAAACCCGTCACCCTCGAACTCGGCGGCAAGAGCCCCAACATCGTCTTCGCCGACGCGGACATCGAGGCCGCCGCTGCCGCCACCCCCCTGTCCTTCCTGGACAACGCGGGCCAGGACTGCTGCGCCCGCACCCGCATCCTCGTCCAGCGCTCCGTGTACGACCGTTTCCTCGACCTCCTCGCCCCCGCGATCGAGGCCGTCCGGGTCGGCGACCCGGCCGACGAGAGCACCGAGATGGGCCCGCTGATCTCCCGCGCCCAGCTGGAGCGCGTCCGCTCCCACGTCCCCGCCGACGCCGCCGGCATCCGCGGCAAGGCACCCGAGGGCGGCCCCGGCTTCTGGTTCCCGCCCACCGTCCTCACCGGTGTCGACGCGCACGCGCGCGTGGCCGTCGAGGAGGTCTTCGGGCCCGTCGCCGTCGTCCTGCCCTTCGCGGACGAGGCCGACGCGATCCGCCTGGCCAACGCCACCGACTACGGCCTGTCCGGCTCGCTGTGGACGCGGGACGTCGGCCGCGCCCTGCGCGTGTCGGGCGCGGTGCGCGCCGGGAACCTGTCCGTCAACTCGCACGCCAGCGTCCGCTACTGGACACCGTTCGGCGGGTTCAAGCAGTCCGGCCTCGGCCGCGAACTGGGCCCGGACGCGCTGACCGCGTTCACCGAGACCAAGAACGTCTTCATCAGTGACATCCCGTCGAGCACGGAGGGCCCCGCACAGTGAGCGAAGACATCGTCTGCCGCAGGCTCGTGGACCGTACCGCCGTCGTCACCGGGGCGGGCAGCGGCATCGGCCTCGCCACCGTCCGCCGGCTGGCCTCGGAGGGCGCCCACGTCGTCTGCGGCGACGTGGACGAGACCCGGGGCAAGGCCGCGGCCGAGGAGACCGGCGGCCTTTTCGTCAAGGCCGACGTCACCGACCCCGCGCAGGTCGAGGCGCTGTTCGCGGCGGCGTACGACACCTACGGCAGCGTCGACGTCGCCTTCAACAACGCCGGCATCTCGCCGCCCGACGACGACTCCATCCTGGAGACCGGCCTGGAGGCGTGGCAGCGTGTCCAGGAGGTCAACCTCACCTCCGTCTACCTGTGCTGCAAGGCCGCCATCCCCTACATGCGGCGCCAGGGCCGGGGCTCCATCATCAACACCGCGTCCTTCGTGGCCCGGATGGGCGCGGCCACCTCGCAGATCTCGTACACGGCCTCCAAGGGCGGCGTCCTCGCCATGTCCCGGGAACTGGGCGTGCAGTTCGCGCGGGAGGGCATCCGCGTCAACGCGCTGTGCCCGGGGCCGGTCAACACCCCGCTCCTCCAGGAGCTGTTCGCCAAGGACCCGGAGCGGGCCGCACGCCGTCTCGTGCACATCCCGGTGGGGCGGTTCGCCGAGGCCGAGGAGATCGCCGCCGCCGTCGCCTTCCTGGCCAGCGACGACTCCTCCTTCGTCAACGCCACGGACTTCCTGGTGGACGGCGGGATCTCGGGGGCGTACGTCACACCGCTGTAGAACACCGCGCGCGGCGTCCTACAGTGCCGGGATGAGCATGACGCCGCCGCCCGGCTGGTACCGCGACCCGTCGGCCCCGCACCAGGAACGGTGGTGGGACGGCACCGCCTGGACGGAGCACCGCCGCGCCCCCGAACCCGTCGGCTACGGGCCCGCGGTGGGCGCCCCGGACCCCGGGCCGGGGACGGGCCCCGGGCCGGGGGCGGGCGCCGGCGGACGCGGGAAGGCCGTCGCCCTCACCACCGCCGCGGCCGTGCTGGTCGCGGCGATCGTCACCGGCGTGTTCGTCCTGGGCGAGGACGACGGCGGCAGCCCGCGGACGCGGACCCCGCCGGTCACCGCGACCGCCACCGGCCCCGCGCCGGTGAGCGACCCGCCGTCCCCCGCACCCAGCACCTCCGAGCCCTCCGCCGACGACCCGGCCCTGGTCGAGGACCAGCTCAACGGCGTCACCTTCCCGCTGCCGGACGGCTGGGTCAGGCCCGAGTACGTCGCCGAGGACGACGTCATGATGACCACCGACGGCACCTACGACTGCCCCGCCGACGGCAGCGTGTGCCGGCACGGCCTCGTCGTCTCCCGCACCGTCACGGCGAACGCCGAGTCCTCTCCGAAGATCCTCGCGCGGCAGGACATCGAGGACGCGGCCGACGACGCCTACGACCGCGACCTGATCGGCAACAAGCCCTTCGGCGGCATCGAGTCCCACCAGGAGGTGGCGTCCGGCCCCGTCGCGGTCGCCGGGCGCGCCGGGTACTACGTGCGCTGGCGGGTGAAGACGGCCGAGGGGCCCGGCGGTTACGTGCAGTCGATGGTCTTCCCGTCCACCGTCGGCACCGAGTCCCCGATCCTCGTCCGCTACGTCTTCGACGCCGGCGAGGACGGACCGCCCCTGGCGGACATGGACCGGATCACCAAGGGCATCCGGCCCATCGGCGACGCGGACACCGGCGGCGGCGTGGGCAGCGGCATCGGCCCGACGGACTGACCCCGGCCCGGAGCGCCGCCGCGCTACAGGAAGGTGTGCCCCTCGCCCCGGTAGGTCGGCACCGTCGCCGTCACCGCGTCCCCCTCCACCAGGTGCAGCGCGTCGAACCGCTCGCACAGCTCCCCGGCCTTGGCGTGCCGGAACCACACCTTGTCGCCGATCAGCAGGTCGTCGGCGGGCGAGCCCAGCAGCGGCGTCTGCACCTCGCCCGGGCCCTCCTGCGGGTCGTAGCGCAGGCCCTCGGGCAGGTACGGCACCGGCAGACGGTCGGCGCCGGGCGCGCCCGAGGCCGGATACCCGCCGCCGAGCACGGTCACGACCCCGACCCCCGGCCGCCGTACGACGGGCTGGGCGAACAGCGCCGCCGGACGACCGCTGAACGAGGTGTAGTTGTCGAACAGCCGCGGCACGTACAGCCCTGAACCGGCCGCGATCTCCGTCACCGCGTCCTCGGCGGCGGTGTGCTGCACGCTGCCCGTGCCACCGCCGTTGACGAACTCCAGGCCCGGCACCACGGCCCGCACCGCCCGCACCACGGCCGCCCGCCGCTCGGCCAGTTCCCGCCGGGCGGCGGCCTGCATCAGCCGCACCGCGCGCGACCGGACCGGACGCCCCGCCACCGCGTCGCCGACCCCGGCGACATGACCCTCGTACGCCATGATGCCGACGACCTCGAACCCCGGCCGGCGGGTCACCGCGCGGGCCAGCTCGGCGACCTCCGCGGGGGAGTGCAGCGGCGAGCGCCGGGCCCCGACCCGCACCCGGCCCCCGAACAGCCGCAGCGAGGTGTCCAACTCCAGACACACCCGCACGACTTCACTTCCGCCGTCGCCCTCCCGCGCCGCGTCGACCAGGTCCAGCTGCGCCACGTCGTCGACCATCACCGTCACAGAGGAGGCGAGCTTGGGGTCGGCGGTCAGCTCGGCGTACCCGGCCCGGTCCGCCGACGGATAGGCGAGCAGCACGTCCTCGAAACCGGAGCGCGCCAGCCACAGGGACTCGGCCAGCGTGAACGACATGACGCCCGCGAACCCGTCCCTGGCCAGGGCCCGTTCCAGCAGCGCACGACAGCGTACGGACTTGCTGGCGACCCGGATCGGCTTCCCGCCGGCCCGGCGGAGCAGGTCGTCCGCGTTGGCGTCGAATGCCTCCAGGTCCACGATCGCCACAGGGGCGTCCAGATGGGCGGTGGCCCGGTCGTAACGGGCCCGGTCGGCGGCGCGCGCAGTCATGGACGCAGCCTGCCAGACAGGATTACCGCAGGGTAGGGGGACGATCCGGGCCAATGCCACGGGCGTGCGGACTGGTTCCCCCTCCGGCGGGGTCACGCCGTAGAGTGACGCGCACGCACGGCGGGCCCCACCCCGGCGGCAGGGCCCTGGCGGCCGCGCCGGGATGGTGGTCCTCCCGGGCGGGTATGCGTGCCCGGGACGGAACGGTTCCGCGCCGGGCCGGGCAGGAGCGACCACGGTCTTGGACCCGTGGTCGGAGAGACGGGTTGGGCCCGAGGAACGGGGGGTGCATGAGCACGGAAGCGCGCCGCGCCTCCCTCCCCCCGCAGCCCCCACCCCACCCACAGACCCCACCGCGCCCCACGACACCTCCGAGCCCCGATCCCACGCCGGGTCCGCCCTCCGCGCCGGACCCCGGCACGGCTCCTCGGCCGACCTGGGCCCGGCCGGAGGCCCCGGGGCGCCCGTCGACGCCGCCGCGCCCTGAGCCCGTTCCGCAGTCCGGGTCGGGTCCCGGCCCCGCTCCTCGGCCCACCTCGCCCCGGCCGGAGGCCCAGGGCCGCCCGTCGACGCCGCCGCGTCCGGAGTCTGCGCCGGGCCCCTCGTCCGCGCCGGGACGGCCCGGCACCGCGCCTCGGCCTCCCTCACCCGGGCCGGAAACCCCGGCCCGCCCTGCGATGCCGCCGCGTCCGGAGTCTGCGCCCGCGTCGGCTCCGGCGACGCCGTCGCGCCCTGAGCCCGTTCCGCAGTCCGGGTCGGGTCCCGGCCCCGCTCCTCGGCCTACCTCGGCCCGGCCGGAGGCCCCGGATCGCCCGTCGACGCCGCCGCGTCCGGAGTCTGCGCCGGGCTCCTCGTCCGCGCCGGGACGGCCCGGCACCGCGCCTCGGCCTCCCTCACCCGGGGCGGAGACCCCGGCCCGCCCGGCGATGCCGCCGCGTCTGGAGTCTGCGCCCGCGTCGACTCCGGCGACGCCGTCGCGTCTTGGGCCCGTTTCGCAGGCCGCGTCGGGTCCCGGCCCCGCTCCTCGGCCCACCTCGCCCCGGCCGGAGGCCCAGGGCCGCCCGTCGACGCCGCCGAGCCCCGAGCCCACGCCAGGTCCCTCGTCCGCGCTGGGACGGCCCGGCACCGCTCCTCCGCCCCCCTCACCCCGGTCGGAGACCCCGGCCCGACGGGCGATGCCGCCGCGCCCGGAGTCTGCGCCTGCGCCGGGTCCCGGCAGTGCGCCTCCGCCCACCTCACCCCGCCCGGACACCCTGGCCCGCCCCGTGACGCCGCCCCGTCCCGGCGTTCCGCCCCGCCCGGTGCGGGCGCCCGCGGCAGAGCGCGGTGGCGACGCGGAGGTCGGGCAGGCCGGTGCGCGGCGGGACGCCGATGCGTCCTTCCCCGGGGGGCGTACGGCGGCCGGGGACGACCGCGCGGACTCCGGTGTCCGCACCCGCTACCCGCGTTTCCGGCTCGGTGACCCCCGGTCCGCCGACGCCGAGCCGCCGCCCCGCGCCTCCGCCCGCTTCCCCGACACCGCGCCGACCGTCGGTGGCGTACCGCAGGCCCCGCCCAACCGTCCCGGGGAGACCCCGACCGCGCGCCGGGGCCCGCTCCCGGCGGAGACGGAACCGGAGCCCTCGGCTCGAACGGAAGCCACCCCGTTCTCCGGCCCGCCGGACCGCCCCGGCGCCCCTGCCGCCCCCGACCCCGCCTTCTCCTGGAGCAGCCCCATCGACACACGGCCCCGGGTCTCGTTCGGGGAGCCCGAGGGGTACGACGGACTGGCCCGGCCGCGTCCGCTCGGCGGGCGCCCGCGGCCGCAGGCCGTCGCCGCCGCCGTCTGCCTCGTCCTCGGCGTGGGGCTCCTCACCGGAGCCGTCACCGGCAGCTGGCTCGCCGGGGACTCCGGCGACGACGGCGCGCGCAGCGCGTACACCCAGGCCGGCGACCTCTGGCACAGCGTGCCCGTCGACCAGCTGTTCCCGCCCACCGTCCAGGGCAAGGGCGCGGGCCCCGGCGGAGCCGACCGCACCTGGACGCGGGTCGCCGTCGCCCCGGACGGCGACTGCGCCGGCGCCTTCGACCGGCTCCTCGCCAAGGTGCTCGACCCGGTCGGCTGCTCGCGTCTGCTGCGCGCCACCTACACCGACGCCACCCAGAGCCACGTCACCACCGTCGGCCTGCTCTTCACCAAGGCCGACGCCGCCGCCATGACCGCGCTGGCGGACCGGTTCGAGAAGGAGCGCCTCGGCCGCCGGGAGGACCTCATGCCCCTGCCGTACGCGGCGAAGGACACGGTCGCCGCGGGCTTCGGCGCACCGCAGCGGGCCTCCTGGACCGTCTCCGTCCTCACCGACGCCCCCGTCGTCGTCTACGCCGTGTCCGGCTGGGCCGACGGCCGCACCGTCGACGAGCCCCAACCCGCAGAGGAGGCCATCGAATCCGGCGCCGCCTCGGCACCCGCCCAGGCCGGTCTCGGCCACGAGGCGCAGGGCCTCGCCGACCGCGTCGAACGCGCCCTGCGCAAGAACGTCGGCGCGCCCACGGAGCACCCGTCGTGACCCCCGCAGACATCCGCCGCAGGACAGGGGCCCTGAGCCTCTTCCTCGCCGCCGCCCTCGTCCTGGTCCCGGCCCCCGCCGCGCACGCCGACGGCATCCGCGCCCAGCAGTGGGCCCTGGACGCCATGCACACCCAGGAGGCGTGGCGCACCACCAAGGGCGCGGGCGTCACCGTCGCCGTCCTGGACACCGGTGTCGAGGCCGACCACCCCGACCTGACCGGCAACGTGCTCACCGGCAAGGACCTGGTCGGCTTCGGCGCGAGCGAGGGCGACCGCTCCTGGGCCCGGCACGGCACCGCCATGGCCGGGATCATCGCCGGTCACGGACACGGCCCCGGCGACGCCGAGGGCGTCATGGGCATCGCCCCGGAGGCCAAGATCCTGCCCCTGCGCGTGATCCTGGAGGACGGCGACCCCTCCCGCGCCAAGGCCCGCAAGACCCGCGGCAACGCCCTGGCCGAGGGCATCCGCTGGGCCGCCGACCACGGCGCCGACATCATCAACCTCTCCCTCGGCGACGACTCCGCCTCCGCCCACCCGGAACCCGCCGAGGACGAGGCCATCCAGTACGCCCTGCGGCAGGGCGTGATCGTCGTCGCCTCGGCCGGGAACGGCGGCGAGAAGGGCGACCACATCTCCTACCCGGCCGCCTACCCGGGCGTGATCGCCGCGACCGCCGTCGACCGCTACGGCACCCGCGCCTCCTTCTCCACCCGCCGCTGGTACGCCACGGTCAGCGCCCCCGGCGTCGACGTGATCATCGCCGATCCCGACCACCGCTACTACGAGGGCTGGGGCACCAGCGCCGCCTCCGCCTTCGTCTCCGGGGCCGCCGCCCTGGTGAAGGCGGCCCACCCCGGCCTCACCCCGGCCCAGGTCAAGTCCGTCCTGGAGGACACCGCCCGCAACGCCCCGGCCGAGGGCCGTGACGACTCCCGCGGCTTCGGCTTCGTCGACCCGGCCGCCGCCATCGAGGCGGCCGGACGGCTCAGGCCGGCGGGGCTGGAGTCGGCGGCGTACGGCGACGAGTACTTCGGCCCGGGGCCGGAGACGCCCGCCTCCGACGACGACACCTCGGCCTGGGCCGGCCCGCTGGCCGGCAGTGCGGGCGGCGTCCTGGTGGTCGCGTCCGTCGTCCTGTGGCGCGGCCGCCGCGAACGCCACGAGGACTACTGACCCCCGGAACGGTCCCTAGAGGGCGGTGTCCGTGAACACGGTCACCGCCGCCCGTGCCGCCGCCTCGGTCAGCGCGACCCCCTCCGCCTGCGTACCGCTGCCCCGGGACACCACCGCCACCAGGTAGCCGTGGCCGCCGCTCGCCACCCGGCCGATGCTGTTGACGACCCACAGTCCAGTGGTACTGCGCCGCAGCCAGCCGTTCTTCAGCGCCCAGGCCGGACCGGCCGACCCTGCGGCCTCGTCGGCCGCCGCCGACACACCCCACCGCTGACCGTCCGCGATCCGTTCCATCAGCCCGCGCACATACGCCCGTGAGGCCGGGTTCAGCACCGAGCCGTCCGCCACGAACACCTGCCGCAGCAGCGTGACCTGATCGGCGGCGGTGGTCCGGGTCAGGCCCCACAGCGGTCCTTCGCCCCCCTCGGTGCCGGTCAGCCCGAAGCGTTCGTTCGCGGCGTCGAGCCCGTCGGCCGCCCCGATCGCCCGCCACAGCGCCGACGCCGAGTCGTTGTCACTGTCCTCGATCATCGCGGCGGCGTACGCCTTCTCCGACGCGGTGAGCGCACGCCCGGCGTCCTGCGCCCGGAGCAGCAGCGCCGCCAGGATGTCCACCTTGACGATGCTCGCCGTGTCGAAGGCGCCCGTGCCGTACGAGGCGCCCGCGCCCGACCCCGGCTCAAGGACCGCCACCGACACCTCGGCGCCGTCCGGCACCGTCACCGACGCCATCGCCGCGGCCAGCCGCACCTCACCGCCCACCACCGTCTCGACCGTCCCCACCGCCGCCTCCCCACCCGAGGGCCCCGAAACCGACGACGATACGACGCCGCCGCGTCCGTCGCGCCCGCCGGGCTCCGGAGGATGCCATGACAGCGGTGGTCCACGCGCTCGCTGTGGGTGCCGTCGATCGGAGGTCTGTGAGCCATGAGCAGGAGTGGGCGGGGCGCGTGTTCGTCGCCAGCGAAGAGACGCGTGAGGGACGGCTGCCGCTGCCAGGGTGTGCTCATGAATACGACACCGGACGGACGGCCGATTCCTCCCGCGCATGCCGACGAGCGGACCATGCTGGAGGCATGGCTGGGCTTTCACCGTGCGACGCTCGCCCTGAAGTGTGCGGGCCTCAAGGATGACCAATTACGGCTTGCTGTGGCCCCACCCTCGTCGATGACGCTGCTCGGGCTCGTGCAGCACATGGCCGAGGTGGAACGCAACTGGTTCCAGCGCGTGTTCGCAGGTCAGAATGTGCCGCCGGTCTTCGGGGAGAGCAACCACGACGGTTTTGCCCTCCGGTCTGAACGAGGGCTCGACGAGGCGGTGGCCGCCTGGCAGGCCGAGGTCTCCCGCGGCCGTGAGCTGATCGCTGAGGCAGGACTGGACGAGTCCAGCCGCCTGTCCGAACAGGGAGCAGGTCACGTCGGCGACGAGGCCGTCTCCCTGCGCTGGATCATGGTGCACATGATCGAGGAATACGCACGTCACAACGGCCATGCCGACCTCATCCGCGAGCAGATCGACGGATCTACTGGCGCGTGACGTGTCCTCAAAGAGCGTTTTGTCCTGGAGTGCCGGGAGAGGTGCCAAGCGCCGCCGAACCGCTCGAACGACAAACTCATCCCTTGATGAACTCGATGATCTGCGGGGCAATTTTTCGCGGCGCCATGACGACGGCGCCATGGTTGAGTCCGGGCAGAGTGCGGTGGTCGGCCTGCGGCAGGATCTGGGTGACGGCGAGGGCGGCGCGCTGGAATGCGGTCGCACTCTTGCCACCGGTCAACACTCGGGTGGGTACGGCCACCCCTTTCCACTCCTCGGCATCGAGCGGCTTGCCTTGCTGGGTATCGCCCATGACCGCGATGTCATAGGGCAGAGTGCCGGCCAGCTTGGTGAGGTTTGCCCACATCTTCGGCATGAGCTTCATGAAGAACACGGCGATGCCGGGCATGCCCTGCACCCTCGTCATGAAGTACTTGACCGCGTCACTGTGCCGGCCTTCCGCAAGCATCACGGTGATCTGCTGCGCGAGATCCTTGGGCGGCCCGTCGTCTCCTTCGGCGACCACGAACGGCGGCTCATACAGAGCCAGGCGGTCGACGTTGACTCCGGCCGCGGCCGCGCGCAGGGCGAGGACCGCTCCGGAGGACGAGCCGAACAGCGATGCCGAACCGCCGAGGTGTTCGACCAACGCGGCGATGTCTTCAATCTCGCGGTCAGGGGAGTAATCATGGGTGTCACCGCTGGCACCCCGTCCGCGCCGGTCGTAGTTGATGACGGTGAAGTGCTGGGCGAGGAGGGCCGCGAGTTTGGTCGTGTCCGAGCGGTCTGCCAATGCCGAGGCGACCAGGACGACGGCCGGCCCGCTGCCCGACTGCTCGAACGCGATCTCGGTGCCGTCTGCGGAGGCGACTCGGGCCTCGGCTCCGGCCGACTGCTCTCGCGCTGTTGCCATGTCTGTCTCTCCGGTTCACGTAGGGGCCGTACCGCCGTGGTGTGCGTTGCTGCCAATAGGACGCCCGCAGTGCAGAAAACTCATCGGTGCGCCAGGCGTTCGGTGCCGAAACTGGGGTGATCCAGTTGTGACTGGTGTGATTACGGCATCGCAGCCGTCCTGGATAGCCCCGTTCACCGGGCTGAGCCCGCGTTCCTTGAGGAAGCTGGTGACGGTTCTGCGGCGCGAGGGTGCGGACACCGTCGGTAGAGGGCGGCCGTGGAGCCTGTCTCTGGAGGACCGGACGCTGCTGGTCGCGGTCTACTGGCGAACGAACTTGACGATGCGGCAGCTCGCCCTGCTCTTCGGCGTGTCGAAGTCAGCCGTGGACCGGATCATCGACCATCTCGGGCCGGTGACCGCGCTCCTGCCCCACAGATCTTTCGACAAGGGCACCGTACTGAGCGTGGACGGGACGCTCGTGTCCACCCGAGACCACACCATCGCGCCCCGACCCTGTCGGGAGGAGGTAATGGATCATCCTGTCCCGCTCTCCGGGTACCGTCAGGGTATGAGTCATCCACACCCCGAACTGAAAGCCGCCCCTCCCCTTCCCGAAGGAGGGCTGCGGGTTATCGCCCTGGGCGGCCTGGGTGAGATCGGCCGCAACATGACCGTGTTCGAGCACGCGGGCAAACTGCTCATCGTCGACTGCGGGGTGCTGTTCCCCGAGGAGACCCAGCCCGGCGTGGACGTGATCCTGCCGGACTTCACCTCGATCCGGGACCGGCTGGACGACATCGTGGCGGTGGTCCTCACCCACGGTCATGAGGACCACATCGGCGGCGTGCCGTACCTGCTGCGTGAGCGGAGGGACATCCCGGTCGTCGGCTCCAAGCTGACGCTGGCATTCCTGGAGGCCAAGCTCAAGGAGCACGGCATCCGGCCGCGCTCGGTGCGGGTGCGGGAGGGGGACCGGCGTGGCTTCGGGCCCTTCGACTGCGAGTTCGTGGCGGTCAACCACTCCATCCCGGACAGCCTCGCGGTCGCGATCCGGACCCGGGCCGGGATGGTGCTGCACACCGGCGACTTCAAGATGGACCAGTTCCCTCTCGACGACCGCATCACCGATCTACGTGCCTTCGCCCGCCTCGGCGAGGAGGGCGTGGACCTGTTCCTCACCGACTCCACCAACGCCGAAGTACCCGGCTTCACCACCTCCGAGCGGGAGTTGAACCCGGCGATCGAGCAGGTGATGCGTACCGCGCCGCGCCGGGTCATCGTCTCCAGCTTCGCCAGCCACGTGCACCGCATCCAGCAGGTCCTGGACGCCGCCCACCAGCACGGCCGCAAGGTCGCCTTCGTCGGCCGGTCGATGGTCCGCAACATGGGCATCGCCCGGGACCTGGGCTATCTGAAGGTCCCCTCCGGTCTGGTCGTGAGCACGAAGGAGTTGGAGAAGCTCCCGGATCACAAGATCGCTCTGGTGTGCACCGGCTCCCAGGGTGAACCGATGGCCGCGCTGTCACGGATGGCCAACCGGGACCACATGATCCGCATCGGCAAGGACGACACCGTCCTGCTCGCCAGCTCCCTCATCCCCGGCAACGAGAACGCCATCTACCGGGTGATCAACGGACTCACCCGGTGGGGTGCCCACGTGGTCCACAAGGGCAACGCCAAGGTGCACGTCTCCGGGCACGCCAGCGCCGGCGAACTTGTCTACTGCTACAACATCGTCAAGCCCCGCAATGTCATGCCCGTGCATGGCGAATGGCGCCACCTGCGGGCCAACGGCGACCTCGCCATCCGCACCGGTGTGGACCCCGACCGGGTGGTCATCGCCGAGGACGGCGTCGTCGTCGACCTGGTCGACGGGCGGGCGTCCGTCAGTGGCAAGGTTCCCGCAGGCAACGTCTACGTGGACGGCATGGAGGTCGGCGGTGCCACCGAGGCGTCCCTCAAGGACCGCCTCACCCTCGCCGCCGAAGGCGTGGTCACGGTGGTGGCGATCGTCGATGCGGACACCGGCGCCCTCGCCGAGGCCCCCGACTTCCTGGCCCGGGGCTTCGTCCACGACGACGCCACCTTCGAGCCGGTCATCCCCGTCATCGAGAAGACGCTGGCCACCGCTGCCGAGGAAGGCGTCGGGGACGCGCGCCAGCTCGAACAGCTCGTGGCCCGCGCCGTGGCGAACTGGGCGTTCCGCACCCATCGCCGCAAGCCCCTCATCATCCCCGTCATCATCGACGCCTGAGCAACACCCGAGCAGGTGTCCGGGGCGGACGCCGATGTGCACGAGGTGAAACCCGGCGACGAGTCGGTCCGGATGTCCAGCCTCATCACCGGCCCACCGGGTTGGCCCGGGCGGGCCGGTGACGAGCGCTGCGCCGGGCATCCCGCAGCTGACCTGCCGCAGATTCTCCTCCCGTCCACACACCTTGTGACGTCCGATGACGCATCACGTGGAGTGCGTGGCGATTCTGCAGCCCGCGGACAAGGGCGCCTGACCTCGGGTTCGTGAGCCAGGCGCTTGTAACAATCAGGCGGCGACGAGCTCCTGCTCGCGGTCCGGCGTTCCGACCTCGGGCTTCTTGTTCGGCAGCGAGAGCCGGAAGACCTTGCGCCACGCGGAGAAAACCTGCTTGGGCAGTGGCCCGGTGACGTACTCCAGCTCGTACTTCTCGAACAGGGCGCGCACCTTCACCGCGACCTCGGCGTACCGGTTGCTCGGCAGGTCGGGGAACAGGTGGTGCTCGATCTGGTGCGACAGGTTGCCGGTCATGAAGTGCATGGCCTTGCTGCCGCTGATGTTCGCCGAGCCCATCATCTGGCGCAGGTACCACTGGCCGCGCGTCTCGTCCTTGATCGACCGGCGCTCGAAGACCTGTACGCCCTCGGGGAAGTGTCCGCACATGATCACCGAGTGGGACCAGAGGTTGCGGACCAGGTTGGCGGTGAACGTGGCGGCGAGTGTGGGGAGGAACGACGGGCCCGACAGCAGCGGGTGGATCAGGTAGTCCTTGAGCACCTGCTTGCGGATCTTGCGGCCCACGGCCTTGGCCCGCGCGCGGAACTCCGGGTCCTTGCGGCGGCGCTTGTTCAGGTTCTTGCCGAGCTCCAGGTCGTACGCTGCGATGCCGTACTCGAAGAAGCAGGCGTTGAGGAAGTTCCACAGCGGCTGGCCGAGGTGGAAAGGATGCCACTTCTGGTCCTCGTCGACGCGCATGATCCCGTAGCCGAGGTCGTTGTCCTTGCCGATCACGTTGGTGTACGTGTGGTGCAGCTCGTTGTGCGAGTGCTTCCACTGGTCGGCCGGCGAGACGTGATCCCATTCCCAGGTGGTGGAGTGGATCTTCGGGTCCCGCATCCAGTCCCACTGGCCGTGCAGGATGTTGTGCCCGATCTCCATGTTGTCCATGATCTTCGCCACGGACAGACCGGCGGTGCCGATCAGCCACGCGGGCGGGAACATCGAGAACAGCAGCACGCCCCTGCTGACCAGCTCCAGCTTGCGCTGGGCGGCGATGACCTTACGGATGTAGGCGGCGTCCTTCTCGCCGCGGCCGGCGATCACCTCGTCGCGGATCGCGTCCAGCTCGCGGCCCAGCTCCTCGATCTGCTCCGCAGTCAGGTGGGCGGTGGGGTCGATAGCGGTCAAGGTTCTCCTACCGTTCGATGTCGCAGGGGCCCGCGGCGGCGGACACGCAGGTCTGGATGAGGACGCCTGGCTCGGCCTCGGTGATCTCGCCGGTGCGTAGGTCGCGGACGGCGCCCGCCTTGAGCGGCGTGACGCAGCCGAAGCAGATGCCCATGCGGCACCCGGAGGGCATGAGCACGCCCGCCTCCTCGCCGATGTCGAGCAACGGCGTGGCGCCGTCCGCGTCGACGGTCTTGCCGGTGGCGCTGAACGTGACCTCGCCGCCATCACCGGCGACGACGATGCTGGGGCGGAACCGCTCGGTGTGCAGACGGTCCTGGAGGCCGTGTGTGCTCCAGTGCTCTTCGGCGGCGTCGAGCAGGCCCGCGGGCCCGCAGGCCCAGGTCTCGCGCTCGGCCCAGTCGGGCACGAGTTCGTCGAGACGGGCGATGTCGAGCATGCCGTCCCTGGCAGTGTGCACCTCGGTGAGCCGCAGCTTCTTGTCCGCGACCAGGTTGTGCAGTTCGTTGCGGAAGATCACGTCTTGCGGCTGTGGCGCGCAGTGGACCATGACGACGTCGTCGGGCTCGGTGTCGCGCAGCATGCCCATCACGGGTGTGATGCCGCTGCCGGCCGTCAGGTAGAGCACCTTGGCGGGCTTGGCCTGCGGCAGCACGAAGTCACCGGTCGCCTGGTCGAGCTCGATCAGCGTGCCCGGTTTCGCCCTGCGGACCAGGTGGTTGCTGACCTTGCCGTCCGGGATAGCCTTCACGGTGATCGTGACGCGGCCGTCCTGGCGGTTCGTCGGCGAGGTGATGGAGTAGGCACGCCACAGGCGCACCCCGTCGACATCGACCCCGATCCGCACGTACTGACCGGCTGTGTGGCCGCGCCAGCCCCGTCCTGGCCTGATCACGATGGTCGCGGCGTCACCCGTCTCGGGGTGCACGGCCTCGATGCGCCCACGCAGGTCTGCGCCCGCACGCAGTGGGCTGACCAGGTCGAGGTAGTCCGACGGCAGCAGCGGTGTTGTGACCATCTCCAGCAATTTCCACGCCCTGCTGCGGAGGGCTGCACTCGTCATGGCTCCAGCTTGCTGCGCCTCAGGGCGTAAAGTCCTGACCGCAGGACGTGAATCTGGTGGGTGGAATTGTTCGCAGGGAACAAAGACGTGAGCCATGCAATCCGGAGGGCCAGCGAACTGGCCCTGGATGAGACGACGGTCACCGCATTGCGGGCCGCGCTGAAGACCACCGCCGACGAGGTCGTCCAGGCGATCATCGACGAAGTCCCCTCCTACGCCAACGCCCTGTCGGGCCATATGGGCGCCACCATTCGCCGGGCCGTCCGCACCGCCCTGGGGCACTACCTGGACCTCGCGAGCGGGAACGCCACAGGCGGCGACGCCGGCGACGCAGCCTACGAGCTGGGCCGCGGCGAGGTGCGCGACGGCCGTTCGATGGACGCCCTGCTCAGCGCCTACCGCGTCGGCGCCCGCGTGGCCTGGCGACGCCTGGCCGCAGGCGCCGTGTCCGCAGGTTTGCCCGCCGTCGAGGTCGCCAAGTTCGCCGAGCTGACCTTCGCCTACATCGACGAGCTCTCCGCCGCGAGCGCTGCGGGCCACGCCGACGAACTGGCTGCTCGGGGCAGGGCCCACGAGCGCCACCTGGAACACCTGGCCCGCGATCTCCTCGCCGGCGCGAGCCCGGACGTGCTGCTGGCCTCTGCTCAACGGGCCGGATGGCAGCCTCCGGATTCGCTGACGGCGGTCTTGCTGCCCGCCGCCCAGGCCCGGCCTGCCTACCGCGCGCTCGACCCGAGCACCCTCGTCCTCGACGATCTGCCGGACGCCACCGGTGTGCTGCTCGTCCCCGATGCCGAACGATCACATCTCTTGCGGCATCTGACCCACCACACGGCCGTGGTCGGCCCGGCCCGCCCGTGGACCCGTGCGTCCGCTTCGTACGGACGAGCCGTACGCGCCCGCTCCCTCTCCTCTGATATCCGCGACACCGAGGATCACCTGCCCGAACTGGTGCTGACCGCCGATGTGGACGCGTTCGCAGACCTGCGTGCCCGAGCCCTCGCACCGCTCAGGACCTTGCCTGTCGCGACCGCACGGCGGCTGGAGGAGACGTTGCGGGCGTGGCTGCTGCACCAGGGCAGGCGGGACGAGGTGGCGGCGGCGTTGTTCATCCATCCCCAGACCGTCCGGTACCGGATGTCGCAGCTGCGGGAGCTGTTTCCGGATCTCGCATCGCCACACCGGGTCCTTGAACTGACGCTGGCGGTCGGTCTTCGGGCCAGTTGACACGTACTTCGACCGTCCACGAACTCCTGGCGGGTCCCGGCATCGTGCTCGTGGCGACCGCTGATGCTGCACGCGTGACGGACCCGGACGCGGTCGTACGTGCCGGACGTCTGCGGTGAGAGGGCACAATAGTCCGCACGCGGTGGCTGGGGGAGCGGCTCTGGGGGAGGGGCATCGTGAAGTTCAGAAAGCGAACGCTGGAAAACGCTCGGCGACTTCATTTGCGGGAACCCCGGTGCGGCTGATCCTCAAGGTGACGCCGAGCCTGCTTACTTCCCGTACCGCTCGAGCATGTACATCACCGAGTTCTCTGCGGAACTCGACATGGACTGGGAGCACGACGGTTCGACGCGGCACCGCTGGGTTGCGGGGGCGCTGGAACAATTGTTGACGGAGTCAACGAGGGGTTAAGGGCTGTCCCGTAACCGCTGGTCGAGTGCCATGATCTTGCCGTGTCTGGTGTGATCACGGCGTCACAGCCGTAACCTTTATCGGAATCAAACGCTCTTCAGAACCTGTTCTCGAACCTCGGCGTTGCATTGACACTCTCCGGAGCGGGAATCAGAGTGATCCTGGCGGTCACGTGTAGCCCCGCTCACTGCCCGGACGAAGCGACCGGACGAGGAGCCAGGCATGGCTGAGGGAACGGTCAAGTCGTTTAATTCTGAGCAGGGATACGGGTGGATCACGCCCGACGGCTGGAATTCCCCGCCGCATCAGAGCTGGTGGAGCAGACTGCGAGGTAAACCCGCCCCAGTGCCGGAGGCCGTACCGGACGTCCTCGTCCACTACAGCGCGATACAGATGAAGGGCTACAAGACTCTGGACGCCGGGCAAAGGGTGTCCTTCGACATCGAGCAGGGTGCCAAAGGTCCGCAGGCTTCCAAGGTAACTCCGCTGGGGTGACACTCCCCTGGGCAAGGCGGCCGCTGCCCGTGCAAGCGTCTCCGCGCATCCTTGCGGGGTCCGCGACGAGCTGCTCGCACCCTGGATTAGGGTCGGGACCGTGGCGAACAAGAACATTCCCGACTCCGTCTTCTCCGGCGACGACGGTTCCGCCGATCCCCGGCTGAGCGCCGCGCTCGCCGCCTGGGCCGAGGATCGCGCCGCCGTGGGCCCGGTCCTCGAGGCGCTCAAGGGTGCCCGGCTGCTCGTGCCCGTCGTCGCCGTGCTGGGTGAAGTGGAGGAGGACGAGAACGGGCTGCGCCGCGAGAAGACCAGCGACATGGCCGTGCCGACCCTGAAGGCCGGTGGCCGCACCGCGCTGCCCGCCTTCACCTCCACGGAGTCGCTCGCCCGCTGGGACCCCGCCGCCCGCCCCGTCGCCGTACCCGTGCACCAGGCGCTGCAAGCCGCCGCGCACGAGAAGGCGGACACCGTCGTTCTGGACCTGGCCGGACCCGTGGCGTTCGAGCTGACCGGAGCGGTGCTGCTGGCACTGGCCGAGGGGCGTACGACGACCGACCCGCTCGCGGACCCCGCCGTGGCCGGGGCCGTGCGCGCCGCCCTGGCCGACGAGCCCGCCGTGCTCCGCGCCCACCTCGGACCGGGACGGGCCGACGGCACGCTGGCCCTGGTCCTGGACCCGGCCGCCGACGCGGCGAAGGCCGCCCGCGCCGTCGCCGAGCGGCTGGCCGCCGACGACACACTGAGGGCCCGCCTGGTGCGCGGCCTCGACCTGGCACTGCTGCCGGCCGGGGCGACGCCGCCAGGCGAGCCCTTGTACGTGCGGGGATAGCTGCCCCGGGTCAGACGGGCGGCGGTCAGCCGTAGACCGCGCCCGTGTACTTCTCGCCCGGGCCCTGGCCCGGCTCGTCCGGGACGAGGGATGCCTCGCGGAAGGCCAGCTGGAGCGACTTCAGGCCGTCGCGCAGCGGCGCGGCGTGGAAGGAGCTGATCTCGGTGGCCGTCGCGTCCAGCAGACCGGCCAGCGCGTGCACCAGCTTGCGGGCCTCGTCCAGGTCCTTGTGCGCGTCGCCCTCCTCGGTCAGGCCCAGCTTCACGGCGGCGGCGCTCATCAGGTTGACGGCGACCGTCACGATCACCTCGACGGCGGGAACCTCGGCGATGTCGCGGGTCATGGCGTCGAAGTCGGGATTCGCCGCGGATTCGGCAGGGGTCTCACTCATGCCGCACACGATAGGCGCAGCGGGGGAGCGGGCCCCACTCGGACTCGGTTAGCCCTTCCCCCGGCGAGCTGCTAACCTTGTGTAACGACCGGTCGGACACGCACGCTCACGGCAGCGGATCCGGCCCACAAGTGGAGGCTTCGAACTCCCACCTGGCCGTCCCCCGGACGGCGGGTCACCGGTCAGGCGGTCCCGTCCCACGGCGGCGACCAGCCCGAAATCGCGCCCCGCGGTCATAGCGGCGGTGCTCCGGTAGCAGTTCGAGGAGCCCCGCCTGTGATCGTCCGGGGCATTTTTCATGTGCCGGCGCGGTTAGGTCTATCGAACACAGACGTTACGCGGCTGTCCGCCAGACCGTCGCGTGGTGCTACCGAGGAGGATCCATCAGCGCCGAGCCCCGCATCAACGACCGGATTCGCGTTCCCGAGGTGCGACTTGTCGGTCCCAGCGGCGAGCAGGTCGGGATTGTCCCGCTTGCCAAGGCCCTGGAGCTTGCGCAGGAGTACGACCTCGATCTCGTCGAGGTCGCGGCGAACGCCCGTCCGCCCGTGTGCAAGCTCATGGACTACGGGAAGTTCAAGTACGAGTCGGCCATGAAGGCCCGTGAGGCGCGCAAGAACCAGGCGCACACGGTCATCAAGGAGATGAAGCTCCGGCCGAAGATCGACCCGCACGACTATGACACCAAGAAGGGTCACGTCGTCCGGTTCCTCAAGCAGGGCGACAAGGTCAAGATCACGATCATGTTCCGCGGTCGTGAGCAGTCCCGGCCGGAGCTCGGCTACCGACTGCTGCAGCGGCTCGCGGAGGACGTCCAGGACCTCGGCTTCATCGAGTCGAATCCGAAGCAGGACGGCCGAAACATGATCATGGTCCTCGGTCCGCACAAGAAGAAGACCGAGGCGATGGCCGAGGCCCGCCAGGCGCAGGAAGCCCGCAAGGCGGACGCGAAGGCGAACCCCGGCAAGTCGCAGAACGCCGCGGAGGCCGACGACATCGAGGACGCCGAGGCCCCGGCCGAGGCACCCGCCGAAGCGTGACCCCGGGGGACCGCCAGTCCCCAGGACACAGACCGATACAAGAGCGACGCTCCCACCGTGCCCGGTTTCACGACCGGGCACCGGAGCGCCACCGACGAGGAGAGAACGGCGCTATGCCGAAGAACAAGTCGCACAGCGGTGCCAGCAAGCGCTTCAAGATCACCGGCTCCGGCAAGGTGCTCCGTGAGCGCGCCGGCAAGCGCCACCTGCTCGAGCACAAGTCGTCCCGCGTGACGCGTCGCCTCACCGGCAACGCCGAGATGGCCCCGGGCGACGCCGCGAAGATCAAGAAGCTTCTCGGCAAGTGACGTACGGGCGCCACTGAGCGCCGTACGGCAGGACCGGGACCCCATCGATACCGGGCCGCGTGAGGAACACCGCGGCCCCGCTACAAGGAGTTAACAAGTGGCACGCGTCAAGCGGGCAGTCAACGCCCACAAGAAGCGCCGGGCGATCCTCGAGCAGGCCTCCGGCTACCGCGGTCAGCGTTCGCGCCTGTACCGCAAGGCCAAGGAGCAGGTCACCCACTCGCTGGTCTACAACTACAACGACCGCAAGAAGCGCAAGGGTGACTTCCGCCAGCTGTGGATCCAGCGCATCAACGCCGCTGCCCGCGCCAACGGCATCACGTACAACCGCTTCATCCAGGGCCTGAAGGCCGCCAACGTCGAGGTCGACCGCAAGATCCTCGCCGAGCTGGCCGTCAACGACCCGAACGCGTTCGCCGCGCTCGTCGAGGTCGCGCAGAAGGCACTGCCGAGCGACGTGAACGCGCCGAAGGCGGCGTGACGCTGCGCCGGCTTTAGCCGGTTGTCGAAGGGACCCGCAGGCTGGAGCCTGCGGGTCCCTTCGGTTGCCGCCCGTCCGGTTCTCTTTCGGCTGCGGGTCCGTTGTGGCCTGTCGCGCAGTTCCCCGCGCCCCTGAAGGGGCGCCCCAGCCAGCGTTGCTTTAGTTGTGAAGGTGAGAAGAGTGCGACCCGCCGCCCCCGAGCTGATCTCCCCCCGGTCCCCCCGTGTCGCCGCCGCGCGGCGGCTGGGGAAGCGGAACTTCCGGGGGAAGGAGCGGCTGTTTCTCGCCGAGGGGCCGCAGGCCGTGCGGGAGGCCGCCGGGTACGGGGAGACGCTGGTCGAGCTGTTCGCCACCGTCGAGGCCGCCGAACGGTACGCCGACATCGTCGGGGCCGCCCGTGAGGTCGGCGCCCGGGTGCACCTCGCCGCCGACGCGGTGATCGAGGACATCTCCACCACCGTCACCCCGCAGGGGCTGGTCGGGGTCTGCCGGTTCCTGGACACGCCGTTCGAGGAGATCCTCGCCGCCCGGCCCAAACTGGTCGCCGTTCTCGCGCACGTGCGGGACCCCGGCAACGCGGGCACCGTGCTGCGCTGCGCCGACGCCGCGGGCGCCGAGGCGGTCGTGCTCACCGACGCCTCCGTCGACCTGTACAACCCCAAGGCCGTACGCGCCTCCGTCGGTTCCCTGTTCCACCTGCCGGTCGCCGTCGGCGTGCCCGTCGAGCGGGCCGTCGCCGGGCTGCGGGACGCCGGGGTGCGGGTGCTGGCCGCCGACGGCGCGGGCGAGGACGACCTCGACACCGAGCTGGACGCCGGCACCATGGGCGGGCCCACCGCCTGGGTGTTCGGCAACGAGGCCTGGGGGCTCCCGGAGGAGACCCGTGCCCTCACCGACGCCGTGCTGCGCGTCCCCATCCACGGAAAGGCGGAGAGTCTGAACCTCGCGACCGCCGCCGCCGTATGTCTCTACGCGTCGGCGCGTGCACAGCGTGCCGCCGGAGGGTGCCGCTCCGTCACCGAGAGCTAGTAGGGTGACCAGCTCAAGGCCCCTGCGCGGTTGAGAGGTGGGGTAGGGGATGAGCGTCGGCACGAGCAGCGCACCGGGAGCACGCCAGGTGCCGCGTCCGCCCGCGCCCCGTACGCCCGGCGACCTCGCCGACCTCGGCATCGACCCGGACCAGCTGCCCGACGGCCTGGTCGTCGCGGACCAGCACGGCCGGGTGGTCTGCTTCAACGCGGCCGCCGTCCGCATCACCGCCACCCCCGCCGCCGAAGCCCTCGGGCAGCCCCTGGACAGCGCGCTGCCCCTGGAGGACCTGGAGGGCCGCCGCTGGTGGCAGCTCACCGACCCCTACGGCGGCCTCGCCATCCGGGTCGGCCAGCCCGAGCGCAACCTGCTGCTCCCCGGCGGCCGGGAAGTCCTGGTCACCGCCCGCTACGTGCGCGCCGAACGCCTCGGCCCCGTCCACCGCGTCGTCGTCACCCTGCGCGACACCGAGGCCCGCCGCCGCACCGAGCGCAGCCACGCCGAGCTGATCGCCACCGTCGCCCACGAACTGCGCTCCCCGCTCACCTCCGTCAAGGGCTTCACGGCCACCCTGCTGGCCAAGTGGGAGAGGTTCACCGACGACCAGAAGCGGCTGATGCTGGAGACCGTCGACGCCGACGCCGACCGCGTCACCCGGCTCATCGCCGAGCTGCTCGACATCTCCCGGATCGACTCCGGCCGCCTGGAGGTGCGCCGCCAGCCCGTCGACATCGGCGCCGCCGTCGGACGGCACATCCAGGCGTACGTCGCCGCCGGTCAGGAGGCCGACCGCTTCCTGCTCCGGCTCGCCCAGCCGCTCCCCGACCTGTGGGCCGACCCCGACAAGGTCGACCAGGTGCTGAGCAACCTGCTGGAAAATGCCGTGCGGCACGGCGAGGGAACCGTCACCATTGACGTCACGCCCACGGCGTCCCCCCGCGAAGGGGAGGAAACCGGCACGTCGGTCACGGTGAGCGACGAGGGGGCGGGCATCCCGGAGGAGTCCATGAACCGCGTCTTCACCCGCTTCTGGCGGGGCAGCAAGCGCGGTGGCACCGGCCTCGGGCTGTACATCGTCAAGGGCATCGTCGAGGCCCACGGCGGCACCATCACGGTCGGCCGCGCCCCCGGCGGGGGCGCCGAGTTCCGATTTACCCTGCCCGTGGCGGCACCGGCGTACCTCAGCTGACACCCACCTGAGACGGCCGACGGACCCCACGGGCGTAATCAGCGTTCCACAGCCCCGTTAGACTCGGTCTTTGGCACCTTTGCGTCCAGATCCGCAGACCAAGCGTCGACCAAGCGTCTCCGCACAGTCTCCGGACCGTAGACGGGGCGTCCCAGCCAGCCAACCGGAAGCACGGGAAGAGATGTCGGCACCGAATAAGTCGTACGACCCAGTCGAGGTCGAGGCGTTGAAACCGGAAGAGATCGAGCGCATGCGGGACGAGGCGCTCGCCGCCTTCGCCGCCGCGGACTCCCTCGACGCGCTCCAGGAGGCCAAGGTCGCCCACACCGGCGGCACCTCCCCGCTGGCGCTGGCCAACCGCGAGATCGGCGCCCTGCCCCCGCAGGCCAAGGCCGAGGCCGGCAAGCGCGTCGGCATGGCCCGCGGTGCCGTGAACAAGGCGCTGGCCGCCCGCCAGGAGGAGCTGGAGGCCGAGCGTGACGCGCGCGTCCTGGTCGAGGAGGCCGTGGACGTCACGCTGCCCTACGACCGCGTACCGGCCGGCGCCCGCCACCCGCTCACCACGCTCTCCGAGCGCATCGAGGACATCTTCGTCGCCATGGGCTACGAGGTCGCCGAGGGCCCCGAGGCCGAGGCCGAGTGGTTCAACTTCGACGCCCTCAACATCGGCCCGGACCACCCGGCCCGCGGCGAGGCCGACACGTTCTTCGTCCAGGGCCCCGAGGGCGGCTCCGAGTCCGGCGTCGTGCTGCGCACCCACACCTCGCCCGTGCAGATCCGCTCCGCGCTGGAGCGCGAGCTGCCGGTCTACGTGATCTGCCCCGGCCGGGTGTACCGCACCGACGAGCTGGACGCCACGCACACCCCCGTCTTCCACCAGGTCGAGCTGCTCGCCGTCGACGAGGGCCTGACCATGGCGGACCTCAAGGGCACCCTGGACCACATGGTCCAGTCGCTGTTCGGCGCGGAGATGAAGACCCGGCTGCGGCCGAACTTCTTCCCCTTCACCGAGCCGTCCGCCGAGATGGACATGCTCTGCTACGTCTGCAAGGGCGCGTCCGTCGGCAACCCCGACCGGCCCTGCCGCACCTGCTCCAGCGAGGGCTGGATCGAGCTGGGCGGCTGCGGCATGGTCAACCCGCGGGTACTCACCGCCTGCGGCGTCGACCCGGAGAAGTACAGCGGCTTCGCCTTCGGGTTCGGCATCGAGCGGATGCTGATGTTCCGCCACAACGTCGAGGACATGCGAGACATGGTCGAGGGTGACGTCCGGTTCACCCGGCCGTTCGGGATGGAGATCTGATGCGGGTCCCGCTTTCCTGGCTGCGGGAGTACGTCGACCTGCCGGCCACCGAGACCGGCCGCGACGTGCAGGCCAAGCTGATTTCGGCCGGTCTGGAGGTCGAGACCGTCGAGCACCTGGGCGCCGACCTCAAGGGCCCCCTCGTCGTCGGCCGGGTGCTGACCATCGAGGAGCTGGAGGGCTTCAAGAAGCCGATCCGCTTCTGCACCGTCGACGTCGGCCAGGCCAACGGCACCGGTGAGCCGCAGGAGATCGTCTGCGGCGCCCGGAACTTCGCCGTCGGCGACAAGGTCGTCGTGGTGCTGCCCGGCGCCACCCTGCCCGGCGGCTTCTCGATCTCCGCCCGCAAGACCTACGGCAAGACGTCCCACGGCATGATCTGCTCCAGCGACGAGCTGGGCATGGGCGACGACGGCACCCACGGCATCATCGTGCTGCCGCCGGAGACCGAGGTCGGCAAGGACGCCATCGAGCTGCTCGAACTGGTCGACGAGGTGCTGGACATCGCCGTCACCGCCAACCGCGGCGACTGCCTGTCCCTCCGCGGCGTCGCCCGCGAGGCCGCCATCGCCTACGGCCTGCCGCTGCGCGACCCGGCCCTGCTCGACGTGCCCGGCCCGAACGCCTACGGCTACCCGGTGAAGATCGCCGACCCCACCGGCTGCGACCGCTTCACCGCCCGCACCGTGACCGGCCTCAGCGCCGAGGCCCGCTCGCCGATCTGGCTCCAGCGGCGGCTCCAGAAGGTCGGCATGCGTCCGATCTCGCTCGCCGTCGACGTCACCAACTACGTGATGATGGAGCTGGGCCAGCCCCTGCACGCCTACGACCGCGCACGGGTCCAGGGCACCATCGGCGTACGCCGGGCCCAGGAGGGCGAGAAGATCGTCACGCTCGACGGCACCGAGCGGAAGCTGCACGCCGAGGACCTGGTCATCACCGACGACCGCGGCCCCATCGGCCTCGCGGGCGTCATGGGCGGCGCCAACACCGAGATCGCGGACCACGACACCGCCGAGAACGGCGGGAACGCGACGAGTGACGTGGTCATCGAGGCCGCCCACTTCGACCAGGTGTCCGTCGCGCGCACCGCCCGCCGCCACAAGCTGTCGTCGGAGGCGTCCCGCCGCTTCGAACGCGGCGTCGACCCGCAGGCCGCCGCCGCTGCCGCGCAGCGCACCGTCGACCTGCTGGTGCTGCTCGCGGGCGGCACCGCCGAGTCCGGGGTCACGGAGATCAGCGCTCCGTCCGCGCCGCACACCATCAGCGTCCCGGCCGACCACCCGGACAAGGTCGCGGGTGTGGAGTACGGCCGCGAGACCGTCGTACGCCGCCTCCAGGAGGTGGGCTGCGACGTCTACGGCCAGGACGAGCTGATCGTCACCGTCCCGTCCTGGCGGCCCGACCTCACCGACCCGAACGACCTGGCCGAAGAGGTCATCCGCCTGGAGGGCTACGAGAACCTGCCCTCCACGCTGCCCCGGCCCCCGGCGGGTCGCGGCCTGACCTCACGGCAGCGGCTGCACCGCCGCGTCGGGCGGGCCCTGGCCGGTGCCGGTTACGTCGAGGCGCTGAACTACCCGTTCGTCGGTGAGCAGGTCTTCGACCAGCTCGGTCTCGACGCCGACGACCCGGCCCGCCGCGTCGTCAAGCTGGTCAACCCGCTCAGCGACGAGGAGCCCGCGCTGCGGACCTCGCTGCTGCCGGGCCTGCTGGGCGCGCTGCGCCGCAACGACGGCCGGGGCGCGCACGACCTGGCGCTCTTCGAGACCGGCCTGGTCTTCCACCCGCGCGACGAGCGGCGGATCGCCGCCGACCTGCCCGTCGACCGGCGCCCCAGCGAGGACGACCTCGCCGCGCTGGACGCCGCGCTGCCCGACCAGCCCCGGCACGTCGCCGTCGTCCTCACCGGCGCCCGCGAGCAGGCCGGCTGGTGGGGCAAGGGACGCCCGGCCGACTGGGCCGACGCGGTCGAGGCCGCCCGCACCGTCGCGCGCGAGGCCGGTGCCGAACTGGGCGTCCGCAAGGGCCAGTACGGTCCCTGGCACCCGGGCCGCTGCGCCGAGCTGACCATCACCGTGGACGGCGAGGAGCGCGTGATCGGGCACGCGGGTGAGCTGCACCCGCGGGTCCTGAAGACGCTGGGCCTGCCCGCCCGCACCTGCGCGATGGAGCTGGACCTCGACGCCGTGGGGCGGGTCGGCGACGACACCCCGCAGGCGCCGGGTATCTCCACCTTCCCGGTCGCCACGCAGGATGTCGCCCTGGTCGTCGACGCGTTCGTCCCGGCGGCGGACGTCGAGGCGGCGCTGCGCGAGGGCGCGGGCGAACTGCTGGAGTCCATCCGGCTGTTCGACGTGTACGACAACGCGGAGCAGCTGGGTGAGGGGCGCAAGTCCCTGGCGTACGCGTTGCGCTTCCGCGCGGGGGACCGGACGCTGACGGTCGACGAGGCGTCGGCGGCGCGGGACGCGGCGGTCGCCCTCGCGGGCGAGCGGGTCGGAGCGGTGCTGCGTAGTTAGCGGTTCGGTGCGCTTAAGGGGCGTGGGGTTTCTGCCGGTCGGCGGCCGCGGGTAGTCGGTGGCCGGTCGCGCAGTTCCCCGCGCCCCTGGGGGCGTCACCTGAACGGGGTTTGACCGCTTCTCCGGCCGGCGCACCGTCCGCCCCGCCACGGAGTGTCGGGCAGGCGGCGGGGCGGACGGCGTGGGTTCGGGCCGCCGCACTGTACGAGGGGGAGCCGGCGGCCCGGCCGGCCTCTTTCGAGGCCCTTCAGTCAACCGGCCCGGAACTCTCCGCGACAGCGCGCACACGCTGCGGATGCGCGCACTGCGTTCACACCCCGTGTGAAGACCGACGCACTACGCTGTCGGCACCGATTCACCGGGGGGCACCCATGCAGCCCAACACCCTGCTCGACGCCGTCCTCGACGAGGCCGGGATCTCGCACGCGGGACTGGCCGCACACGTCAACCAGGCGGGTCGGGTGCGGGGGCTCGCACTGAGGTACGAACACACCGCCGTGGCACGGTGGTTGAAGGGGCAGCGTCCGCGCGGCCAGGTGCCCGACCTGATCTGCGAGGTCCTCGCGTCCCGGCTGCACCGCCCCGTCACCCTCGACGACATCGGCCTCGGCGTGCCCGGCGAACCCGCCGCCCCGCACACCGGCTCGCTGTCCGGGTTCGTGGAGCGCGCGACCGCCCTGTGGCGCTCCGACCAGCAGCGGCGACCGCACATCCTCGGCGCCCCCGCGCTCACCGGCACGCCGGCCGTGATGCCGGTGTGGGAGTGGGAGAACCCGCCCGAGGACACCGACGTCTCCCGCGGCGGGCGGCACCGGGTCACCGCCGCCGACCTGGAGATGGTGCGCTGCGCCCGCACGCACTACGAGCAGATGTACCGCAAGGCCGGCGGCATCGCGACCCGCGCCCGCATCGTCGGCTTCCTCAACTCCGAGGCCGCGCCGCTGCTGCGCGGCAGCTACACCGACGCCACCGGGCGGCAACTGCACCGGGCCACCGGGGGCCTGGTGGCGGTGGCCGGGATCTGCGCGTACGACTCCGACGCGCACGGCCTCGCCCAGCGCTACTTCCACCAGGCGCTGCGGCTCGCCAAGGCCAGCGGCGACCGGGGGCTCGGCGCCTACGTCATCGCGCTGCTGGTCAACCAGGCGCTGTTCACGCGGGAGTACCGCCAGGCCGTCGCCTTCGCCGAGGCCGCGCTGCGCGCCGCCGGACGGCACATCACCCCGGCGCTCGCCTCCGACCTGTACGCGATGCAGGCGAAGGCGTACGCGCACCTGGGCGACGGCAGCGGCGCGCTCGCCTGCATCCGCCGGGCCGAGCAGGCCGCCGAGCGCATCCGGCGCGGGTACGAGCCCGACGAGACCGGCTACGTCCAGCCCGGACTGGTCAACGTCCAGGTGGCGGAGGCACTGCTGAGCCTCGGCGAACTCGCCGCGGCCGGGGAGCACGCGGCGGCCGCCGTCGACACCCCGGCGCACGACCGGGGGCGCGTGCACCGGCTCGCCATGCTCAGCACCATCGAGCTGCGCCGGGGCGACGCCGACAAGGCGGTGGCGACGGCCGTGCGGATGGCCGAACAGGCCCGGGGCATGGAGTCCCAGCGGCTGCGCGACCGACTGCGCGCGGTGCGCGAGCACCTGGTGAGCAGCGGGTGCGCGGGCACGGCCGAGGCGGCCGAACTCATCGACGGGGCCCTGCGCGTACCGCTGTAGGCGGGCCCGTCCGCGCGGACCCCGCGCCCACCCCTGCGCCGTGAGCGGCCGTCGTGCGCCTGCTGCCGGAACGCCGCTGCTGCGATATTGCCACCTACTCGACGAAAGGTGGCAGAACCGTGCAGTGGACGAAACAGAGCGAACAGAATGTGTACTCAAATCGCTGGTTCAGCGTCAATCTGGCCGATGTCGCCCTACCGGACGGACAGCACCTCGACCACTTCCTGATCCGGATGCGTCCCGTGGCCGTGGCCACGGTCGTGAACGCGGCGGACGAGGTCCTCCTGCTGTGGCGGCACCGTTTCATCACCGACAGCTGGGGCTGGGAACTCGCGGCCGGCGTCGTCGAGGACGGCGAGGACGTCGCGGCGGCGGCGGCCAGGGAACTGGAGGAGGAGACCGGCTGGCGGCCGGGACCCCTGCACCACCTGATGAGCGTGGAGCCCTCCAACGGCCTCACCGACGCCCGGCACCACGTCTACGTCAGCGACGAGGGCACGTACGTCGGACACCCCGTGGACGACTTCGAGTCGGACCGCCGGGAATGGGTGCCCCTCAAGCTCGTACCCGACCTCGTCGCCCGCGGGGAGGTCCCGGCCGCCACCATGGCGGCCGCGTTACTCCTGCTGCACCACCTCAGGCTCGGGCGGGATCAGCCGTAGGCGTAGAAGCCCGAGCTGGTCTTGCGGCCGAGGCGGCCCGCGTCGACCATGCGCTGGAGCAGCGGGGGAGCGGCGTACAGCGGCTCCTTGTACTCCTCGTACATCGAGTACGCCACCGAGGCGACCGTGTCCAGGCCGATCAGGTCGGCCAGCTTCAGCGGGCCCATCGGGTGGGCGCAGCCCATCTCCATGCCGTTGTCGATGTCCTCGCGGCTGGCGATGCCCGACTCGAACATCCGGATCGCGGAGAGCAGGTACGGGATCAGCAGCGCGTTCACCACGAAGCCGGAGCGGTCCTGGGCCCGGATCGCGTGCTTGCCCAGCACCTTCTCGGTGAACAGCTGGGCCCGGCTGAGCGTGCCCTCGGAGGTGGTGAGCGCCGGGATCAGCTCGACCAGCTGCTGCACCGGGGCCGGGTTGAAGAAGTGGATGCCGATGACGTGGTCGGGCCGCGAGGTGGCGACCGCCAGCTTCACCAGCGGGATCGAGGACGTGTTGGAGGCCAGGATCGCGTCCGGCCGGGTCACGACCTGATCGAGCACCTGGAAGATCTCGGTCTTGACCTGCTCGTTCTCGACGACCGCCTCGATCACCAGATCACGGTCGGCGAACTCGCCGAGGTCGGTGGTGAAGCTGAGGCGCGCCTGCGTCGCGTCCCGCTCCTCCTCGGTGATCTTGCCGCGCTCGGCCGCCTTGGTCAGCGAGTTGTACAGCCGGGTGCGGCCGATCTCCAGGGCCTCACCGGTCGTCTCGGCGACCATCACCTCCAGACCCGAGCGGGCGCACACCTCGGCGATGCCCGCCCCCATCTGACCGCAGCCCACCACGCCGACGCGTGCGATATCTCCCGAGATGCCGGTCACATCGTCCCTTTCGCTGACTCCACGGCTGGCAGCAGGCATGCCGGGGTCCCCGTCGCCTGCTCCGATCGAGCACGTTACCCCCGAATGGTCACGGATCCGTCTCCCGGGTCGGGCATGCTGAGGCCCCGTACACGATCCGTGACCGTACGGATCCACAGCGTTCAGGAGGTCTTCCCATGGGCGGTGTCTCGCGCCGTGCCTTCACGGTGGCGGCGTTGTCGGCGTTCACGGCGGTATCCGGGGCCTCGGGGGCGTCAGCGGCGTCCACCGGCCAGGGCCCCGCCGCGCCGGCGGCCTCGCGCACCGCCGCCGCCGGGATGCGGGGGATGTGGCTGGCCACCGTGGCCAACCGCGACTGGCCCACCCGCGCGGGGCTGCGCGCCGCCGAGCAGCGCGCGGAGCTGGTCGAGCACCTCGACAACGCGGTCCGGCACGGCCTCAACACGGTGATCCTCCAGGTGCGCCCGACGGCCGACGCGCTGTGGCCCTCGGCGCACGAGCCGTGGTCGCAGTACCTGTCCGGCAGCCAGGGCCGCGACCCGGGCTGGGACCCGCTGGGCACCGCCGTGACGGAGGCCCACGCCCGCGGTCTCCAGCTGCACGCCTGGTTCAACCCGTACCGTGTCGCCACCCACGACGACCCGGCCCACCTCGTCCCCTCCCACCCGGCGCGCAAGAACCCGGGGTGGGTGGTGCCGTACGGCGGGAAGCTCTACTACAACCCGGGGCTGCCCGAGGTCCGGGCCTTCGTGCTGGACGCGATCATGGACGCGGTGGCGAAGTACGCGGTGGACGGGGTCCACTTCGACGACTACTTCTACCCCTATCCGGTGGCGGGCCAGAGCTTCGACGACGGCGGGACCTTCGGCACCTTCGGCACCGGCTTCGCCACGAAGGCCGACTGGCGCCGGGACAACATCGACCGGCTGGTGCGCGAGACCGCACAGCGCGTCAAGGAGGTCAGGCCGGCCGCCCGCTTCGGCGTCAGCCCCTTCGGCGTGTGGCGCAACGCCGCCACCGACGAGCGCGGCTCCGACACCCGGGCGGGCGTGCAGACGTACGACGACCTGTACGCGGACACCCGCACCTGGGTGCGCGAGGGCTGGATCGACTACGTCGTGCCGCAGCTGTACTGGAACATCGGCCTGGACGGCGCCGACTACGCGAAGCTGCTGCCCTGGTGGGCCGAGGTGGCCAAGGGCAGCCGCACCGAGCTGTACGTGGGCGAGGCGCTGTACAAGTCCGGGGACCCGGCGCAGCCCGCCGCCTGGCAGGACCCGGCCGAGCTGTCCCGCCACCTCACGCTGGCCGCGCGCTACCCCGAGGTCCGCGGGCACGTCTACTTCTCCGCGAAGGACGTCGCCGAGGACCGCGGCGGCGCGATGGCGCGGGTGGCCGCCGACCACTACGCGCGGCCGGCCACCGCCACCCGCTGAGCCGCACCCGCGCGGGGTGCGGCCACCGGTTTACCGCTGGGTCTCCCGGTGCCGGATCTCCGAGTCGGGGCCGGGCGAGCACACCGCCTCGTGCCCGTCCTCGAACCGGACCCGGTACGGGGGAGTGCCCTTGTCGCCCATGACTTCGACGATCTCCGCGACCTTGTCGTGCTCACCGACCACCCGGCCGTGCTGGACCAGCTGGTCGCCCTTGGTTGCGTGCATCCGTGAGGCCTCCTCACCTGTGTGCCGCCTGGGGGCTGGGTCTGAGGGTCTGGGGGTCTGGGGGTCTGGGGGGTCTAACCCCTGGCCCGCTGGGTGACCGCGATGCACACCAGTACGGCCGCGGCCGTCAGCGGAGCGGCCACCGGCAGGTGCTCGCCCAGGAGAAGTACCGACCACACCAGTGTGAGCAGCGGCTGGGCCAGCTGCAACTGGCTGGCCTTCGGGATGCCGATCGCCGCCATGCCCCGGTACCAGACGACCAGGCCGAGGAACTGCGAGCCGATCGCCACCCACAGCAGGCCGGTCACGCTGTGCGCCGTCAGGTGCACCGGCTCGAACGACAGCGCCACCGCCGCCATCGGCACCGTCAGCGGCAGACACAGCACCAGCGCCCAGCCGATGACCTGCCACCCCGGCATCTGACGGGCCAGCCGCCCGCCCTCCGTGTAGCCGGCCGCGCACACCAGCAGCGCCCCGAAGAGATAGGCGTCGGCCGAGGTCAGCGCGCCGCCGCTCTGCTGGACCGTGAAGGCGATCACGGCCGCCGCACCCGCCAGGGCCGCGATCCAGAAGGTGCGCGAGGGGCGGGTGCCGACGCGCAGGGCGGACAGCAGCGCGGTGGTCAGCGGGAGCAGCCCCACCACCACGGCGGCGTGCGCGGTGGTCGACGTCTGAAGGGCCAGCGTGGTCAGCAGGGGGAAGCCGAGGACCACCCCGGCGCCGACCACCGCGAGCCCCAGCCAGTGCCGCCGCTCGGGCGGTGCCACCCGCAGGGCCGACAGACACGCACCGGCGACCGCGGCGGCCAGGATGCTGCGCACGGCGATCAGGGACCAGGGACCAAAGCCCTCCAGACCCCAGGCGGTGGCCGGGAAGGTGAGGGAGAAGGCGACGACACCCAGGGCGGCCAGGGCGGTACCGAAGGCGGCGCCGGGGGGCGTCGTGCTCGCGGCGCCGACTGCTATCCGGGGCGACGCGGTAGCGCTACTCTGTGCTCTCATGCAAGAGCGTAGCAGCGTCGCTGACCTGGTGGCCGTGTTGCGGCGGGAGCTGGACCGCTACTCACCCGGCGGAAAGCTCCCGTCCAGCCGGGCCCTCGTGGAGCGGTTCCGGGTGAGCCCCGTGACGGTCTCCCGCGCCCTGGCCCAGCTGGCCGCCGAGGGGCTGGTCGTCACCCGGCCCGGTGCCGGCGCCTTCCGGGCCCGGCCGCGCCCCTCGGCCGTACCCCCCGGGGACACCTCCTGGCAGGAGGTCGCGCTCAGCGCCGACGGCGCCGCCGACCTCGTACCGCGCTCGGTGGACGCCTCTGGGGTGCTGGTCTCGCTGGCCGCCCCGCCCCCCGGCGTCGTGGAGTTCAACGGCGGCTACCTGCACCCGTCCTTGCAGCCGGAGCGGGCGATGGCGGCGGCCCTGGCCCGGGCCGGGCGGCGGCCGGGCGCCTGGGGCCGGCCGCCGATGGAAGGGCTGCCGGAGCTGCGGGAGTGGTTCGCGCGCGGCATCGGCGGCGCCATCACGGCGGCCGAGGTGCTGATCACCGCGGGCGGCCAGTCCGCGCTGGCCACCGCCCTGCGCGCGCTCGCCCCGCCCGGCACCCCCGTCCTCGTCGAGTCCCCGACCTACCCCGGCATGCTGGCCATCGCGCGGGCGGCCGGACTGCGCCCGGTGCCCGTCCCCGTGGACGCGGACGGCGTACGGCCCGCCCTGCTCGCCGACGCCTTCCGCGCCACCGGCGCCCGCGTCTTCGTCTGCCAGCCCCTGTTCCAGAACCCGACCGGCGCCGTGCTCGCCCCCGAGCGGCGCGGGGAGGTGCTCAGCATCGCGCGGGCGGCCGGTGCCTTCGTCGTGGAGGACGACTTCGTGCGCCGCCTCGTGCACGAGGACGCCGGCCCGCTGCCCGCCCCGCTCGCCGCCGACGACCCGGACGGCGTCGTCGTCCACGTCGGCTCGCTGACCAAGGCCACCTCGCCCAGTTTCCGGGTGAGCGCCCTGGCCGCGCACGGGCCGGTCCTGGAACGGCTGCGCGCCATCCAGATCGTCGACACCTTCTTCGTGCCCCGGCCGCTCCAGGAGGCGGCGCTGGAACTCGTCGGGTCGCCCGCCTGGCCACGCCATCTGCGGGCGGTGTCGGCCGAGTTGAGGGCCCGGCGGGACGCCATGACGTCCGCGCTGCGTCTGCACCTCCCCGACCTCTCCCTGGCCCACATCCCCTCCGGCGGCTACCACCTGTGGCCGCGCCTGCCGGAGGGCGCCGACGAGAGCGCCCTGACCGCGGCCGCCCTGCGCGCGGGCGTCGCGATCACCCCGGGCCGCCCCTACTTCAGCGCCGAACCCCCGGCCGCCCACGTCCGGCTGAGCTTCGCGGCGGTCGCGAACGCCGGGGAGATCGCGGAAGGGGTGCGGCGCCTGCGCGCCGCCTGCCGGGAGGTGTGGGGCGGCTGACGGCGGCGCGATATCCGGTCGACGCGCTCTCACCGGCCCTGCGAGCATCCCGGCATGACCGACACGCCGAGGCTCCCCGAGGGCTACGAGATCTCCACCGACCCGCACCGCATCGACGCCGGGCGCGTGCACCACTGGCTGTCCACCGACGCGTACTGGGCCCTGGGGCGGACCCGCGAGAAACAGGACAAGGCCATCGCGGGCTCGCTCAACTTCGGGGTGTACGACGCGGTCTCGGGCGAGCAGGTCGCCTACGCCCGGGTGATCACCGACCTGGCCACCTTCGCGTGGCTCTGCGACGTGTACGTCGACCCGTCGGTGCGGGCCAAGGGAGTCGGCACCGCCCTGGTCGCGGCCGTCCGGGAGCACCTGGCACCCCACGGACTGCGGCGCATCCTGCTGGCGACGCACGACGCGCACGGGGTCTACGAGAAGCTCGGATTCACCGCGCTGGACCGGCCGGAGCAGTGGATGGCGTTCACCTTCGGCCGGTGAATCCCGGCACACCCTGCGTGAACCTGAGGTAACACCCCTTGACCCCGACCCCGGCGCGCTCCACCATCACCGCATGGCGCTTCGGGTCACGTTCGTCGCGGCCGCGTGCGGCTCACCGCTGCCGGCGGAGCGCTTCGACGACGACCGCCCGCTGGACCGGGCCGGCTGGGACGAGGTGCTGCGTGCCGCGGCCGGCCTGCTGCCGCTGGCGGCGGCGGAGTTGCGCTACTGCTCACCCACGCCCCGCAGCCGCGCCACCGGCGACGCCCTCGGCTACGCTCCACTGGCCCAACTCGCCCTGCGGGACTGTGACATGGGCCGGTGGCGCGGTCTGACACTCGGCGAGGCCATGGCCCGCGAACCGGGGGCGGTGGACGCCTGGCTCGCCGATCCGCGCTCCGCGCCGCACGGCGGGGAGTCGCTGCTGGGCTTCATCACCCGGGTCGGCGGCTGGCTCGACACCCGTCCCGGCGAGGACGGCGACCGGATCGTCGCCGTGGCCGAGCCCTCGGTGATCCGGGCCGCGCTGCTCTACGTACTGAACGCGCCGCCCGGAACGTACTGGAACCTGGACGTCCGCCCGCTGTCGACGGCCACCGTGACGGGCCGCGCGGGCCGCTGGACCCTCCGTTTCGACGGCGCGCCGGACCAGGGTGCTACGCGTCCGGCGTTCGGCGAAGGTAATCCGTGGTGAGCAGCAGGTCCTTGGCCGGGCCGCCCACCCGCCACACGGTCCGCCAGCGGTCCGGGCCCCGGACGGTGAACTCGCCCCGGTAGAGGTCGGCGGCGCACGGATGGTCGGCCACGTGGTGGCCCGAGGTCAGGTCCAGGCCGTGGAAGGGGCGGCCGTCCGCGAAGCGCACGTCCACGCGGCCCGGCGCGCTCCCCGGCTCGTAGCGCAGCGTGCGCTCGGCGGGCCGGGTCACGCCCTGCCAGGTGAAGGCACCCGACTCGCGGCCGAGCAGCCCGCCGCCGTCGAGTGCCTCGAAGGACGTAACCCCCTCGAACCAGCCGTCCAGACCGCTCGCCAGATCCCGCACCGAGCGCTCGGTGCGCCAGCGCCCCGCGAGGTACGCCAGTACGTCGGGCACCGGCCACCACTCGCCCATTTCCACTCGCTTTCCCGCTCCGGCCCACTCGTTGCCGCGCGACCCATTGACGCGCCGCGGCCCCCTCCCTATCTTGCCGTTCGAAGTGCTGACCAACGTCCGATATCTCGAACGACTGTCTAGTGAGAGCCGCGGAGTATCCATGTCACGCACCCGCTGGAGACTCGGTCTCAGCGTCACCGCCCTCCTGACGGCCTCGGCCCTGCTGCCCTCCCCGGCACACGCCGAGGCCGTCGCCGACTACACGATCACCGTCGACCCGTCCGCCCAGGGCCCCGCGATCGACGACACGATGTACGGCGTCTTCTATGAGGACATCAATCGCGCCGCCGACGGCGGCCTGTACGCCGAGCTGGTGCAGAACCGTTCCTTCGAGTACTCCACCGCCGACCACGCCTCGTACACCCCGCTCACCGCGTGGACGGCCGAGGGCACGGCCGAGGTGGTGAACGACGAGGGCCGCCTCAACGAGCGCAACCGCGCCTACCTCTCCCTGGCCGCCGGTTCCACCGTCACCAACGCGGGCTACAACACCGGCATCCGGGTCGAGAAGGGCGAGAAGTACGACTTCTCGGTCTGGGCCCGCGCCGAGAGCGGCACCACCCTCACCGTCGGCCTCCGGGACGCCGCGGGCACCCTCGCGAAGGTGCGCGAGGTGGCGGCGGAGGGGAAATGGCGCAAGTACACCGCCACCTTCACCGCGACCCGCACCAGCAACCGCGGCCGCCTCGCCGTCACCACCACCGCCCCCGCCGCCCTGGACATGGTGTCCCTCTTCCCCCGCGACACCTACCGGCACCAGCCGGGCGGCCTGCGCAAGGACCTCGCCGAGAAGATCGAGGCCCTGCACCCGGGCTTCCTGCGCTTCCCCGGCGGCTGCCTGGTCAACACCGGCTCCATGGCGGACTACAGCGCGGACTCCGGCTGGCAGCGCAAGCGCTCCTACCAGTGGAAGGACACCATCGGCCCCGTCGAGGAGCGCGCCACCAACGCCAACTTCTGGGGCTACAACCAGAGCTACGGCCTCGGCTACTACGAGTACTTCCGCTTCGCCGAGGACATCGGCGCCATGCCGCTGCCCGTCGTCCCCGCCCTGGTCACCGGCTGCGGCCAGAACAAGGCCGTCGACGACGACGCCCTGCTGAAGCGGCACATCCAGGACACCCTGGACCTCATCGAGTTCGCCAACGGCCCCCGCACCAGCGAGTGGGGCGCCAAGCGCGCCGCGATGGGTCACCCCAAGCCCTTCGGCCTCACCCACCTGGAGGTGGGCAACGAGGAGAACCTCCCGAAGGAGTTCTTCGCCCGCTTCGAGAGGTTCCGCGCCGCCATCGAGGCGAAGTACCCGGACGTCACCGTCGTCTCCAACTCCGGCCCGGACGACTCGGGCGCGGTCTTCGACACCGCCTGGCAGCTCAACCGCGACGCGGGCGTCGCGATGGTCGACGAGCACTACTACAACAGCCCGCAGTGGTTCCTCCAGAACAACGACCGCTACGACGCCTACGACAGGAACGGCCCCAAGGTCTTCCTCGGCGAGTACGCCTCCCAGGGCAACGCCTGGAAGAACGCGCTGTCCGAGGCCGCGTTCATGACCGGTCTGGAGCGCAACGCGGACATCGTCAAGCTGGCTTCCTACGCCCCGCTGCTCGCCAACGAGGACTACGTGCAGTGGAGCCCGGACCTCATCTGGTTCAACAACCACGCGTCCTGGGGCTCGGCCAACTACGAGGTCCAGAAGCTCTTCATGAACAACACCGGCGACCGCGTCGTCCCCTCGAAGGCCACCGGCACCCCCGCCGTCAGCGGCCCCCTCACCGGCGCCGTCGGCCTGTCGACCTGGGCGACCAGTGCGGCCTACGACGACGTGAGGGTGACCTCGGCCGACGGCCGCACGCTCCTGTCCGACGACTTCTCCGGTGACGCGTCGCGGTGGACCCACTCGGGCACCGGCAGCTGGACCGTCCAGGACGGCCAGTACGTCCAGACGGACCCGGCCGCCGAGAACACCCTGGTCACGGCGGGCGATACGGCCTGGCACGACTACGACCTGCACGTGAAGGCCACGAAGAAGTCCGGCAAGGAGGGCTTCCTGGTCGCCTTCGGCGTCAAGGACACCGGCGCCTACTACTGGTGGAACCTGGGCGGCTGGAACAACACCCAGTCCGCGGTCGAGCAGACCTCCGACGGCGGCAAGTCGACGCTCCTGTCCAAGGCCGGGTCGATCGAGACGGGGCGTGAATACGACATCGACGTCAAGGTCCGCGGCCGCCAGGTCACCCTCTACCTCGACGGCGAGGAGTGGGGCCGCTTCACCGACGACAAGCCCGCCGAGCCCTTCCGCCAGACCGTCACGCGCGACGACCACACCGGCGAGCTGATCGTCAAGGTCGTCAACGCCCAGGACACGGCCGCCCGCACCGCCGTCGACCTCGGCGGAGCCAAGGTCGCGTCCAGGGCCCGCGTCACCACGCTGGCCGCCGACCAGGACGCGGTCAACACCGAGACGGACACCCCGGTGACCCCGGTGACGTCGACCTTCTCGGGCGCGGCGAGCGAGTTCACGTACACCTTCCCGGCGAACTCGGTGACGTTCCTGCGGATCAGGGAGCGGTAACCGCCGGCACGCGGCCCGGAGCGGCGACGAAACCGTCACACGGTGTCGCCGGTCCGGGCTAGCGTGGGGACGCATGATCGTATGGCTCAACGGGACCCACGGCGCCGGCAAGACGACGACCGCCGCGCTCGTACAGCGGCTGCTCCCGGATTCCCGGGTGTTCGACGCCGAGAAGGTCGGCGAGACGCTCATGGACATCACACCGGGGCTGCCCGACACGGACAACTTCCAGCACTGGGCGCCGTGGCGGCCCCTGGTCGTCGAGACCGCCCGGCACGTGCTCGACTACACCGGCGGCACCCTGGTGATGCCGATGACGGTCCTGGTCGAGGAGTACTGGAGGGAGATCGCGGACGGCCTCGCCGCGCACGGCATTCCCGTGCGGCACTTCGTCCTCCACGCCGACCAGGAGACCCTGCGGCGGCGCATCGCGGGGGACACCGTGCTGGGGCCGGACTCGCCGTTCCGTCTCCGGTACCTCGAGCCCTACGCCGAGGCGGCCCGCACCTGGCTGCACGCCGAGGCCGAGGTCGTCGACACCACGCACCTCACGCCCGACCGGGCCGCGCTGCGGATCGCGGAGGCCGTCAAGAACTGAGGTCTCGACGGCCCGGCCGCGGGCCGGTATGCAGTGGATTGCATAAACGTGCAGCGAAACGTATAGTCATGCCATCCAGGAGGAGGGTTTTCCATGGCGGTACGTGCGGCGGTGGCCGGAGCGAGCGGGTATGCGGGCGGTGAGCTGCTGCGTCTGCTCCTGACCCACCCCGAGGTCGAGATCGGTGCCCTGACCGGCAACTCCAACGCCGGGCAGCGGCTGGGCGCGCTTCAACCGCAGCTGCTGCCGCTGGCCGACCGGGTCCTGGAACCGACCACGGCGGACGTTCTCGCGGGGCACGACGTGGTCTTCCTCGCGCTGCCGCACGGGCAGTCCGCCGCCGTCGCCGAGCAGCTCGGGCCGGACGTCCTCGTCGTCGACATGGGCGCCGACTTCCGGCTCAAGGACGCCGGTGACTGGGAGGCGTTCTACGGCTCGCCGCACGCCGGCACCTGGCCCTACGGCCTCCCCGAACTTCCGGGTGCCCGCGCCGCGCTGGAGGGGACCCGGCGCATCGCGGTGCCCGGCTGCTACCCGACCGCCGTGTCCCTGGCCCTGTTCCCGGCCTACGCCGCCGCGCTCGCCGAGCCCGAGGCGGTGATCGTCGCCGCCTCCGGCACCTCGGGCGCGGGCAAGGCGGCCAAGCCGCACCTGCTGGGCAGCGAGGTCATGGGCTCCATGTCGCCGTACGGCGTCGGCGGCGGCCACCGGCACACCCCCGAGATGATGCAGAACCTCGGCGCGGTGGCGGGGGAGCCGGTCACCGTCTCCTTCACGCCGACCCTCGCGCCGATGCCCCGCGGCATCCTGGCCACCTGCACCGCGAAGGCGAAGCCCGGCGTCACCGCCGAGACGGTGCGGGCCGCCTACGAGAAGGCGCTCGCCGACGAACCGTTCGTGCACCTGCTGCCCGAGGGGCGGTGGCCCGCGACCGCCTCCGTGTACGGCTCGAACGCCGTCCAGGTGCAGGTCGCGTACGACGCCGCCGCGGGCCGGATCATCGCCATCAGCGCCCTCGACAACCTGGCCAAGGGCACCGCGGGCGGTGCCGTCCAGAGCATGAACATCGCCCTCGGTCTCGACGAGACCACCGGACTGACGACGATCGGAGTTGCGCCGTGAGTGTGACGGCAGCGAAGGGGTTCACGGCGGCGGGCATCGCCGCCGGGATCAAGGAGAGCGGCAACCCCGACCTGGCCCTCGTGGTCAACACCGGCCCCCGCCGCTCCGCCGCGGGCGTCTTCACCTCCAACCGCGTCAAGGCCGCGCCGGTGCTCTGGTCCGAGCAGGTCCTCAAGAGCGGTGAGCTGACCGCCGTCGTGCTCAACTCCGGCGGCGCCAACGCCTGCACCGGGCCCAAGGGCTTCCAGGACACCCACGCCACCGCCGAGAAGGCCGCCGAGGTGCTCGGGACGGGGGCGGGCGAGGTCGCCGTGTGCTCCACCGGGCTCATCGGCGTGCTGCTGCCCATGGACAAGCTGCTCCCGGGCGTGGAGGCGGCCGCCGGTCAGCTCTCCGAGCACGGCGGCGAGAAGGCCGCCATCGCCATCAAGACCACCGACACCGTGCACAAGACCTCCGTGGTCACCGGGGACGGCTGGACCGTCGGCGGCATGGCCAAGGGCGCGGGCATGCTCGCCCCCGGCCTCGCCACCATGCTCGTCGTGATCACCACCGACGCCGACCTGGAGACCGAGGCCCTGGACCGCGCCCTGCGCGCCGCCACCCGCGTCACCTTCGACCGGGTCGACTCCGACGGCTGCATGTCCACCAACGACACCGTGCTGCTGCTCGCCTCCGGCGCCTCGGGCGTCACCCCGGAGTACGACGCCTTCGCCGAGGCCGTCCGCACCGTCTGCGACGACCTCGGACAGCAGCTCATCCGGGACGCCGAGGGCGCCAGCAAGGACATCAAGGTCGAGGTCGTGAACGCCGCGACCGAGGACGAGGCCGTCCAGGTGGGCCGCACCATCGCCCGCAACAACCTCCTCAAGTGCGCCATCCACGGCGAGGACCCCAACTGGGGCCGCGTCCTGTCCGCGATCGGCACCACGTCCGCCGCCTTCGAGCCCGACCGGCTGAACGTCGCCATCAACGGCGTCTGGGTCTGCAAGAACGGCGGCGTCGGCGAGGACCGCGAGCTGGTCGACATGCGCTACCGCGAGGTGCACATCGTCGCCGACCTCGCCGCCGGCGACGCCACGGCCACCATCTGGACCAACGACCTCACCGCCGACTACGTCCACGAGAACAGCGCGTACTCGTCATGAGCAACGGAACGAGCAACGGACCCACGCGGAAGCACACCGCGCTCCCCAAGGCCCAGATCCTCATCGAGGCGCTGCCCTGGCTGACCCGGCACCACGGCAAGACCGTCGTCATCAAGTTCGGCGGCAACGCCATGATCGACGAGGGCCTCAAGGCCGCCTTCGCCCAGGACGTCGTCTTCCTGCGGCACGCCGGTCTCAAGCCCGTCGTCGTGCACGGCGGCGGCCCGCAGATCAGCGCCGCCCTCGACAAGCACGGCATCGTCAGCGAGTTCAAGGCCGGGCTGCGCGTCACCACCGAGGACGCCATGGACGTCGTACGGATGGTGCTGGCCGGGCAGGTGCAGCGCGAGCTGGTCGGGCTGCTCAACCAGCACGGACCGCTCGCCGTCGGCCTCACCGGCGAGGACGCGCACACCCTCACCGCCACCAAGCACCAGCCCCGGATCGACGGCGAGTTCGTCGACATCGGCCGGGTCGGCGAGATCACCGAGATCGACACCGGCGCCATCGAGGCACTGCTCGCCGACGGCCGCATCCCGGTCGTCTCGTCCATCGCCCGCTCCCAGGACGACCACCATGTCTACAACGTCAATGCTGATACGGCGGCTGCGGCACTCGCTGCGGCGCTCGGCGCCGAGACTCTCATGGTCCTCACCGACGTCGAGGGCCTCTACGAGGACTGGCCGGACTCCGACGAGGTGATCAGCCGCCTCACCGCCGGCCAGCTGGAGAAACTGCTGCCCGACCTGTCGTCCGGCATGGTGCCGAAGATGGAGGGCTGCCTGCACGCCGTACGCAACGGCGTCACCACCGCCCGGGTCATCGACGGCCGGGTCCAGCACTCGATCCTGCTGGAGATCTTCACCGACGAGGGGATCGGCACGATGGTCGTGCCCGACGAACAGGGGGAGTCGTGAGCAACACGGAGCTGACCGAGCGGTGGCAGGGCACCCTCATGAACAACTACGGCACCCCGCGCCTGCCCCTGGTGCGCGGCGAGGGCGCCCGGCTCTGGGACGCCGACGGCACGGAGTACCTCGACTTCGTCGGCGGCATCGCGGTCAACGCGCTCGGCCACGCCCACCCGGCGGTGGTGGACGCGGTGAGCCGGCAGATCGCCGCCCTCGGCCACGTCTCCAACCTCTTCATCGCCGAGCCGCCCGTCGCCCTCGCCGAACGGCTGCTGAGGCACTTCGGCCGCGACGGCAAGGTCTACTTCTGCAACTCCGGCGCCGAGGCCAACGAGGGCGCCTTCAAGATCGGCCGGCTGACCGGCCGGCCGCACATGGTCGCCACGCAGGGCGGCTTCCACGGCCGCACCATGGGCGCCCTGGCGCTGACCGGCCAGCCCGGCAAGCAGGAACCGTTCCTGCCGCTGCCCGGCGACGTCACGCACGTGCCGTACGGCGACCCGCAGGCGCTGGCCGCGGCGGTCACCGAGGAGACGGCCCTGGTGGTCATCGAGCCGATCCAGGGCGAGAACGGCGTCGTCGTCCCGCCCCCCGGCTATCTGAAGGCGGCCCGCGCCATCACCGCCGCCACCGGCGCGCTGCTCGTCCTGGACGAGGTGCAGACCGGCATCGGCCGGACCGGGCACTGGTTCGAGTACCAGGCCCACGAGGGCGTCCTGCCGGACGTCGTCACCCTCGCCAAGGGCCTCGGCGGCGGCCTGCCCCTGGGCGCGACCGTCGCCTTCGGCCGCGCCGCCGACCTGCTCAAGCCCGGCCACCACGGCACGACCTTCGGCGGCAACCCGGTCGCCTGCGCCGCCGGACTCGCCGTCCTGGACACCATCGAGGACGAGGGACTGCTCGACAACGTCAAGCGGCAGAGCGAGCGGCTGCGCGGCGAGATCGAGGGCCTGGGGCACCCGTTGATCGCCCATGTCCGGGGCGCCGGACTGCTCCTGGGTATCGTGCTCACCGAGCCGCTCGCCGCCCAGGTGCAGCAGGCGGCTCAGGACGCCGGAATCCTGGTGAACGCGCCCGCACCCGATGTCGTACGGCTGATGCCCGCGCTGAACCTCGGCGACGACGTGGTCGACGCGTTCCTCGGGGCGCTGCCCGGCATCCTTGACCAGGCCGCCGACGCGGCCCACGGGGACGGACGATCCGGAGAATGAGACGACGATGAGCCACGCGCAGGAGCACGAGCAGACGGCCGGGCCCGCCCTGCCGCAGACCCGCACCGCACGCCACCGCCGGATCGTGGACATCCTCAACCGGCAGGCGGTGCGCTCGCAGAGCCAGCTGGCGAAGCTGCTCGCCGACGACGGGCTCACCGTCACCCAGGCGACGCTCTCCCGGGACCTGGACGAGCTGAACGCGGTGAAGATCCGCAACACCGACGGCGACCTCATCTACGCGGTGCCCAGCGAGGGCGGCTTCCGCACGCCGCGGGCGCCGCTCGGGGAGTCGGCCAAGGAGGAGCGGATGCGGCGGCTCTCCGCGGAGCTGCTGATCTCCGCGGAGGCGTCGGCGAACCTCGTGGTCCTGCGGACGCCTCCGGGGGCGGCACAGTTCCTCGCCTCGGCGATCGACCAGGCAGAGCTGCACGACATCCTGGGGACCATCGCGGGCGACGACACGCTGATGCTGATCAGCCGGGAGCCGGCGGGCGGGCAGGCACTAGCGGACCACCTGCTGCGGTTGGCTCAGAACGGGGGCTGAGGGGGGCGGTGCGGTGGTCTGCCGGGTGCGGGTGCGTCGTGGCCGGTCGCGCAGTTCCCCGCGCCCCTCAACTGCGGGCAGTCGTGCCGCTGGGGCGGCACGGGTGGGCGCGGCGGCACCCCGCGAACGCGGGCGAGCGCCACGCCGGTACGTCAGCCCAGACGAGCCGCCAGCCCTCCCGTACACCGCACCTCGTCCCCCGCCGTGATCAGCAGCGCCTCCACCCCGTCCAGCGACTCCAGCCACCGCAGTCCCTCCCGTGCGCCCATCGCGAAGGCCGCCGTCGCCCAGCAGTCCGCCCATGTCAGCCGGGGCGCCACCACCGTCACGGACAGCAGGTCGGTCACCGCGGAGCGGCCGGTGCGCGGGTCGACGACGTGCGCGCCGCGTTCGGCGGAACCGGACGTCGCCACCGCCAGCTCCGCCGCCCCCGCCGCCGAGACGACCGCGGCGAGCCCGCCCGGCCGCAGCGGGTCCGACACCCCGACCCGCCACGGTCGCGCCGCCCCCGGTGAGCCGAGCAGCTGCACGTCCCCGCCGCCGTTGACGCTGACCCCGCTCGCACCGCCCGCCGCCGCGATCCGCCGCGCGGCGCGCTCCACGGCCCAGCCCTTGACGATCCCGGTCGGGTCGAGCCGTCCCCGGTAGCGCGTGCTGAACCAGCCCTCGCTCACCCGCTCCGCCTCGGCCGCCAGCTCCAGCACCTCGGCGACCTCCGGGGCGCACGCGGCGACGGTCAGCTCCCCGCGGGCCAGCCGGGAGATCTGGCTGCCCTCCCGGTAGGTGCTGAACACCTCGTCGGCCCGGTGCAGCCCGGCGACCGCCGTGTCCAGCGCCGCCCGTACGGCCGCGGGTTCCCCGCCGCGGACGTCGAAGGAGAAGACGGTCCCCATCGCCTCCTCCACGTGACGCACCGCGGCGGGGGCCCGTGCGGACCCGGCCCCGGTGTCAGCCACCGGCCCGGTCCAGCGCCGACTGGAGGGACTGCCGGTACCCGGCGCTGGTGTAGGTGGCGCCGGAGACCGTGTCGATGTCGGCGGAGCCCGCGGCGACGGCGGCCCGGTCGAGCCGGGGTACGGCGTCGGCGGTGACCTGGTCGCTGCGGCCGCCCCTGGGCGCCTGGAGGGTCTCGACGTCGGTGATCCGCCCGCCGCTGACCGTGACCCGGACCTGCACGGGCCCGTACTGGGTCCGCGCGGCGTCACCGGTGAGCACCTGTGTGCCCGGCCCGGCGCCGGTGCCCGAGCCCTCCTCGGCGGCTCCCGAGCCGGACCCGGCTGCCGCGGCCGCCTTGTCCAGGGCCGACTGGAGGGACTTCGCGTACCCGGCGCTGGTGTAGGTGGCCCCCGAGACCGCGTCGATGTCGGCGCTGCCGGCCGCGACCGCCGCCCGGTTGAGCTTGGGTACCGCGTCCGCGGTGACCCGGTCGCTCTGCCCGCCCTCGGGCGCCTGCACGGCCTCGGCCTTGGTGATCTTCCCGCCGTTCAGGGTGAGCCGGACCTGCACGGGACCGTACTGCGTGTCGGCCGCGTCACCCGTGACCGTGCCGGCCCCGGCGCCCCGGCCGCCCTGCGGCGACTGCGCGGCCACGGGCGGGGCCGCGCCGCCCGCCGCCGAGGCGGAGCCCGGGTCGGACGCCGGTTTCAGCGACAGCAGCAGCACGATCCCGGACACGGTGGCGGCCCCGGCGAGCACGGCACGCCGAACGGGGTGGCTTTTCCTCATCTGTCCTGGACTCCTGAGGTCCGTCGCTCACATCTCGAACGACTCGTGGTGGATACGGCGAGCGGGGACCCCCGCGCCGCGCAGTGCCTCGTACACCGACTGCGCGAAGCCGGGCGGCCCGCACAGGAAGACGTCGTGGCGCTCGATGTCCGGGATCTTCCGGGCCAGGGTCTCGGCCGAGATGTCCGGGCGCTCCCCGTCCGGGCTGTTGACCGCGTACATCAGCCGGGCGCCGCGCTCGTCGGCGATCTCGGCCAGCTCGTCCCAGAGCGCCAGGTCCTGGGTGCTGTTGGCCCGGTAGAGCAGCGTGATGTCGCCGGACGCGCCGGGCAGCGTCTCGAACAGCGCCCGCATCGGCGTGATCCCCACCCCGCCCGCCACCAGCAGCACCTTGCCGCGGCTGCGGCGCTGGGCGGTCAGGGCGCCGTACGGGCCCTCCGCCCACACCCGGGTGCCGGGCGTCAGCTCACGGAGCCGGGCGCTGTGGTCGCCGATCGCCTTCACGGTGATCCGCAGCATGTCCGGTCGGGGCGCCGCCGACAGCGAGTACGGGTGCGAGCTGAACCGCATGCCCGGTGCCAGGAACCGCCAGCGGAAGAACTGCCCGGCCTCCGCGCCCATCCGGTGCAGCCGGCGCCCGCCGATGAGCACCGACACGATCCCGGGCGTCTCCTCGATCACCGCCTCCACCCGCATCCGGTGCCGCAGGTTGAGCCGGAGGGGGGTCAGCACCCGGTACCAGAGCACGAGCGCGGTCACCGAGCCGTACAGCGCGTACCAGACGGTCCTGGCGGCCGGTTCGACGGCGAAGTCGTTGCCGGTGGTCAGCTGGTGCCAGAAGGTCAGGAACACCGCCGCGTAGGTGAGCAGGTGCACGTGGTACCAGGCGTCGTACGGGATCCGGCGGCGGACGGGGCCGACGGACAGCAGCCCGATGACGACCAGCAGGCCGGTGCCGAGGGCCGCCTTGCCCAGGTCCGGGAGCTGGTTCACCGAGTCGACCGTCTGCGCCGCGATGTCACCGAGGCCCCGGCCGGCCTGCGCCGCGTAGCCCCACATGATCAGGAAGACGTGGGCCAGGACCAGGCAGAGGGTGTAGCGGCCGGTCATGGCGTGCCAGCGGGCGACCCGGTCGGACCCGACGCGCCGCTCCAGGGCCGGCACCCGGGCCATCTGGAGCACCACCAGCGCCATCAGGTACCCGGCGAGCAGACCGGTGATCCGGCCCGCGTTGAGGATCATGCCGGTCTGGTCGGAGATGGCGGGCGTGTTGCGCCACCACAGCCACAACACGCCCGCCGCGCCCGCCCACACGGCGAGCAGCAGGGGGACGGCGGGGGAGCGGCGCGGACGGATGCGCCGCATGGTCTGACGGCGGGCGGCACGGCCGCCGGCGAGCGTGGTGGTCACGGTTCCTCCGTGGGGGACTCGGCCCTTGGCCCACAGATACGCGCCGTGCCGGGCGAGCGTTCAGCCCGTGCCGGTCGTGCCGTCCGCGTTCAGTAGCGGGTGACCGCCGTCGCCCCGCCCGCGGTGCCGATCGCGAGGTGCGGCCGTTCCCCCGGCTCGGCCCACCGCAGGATGCGCCGCATGGCCTCCTTCGGCACCGACACGCAGCCGGCCGTCGCCCCGCGCCCGTCGACGTGCAGGAAGATGCCCGCGCCGCGACCGCGTACCGGGCGGTCGTAGTTGAAGCCGACGACCAGCGCGTGGGCGTACTGGGCGGTGTAGGTGATCAGGTGCTCGGACTCGGTGGCCCGGCAGTCGGCGGGGCGCGGCTCGGTCCAGCGGTTGTAGGAGCGGGAGGCGTTGTCCTGGCACCACCAGGAGTCCTCGTGGACCGGACGGTAGCGGTACGCCGTGCCGCGCGGCGCGGGCTCGATGCCGAAGGCGTAGGGCAGGTCGTACAGGCCGGTCGGGGTGGTGCTGGTGCCCTGGACGCGCGTCGGCCCCTCGGTGAGTCCGCCGGACCCGAAGCGGGCCGGTGCGGAACCGGCCGCCACCCAGCGTCCGTCGGCTCCGCCCCTGCGGTCCCACCAGGTGACGGTGCCCGTGGTCGAGCCGGTGTCCGGCGCGACGGCGGTGATCAGCTGGGTGCCGCCACCCGTGTCCGCCATCCGGGCCGGAAGCGGAGGTGGCGCGGGCCCGTCGGCGGGGGCGGCGCCGAGCAGGAGGAGGGAGGCGGACACGAGGACGGCGACGGCACCGGGACGCATGGGTCAGACGGTAGAGGGAGGCAGCGGCAACGGCAGCCCGGGGAGGCCGTCGATGCTGGACGCGATGTGCTCCTTCTTGGTGAAGTACGCGCTGAGCGAGGCGTCGTCCTCCCGCGCGAACCGCTTGCCGTGCAGGTCCCGGTCGCTCTCGTAGGCCATGAAGGGGACGGCGTAACCGCAGGTGTCGCGGATGAGCTCGGCGCTCACGACGATGACCGCGCGCAGTCCGTGCGCGGTGGTGTCGATGTCCGGGAAGTGGGTGAGCAGTTCCGGGAAGCGGGGGTCGTCGCGGAAGACCGGCTCGCCGCGGCCGTGCACCCGCACGATGTTCGGCGGGCCCTGGAAGGCGCACCACATGAGGGTGATCCGCCCGTTCTCCCGCAGGTGGGCGATGGTCTCCGCGTTGGACCCGGCGAAGTCGAGGTAGGCCACGGTCAGTTCGTCGAGCACCGCGAAGCAGCCCGTGAGGCCCTTGGGGGACAGGTTGACCGTGCCGTCCCCGGCCAGGGGAGCGGTGGCGGTGAAGAAGAGGGGCTGCGCCTCGATGAAGGTGCGGAGTCTGCCGTCTATGCGCTCATAAGTCTTTCCCATGTCTAACGATTATGGGGGTGCGGGACGCGGTGGGCGGCGTCAACCTGCAAGATTGACGAAACATGCAGAGTTCTGCATACTCATGCATGACAGTGATCGTACGGTGAGGAGCGACCCAAGTGAGCAGCAACAGCGGTGACGTCCGGCTCTGGGGCGGCCGTTTCGCCGACGGTCCCGCCGAGGCCCTGGCGAAGCTGTCCGCGTCCGTCCACTTCGACTGGCGGCTCGCCCCCTACGACATCGCCGGTTCCCGCGCCCACGCGCGCGTGCTGCACCAGGCCGGGCTGCTCACCGAGGACGAGCTGACCCGGATGATCGCCGGGCTCGACCGGCTGGAGGCGGACGTCGCCGACGGCTCCTTCACCGGCACCATCGCCGACGAGGACGTCCACACGGCCCTGGAGCGCGGGCTGCTGGAACGCCTCGGGCCGGACCTCGGCGGCAAGCTGCGCGCCGGCCGGTCCCGCAACGACCAGGTGGCGACCCTCTTCCGGATGTACCTGCGGGATCACGCGAGGACCGTCGGCGGTCTGATCGCCGACCTCCAGGACGCCCTGATCGGCCTCGCCGAGGCCCACCCGGACGTGGCGATGCCCGGCCGCACCCACCTCCAGCACGCGCAGCCGGTGCTCTTCGCCCACCACGTGCTCGCGCACGCCCAGGCGCTGGGCCGGGACGCGGAGCGGCTGCGCCAGTGGGACGAGCGCACGGCCGTCTCCCCGTACGGCTCGGGCGCGCTCGCGGGCAGCAGCCTCGGCCTGGACCCGGAGGCCGTCGCCCGCGACCTGGGCTTCGAGCACGGCAGCGCCGGCAACTCCATCGACGGGACGGCCTCGCGGGACTTCGTCGCCGAGTTCGCCTTCATCACCGCGATGATCGGCGTGAACGTCTCCCGGATCGCCGAGGAGATCATCATCTGGAACACGAAGGAGTTCTCCTTCGTCACCCTGCACGACGCCTTCTCCACCGGCTCCTCGATCATGCCGCAGAAGAAGAACCCCGACATCGCCGAGCTGGCCCGCGGCAAGTCCGGGCGGCTGATCGGCAACCTGACCGGCCTGATGGCCACCCTCAAGGCGCTCCCGCTCGCGTACAACCGCGACCTCCAGGAGGACAAGGAGCCGGTCTTCGACTCCATCGACCAGCTGGAGGTCCTGCTCCCCGCCTTCACCGGCATGATGGCCACCCTCACCGTGCACCGCGAGCGGATGGAGGAGCTGGCCCCGGCCGGGTTCTCGCTGGCCACCGACATCGCCGAGTGGCTGGTCAGGCAGGGCGTGCCGTTCCGGGTCGCGCACGAGGTGGCCGGCGAGTGCGTGAAGGTCGCCGAGGCCGACGGCAAGGAGCTGGACGAGCTGACCGACGAGCAGTTCGCCAAGATCTCCGAGCACCTCACCCCCGAGGTGCGCACCGTCCTCAACGTCCCCGGCGCCCTCGCCTCCCGCGACGGCCGCGGTGGTACGGCGCCCAGCGCGGTCGCCGTCCAGCTCGCCGAGGTGAAGGCGGACGTGGCGGCCCAGCACGCCTGGGCGGACGCCAAGAAGTAGCGTCCCGCAGGGGCGCGGGGAACTGCGCGACCGGCCACGACGCGCTCGCACCCGCCGAACCACCGTCCGGGCCGTGCTCTGAAGCCGTGGGGGTCGCGGGTTACGTTGGTCAACAGCTCAGCAGTCGACCGAACGGAGCCCGCGATGCCCTTCGCCCGCCTGGCCGCAGCAACGACCCCCACCTGTCACATCGGCCTCGGTCTCGCCGCCGTCGGGCGCCCCGGCTACATCAACCTCGACCGCGACCGAGACCTCGGAGCGGCCCGTACCGTCGAGGCGCTGCGCGAACGCACCCACGACCTCCTCGACGCCGCCTACGCGCAGGGCGTGCGCTACTTCGACGCGGCCCGCTCCTACGGCCGTTCGGAGGAGTTCCTGGCCGGCTGGCTCCGGGACCGCCCCGACGTCGACGACGTGGTCGTCGGCAGCAAGTGGGGCTACACCTACACCGCCGACTGGTCCACCGACGCCGACCGGCACGAGGTCAAGGACCACGGCGTCGCGACCTACGACCGCCAGCGCGCCGAGACCGACGCCCTGCTCGGCGACCGGCTCGACCTGTACCAGATCCACTCGCTCACCCCGGACAGCCCCGCACTCACCGACAAGGAACTGCACGCCAGGCTGGCCGAGGCCGCCGCACAGGGCAGCACCGTCGGCTTCTCCACCAGCGGCCCCGCCCAGGCCGAGACCATCCGCGCCGCGCTCGCCGTGACCGTCGACGGCGAGCCCCTCTTCCGTACCGTCCAGTCGACGTACAACGCGCTGGAGACCTCCGCCGGGCCCGCGCTGGCCGAGGCGCACGACGCCGGGCTCACGGTGATCGTCAAGGAGGGCATGGCCAACGGCCGCCTCGCGGAGCCGCACGCGCCCGACGTCCTGCGGGCCGTCGCCGAGGAGACGGCGCTGGGCTGCGACGCGGTCGCCCTCGCCCTGATCCTGCGGCAGCCCTGGACCGGTGTCGTCCTGTCCGGCGCGGCGACGGTCAACCAGCTCGGCTCGAACCTGCACGCCGCCGTGGTCGACCTCGACGACGACCAGATGGCACGCCTGGGCGCACTCGCCGAGGACCCGCACGCCTACTGGGAGCGCCGCGGGCAGCTGCCCTGGCACTGAGACCGCCGCCCCCAGCCGAGCCCGTGACCACCCCGAGAGGTGAGTCACGCATGCCCGGCATGAGACATTACTGTCTCAGGTGGGTTATCGTTGTCTCATGGCCGTCGATCGTGAACAGGTCCTGCGCAGCGCCGCGGCCCTGCTGACCCGCAAATCCACCGCGACCATGGACGAGGTCGCCAGGGCCGCCGGCCTCAGCCGGGCCACCCTGCACCGGCACTTCGCCGGGCGCGACGCCCTCGTCCGCGCGCTGGAGTCGCTGGGCATCGCCGAGTGCGAGGCCGCCCTCGCGGCGGCCCGCACCGACGAGGGCCCGGCGGCCGACGCGGTGCGCCGGCTGGTCCGCGCGATGGAACCCGCCGCCGGTCTGCTCGCCTTCCTCTACACCGAGAACCAGCTGTTCGAGGGCGAGGAGCAGAACGAGGGCTGGGCCCGCATCGACGCCGGGCTCACCGAGCTGTTCCGCCGGGGCCAGGAGAGCGGCGAGTTCCGCATCGACCTCACGCCCGTCTGGCTCACCGAGGCGCTGTACGGCCTGCTGGCCTCCGGCGCCTGGGCGGTGACCGAGGGCCGCGTGGCCCGCAACGACTTCACCCACATGATCGTCGAGCTGCTGCTCGGCGGCGCACTCCGGAGAGAGGAACCATGAACCGCACCCTGCGGCCGGCCCGCCCGACCGAGGCGGTGAAGCGCCCCGGCCGCTGGCTGGCGCTGTCCGTCCTGGTGCTGGCCGTGCTGCTGGTGGCCGTCGACGCGACCGTCCTCGGTCTCGCGACCCCCTACATCAGCGAGGACCTCGCCCCCTCCGGCACCCAGCTGCTCTGGATCGGCGACGTCTACTCCTTCGTCATCGCCGGCCTGCTCGTCTCCATGGGCAGCCTCGGCGACCGCATCGGACGCAAGCGCATCCTGCTCGTCGGCGCCACCGCGTTCGGCGCGATCTCCGTCCTCAACGCCTACGCCCACACCCCCGAGGTGATGATCCTCGCCCGGGCCCTGCTCGGCGTCGCGGGCGCCACCCTGATGCCCGCCACCCTCGCCCTGATCCGCAACCTCTTCCACGACCCGCGCGAACGCAGTCTCGCCGTCGGCATCTGGGGCGCGGCCGCCTCCGCCGGCGCGGCGGTCGGTCCGGTCGTCGGCGGGTTCCTGCTGGAGCACTTCTGGTGGGGCTCCGTCTTCCTGATCAACCTGCCCGTGATGGCCGTCCTGGTCGTCGTCGGCGTCAAACTGCTGCCCGAGTCCCGCAACCCGAACCCGGGCCCCTGGGACCTGTCCAGCGTCACCCTGTCCCTGGTCGGCATGGTCGGCGTCGTGTACGCGGTCAAGGAGGCCGCCGCCCACGGGTTCGCCTGGGCCACGCTTGCCGCGGGTCTGCTGGGCGCCGCCGCGCTCTACGGCTTCGTCCGCCGCCAGCTGACCATGCCGGTCCCGCTGCTCGACATGCGGCTGTTCCGCCACCGCGGCTTCAGCGGCGCGGTCCTGGCCGACCTGCTGACCATCCTGGGACTGTCGGGGCTGGTGTTCTTCCTCTCCCAGTACCTGCAACTCGTCCAGGGCAGGCGGCCCTTCGAGGCGGGCCTGGCCGAACTGCCCGCCGCCGTCGGCGCGGTGGCGGCCGGTCTGATCGCGGGCCGGGCGGCCCGGCGCTTCTCGGTCCGCGCCGTGGTCTCCGGCGGACTCGCCGCCGTCGGTCTCGCGCTCGCCGCGCTGACCGTCATCGGGCAGCACACCGGCTACCCGCTGCTCGGCGCGGCCCTGCTGGTCGTCGGCCTCGGCGCGGGCTTCGCCTTCACCGTCACCGCCGACGTGATCCTCTCCAGCGTGCCCGGGGAGCAGGCGGGCGCCGCCTCCGCGGTCTCCGAGACGGCGTACGAACTCGGCGCCGCCCTCGGCATCGCGGTGCTCGGCTCCATCGTGACCGGCGTCTACCGCGACTTCACCGGCCCCGCGGGCACCCCGGAGGCGGCCCACGAGTCACTGGGCGGTGCGGTGGAGGCCGCCGCGGGCCTCCCGGCGGCCAGGGGCGAGGCGCTCCTGGACTCCGCCCGGCAGGCCTTCGTCGACGGCCTGACCCTCGCGGCGGGCGTCGGCGCCGCCGTGCTCCTGGCCGCCGCCGCGGCGTCCTGGTACCTGCTGCGGGGCCAGCGCCTGGAGGACGGGGTGGAACACCCGTAGCCGCACGGCGCGGGAACGCGAAACGGCGGACCGCCCACCGGGCGGTCCGCCGTAGCGCGCGGGCGGGTCCGCGGCGTTACGCCGCTTTAGCCTTGCTCGCGTACATGTCCACGTACTCCTGACCGGACAGCCGCATGACCTCCGTCATCACGGAGTCGGTCACCGCCCGCAGGACGTAGCGGTCGCGGTCCATGCCCTCGTAGCGGGAGAACTCCATCGCCTCGCCGAAGCGGACCGTCACCCGGCCCGGCCGCGGCAGACCCGCGCCGCCCGGCTGGAGCTTGTCGGTGCCGATGACGGCGAACGGCACGACCGGGGCGCCCGTCATCAGGGTGAGCCGGGCGATGCCGGTGCGACCGCGGTAGAGGCGGCCGTCGGGGGAGCGGGTGCCCTCCGGGTAGATGCCGAAGACGTGGCCCTCCTCCAGGATGCGGCGGCCGGTCATCAGGGCCGCCACCCCGCCCCGGCCGCCGTCCCGGTCGACCGGGACCATGCCGACCCCGGTGAAGAACCAGGCCATCAGCCGCCCCTTGAGGCCCTTGCCGGTGACGTACTCGTCCTTGCCGATGAAGAAGACCTGCCGGTCGCAGGTCAGGGGCATGATCACCGAGTCGATGAAGGTGAGGTGATTGCCGGCCAGGATCACCGGACCGTCGCCCGGGATGTTCTCCACACCCTCCACCCGTGTGCGGAACATCAGGCGCATGATCGGACCGAGCACTGCCTTGATGAACACGAAGCGGGACAACGGGCCCTCCGGTGTCGGGGATGCGGTATGAGTCTGTGCAGGTGAGGACATTACTCGCGGCCCGGGGGGTCACGCACCTCGGGTCACCCGGGTCTTGCCCGACGTTGACGCGTGTTCACCTGCGGTGCGTGGGCGTCGCACGGCGGTGACGCCCACGCCGGAATGTGAGGCAGGTCGCGCTCACGAGGGCCGGCGTCCCGGTCCACGCCCCGCGGCCACGGCCCGGATCGAAGCACACGCGGCCCGCGCGCCGGGTGAGGCGCGCCGCCCGGGTGCCACCACCGAGCCCATGTCCTTCGCCTACCCCGCTCCGCCGCCGCCAAGCCGACGGCACGTCAGCTGCCCGCCCCCGCACGACATCCCCGCGCACCCGCGTGTTCCGGCCGCGGTCTCCCGCTCGTCATGTACGCGCCCCTACGATCGGCGCGCACGAGACGGTCAACGGCAGGAGGGCCCCATGGGAACGCAGGAGTCGGACGAGCGGGCGGGCGGCGGCACCGGACGGCGGGCGCTCCTGGGCGCGGCGGTGCTCGGCGCGGGCGGAGCGGTCCTCGGCCTGCCCGGCACGGCGAGAGCCGCCGGCACCCGGCACGGCGGCCGACCCGGCGGCGGGGTCAAGGACCTGCCCGTGCCGACCGTCATCGGTCACCGCGGCGCCAGCGGCTACCGCCCCGAGCACACCTTCGGCTCCTACGAGCTGGCCCTCGACCTCGGCGCCGACATCGTCGAGGCCGGCGACCTGGTCCCCACCAAGGACGGTCACCTCGTCTGCCGGCACGAGCCGGAGATCGGCGGCACCACGGACGTCGCCGACCACCCGGAGTTCGCCGACCGCAAGCGCACCAAGCTGCTCGACGGGGTCTCCACCACCGGCTGGTTCACCGAGGACTTCACCCTCGCCGAACTCAAGACGCTCCGCGCCACCGAGCGCATCCCGGCCAACCGCCCGCACAACACCCTCTACGACGGCCGCTGGGAGATCCCCACCTTCGAGGAGGTGCTGCGCTGGCAGAACGAGCAGACCCGCAAGCGCGGCAGGCAGGTCTGGATCTACCCCGAGCTCAAGCACCCCACCTACTTCCGCAAGCTGGGCCTCGGCACGGAGGAGCGCCTGGCCCGGCTGCTGCACAGGTACGGCAAGGACCGGAAGAACTCGCCCGTCATCATCCAGTCGTTCGAACCCACCAGCATCCAGCGGATGAACAAACTGGTCGCCAACCCCCTCGCCGTCCTGCTGTCCGGAGCGAACAGCCGCCCCTGGGACTTCGTCGAGACCGGCGACCCGCGCACCACGGCCGACCTCGTCACGCCCGAGGGCCTGAAGGAGATCGCCTCCTACGCACAGGGCATCGGCCCCACCCTGGACCTGATCATCCCGAAGGACTCCGCCGGGCGGCTCACCGAGCCGACGACGCTCGTCCGCGACGCGCACCGGGCGGGCCTGATCCTGCACCCCTACACCCTGCGCAACGAGAACCCCTTCCTGCCCGCCGAGTTCCGCAAGGGCGGCGACCCCGACGCCTACGGCGACGTCTTCGGCGCGTTCCGGACGTACTTCGCCACCGGCATCGACGGCATCTTCACCGACAACCCGGACACCGGCGTGCTGGCCCGCGAGGACTTCGTCAACGGCGTCAACGGCTGAGCCCGCACCCCCGGTTGGGGTGACCTTCGGCCGCCCGGGCAACCCGCCGCCCGGGCGGCCGCGTCGACGTGCATATGACGCACGACCTGCTCACCTCCCTGCGCCCCCTGCTCACCGCCGAGGCCTCGGCCGAGGCATATGCGTCCGGAACCGAGCCGGGCGACCTGGAACAGGCGGTCTGGCTGCGGCTGCTGGAACGCCTGGCGGTCGACGGCCCGCCCCCCGACCCGCACCGCTGGCTGCGCAGTGCCGTCCGCACCGAGATCCGCCGCACCCGCCGCACGGCCCGCAACGAGCGGCCGTACGGGACCGAACCCGCCGGCGTCGCCGAGTACGCCCACGAGCCCGAGCGGCTCGCGCTCGCCGCCGCCCGCCGCCGCGCCCTGCGCGACGCCGTGCGCCGGCTGCCCGGCCGCTGCCCCCGCCTGATGGAGGCGCTGCTGTCGCCCAGGGACCTCACATACCGGGAAATCGCGGGGGAGTTGGGTATCTCACAGGGCAGTCTTGGGCCGGAACGCGCCCGATGTCTGGGATGTCTGCGTCGATTGCTGACGCCGGAGGTTGCGGCCGGCTGAGGACGGGGATAGGAGTGGGGGACCACAGGTGATCAGGTGAGCGGGAGGCATGCGCACATGGGCATGAGCGTGACCATCTCGGCGGCGACCGAACAGGATGCCGAGCAGATCTTCCGGCTGCAGTACCTCTGCTTCCAGAGCGAGGCGGCGCTGTACGCCAACTACCGCATCGACCCGCTCGTCCAGACCCTGGACTCGGTGCGCGAAGAGGTCGCCGCCGACTGCGTCTTCGTGGCGCGGCTCGGCGACGAGGTCGTCGGCTCGGTGCGGGGGCGGGTGACCGAGGACGGGGCGGCGTCCATCGGCAAGCTCTGCGTCCACCCCCGCCTCCAGGGACACGGCATCGGGGCCCGGCTGCTGCGGGCCGCCGAGTCCGCCCTGGCCGAGCAGCGCGGCGCCAAGCGGTTCCGGCTGCACACCGGGCACCGCAGCGAGGGCAACCTGCGGCTGTACCGCCGGGTCGGCTACGAGACGGTGGGCACCGCCGAGGGCACCGACGGCGTGCCCATGATCGTCCTGGAGAAGCCGGCGGAGACGTACGCGACCACGGCCTGAACGACCGCCGGGCCCCGACGGCCGCTACGCGGTGCGGGCCCGGCGCAGCCAGTACAGGGCCGACAGCGGCAGTAGCACGGGAATGAAGAGGTACCCCATCCCGTAGTCCGACCACACGGTCGCGTCCGCGAAGGCCGACGGCTCCACCAGCGTCCAGGTGCCGACCGTCAGCACCCCCACCAGTTCGGCGGCGCAGCACACCTGCGCCGCCCTGCGGGCCCGTTCGCCGCCGCGCACCAGGGTGTAGGTGATGAACCCGTAGACGACGCCCGCGAGAGCCGACAGCGAGTAGGCGAGCGGCGCCCGGTCGAACTCGGTGGCGATCTGGTACGCGGACCGCGACACCGCGCCGACGACCATCACGCCGTACAGCCACACCAGCAGGATGCCGGGCCCGCCGATCAGCCGTTGCCCGGTCCGCTTCTCCTCCGTGGCCGCCATCTCAGCCTCCCCAGATGTCATAGAGCCGGACCTCCAGGACGGCCAGGACGACACCGCCGGCCGCGACCGTCACCGAACCCCAGCGGGTGCGCTCGGCCAGCGACATGAACCCCGCCGCCGGCACACACGCGAAGGCGCCCAGCAGATACGCCACGAAGATCGTCGTGCCCTGCTCCGGTTCCTCGCCCCGCGCCAGCTGCACGACGCCGACCACCAGCTGGATCAGCGCCAGCGCCGAGACCACGGCCATGCCGATGAAGTGCCAGTCCTTCGTCGGCTGGTCACGGTAGGCGGCCCAGCCGCACCAGGCGGCCAGCAGCAGTGCGGCGACGCCGGTCACCAGCGTCAGGACGTCAAGCATGGCAGCGAGCCTATTACGGCCCAAAAGGCCCGCCGTCCCCGGCCCCGTAGGGTCGGGGGCATGAAGCTCCACGCACAGGCCCTCCTGTTCGACAACGACGGCACCCTCGTCTCCTCCCTCGCCTCCGTACGCCGCTGCTGGACGCGGTGGGCCGCCGAGTACGGGATCACGGCCGAGCGGTTCGGGCGGGTGGAACTGCACGGGCGGCCGGCCGCCGAGATAGCCGCCGACCTGCTGCCCGCCGAGGTCGTCGCCGAGGCCGTCGCCCGCATCGAGGACCTGGAGGTCGAAGACGTGCCGAACGGGGGCGTGCGCCTGCTGCCCGGCACCCGCGCGTTCCTCGACGCGCTGCCCGCCGACCGCTGGGCCGTCGTCACCTCCGCCACCCGCCGCCTCGCCGAGGCCCGCCTGGACGCCGTCGGCATCCTCCCCAAGACCCTCGTGGCCGCCGACGACATCACCCGCGGCAAGCCCGACCCCGAGCCCTACCTCCTCGGTGCCCGCGCCCTGGGCGTAGACCCGGCCGACTGCGTCGTCTTCGAGGACGCCCCCGCCGGGCTCCAGGCCGGCCGCGCCGCCGGCATGCGGACCGTGGCGTTGGCCACAACCCACCGGGCCGACGAACTCGACGCCGACCTGGTGGTCACCGACCTCTCGGCCTTGTCGGCACTGGCCACCGACGCCGGAATCGAGATCACCGTCCGGGGCTGATCCACGCCCCCGCGACCACCCGCCGTCCACCGCTGTCCAGTATCCGGACAGCGGTCTCCGGACCGGGGCATACGTCTGCTTTACTGATCGGCATGAGCACCACGAGCGACCGCACCCCTGCGACCGAGGCGACCACGACGCCCGGTGCTCGTTGTATGTGCCTGCGAATGTGCGCCTGCTAGAGGGCCCCCGCACCACCTGAGCCTCGCGCCCCGAAGCGAGCGCCCGCCCCGGTCCGCCCGCGCCCGACGCGCGCACGCGGCCGGGCCACGCCCCGCGCACACGTTTCTCCCCGGTCCCACCGCCACGGCGCACCGCCACCGCGAGAACCGTGCCGCGTTCCGAAGGGCCCCGAGAACCCGAAGAACAACGCCCCGTGCCCGGCGCACACCACCGCGCCGCGCACACGACAGTGACGGAAATCCACGTGATCACCACATCGGGCCTCACCAAGGTCTATCGTTCACGCGGCCGCGAGGTCACCGCCCTGGACGGCGTCGACCTGCACGTCCGCGAGGGCGAGGTGTACGGCGTCATCGGCCAGTCCGGCGCCGGCAAGTCCTCGCTCATCCGCTGCGTCAACCTCCTGGAGCGCCCCACCGCCGGCACGGTCACCGTCGCCGGCCAGGACCTCACCGCGCTGGCCGGCCGCGGCCCCCGCGCGGGCCGGGAACTGCGGCAGGCGCGCAGCCGGATCGGCATGGTCTTCCAGCACTTCAACCTGCTCTCGTCGCGGACCGTGCGGGACAACGTCGAACTGCCGCTGGAAATCCTCGGCAAGTCGGGGAAGGAACGTTCCCGCAAGGCGCTGGAACTGCTCGACCTCGTCGGTCTCGCCGACAAGGCGAGCGCCTACCCGGCCCAGCTCTCCGGCGGCCAGAAGCAGCGCGTCGGCATCGCCCGCGCCCTGGCCGGCGACCCCAAGGTGCTGCTCTCCGACGAGGCCACCAGCGCCCTCGACCCGGAGACCACCCGCTCCATCCTCCAGCTGCTGCGCGACCTGAACCGGCAGCTCGGGCTGACCGTCCTGCTCATCACCCACGAGATGGACGTCGTCAAGAGCATCTGCGACTCGGCCGCCCTCATGGACCGGGGCCGCATCGTCGAGTCCGGCACGGTCGGCGAACTCCTCGCCACCCCCGGCTCCGAACTGGCCGCCGCGCTCTTCCCGGTCGGCGGCGACGCCTCCGCCGAGGACCGCACCGTCCTCGACGTCACCTTCCAGGGCGAGGCCGCCACCCAGCCCGTCATCTCCCAGCTCTCCCGCACCTACAACATCGACATATCGATCCTCGGCGCCGCCATCGACACCGTCGGCGGCCTCCAGGTCGGCCGGATGCGCATCGAACTGCCCGGCCGCTACGAGGACAACGTCGTGCCCGTCGGCTTCCTGCGCGAACAGGGCCTCCAGATCGACGTGGTGAACGAGAAGCCGAACGCGGCCACCGCGCCGTCCGCGTCCGCCTCGCTGGTGAAGGAAGGTGCCAAGTGACCTGGTCGCAGATGCAGCCGCTGCTGGAGCAGGCCTCCTGGGAGACCCTGATCATGGTCGGCTGGTCCACCCTGATCGCCGTCGTCCTCGGACTTCCGCTCGGCGTCCTCCTCGTCCTCACCGACCGCGGCGGCCTGCTGCAGAACGTCCTGGTGAACAAGGTCATCGGGCAGATCGTGAACATCGGCCGCTCGATGCCGTTCATCATCCTCATGGTCGCGCTGATGAGCTTCACCCGCTGGGTCACCGGCACCACCATCGGCAGCGAGGCCGCGATCGTGCCGCTCGCCATCGGCGGCATCCCCTTCTTCGCGCGGCTCGTCGAGACCGCCGTGCGCGAGGTCGACGGAGGGCTCGTGGAGGCCGTCCAGTCCATGGGCGGCAACACCTGGACCATCGTCCGCAAGGTCCTGGTCCCCGAGGCGCTCCCCTCCCTGATCGCCTCCACCACCACCACGGTCATCGCCCTCATCGGCTACTCCGCCATGGCCGGCACCGTCGGCGGCGGCGGCCTCGGCGACCTCGCCGTCCGCTACGGCTACCAGCGCTTCGAGCCCGGCTTCATGTGGATCACCGTCGCGCTCCTCGCCGTCGCCATCTCCCTCATCCAGTTCGCCGGCGACTACGCGGCCCGCACCCTGCACCGCCGCGGCGGACGCGGCGGAGCGGCGCCCAGGCTCCGGCTGCTCAGGGCCAAGGAGCCCGCCGCGGCCGACGTGAGCAAGGTCGCCTGACGCACCCCGAAGACTCCCCGCCCCACCCGGACGGGGTCGCACCACCTCAGGAAAGGCACTTTTCGTGCGTAACACCGCCAAGTTCACCACCGCCGTCCTCGCCGCCGGAGCCCTCACCCTCGGGCTGACCGCCTGCGGCTCCGACAAGGACTCCGCCTCCGACACCTCCGGACCGCTGGTCGTCGCCGCGAGCCCCACCCCGCACGCCGAGATCCTCGACTACGTCAAGGACAACCTGGCGAAGAAGGCGGGTCTCGACCTCGAGGTCAAGGAGTTCACCGACTACGTCACGCCGAACACGGCGACGGAGGACGGCTCCGTGGGGGCCAACTACTTCCAGACCCAGCCCTACCTCGACGACTTCAACAAGAAGAACGGCACCCACATCGTGTCCGTCGTCGACGTGCACCTGGAGCCCCTCGGCCTCTACTCGCACAAGGTGAAGAAGGCCGACGACCTGAAGAGCGGTGCGACCGTCGCCGTCCCCAACGACACCGTCAACGAGGGCCGCGCCCTGCAACTGCTCGCCGCCCACGGGATCATCACCCTCAAGGACGGCGTCGGCACCGCGGCGACCCCCTCGGACATCACCAAGAACCCGAAGAACCTCGAGTTCAAGGAGCTGGAGGCGGCCCAGACCCCGCGCTCCCTGGACGACGTGGACGCGGCGGTCGTCAACGGCAACTACGCCATCGAGGCCGACCTGAAGCCCGCCCAGGACGCCCTCGTCCTGGAGAGCGCCAAGGGCAACCCGAACAGCAACCTCCTCGCCGTCAAGGAGGGCCACGAGGACGACCCGCGCGTCAAGAAGCTCGCGAAGCTCCTCAACTCGCCCGAGGTGAAGAAGTTCATCGAGGACAAGTACGCCGGCGCGGTCCTGCCCTCCTTCTGACCCCCGACCCCGAGGTTCGCTCCGGCCCGCCGTCCGGCCCGAACCCCGCGTCACCCACCGGGTCCGCTCCGTGCTCACGGGGCGGACCCGGAGGTGTGGTTGAGTGCTTTCATGCTGCATGCTGGGCAGTTCGAGCAGGCCCTGACGGTCACACAGGTTACGGAGCGGCGCATGACGAGCACCTTCCCCAACATCTCCATCAGCACGGAGCGGTTGGTGCTGCGCCCCCTCGACGAGGACGACGTCCCCGCGCTGGCCGCCATGATGAACGACGAGCAGGTCGCCGCCTGGACCCACGTCCCCCAGCCCTTCACCGAGGACAACGCCGCCACCTGGATCGACGAGTACGCCCCGGCCGAGCGCACCGCGGGCCGGGGGCTCGACCTGGCCGTCACCGAGTTCCTCACCCAGCGGCTGGTCGGCGTCATCCAGCTGACCAAGACCAACTGGCACGTGCGGTCCACCGAACTCTCGTACATAGTCGCGCCCTGGGCCCGGGGCGAGGGGTACGCCTCCGAGGCGGCGCTCGCCACCGCCCAGTGGCTCTTCGGCGACCAGAAATTCGAACGCGTCGAGCTGCGCACCGCGGCCGACAACACCGCCTCCCAGCAGGTCGCCCAGAAGATCGGCTGCATCAGCGAAGGAGTCCTGCGCGGCGCCTGCATAGCGCGCGTACGCAGCGACGACGGCGTCTGGACGGACGTACGCACCGACTTCATCGTGTGGAGCCTGCTGCCGGAGGACCTCGAGGGCAGCACCGGACAGCTGACCGACACCGACGGTTTCACCACCTTCACGGACTGGAACTGACAGCCGGGGGCCGACCGGCGCCACCACCCCGGACCCAGGCCGCACCAGGTACCCTCACGGGGCACGCCCGCGACGCTACCGCGACCACGACCTGCGAAAACCCTGGAGACGACGACGATGGCCGACCGGGTCACGGTGATCGGCTGGGACGGTTCGCCGCTGACCGCCGCGGCACGCTCCGCACTGGGCGCCGCCACCCTGGTGGCCGGCGCCGCACACCACCTGGCACTTCCCGAGGTGCCGCCCGCCGCCGAGCGCATCCGCCTCGGCAGCGTCGCCCTCGCCGCCCGCCGCCTCGCCGCCCACCGCGGCACCACGGTCGTGCTGGCCGACGGCGACCCCGGCTTCTTCGGCGTCGTACGCACCCTGCGGGCCCCCGAATTCGGCCTGGAGGTCGAGGTCGTCCCCGCCGTCTCCTCCGTGGCCGCCGCCTTCGCCCGCGCCGGAATGCCCTGGGACGACGCCCAGGTGGTCGTCGCCCACCCCCGCACCCTGCGGCGCGCGGTGAACGTGTGCCGGGCCCACCCCAAGGTCGCGGTCCTCACCTCACCGGGCGCCGGACCGGCCGAACTCGGCCTGCTGATGGAGGGCGTCCACCGCACCTTCGTCATCTGCGAGGAACTCGGCACCACCCGCGAGCGGGTCACCGTCGTCACCTCCGACAAGGCCGCCGACCACAGCTGGCGCGACCCGAACGTCGTGATCGTGGCGGGCGGCAGCGCCGGTCCGGCTCCCGCGGCCGACGGCACCGGCTGGATCGCCGGCCGCGACCCCGCCACCGGACCGCGCGGCTGGTCCCTGCCCGCCGCGGCGTACGCCGGTGAACTGGGCGAGGGCGAGACCGACCTGCTGCGCACCGCCCAACTCGCCAGGCTCGGACCGCGCCTCGGCGACCTCGTGTGGGACATCGGCTGCGGCAGCGGCGCCTTCGCCACCGAGGCCGCCCGCGGCGGCGCCGCCGTCATCGCGGTCGACCGGGACCCGGACGCCTGCGCCCGCACCGAGGCCACCGCACGGCACTTCGGCGTCCAGCTCCAGACCGTGCACGGCAACGCCCCGCACATCCTGGAGAACCTCCCCGAACCGGACGTCGTCCGGGTCGGCGGCGGGGGAGCGGCCGTGGTCTCCGCGGTCGCGGACCGCCGCCCGCAGCGCATCGTCGCGCACGCCGCGACCCGCGACGCGGCCGAACTCGTCGGCAGGGACCTGACGGAGCACGGCTACCGCGTCGAGTGCGCCCTGTTGCAGTCCGTCGGACTCGACACCCGGGCCTGGACGGAGACGGAGCGGAGCGTTGCGTTCCTGCTCAGCGGAGAGATCGTGCGGCGCGAGGCACCCCGCTGAGGACCCACCGCGACCGCGCCCCGTGATCTGTTGTTCATACCGCGCGGGGTAGGCTGGCGGATTGTTGTACCGCATGCGGACACCCGGCAGTTCGTCGGTCGATGTCCGTAAAACCCACTCCTTCGGGGGCGGGTGCGGTACGGCACAACCGGAGGACGCGCAACGTGGCGCAGTCCACAGCGGGCCGTCGCGGATCAAGCTGTCGTGGCGGGGGAACGACCGCGACAATGCCACTCAATGGCTTTGTCGTCTTTTCCCGCGGGTCGTTCGTGCCGCTGGGCACGCCCGCTCGTTCTTCACTACGGGCGGTCGGTGCGCCGTCCCGGGTGAGCTGGTCGTAGAAGCACTAACCGATGGGCGAGGGGTTACGCATGACCGACACCGGCCAGATCCCGGGCGAGGGGCTGCCGGAGAACGCAGGCATGGTGGAGCAGCCGGGCGTCCCCGCACCCGGCGCGTTCACCTACCTCTCCGAGGCCACCGCCGAGGACGAGGACCTGTTGTTGCTGCCGGGAGCCCAGAGTGCCTGGGGCAACGAGGTCGCGCCGCCGGCGCCGGAGCCGGTCGTGGAGACCGTGCACCAGCCCGGCCCGCACGAGATGTCCGGTCGCGACAGCGGCTCGGTCGACCTCAACGGCGTCCGGCTGCCCGACCCGGCGCAGGACACCGCGTCCACCCCGGTTCCGCCGCGCAGGCCCCTCCACCTCGGTCCGCCGATCCCGGACACCTCCGCGAGCCCGGTCCGCTCACTCGCCGACCGCGGCCCCGCCGACGCGCCGGTACGGCACCCCGGCCCGCCGGCCGCGGGGCCCGAGTACCTCGACGCGCCGCAGGCCGCCGCGCCGGTCCCGCAGGCGGCGGCACCCTGGGGAGCGCAGCCGGCGCAGTCGGCGCCGCAGGCCCAGGAGACCCCGGTGAACGCCGGGGAGGGGTCTGCGGAAACGGTTGTTCCGGTACCGGAGCAGCAGTCTGCCGAGCCGGTGGGTGCGGCCCAGGCGCTCGTGACCCGCGTGGCGACGGAGGCGGTGGCGGCGACGGGCGGAACGTCCGGGAGCGCCGACGAGCCCGGCGAACCGCAGGAGGCTCCCGCGCAGGTGGAGGCTCCTGCTCAGGCGGAGGCTTCGGCGCCGGAAGAGGCGGAGCAGGTGACCGCCCCCGCGGCGGAGGCCGTGCCGGCTCCCGAGGCGGTCCCGGCGGAGCCCGTGATCCCGGTGACCGAGCCCGCCCAGGAGGCTCAGGACGACGCCGGGCCCGAGGAGGCCCCTGCGGTTCCGGAGGCCCAGGAGGTCCCCGTGGCCCCGGTGGCCCCCGTGCAGGCGGTTCCGGAAGACGCACCGGCGGCGGTACCGGCCGAAGCACCGCAGGGACTCGGCGAACCCGCGGTCGCAGACACCCCGGAGGCCCCCGGGCCCCAGGAAGCCCCGCCCGCCGAGGCACCCGTGCCCGAGCCCGAGCGCGGCGACGCCCAGACGTCCGACGCACCCGCACCCGTGGCCGTCACGGAACCAGAGCCGGTCGTGCCCGAGGCCGCCGAGCCCGAGCCGGCCCCGGCACCGGAGCAGCCCGCTCCGGTCCAGGTGGAGCCCGCGCAGCCGGAGGCGCAGCCGGACGTCCCGCCCGCGCCGCAGTTCGCCGTCCCCCAGCCGTTCCCGGAAGCCGATCCGGAGCCGCAGGCCGCCGAGGCCCCCGCCCCCGCACCGCAACCCGCCCAGGGCCCCCAGTCCCTCGCGGACGCCACCATGCCGCAGGAGCAGGAGCAGGAGCAGGAGCAGGAGCAGGAGCAGGAGCAGGAGCAGGAGCAGGAGCAGGAGCCGCAGCCGGAAACGGCCATGGCCGTGGCCGTGGCCGACGGCACTGCCGAGCCCGTGGGCCAGTTCCTGCCCGTCGACGGCGGTCAGGTGCCCACGACGCCGCACCTCGCCCCCACACCGCCCGAGGCGGTCCTGGTCCCGCCGGAGACCCCGGCACCGGAGCCAGTCGCCGAGGCCCCGGCGGCCGAGGACGCCGCGACCGCGGTACCGGCGCCGCGCGAGGCCGACCCCGAAGTCGCCCAGAGCGTCGAGGACCTGGACACCCGCGACGCCGGCCAGGAGGACCAGGCGGCCGCGGCGGCGGAGGCACCACGGTCCGTCGCCCCGGCGGCCCCCGCCTACGACGACGCCGAGCGCGAGGCCGTACTGAAGGTCATGCGCGAGCGCCGCGACATCCGCAACGGTTTCCGCAGCGACCCCATCCCGCACGAGGTGCTGCTCCGCGTCCTGGAGGCCGCGCACACCGCGCCCTCCGTCGGCCACTCGCAGCCCTGGGACTTCGTCGTCATCCGCTCCGCCGACACCCGCCGCGCGATGCACGAACTGGCGATGCGCCAGCGCGACGCCTACGCGAAGTCGCTGCCCAAGGGCCGGGCCAAGCAGTTCAAGGAACTGAAGATCGAGGCCATCCTCGACACGCCGGTCAACATCGTCGTCACCGCCGACCCGACCCGCGGCGGCCGGCACACCCTCGGCCGCCACACGCAGCCGCAGATGGCGCCGTACTCCTCCGCGCTCGCCGTCGAGAACCTCTGGCTCGCCGCCCGCGCCGAGGGCCTCGGCGTCGGCTGGGTCAGCTTCTTCGACGAGCGCGAGATGGTCCGCGCGCTCGGCCTGCCCGAGCACCTGGACATCGTCGCCTACCTGTGCGTCGGCTACGTCGACGAGTTCCCGGACGAGCCCGAGCTGATGCAGGCCGGCTGGTCCAAGCGCCGCCCGCTGTCCTGGGTGGTCCACGAGGAGACGTACGGCCGCCGCGCCCTGCCCGGCGAGGCACCGCACGACCTGCTCGCCGAGACCGTCGCGCAGATCCGCCCGCTGGACGCCAAGGCGCTCGGCGAGGCGTGGGAGCGGCAGAAGCGCATGACCAAGCCGGCCGGCGCGCTCGGCATGCTGGAGATCATCTCCGCCCAGCTGTCCGGACTGTCCCGGCAGTGCCCGCCACCGGTCCCGGAGCCCGCGGCCGTCGCGGTCTTCGCCGGGGACCACGGGGTGCACGCCCAGGGCGTCACGCCCTGGCCGCAGGAGGTCACCGCCCAGATGGTGGCCAACTTCCTGGGCGGCGGAGCGGTCTGCAACGCCTTCGCCACCCAGGTCGGTGCCGAGGTGTGCGTCGTGGACGTCGGTGTCGCCTCCGACCTGCCCGCCACGCCGGGCCTGCTGCCCCGCAAGGTGCGCGCGGGCACCTCCGACATGACGACCGGTGCCGCCATGTCCCGCGAGGAGGCCAAGCAGGCCATCGAGGTCGGCATCGAGACCGCCCGCGACCTGGTGGCGGCCGGCAACAAGGCGCTGCTCACCGGCGAGATGGGCATCGCGAACACCACCGCGTCCGCCGCGCTCATCTCCGTCTTCACCGGCGCCGACCCGGCCGAGGTCACCGGCCGCGGCACCGGCATCAACGACGAGACGCTGGCCCGCAAGACCGAGGTCGTCCGCCGCGCCCTCGAACTCCACCAGCCGGACCCGGCCGACCCGATCGGCGTGCTCGCGGCGATCGGCGGCTTCGAGCACGCGGCCATGGTCGGCCTGCTGCTCGGCGGCGCCTCCCTGCGCACCCCGGTGATCCTGGACGGCGTCAGCGCCGGTGCCGCCGCCCTGGTGGCCCGTGCGATCGCCCCCGAGGTCCTCGCCGCCTGCATCGCGGGCCACCGCAGCGCGGAGCCCGGCCATGTCGCCGCGCTCAACAAGCTGGGCCTGCGTCCGCTGGTCGACCTCGACCTCCGCCTCGGCGAGGGCACCGGCGCGCTGCTCGCCCTGCCCATGGTGCAGAGCACGGCGCGGGCGATGCACGAGGTGGCGACGTTCGACTCGGCGGGCGTCACCGAGAAGTAGCGGTCGCACGACGCGGGGCCCGGGACCACGGTGCCGGGCCCCGCGCCGGCTGCCGCGTTTCCCGCCCCGTCCGGCGACGGGGTCCCGTCACCGGGCCACTGGTCCAACCACCGGACCACCTGGGCCCCACCGGCCACCCCGCCGTAAAATCCGCACGTCAGCGCCACCGCCGCAAGAGGAGCCGTCCCCTCATGGCCGAACACCCCGCCTACCCCGTTGGCCTCCGCCTCACCGGCCGCCGCGTGGTCGTCCTCGGCGGTGGACAGGTAGCCCAGCGCCGCCTGCCCGCCCTCATCGCGGCCGGCGCCGACATCCGCCTCGTCTCGCCCGAGGCGACCCCCTCCGTCGAGGCCATGGCGGACGCGGGCGAGATCACCTGGGAGCGCCGCCCGTACGCGGACGGGGACCTCGCGGACGCCTGGTACGCCCTGATCGCCACCAGCGACCCCGAGGCCAACAACGCCGCCTCCGCCGAGGCCGAGCGGCACCGCGTCTGGTGCGTCCGCTCCGACGACGCCGACCGTGCCACGGCCTGGACCCCGGCGACCGGACACAGTGAGGGCGTCACCGTCGCCGTGCTCACCACCGACGCGCGCTACCGCGACCCCCGCCACACCGCCGCCATCCGGGACGCGGTGGTGGAGGGCCTGCGCGACGGCACCCTCGTCGCCCCGCACCAGCGCACCCGCACCGCCGGCGTCGCCCTGGTCGGCGGCGGCCCCGGCGACCCCGACCTGATCACCGTCCGCGGGCGCCGCCTGCTCGCCGAGGCCGACGTCGTCATCGCCGACCGGCTCGGCCCCCGCGACCTGCTCGCCGAACTGCCGCCGCACGTCGAGGTCATCGACGCGGCCAAGATCCCGTACGGGCGCTTCATGGCCCAGGAGGCCATCAACAACGCGCTGATCGAGCACGCCAAGCAGGGCAAGGCGGTCGTACGGCTCAAGGGCGGCGACCCGTTCGTCTTCGGCCGGGGCATGGAGGAGGCGCAGGCCCTGGCCGAGGCGGGCATCGCGTGCACCGTCGTCCCCGGCATCTCCAGCTCGATCTCGGTCCCCGGCGCGGCCGGCATCCCGGTGACCCACCGGGGCGTCGCCCACGAGTTCACCGTGGTCAGCGGGCATGTCGCCCCCGACGACGAGCGCTCCCTGGTCGACTGGCCGTCCCTCGCGAAGCTCACCGGCACGCTCGTGATCCTCATGGGCGTGGACAAGATCGGCCGGATCGCCGAGACCCTCGTCGCGCACGGCAGGTCCCCCGGCACCCCGGTCGCCCTCGTCCAGGAGGGGACCACGGCCGCCCAGCGCCGGGTGGACGCGACCCTCGCCACCGTCGCCGAGACCGTTGTCGCCGAGGACGTCAGGCCGCCCGCCGTCATCGTCGTCGGCGAGGTCGTCGGAGTCGGCCCGCACGGGACGGTCTGACGTGGCCGGCCTCGTCACGATCGACGACCCCGACGACCCGCGCCTGCACGACTACACCGGCCTGACCGACGTCGAACTGCGGCGCCGCCGCGAACCCGCCGAGGGCCTGTTCATCGCCGAGGGCGAGAAGGTCATCCGGCGGGCCGGCGAGGCGGGCTACGCGATGCGCTCGATGCTGCTGTCCGCCAAGTGGGTCGACACCATGCGCGACATCATCGACGAGGCCCCGGCCCCGGTGTACGTCGTCGACCCGGCGCTCGCCGAACGGGTCACCGGCTACCACGTGCACCGCGGCGCGCTCGCCTCGATGCAGCGCAAGCCGCTGACCCCGGCCGCCGACCTGCTGACGACGGCCCGGCGCGTCGTCGTCATGGAGTCCGTCAACGACCACACCAACATCGGCGCGATCTTCCGCTCCGCCGCCGCGCTCGGCATGGACGCGGTCCTGCTCTCCCCGGACTGCGCGGACCCCCTGTACCGGCGCAGCGTCAAGGTCTCGATGGGCGCCGTCTTCTCCGTGCCGTACGCCCGCCTCGACACCTGGCCAGCCGGTCTGACGACGGTCGGCGAGGCGGGCTTCACGCTGCTCGCCCTCACCCCCGACGAGCGGGCCGAGCCGCTCGACGCGGTCGCCCCGCACCGCATGGACCGGGTGGCCCTCATGCTGGGCGCCGAGGGCAGCGGCCTGTCCCGGCGGGCCCTGGCGGCGTCCGACACGTGGGTCCGCATCCCGATGTCCCACGGTGTCGACTCCCTGAACGTGGGCGCGGCCGCCGCGGTCGCCTTCTACGCGGTGACGGCGGGACGCCCCTCGGCGTAGGCACCCGTCCGGGCGCGGGCCTCAGCGCCCGGAGGCACGCTGCTCCGGAAGTCCGCCGGGCAGGACCCCGCGCTCCTGCTGTCCCACCCGCTCCTGCTGCGTCGCCCGCAGGCCGCCCCGCTCGTCGCCGAGCCCGCGCGAGGGCCCCTGGCAGCCCTGTGCGGCGGCGATGGCCAGCGCGACCAGCAGCGTCACGACCACGAACACGAACAGGCGCTGCCGCAGCAGCCGCGGATTGGCGGGCCGTCGCCAGCCGTTCCCCGTCGTCCTGGGCCCCGTACGGCCGGCTCCACTGCGTGGTGCGGACCTGCCGCCGTCGTTGCGGGAGGAGTTCCGGCCCGTCGTGTCGCGGGAGGAGTTCCGGCCGGTCGTGTCGCGGGAGGACGGCGTCGGCCGGGACCCGGACCGGGCCCCCGCACCGCCGCCCCGCGACGGTGTGCCACCGCGTGAGGGTGCTCCGCCGCGGGGCGGGACGGAACCCCGGGACCCGGTTCCCCGCGATCCCGACGTGCCGCGCGGCGGGGGAGTGCCCTGCGCGCCCGGCCGGCCCTGCGGACGCCGCGGGGCACGCTCCGGGTAGGTGTCGGCGATCCGCCCCGTGGGCACGTCCGCCTCAGCACTGCGCGGCGCGGGCGGCCGTACGTCGGCCATGCCCTGGGCCTCCCGGGCGGCGATCTCCTTGAGCCGCAGCGACAGTTGCAGGGTGCTGGGGCGTTCCTCGGGGTCCTTGGCCAGGCACGCCCGCACCAGCGGGGCGAGCGCGTCCGGGACGCCGTGCAGCTGGGCCTCCTCGTGGACCACGCGGTACAGCATCACCTCGGAACTGCCGTGCCCGAAGGGCGAGTCGCCCATCGACGCGTACGCCAGCGTGGCACCGAGCGAGAACACGTCCGTGGCCGGGGTGACCGCGGCCCCGCGCACCTGCTCCGGCGCGAGGAAGCCGGGGGAGCCGACCGCGGTGCCGACGTGCGTGAGGGTGGAGGCACCGGTGGCCCAGGCGATGCCGAAGTCGATGATCCGCGGCCCCTTCGGGGACAGCAGGATGTTGGACGGCTTCAGGTCCCGGTGCACCACCCCGGCCTCGTGCACGGCGACCAGGCCCTCGGACAGGGCGGCGCCCACGGCCGCGACGTCGGCCGCGCCGAGCGGACCCCCGTCGGCGACCTTGTCGTGCAGCGAGGGGCCGGGCACGTACTGCGTGGCGAACCAGGGGCGGTCCGCCTCCAGGTCCGCGGCGACCAGCCGGGCCGTGCAGCCGCCCCGGATGCGCCGCGCGGCCGAGACCTCACGCGCGAACCGCGACCGGAACTCCTGATCCTCCGCCAGGTCCGGCCGGATGACCTTCAGCGCGACCCGCTGCCCCTTCTTGTCGGAGCCCAGGTAGACCACGCCCATCCCACCCGCGCCGAGCCGCCTGTGAAGCCTGAACGAGCCGACGACGCGCGGGTCCTCGCGCCTCAGGCGCATCATCGCCATGTTCATCCCCGCTGCCCGGTCCCTGTGACGTGCCACAGCTTACGTTTCCACGGCCGCCCGCGCGCAGAGGCCGCGCCCTCTCGCGAGAACGGATTGTCAGTGCCCGGTGCGAGAGTTGAGGCGGGATCAGCGAACGCGTGCACGGAGCGGGCACCCCGCGCCCGTGATCCCAACCGGCCGCCGGGGCGGGGGGATTGGGCCGGGGGAGGGTGACCGGGCGGGGACGGCCGTGGGCGGCGGGGAGAGGCCGCGCACCCACGGCGTGGTGGCGGGCCCGGTGGGCCCCGGGGCGGGGGCGGAGGCGTCCCTGGGGGCGACCGGAGTGAGGGATGTCACCGGACAGTCCGGAGATACCGGGACACAGTGGGCACCCCGTCCGGGAAGACCCCGAGACCCGGAAGCCGGTCTCCACCCAGGGGAGTACTCGACAGGGGGTGGCTCATCCTCCGGGAGGCCCGGCAATCGGTACGAGGGCATGACGTCGGGCGATCGCCCGACGCATAGATTTGAGGTCAAGCGGCGGGTGCAGTACTCGTCCCCCGAGGTCAGACACCCGCCGCTGCAACGAGACAACGAAACGGTCAGGAGAGGGACCATGGCCCAGACGGTTCCGCGGACGCTGGTCCGCACACGGCAAAGCCGCCGTCAAGGCCGTCGCCACCCCGCGGTGGCGACGCTCATGGCCCTGCCCCTGGCGGTCCTGCTCCTCCTCGTCTTCGACGGGTGGGAGACAGTGGCCACACAAGCGTCGTCCGTGGGTGTGGTGCTGGGGCGCTGAGCGGCGACCCCAGGCCCGGAAGAGCGGTCCGGGCGGGGACATCCATCCATGAAACCCCGTGGGGACGGGGGTGCGGCGGACGGCAAAATGCCGGCGCAGCTGGGGAGCTGCGCCGGCATTGCTTTGCCCTCAGGGTCTTCGAGACATCCGGCCCGGAGGGACGCGCCCGGCCCCGCGCCGGTACGGGGCGCCGCCCGGAAGGCGGGACCGCCGCGTCGGCCCGGGGCGGGACCCGACGCCGGAGCGCGGCAGGACGGGGGCCGGAACGGTAGGCCGGGGCAGGCACGGTGGGCCAGGGCGGGCACGGTGGGCCAGGGCGGGCCGGGGAGCACGGCCGCACGCCGCGCCTGCGTACCCTCACCCACGTGACCACGGACGCCCCCGCTCTGCTCCCCGCCCTCGAAGCCCGCGTCAGGGAAACGGCCCACGCCCGCGCCTCGGCCTGCCCCTGCGGCGCGGCCACCCTCGCCGACCGCCCCGACGCCACCGTCGTCCGGCACGGGGACACCGTCGCCAAGGCCCACGCCGCGGACGCCGACCCCGCCGAGCTGTCCCTCCGTGTCACGGCCGCCGCCCGGCTCCCCGGCGTGCTCCTGCCCCCGCTCGCCCCGGCCCCCCTCGACCTGCACGGGCGGCTCGTCACGTACTGGCCCTACGGCACACCCGTCGACCCGCAGGACCCGGACGCCGCTCCGTGGGAGGCCGCGGCCACCCTCCTCGCCCGCCTCCACCGCACGCCGGCCCCCGCCCCCGTACCCCCCATGCGCGGCCCCGCGAAGGCGGCCCTGGCCGCCGCCCGCCTCCGGCACACCGCCCCCGGCCACCCCGCCACCGCGCCCGTACTCGCGGCCTGGGCGGCGCTCCCCGCCTGGGCGCGCGGCGAGGCCGCCATGCCGGACACGACCACCCTCTGCCACGGCGACCTCCACCTCGGCCAGCTCATACGCCACCCCGCCCCCGAGGGACCCTGGCTGCTGATCGACGTCGACGACCTCGGCACCGGCGTCCCGGCCTGGGACCTGGCCCGCCCCGCGGCCTGGTACGCGTGCGGGCTGCTCCCGCCCGAGGAGTGGCACCGCTTCCTGACCGCCTACCGCGCCTCCGGCGGCCCCGCCGTCCCCGCCGACGGCGACCCCTGGCCCGCCCTGGACGTCCCGGCCCGCGCCCTCACCGCGCAGACCGCCGCCCGGGCCGTCACCAAGGCGGCCCGGGAGGACCGGCCGCTGGACGAGGTGGAGCATGCCCTCGTCGACGCCTGCGCGCGCATGGCGTCCGCCCGGCCCGCCGCCCCACGGAGCTGAGCCGAAGTTCCGCGAAGTAGGGTGCAACCGACCCGCGGCGGGACAGAGTCTGTCCTGGCGATACGTGAAGCAGGACCGACCGGCGAGGAGTTGAGCCGAGCATGCAGTGCCCCAAGTGCCACGCACCGATGCACACCTACAACCGCAACGGCGTTCAGATCGAGCAGTGCAGCGGCTGCCGCGGCATCTTTCTCGACTACGGCGAGCTGGAGTCGCTGACCCGCCTGGAGGCCCAGTGGTCCCAGCCCGCGCCGCCGCCCCCGCCCGCCGCGCCGCAGGCGTACCCGGCGGCCCAGGCCCCGGCATGGGGCGCCCCGCAGCACGGCGGCCACGGTCACTACGGCCACCACCGCCAGAAGAGCTTCGGCCGCATGCTCTTCTCCAGCTGAACCGCCCACGACGAAGCCCCCGGCCGCTCGAGGCGGCCGGGGGCTTCGTTTACGTGTGGACGATACTGGGATTGAACCAGTGACCTCTTCCGTGTCAGGGAAGCGCTCTCCCGCTGAGCTAATCGTCCGGGAGTGGTGCGATGACTGCGTGCGCGATACTGGGATTGAACCAGTGACCTCTTCCGTGTCAGGGAAGCGCTCTCCCGCTGAGCTAATCGCGCGGGGATCCGTACGGATCGGTGATCCTTGCGGATCAGTGGACGATACTGGGATTGAACCAGTGACCTCTTCCGTGTCAGGGAAGCGCTCTCCCGCTGAGCTAATCGTCCTTGGAGGTGGAGACGGGATTTGAACCCGTGTAGACGGCTTTGCAGGCCGTTGCCTCGCCTCTCGGCCACTCCACCAGGAGTGCAGAAGGCCCGGGAGGCCCCCTGTTCCTGCGAGCGGACGACGAGGCTCGAACTCGCGACCTCAACCTTGGCAAGGTTGCGCTCTACCAACTGAGCTACGTCCGCCTGTCGGTTCGGTCCGCTTGCGCGGCCCGGCGACGTGATGAACTCTAGCGGATTCCGGGGCCAGCACAAAAACGCGTTTGCGCAGCGTGCTGCGGTGCGTGCGCCCGCGCACCAGGTCAGGGCACCCGGAAGGACACGTTCGGGTCACCTCAGGGCCACCGGCCTAGACTCGACAGCGTGCTCGACCTCCCTCCCCTCGCCCGCTTCGGCGACCGTCTCGCCACCGGTCTCCTCGACGTCACGAGCGATCCCGCCGCCCTCGACTCCGAGGGGTTCTGGGCGGTGTGCGCGGGCTTCGAGGGCCGCCTGACCTGCGCGCGCTTCGCGCACGTACGGACCGAGCCGGTGCCCGCGCCCGGGCCGGGAGCGTGGCGGGGCCCCGCCGTCGGCGACTGGACGTCCTCGCTCGACCACGGCGCGTACACGGCGGGCGTACGGCGCATCCGCGCCCACATAGCCGCCGGCGAGGTCTACCAGGCCAACCTCTGCCGGGTGCTCTCGGCACCCGTCGGCCCCGGCGCCGACGTGGACGCGCTCACCGCCCTGCTGGCCCGCGGCAACCCGGCGCCGTACGCCGGAACGATCCGGCTGCCCGGGCACGGCGTCGAGATCGCCACCGCCTCGCCCGAGCTGTTCCTGCGCCGGGACGGCCGGACGGTCGAGTCCGGGCCGATCAAGGGCACCGGCCGGACCGAGGCCGACCTGCTGGAAAAGGACTACGCCGAGAACGTCATGATCGTGGACCTGGTCCGCAACGACCTGGGGCGGGTCTGCGCCACGGGCACGGTCACGGTGCCCGACCTGTGCGCCGTGGAAAAGCATCCGGGCCTCGTCCACCTGGTGTCCACGGTGCGCGGCGAGCTGTCCGCGGACGCCGGCTGGCCCGAGCTGCTCGACGCCGCCTTCCCGCCCGGGTCCGTCACCGGCGCGCCCAAGTCCAGCGCCCTGCGGATCATCGACGCTTTGGAGACCGCGCCCCGGGGCCCGTACTGCGGGGGCGTCGGCTGGGTCGACGCCGACCGGGGCACGGGCGAGCTGGCCGTGGGCATCCGCACCTTCTGGATCGACCGGGCCCCCGACGGCGCCGCGCGGCTGCGCTTCGGCACCGGCGCCGGCATCACCTGGGGCTCCGACCCGGAGGGCGAGTGGCGGGAGACCGAACTGAAGGCCTCCCGGCTGCTCGCGATAGCGTCGGGGGCGTACGAGGCGAACGGAACCGGAGAGGCGCTGACGACGTGAAGATCTGGCTCGACGGCGGGTTGCAGGACATCGGGTCCGCCCGCGTCTCCGTCCTCGACCACGGGCTGACCGTGGGCGACGGCATCTTCGAGACGGTGAAGGCGGTGGACGGCAGGCCGTTCGCGCTGACCCGGCACCTGGACCGGCTGACCCGCTCGGCCCGGGGACTGGGCCTGCCCGACCCCGACCTCGACGAGGTGCGCCGCGCCTGTGCCGCCGTCCTCGACGCCAACCCGATGCGGCTCGGCCGGCTGCGCATCACCTACACCGGCGGCCACGGCCCCCTCGGCTCCGACCGCGGCGAGCACGGCCCGACCCTCGTCGTCGCCCTCGGCGAGGCCGCCCGCCGCCCCGGCTCCACGGCCGTGATCACGGTGCCGTGGACCCGCAACGAACGCGGCGCGCTCACCGGCCTGAAGACCACCTCCTACGCCGAGAACGTCGTCGCCCTCGCCCGCGCCCGCGAACGGGGCGCCTCCGAGGCGCTGTTCGGCAACACGGTGGGGCAGCTGTGCGAGGGCACCGGGTCCAACGTCTTCGTCGTCCTCGACGGCGAGATCCACACCCCGCCGGTCGCCTCCGGCTGCCTCGCCGGGATCACCCGCGCCCTGGCCGTCGAGTGGACCGACGCCCGCGAGACCGACCTTCCGATGGACGTCCTGGAGCGTGCCGACGAGATCTTCCTGACCTCGACCCTGCGGGACGTCCAGGCCGTGCACCGTGTCGACGACCGCGAACTACCGGGCACCCCGGGACCGGTGACCGCCAAGGCCGTGCGGATCTTCGAGGAGCGATCCGGGGACGACCTGGACCCGTGAGCCCGGGGCCGTGAGCCCGTGAGCCCGGTTCCGCGGGCCGGGACCGGTGAGCCGGAGCCGCGAAGCCGCCGATATTCGGCTGCCGTTCTCGTCCACGGTGGGTAGAACTGCCGTGATGACCACGACCCTGCGGCCGACCGAGCCGCTCCAGCGCGCCGCCGACGGGACCCGTTCGCGCCACTACCAGGTGTGCGTGAACAGCCGCCCCGTCGGTGTGCTGCACCTCGGCACCTCCTCCTCCCTCGGCGACTCGGTGGCCGTGATCCACGAGCTGCGCGTCGACGAGCCGGACCGCCGGCGCGGCCGGGGCACGGTGGCCGCGCTCGCCGCGGAGGAGGTGGCGCGTTCCTGGGGCTGCCGCCAGATCGAGGCGGGCGTCGCCGGCGACGCCGAGGCGGGCACCCGGCTCGCCCAGGCACTCGGCTACGCCCTGCGCAACCGCACCATGGTCAAGCCGCTCGGCGCGACCCCGCCCGCCCTGCCCGCGGGCAGCCGGGCCCGGCCCATGACGCCGGAAGAGTTCGCCGCCTGGCAGGCGTACGAGACGGAGCGGTACGCCCGCACCTGGATGGAGCGGGGCGTGCCCGAGGCCGACGCGCACGAGAAGGCCCGCCGTGACCACGAGGTGCTGCTGCCCCACGGGCTGGACACCGAGAACACGCTGTTCAGCGTGTTGGAACACGACGGTGAACGGGTCGGGACCCTGTGGCTGGCGCTGCGCGAGGACCGGGCCTTCGTCTTCGACGTCGAGGCCGACGCGTCCCACCGGGGCCGGGGCCACGGCCGCACCCTGATGCTGCTGGCCGAGGCCCAGGCGATCGCCGCCGGCCGCCCCCTGATCGGCCTCAACGTCTTCGCGGGGAACACCGCGGCCGAGCGGCTCTACGAGTCGCTCGGCTACGAGACCACGCGGTACAGCTACTGCAAGCCGCTGCTGTGACGGCGGGCGACCGGTCCCGGCCGCCCGCCGTCCTCAGTCCCGCTGCTCGCCCAGCAGCCGGTCCGCGATCTCCTCGACGCGCTCGCGCAGCCCTTCCTGGCTTTTGCCGCCGTCGAGGCGCTCGCCGCCGATCACGTACGTGGGGGTGCCGGTCACGCCGATCGCCTTGCCCTCGGCCTGGTCGGCGTCGACGATCAGGATGTGCCGGCCGTCGATGAGCGCCGTGTCGAACTCCTCCGCGTCCAGCCCCAGTTCCCGGGCCACCTCGACCAGGAGGGGTTCTCCCGCGCGGTCCAGCTCCGCGACCCGGTCCAGGACGGCCTCGGCGTACGCCCAGCCCCGGCCCTGGGCGAACGCCTCCTCGGCGGCCTGCGCGGCGGCGAAGGCGTGCTTGTGCTTGTCCAGCGGGAAGTGCCGCAGCCGCACGTCCAGCCGGTCGCCGTAGCGGGCGCGCAGGGCGCGGAGGTCGTCCAGGGCGGTGTGGCAGTCCGGGCACTGGAGCTCGCACCAGACGTCGAGGACGGGCGCGGCGGGACGGACGGGGGAGGAGTCGCTCATGCCCTCCATCCTCCCAGCCCACGGCGTGCCGCCCCAACCGGCCTCGTACCGCGAGCCCGGCACCTGCGGAGGAGCCGACCCCTAGATCTCCCTGATCTCGGTCCCACGGCATGGCCTCACGGCGGGCGGACGGTGCAGGATGGAAGAGGCGACGTACTCACGCCCGACCGAGCCCAGCCCTGGAGGACCGGATGATTGCCGAGACCGTCTGCTCCGCGGTGTCCGCGGCGGGCCTGGGTATCGCGGCGGTCACCGCGTACCGCAAGCGCTTCCTCGCCGCCGCCCGGATCGCCGCCTACGCACTGGTCCCGATCGGCCTGGTGATGACCGGAGTCGTCGAGTGGCTGGCCGACACGGCCTTCAGCCCGGTGGCCTGGGCGGGCTTCGGTGTGCTGGGCGTGTCCTGGGTGCTCTTCATGACCACCCGCGCGGTGGAGCGCCGCCGCGGCGGCACCCGCAAGGAGCGCAAGGAGGCCCGGGCCGCGGCACAGCGCGACGCGGTGGCCCCCGGCGCCCCCGCCCCCTCCCTGGGGGCGCCCTCCCGTCCGGCGGCCCAGCCCGCGCCCCGCCCGGCGAAGGCGTCCCGGGGCGGTGACGACGACTTCAGCGACATCGAGGCCATCCTCAAGAAGCACGGGATATGAAGCGCGCGGCCTGACGGCCTGGCGCCGGGGGCTGAAACGACACAGCGGTCCGAGGCCGACAGTGCGCGCTCCGTAATGATCACGATCCGACCGGACATTGCGACATTCAACCAACACCTGGTCGTCACGGGCGTGTTGATCGCGTGGACCCCACCTGCTGCGTCATCATCGCGGCGAGATGCCGGACACCACTCAGCTGGATTCCCAGCTGGACACGAGACAGAGCGAAACCGCGCGGGTGCAGGACGAACCACGCGGCTGCCTCTTCGCCCTATCCCAGCCACCGCTCATGATCTTCCTGGCGGTGATCGGGTGTCTGCTGCTCATGGCTTCGTTGCACGATCTGCTGTTGCTGTGAGCCGTACCCGCGCTCCCCGGCGCCACCCGCCGGGGGCCGCGTGGCCGTCCGCGCATCCGCGGCCGCGGCCGCACCAATCTCCCGAGGGCGGTGTCAGCCCGCCGCCTCCTTGCGCCGGGCCCGGTAGGCGGCCACGTGCAAGCGGTTCCCGCAGGTGCGGCTGTCGCAGTACCGCCGCGAGCGGTTCCGGGACAGGTCGACGAAGGCGCGCCGGCAGTCGGGGGCCTCGCACCGCCGCAGCCGCTCCTGCTCCCCGGCCACCACGAAGAACGCCAGGGCCATCCCGCAGTCCGCGGTGAGGTGGTCCGCGACGGAGGCGCCGGGCGCGAAGTAGTGGATGTGCCAGTCGTAGCCGTCGTGGTCGGTGAGCCGGGGCGTGGTCCCGGCGGCCGCGACCAGGTCGTTGATCAGCCCCGCCGCGGTCCGGGCGTCGGGAGCGGCGAAGACCGCCGCGAACCGGCCGCGGATGCCCCGCACCGCCGAGAGATCGAGCTCCGTGAGCACGCCGACCTCGCTGATGTCGTGCGCCGCCACGAATTCCTGGAGGGCCGCGACGTCCGGCAGCCCGTCCGGAGTCGATTCGTCCTCCGGCACCGTGTTCACCAGATCCACCACGGTGTCGAGCGCGCACCGGGTGTCGTGGGTGATCAGCACGTTTCGCTCCCTGGCCTGGGGGTCGGGCGGGCGCCCGCCGATGCTGGCCGATGGTAGCGGCCGGCGCGGCGGGCGAACCGGCCGCGAGCCGGCCGCGAGCCGGCCCCGGTCGTCGGTTGCCCCTACAACGGCGGCCGGCCCGCCTTCGTTCCCCGGTACCGCGCACACGGCGGCGCCGCCCCCGCGGATGATCCCGCGGCGACGACGCCGTATGTGCCGTGTGTGCCGTATGCGGTTGTCCGAGCCCGTGCCGTCACCCCGAGTCGACGGCGACGGGCGGCTTCACGCGGGGCCCCGCCCTAGCTTTCCGCCAGGATGTGCGAGAGCTCCTGATCGAGGTCGAAGTGCCGGTGTTCCGTGCCGGGGGGCACGGCGGCGTCTGTGCGCTTCAGGAAGGACTCCAGGGCCCGCGCCGGGGCCTCGAGCAGTGCTTCGCCCTCCGGGGAGCTGAGAGCGATGCACACGACGCCCTGGCCGTGACTGCGGGACGGCCAGACACGGACGTCGCCGGTACCTGTGGGGCGGTGGAGGCCTTCGGCGAGGAGGTCGCGGGCGAACACCCACTCGACGGTCTCCTCGGCTCCGGTGTGGAAGGTGGCGTGCACGGCGTAGGGGTCGGCCGTGTCGTACCGCAGGCCTGCGGGGACAGGCAGGGAGGACTCGCTCGACACAACGAGGCGCAGGTGCAGCTCGCAGCTGACCGTGGTGTTCATAAGCGCCAGGGCCTTTCGCTCAGTGTGCGCTCGGGGATTCGCACGTCGGCGAAATCGACATGCCACCTACGGTGCCGTTGTAAACCCCTCTGAGTGTTTTGCGTGTGTTTACGTAACTCTTCCGGCCGAGAGATCGTTCGGGTCGTACGCCCATTCCGGTGACAGGTTTCGCTCCGGTAGTGTTTGGCCGTATGAACACGGGGAGTAACAAGCCCGGCGAGGCGGCCGTGGCGGCAGACCGTACGGGGACGGACGAGGCCACGGTCGAGCGAGCGCTCGGTTCGCGGGCACCGGAATTCATCAAGGCGCGGCGTGCGCTGCACCTGAGCTGGCAGGTCGGCGTCTTCATCGTCGGCCTCGCGGTCGTGGTGGCCGGCATCATCATGCTGCCGCTGCCCGGACCGGGCTGGGTGGTGATCTTCGGCGGCATGGCGATCTGGGCGACCGAGTTCGTCTGGGCCCAGCTGGTGCTGCGCTGGACCAAGCGCAAGGTCACCGAGGCGGCGCAGCGTGCCCTCGATCCGAAGGTGCGGCGCCGGAACATCACCCTGACCGTGATCGGCGTGGTGATCATCGCCGTGCTGGCCGGGATCTACCTGTGGAAGTTCGGCCTCCAGATGCCCTGGAAGATCAAGGACCAGTGATCGCCCGCCGGGGGTCGCCGTCGCGGCCCCCGCTGGTCACGGGCGCCCCTGACATGGGGTAATGTTCTTCCTGCGTCCGGGCGATTAGCTCAGTGGGAGAGCGCTTCGTTCACACCGAAGAGGTCACTGGTTCGAACCCAGTATCGCCCACCGGATCATCAGACGGCCCCGTTCACCTTCGTGAGCGGGGCCGTCTTCGTGTGCGGTGCCGCGGGTGCCCGGGCAGTGCGCCGCGGCCCGCCTTCACTCAACCGTGACCTTCCGCGCCGCCGTCCACAGCGGCCCGGCGCGCGTTCGGCCCGTCGGTCACGCCGCGTCGACCTGTGGGTTCCGCACGGTGGTGACCGGCGGGTTCCGGTCGGGCGCCGGCCTCGTCCCCGGGCGGAGCCGGTGAATTCCTGTCCGAATCATTGACGCGCCCCCGGGCCCTCCGTACCTTGTGCCAGCAAGCGCTTACTTGAAACGATTCATGAAGCGAACGCGATGGCGCGGGGAGGCTCGTATGCAGCAGGGCGGGAATGCGGAGCGGCAGGCCGGGAGGCGGACGATCCTCAAGGCGGCGGGGGCCTCGCTGGCCGTCGCGGGGCTGGGTGCCACGGCCACCGCCTGCGGCGGCGGGAGCGGCTCGGGGGACGGAACGGTGACGATCCGTTACTCCTGGTGGGGTGCCGAGGACCGGGCGGAACGCATCAACAAGACCATCGCGCTCTTCGAGAAGAAGTATCCGAAGATCAAGGTCAAGACCGACTTCCAGCCGTACACCGACTTCTGGAAGAAGTTCAACACCCAGGCTTCCGGGGGGAATCCACCGGACGTCTTCCAGAATGCCATCGGATTCCTCCGCAAATACGACGCCAAGAATGTCCTGCTCGATCTCGGCGAGCAGGTGAAGGCGGGGAATCTCGCCATGGACGGCTTCCGCGCGGGCCTGGAGAAGTTCGGCGAGATCGACGGAAAACTCCTCGGCGTGCCCGTCGGCTCCAACTCGATGGCGCTGGTCATCGACAAGCCCGTCTACACCCGGGCCGGCGTCACCCCCGAACAGGGCTGGACGTGGGACGACTTCGACGCGGCGATGACGAAGATCCGCGACAAGACCGGCCGGGCCGGAGACAGCGGCATGTACGGCGTCATGTACCTCTACGACCTGTACCTGCGTCAGAACGGAAAGGCGTTCTTCACCGAGGACGGACTCGGCTTCACCGAGGCGGACCTGACCACCTGGTGGACCAAGGCGGAGAAGGGCGTGAAGTCCGGCCTGTTCGCCGCCCCCAAGAAGGTCGCCCAGATCAAGCCCAAGTCGGCGCTCTCCGCGGAACTCGCCGGCAGTGAGTTCACCTGGGACAACTTCACCGTCCGCTACACCTCCGAGGGCAAGAGCGAGTACGGTCTCGCGCCGATCCCCACCACGGACGGCAAGCGCACCGGCCAGTACCTCGGCTCCCTGATGCTCAGCGGCTACAAGCGCACCGAGCACCCCAAGGAGGTCGCCCGGTTCATCGACTTCATGGTCCACGACCCCGAGGTCGCGAAAATCATGGGCTACGACCGCGGCGTGCCCGCCACGCAGGCCCAGTACGACGCGTACCAGCCGACCGACCCGGTCAACAAGGCCATCGCCGCCTACGAGGAGTCACTCGTCCGGGCCGGCGTCCTGGAGCGGATCACCCCGCACCCGAACGGCGCCGACATCTGCGAGGCCGCGTTCCTGCGCATCGCGGAGGAGATGGCGCTCGGCTCGCGGTCCGTCGAGGACGCGGTCGAGCAGTTCTTCACCGAGTCGAAGACGGCTCTCGCCGGCTGATGGGAAGCGCCGTGACACACGCCCCCGCGAGGGAGGGCCTGACGGACTCCGGGCCGCGGCACGGCCCCGTGAAGGCCCCGCGCCCCGCCGGGCTGAAGCGACGCAGGCGCCGGGAGAACCTGGCCGGATACCTCTTCATGTCCCCCTGGATCGCCGGGTTCCTGCTGCTGACGGCGGGCCCGATGGCCGCCTCCCTCTACTTCGCGTTCACCGACTACAACCTGTTCGACGCGCCCAGGTGGATCGGCCTGGACAACTTCTCCGAGATGTTCGGCGACCCGCGCTGGCGCCACTCGGTCCGCATCACCCTGTGGTACGTCGTGGTCGGCACGCCGATCAAGCTGATCGCGGCGCTCGGGGTCGCGCTGCTGCTGGCCCAGAAACGGCGCGGACAGGCCTTCTACCGGGCCGCGTTCTACGCGCCGTCGCTGATCGGGGCGAGCGTGTCCATCGCCATCGTGTGGAAGGCGATCTTCTCGGACGACGCGGTGGTCGACCGTACGCAGCAGCTCTTCGGGATCGACGCCGGCGGCTGGACCGGCGACCCGGAACTGATCATCTACAGCCTGATGGCGCTCACCGTCTGGCAGTTCGGCGCCCCGATGGTCATCTTCCTGGCCGGTCTGAAACAGGTTCCGCGCGAACTGTACGAGGCGGCCGACGTGGACGGCGCCGGGAAGCTGCGGCAGTTCTGGAACATCACCCTGCCGATGATCTCCCCGGTCCTCTTCTTCAACGTCCTGCTGGAGACCATCCACTCCTTCCAGATCTTCAGCTCCGCCTACATCGTCGGCGGCGGCGCCGGAGGCAACGCCTGCGGTCCGGCGGACGGCACGATGGTCTACACCTGCTACCTGTACGTCCAGGGCTTCGAGAACAGCCGCATGGGCCTGGCCTCCGCCATGGCGTGGATGCTGCTGGTCGCGGTCGCCCTGGTCACCGCGGTGCTGTTCTGGTCCCAGAAGCGCTGGGTGCACTACGAGGAGGGCGGCCGATGAGTGCGCAGGCCACCGATGTCACTTTGGCCACCGAAGCCCCCAAAGCCCCACCGCCCCCGTCCACCAGGGGCGCCGCGCTCCGGCGCGGGCTGCCCGGGTCGTTCGCCTGGCACCTCGGGTCGCTGGCGATCCTCGCCGTGCTCCTCTACCCGGTGCTCTGGGTGATCGGCGGCTCCTTCAAGGAGAGCGGCGACATCGTCGGCAGCCTGGACCTCTTCCCGGGCGACCCGATCACCTCCAACTACACGAGCCTCGCCGACGGCATCGCGGACATCTCCATCTCCACGTTCTTCGTCAACTCGCTCTTCCTCGCCGTCGGTTCCGTGATCGGCATCGTGGTGTCCTGCTCACTGACGGCCTACGCCTTCGCGAAGATCAGGTTCGCCGGCCGCAACCTGCTCTTCACCCTGATGATCGGCACGCTGCTGCTGCCGTACCACGTGCTGCTGATCCCGCAGTACGTGCTCTTCCGCAACCTGGACATGATCAACACGTACACCCCGCTGCTGCTGGGGAAGTACCTGGCCACCGAGGCGTTCTTCGTCTTCCTGATGGTGCAGTTCATGCGGAACCTGCCCAGGGAGCTGGACGAGGCCGCCCGGCTCGACGGCTGCGGGCACGTCCGCATCTACTGGTCGATCGTGCTTCCGCTGTGCCGGCCGGCACTGATCACCAGCGCGATCTTCACCTTCATCAACTCCTGGAACGACTTCATGGGCCCGCTGATCTACCTCAACGAGCCCGGCAAGTACACGATCTCCCTCGGCCTCAAGATGTTCGTGGACCAGGAGGGCCTGGCGAACTACGGCGGCATGATCGCCATGTCGCTCGTCGCCCTGCTGCCGGTCCTCGCCTTCTTCCTGGCCTTCCAGCGCTATCTGATCGACGGCATGGCGACGTCCGGCCTGAAGGGCTGAGGTGGGGATTCCGATGACCGAAGCGCGGGCCGGGGCCCGTACGGAGCCGGGGGAGTCCCGGTTCGCCCAGGGCTTCGCCCTGTTCGCCGAGTGCCTGCTCACCGGGGTGTGGATCGCGGTGGCGGCCCTGCCGCTGGTCACCTACCCCGCCGCGTTCGCGGCCGGCGCCCGGCACCTCGGGCGCCGGCTGGCCCACGAGCGCGGCGGCTGGCGGGAGTTCGGCGCCGACTTCCGGGCGGCGGCGCGCCACGGGTGGCTCGTCGGGGTCGCCGGCTGGGCCGCCCTGGCGGTGGTGTGGGTCGACGTGCGTGCCGTGCGGGACGGGCTGCCGGGCGGTCCGCTGGTCGGCGCCGTCGGCGTCCTCGCCCTGATCGGCGCGGCCGTCGCGGGGCTGCGGGCGGCGGCGGACTGGCACCCCGGCGCCGCCTGGCGGTCGCTGCTCGCGCGGGCGGGCCGCCGTACCGTGCTCGACCCGGCCGGTTCCTTCCTGCTCGTCGGCGGACTGGCCCTCGTGGTCTGCTCCGCGTGGTTCAGCGCACCGCTGGCCGTCGCCGCCCTGGGTGCCGTCGCCGCGGCCGCCGTCGCGGTGGAGGAGCGCCACCGGCGCCGCTGACCCGGCGCCTTCACCCCGGAGCGGCCCCGTGCCGGAGCGGCTCCCGCGTACCGAGGTCGGTGCCCCGGCGCCGCACCTCTCACTGTCATGCCCTTGACACCCCTGCACGCCCGCACGGAAAGGAAAGGCCATGTCCCCCATCCCCCGCAGGTCCCTCCTCAAGGCGGCCGCCGTCGCCGGCGCCGCCGCCCAGTTCAGCTGGGCACTGGGCACCAAGAACGCCCAGGCCGCGCCCGCCGCCGCCGCGGCCGCCGACGACAGCCCCGTCACGCTGACCTGGCTGGAGGACGGCGGCCTCGGCGCCGCCCCCGGCTCCACCGTCGGCGTCCCCTGGCCCAGGGGCACCTTCCGGGAAGACCAGTCGTTCGCCGTCACGGACGCCGACGGCAAGGCCGTACCCGTGCAGTCCTGGCCGCTCGCCCACTGGCCCGACGGTTCCCTCAAGTGGACCGCCCACGCCGTCGGTTCCGGGAACGGCAAGCTCACCCTGGCCGCCGGCTCCCCGGCCGCGCCCGCCAAGAAGGTCACCGTCACCCGGCGCGGCGGCACCCTCGACATATCGACCGGCGTCATCACCGCGAGAATCGGCACATCCGGATCGGCGCTGATCAAGTCCGTCATCCGGGGCTCCACCGAGATCGCCAAGAACGGCCGCCTCGTCCTGCTGCGCCAGCCCGAGATCGAGGACGGCGACCAGGGCACCGTGGCGTACGAGCGCTTCGACGGCGCGGTCGACGAGGTCAAGGTCGAGCAGGACGGCCCGGTCCGCGCCGTCGTCCGCATCGACGGCAAGCACCGCAAGGGCCACCGCCGCTGGCTGCCCTTCTCCATCCGCCTCTACTTCTACGCGGGCGCCGACTCCTTCCGCATGGTGCACACCCTCACCTTCGACGGGAAGCAGGAGCCCGGAAAGGCGAGCGGCGACTTCATCCGCGGCCTCGGCGTCCGCTTCACCGTCCCGATGCGCGACGCGTCCTACGACCGCCACATCCGCATCGGCGGCGAGGGCACCGGCCTGCTCCGCGAGGCGGTCAAGGGCATCACCGGACTGCGCCGCGACCCCGGGGCGGCCGTACAGGCGGCCCAGTTCGCCGGGGAGAAGCTGCCCGACCCCGCCACCTGGGACCAGCGGGTCACCACCCGCCTGAAGTACATCCCCGAATGGGGCGACTACACCCTCGCCCAGCTGTCCGCCGACGGCTTCACCCTGCGCAAGCGCACCAAGAAGGGCCACGGCTGGATCGGCGCGGGCGGCGGACGGCGCGCCTCCGGCTTCGGCTACGTCGGCGGCGTGAGCGGCGGCCTCTCCTTCGGCCTGCGCGACTTCTGGGAGAAGCACCCCGCCCAACTCGACATCCGCGCCGCCCAGACCGACGAGGCCGAGGTCACCCTCTGGCTCTGGTCGCCCGAGGCCCAGCCGATGGACCTGCGCTTCTACCACGACGGCATGGGCCAGGACACGTTCCCCGAACAACTCGAGGGCCTCAACATCACCTACGAGGACTACGAACCGGAGTTCGGCACCCCCTACGGCATCGCCCGCACCTCGGAACTCCTCTTCTGGGCCAACGCCGCCACCCCGAGCGCCGAGGAACTCGCCGAACAGGCCGGGGCGGTACGCGTCCTGCCCCAGCTCGCCGCCCCGCCCGCACAGCTCATCAAGGCCGGCGTCTTCGGCCCCGGCCTCTACGCCGCGCCCGACCGCTCCACCCCCGCCAAGGCGAAGATCGAGGACCACCTCGACTTCCTCTTCACCTACTACAAGGACCAGGTGGAGCAGCGCCGCTGGTACGGCTTCTGGGACTACGGCGACATCATGCACACCTACGACGCCGCCCGGCACCAGTGGCGCTACGACATCGGCGGCTACGCCTGGGACAACTCCGAACTCTCCCCGGACCTCTGGCTCTGGTACGCCTACCTGCGCTCCGGGCGCGCCGACATCTTCCGCTTCGCCGAGGCCATGACCCGGCACACCGGCGAGGTCGACGTCTACCACCTCGGCACATGGGCCGGCCTCGGCACCCGCCACGGCGTCCAGCACTACGCCGACAGCGCCAAGCAGCAGCGCATCGCCAACACCACCTACCGGCGCTTCTACTACTTCCTCACCGCCGACGAACGCGTCGGCGACCTCATGCACGCCAACGTCGACTCCGACGAGACCTTCCTCGCCCTCGACCCGCTCCGCAAGATCCGCACCGAGCCCTACACGCCCGACCGCAACGCCCTGTCCATCGGCTTCGGCACCGACTGGAGCGGCCTGGTCTCGGCGTGGCTCACCGAGTGGGAACGCAGGGGCCCGAAGTGGGAGAAGGCCAGGGACCGCGTCCTGTCCACCATGGAGACCATCGCCGCCCAGCCCAACGGCTTCGTCCAGGGCAGCGGCCTGTACGACCTGGACACCGGGAAGTTCGCCGTCGCCGACACACCGAAGGTCGAGGTCTCCCACCTCTCGGCCGTCTTCGGCCTGAACGAACTGTGCGCCGAACTGATCGACCTCGTCGACATGCCCAAGTTCGAGGAGGCGTACTACGACTACTGCCGCTACTTCAACGCGACCAAGGCCGAACAGGCCGCGCGCTACGGCACGAACTTCGGCAGCCTCATCCTCTTCCAGGGCCACTCGCGCCTCGACGCGTACGCGGCCGTACGGACCGGCGACGACAAGCTCGCCACGCGCGCGTGGCAGAAGTTCTACGACTCCGACGGCTACCGGGAGTCGGCGCCCTGGACCACACAGAAGCTGAGCGGCCCCCTCACGCTGGTGCCGGGGAGCGAGGCGAGCTGGGTGTCCACCAACGACACCGCCCTCTACGGCCTCGCCGCCATCGAGAACCTCGCACTCCTGGGGGACAGGATGCCGTAGCCGGCCCCTGACCGGCGCGGGCGCGGGCACACTGCACGGATGGACTGGAACCACTACCGCTTCCGCAGCCTGTGGCCGCTGCCCGCGCCCGCCCCGGACGTCTACCGCGCCCTGGAACGCGTCGAGGACTACCCCCGCTGGTGGCCGCAGGTCCGCGAGGTCACCCGGCTCGACGACACCAGCGGCGTCCTCCGGTTCCGCTCCCTGCTCCCGTACGAACTGACCGCGACCGTGCGGGAGGGGCGCCGGGACCCGGCCGCGGGGGTGCTGGACGTCGCGATGAGCGGCGACCTGGAGGGCTGGGCGCGCTGGACGGTCGCCCCGCGAGGCTCCGCCACCCTCGTCCGCTACGACCAGGAGGTCGTCGTGCGCAAGCCGCTGCTGCGCCGCCTCGCCGTGCCCGGCCGCCCCCTGTTCCGCGCCAACCACCGCCTCATGATGCGGGCCGGGCGGCGGGGTCTCGCCGCGCACCTGGCGGGGGGCCGGCAAGCGGTTTGATGGAACCGCGCGGCGCCCTGTATGGTTCAGTGCGTTCCCGGGCGATTAGCTCAGTGGGAGAGCGCTTCGTTCACACCGAAGAGGTCACTGGTTCGAACCCAGTATCGCCCACCCGGGAAGAGCCGGTCCGTCGCACGACGGACCGGCTTCTTCGTGTTCCGGCGTTCACGCGGGCCGGGGACGAAGGGTCACGCCGCCGCCGGCAGCTCCGGCCGCAACGGCCAGGCCGGGTCCACCGGCTCCTGGGTGCCGTTGAGCGCGAACCACGCCTGCAAGCCGCGCGCCTGACCCGCGTGCCACACCGCCTGGAGGGTGTGCAGCTCCGCGGGGGAGAGGCGCTCGAGCCGTGCCTGGAAACGCCGCCCCACCGCCCGCACGACCTCCAGCGCCGCCTGGGCGTCGGCCGCCGCGTCGTGCGCGCCCGCCAGCTCCACGCCGTAGTGCGCGCACAGATCGGTGAGGGTACGGCGGCCCTTGCGGTAGCGGTCCAGGTGCTTGTCCAGTACGCGCGGGTCCAGCACGTGCAGCGACGTCCGCTCCAGCCACCGGCCCAGCGACGAGGCGCGGTGCCTGCGCAATTCCCGGTCCAGCAGTGTGAGGTCGAACGGCGCGTTCATCACCACCAGCGGACGCCCGGCCCGGGCCTGCTCGGTCAGCGCCTCGGCTATCTCGTACATCACCGGCGCCGGCCAGCGGCCGTGGCGCTGCACATGCTCCTGGGTCAGCCCGTGCACCGCCGTCGCCGCCTCGGGCACCGGCACCCCCGGGTTCACCAGCCACCGGGTCACCCGCGGGCGCAGCCCCGGCGCGTCCTGGACGACGAGGGCCGCCGACACGATCCGGTCGGTCTCGGTGTCCACACCCGTCGTCTCCGTGTCGAAAGCGGCCAGCGGCCCCTCGAACCAGCTCGTCATAGGGCACTCAACTCCTCGTCCGAGCACGGCAGCTGACGTGCCGTCCCTTGTCCCGGTTCGGTGATACCCGGGCTGTTTGCGACGTACGCCGGAAGGACACAACAGGAGTACGGGTCTTTGCAGTTCACAGACCTACCACCGGGATTCACCAGTTCTGGAAGGCTGTTGGCCATGGCCATTGCGCAGCCCGAACGGGGCGGGCTGCTGCCCGAGCGCACCGCGCCCTCACGCGGCTCCCTCGCCACCACCGCCTGCATGGAGACCTTGCAGGTCGGCTACCTCCACGCGGTCGCCGCCGCGGCGGGCTGCTCGCTCTCCCAGCCCTTCCCGGACAACGGCATCGACTGGCACGTCAGCCACAGTGCCCCCGGGCACACCGTCGACGACGAGGTCACCATCAAGGTGCAGCTCAAGGCCACCTACCAGATCGCCCCAGGACCCCCCGGCCGCTCCTTCTCCTTCACCCTGGACAACGACCACCTGGCGAAGCTGGCCCGCACCCCCGTGTCGGTGCACAAGATCCTGGTCGTCATGATCGTCCCCCGGTCCCGGGACCAGTGGCTGCGCGCCGGCCACGACCGGCTCGACCTCAGGCACTGCTGCTACTGGACCAACCTCGCCGGACATCCGGTCACCGGACGGCGGCGCACCACCGTGCGGATACCGACCGCGCGGATCTTCGACGACCGTGCGCTGTGCGAGATCATGACGCGGGTCGGGACGGGAGGGAAACCATGACGCACCGCCCGACCGGCGATCCCCCGCGCTCGGTACGGCCGCACCCGGCCGACGCCCTCGACCACACCCCCCGCGACGGCGGCACCCCGGAGCCCGGCGCCGTCGACCCGGCCGTGCTGACCGCGCTGCTGCACCGGCACGGCTGGCACCGGCGCGGCGGCGCCCCGGGCCGCTACGGCCGCTGGACCCCGCCAGGACCGGCCGCGGGCGCCACCAGCCTCCTGGTGCCGGTCACCCGCGCCTTCCCTGACAGCGACGACCTGCTCGGCGAGGCGCTGCACGCCCTGACCCGCAGCGGCACCCCCGCCGCCCGCGAGATCCTGCTCGCCCTCGCCGTCCCCAGCGACGAGATCCGCTGGGAACGCGACACACCGACGGGACCCGGCGACACCGCGTCCTGGACGGCACAGGAGCAGCTGCGCTCCGCCGCCCGCCGGATGCTGCTCGCCGGAGCGCTCGCCACGCGCGCGCGGGCGGGCTACTACGGCGCCCGGCACCGGCGCGCCGCCGGCGCGGCCCTGGAGAACGTCGTGGTGGGCCCCGCCCCCGACGGCCGCCGCCTCACGGCGTTCCTGCCGGTCGGCACCGGCCGCCCCCTCGCCGTACGCCTTCACCAGGCCCTCCACGCCGCCCGCGAGGCCGTCGACTACCGGCGGGCCACCGGGGGCACGGAGGCCTTCGACTCGGCCGTCGCGGCGGGCGTCAGCCACGAGCTGACGGAGTCCCTCGTCGCCCTGGTCCGCGGCACCGAGGGCGCCCGGATCGCCGTCGGCTGGGCGCCGGCCGCGGGCGTTCCCGAGGGCTGCGGCGTCCTCACCGAACCCGTCGAGTTCTCGCCCGGCGACCTGCCCGCCCTGCGCGAGGCCGCCGCCCGCTACCTGCGCGCGGAGCCCTCCGTACCGGTGCGGATCACCGGCACCGTGGTCCGCATGCGCCGGCCCGGACCGCGCGGCACCGGCACCGTACGGTTGCGGGTGCTGGCCGGGGCCGAGGTGCCGCACGTGCGGATGGCGCTGGACGAGGAGGCGTACCGGATCGCCGGGCACGCCCACCTCGTCGGGCTGCCGGTGCGGGTGCTCGGGCGACTGGAGAGCCGGGGCGGGTTCCGCAGGCTCACCGGCGCCTGCGAGATCACCCCCGTCCAGGTCGACGACGCGGAGCGGGACCGGCTCCTGAAGGCCGTCCAGGACCACGTCGAGGTCGCGGCCTTCTTCGAGGAGACCTGCGGCGACGGAGGGGACGGAGGGGACTGCCGGGACTGATTTCGCGGTGGGCGGCCCCGGGTCGGTACGATCGCCCCCATGCGTGCGCTCCGGTATGGCGCCGCGGCCCCACCTTCAGTCAGGAGAGACCGGTGTCAGACGTCCGTGTGATCATCCAGCGGGATTCCGAGCGGGAAGAACGCGTGGTGACGACGGGCACTACGGCCGCCGAGCTCTTCGCCGGCGAGCGCTCGATCATCGCCGCCCGCGTGTCCGGCGACCTCAAGGACCTCGCCTACGAGGTGCAGGACGGCGAGACCGTCGAGGGTGTCGAGATCTCCTCCGAGGACGGTCTGAACATCCTGCGCCACTCCACCGCGCACGTCATGGCGCAGGCCGTGCAGGAGCTGTTCCCCGAGGCCAAGCTGGGCATCGGCCCGCCCGTCAAGGACGGTTTCTACTACGACTTCGACGTGGAGAAGCCCTTCCACCCCGATGACCTCAAGGCCATCGAGAAGAAGATGCAGGAGATCCAGAAGCGCGGGCAGCGGTTCTCCCGCCGCGTGGTCACCGACGAGGCCGCCCGCGAGGAGCTGGCCGACGAGCCGTACAAGCTGGAGCTGATCGGCCTCAAGGGCTCCGCGTCGCACGACGACGGCGCGGACGTCGAGGTCGGCGCCGGCGAGCTGACGATCTACGACAACCTGGACGCGAAGACCGGCGAGCTGTGCTGGAAGGACCTCTGCCGGGGCCCGCACCTGCCGACGACCCGCAACATCCCGGCCTTCAAGCTGATGCGCAACGCCGCCGCCTACTGGCGCGGCAGCGAGAAGAACCCGATGCTCCAGCGCATCTACGGCACCGCCTGGCCCACCAAGGACGAGCTGAAGGCGCACCTGGAGTTCCTCGCCGAGGCCGAGAAGCGCGACCACCGCAAGCTCGGCAGCGAGCTGGACCTGTTCTCCATCCCGGAGCAGATCGGCTCCGGCCTTGCCGTCTTCCACCCCAAGGGCGGCATCATCCGCCGGGTGATGGAGGACTACTCGCGCCGCCGCCACGAGGAGGAGGGCTACGAGTTCGTCTACACCCCGCACGCGACCAAGGGGAAGCTCTTCGAGACCTCGGGCCACCTGGACTGGTACGCCGACGGCATGTACCCGCCCATGCAGCTCGACGAGGGCGTGGACTACTACCTCAAGCCCATGAACTGCCCGATGCACAACCTGATCTTCGACGCGCGCGGGCGCTCCTACCGTGAGCTGCCGCTGCGCCTCTTCGAGTTCGGCACCGTGTACCGGTACGAGAAGTCGGGCGTCGTGCACGGCCTGACCCGGGCCCGCGGCTTCACCCAGGACGACGCGCACATCTACTGCACCCGCGAGCAGATGTCGGAGGAGCTGGACAAGACCCTCACCTTCGTCCTGAACCTGCTGCGCGACTACGGCCTGAACGACTTCTACCTGGAGCTGTCCACCAAGGACCCGGAGAAGTTCGTCGGCTCCGACGAGGCCTGGGAAGAGGCCACCGAGACGCTGCGCCAGGTCGCCGAGAAGCAGAACCTGGAGCTGGTGGCGGACCCGGGCGGCGCCGCGTTCTACGGCCCGAAGATCTCCGTCCAGGCCAAGGACGCGATCGGCCGCACCTGGCAGATGTCGACCATCCAGCTCGACTTCAACCTGCCGGAGCGCTTCAACCTGGAGTACACGGCCGCGGACGGCACCAAGACCCGCCCGGTCATGATCCACCGCGCGCTGTTCGGCTCCATCGAGCGCTTCTTCGCGGTGCTCCTGGAGCACTACGCGGGCGCCTTCCCGGCATGGCTGGCGCCGGTGCAGGCGGTGGGCATCCCGATCGGCGACGCGCACGTCGAGTACCTGGAGAAGTTCGCCGCGTCCGCCAAGAGGCAGGGCCTGCGCGTCGAGGTCGACTCCTCCTCGGACCGGATGCAGAAGAAAATCCGCAACGCCCAGAAGCAGAAGGTGCCCTTCATGGTCATCGCGGGCGACGAGGACATGGCGAACGGCGCGGTCTCCTTCCGCTACCGCGACGGCTCCCAGGAGAACGGCATCCCCGTCGAGGAGGCCCTCGCGAAGATCGCCAAGGTCGTCGAGGAGCGGGCGCAGGTCTGACCGCCGGGTGTGCGGGGCCCCCGGGAGAGATCCCGGGGGCCTTCCCTGTCGCCGTACGCGAAGCCATATGCTGCACGCATGACGAGTGAGCCGGAGCAGCAGTTGGGAGTGGGGACGCCGGACGCTTTCCAGCGTCTGTGGACGCCCCACCGGATGGCGTACATCCAGGGCGAGAACAAGCCGAGCGGCCCCGGCGCCGACGACGGATGCCCCTTCTGCTCGATCCCGGCGAAGTCGGACGAGGACGGCCTCATCGTCCGGCGCGGTGAGCACGTGTACGCGGTGCTGAATCTGTACCCGTACAACGGCGGCCACCTGATGACCGTCCCGTACCGCCACGTCGCCGACTACACGGAGCTGAACACCGTGGAGACGGCGGAGCTGGCCGAGCTGACCAAGCAGGCGATGACGGCCCTGCGCACGGCCTCCGGGGCCCAGGGCTTCAACCTGGGCATGAACCAGGGCGCGGTGGCGGGCGCCGGCATCGCCGCGCACCTGCACCAGCACGTGGTGCCTCGCTGGGGCGGCGACACCAATTTCCTTCCCGTGATCGGCCACACGCGGGTTCTGCCGCAGCTCCTGGGAGACACCCGCAAGATGCTGGCGGAAGCCTGGCCCACGGCCTAGCTTCCAAGCTCCCTCAGCCCGTCCGGCGCTTGAGGACGAGGCCGTCCAGGCCGAAAGCGGGAGTCCGGGGGCGCAGCCCCCGGGGACGGCCACCCTGCAAAGCCCCCGCCCCACCGCCGGAGGCCTACGCGTCGTAGACGTCCGCCTTCTTCGGCACAGCCTCCTGCACCGCCCCGCTCAGACCACCCGCGCGGGCGCCGAACTTCTCCGTGTCCACGCCGTTCTCCTTCAGCACCTTGATCGCCGCCGAGTGCACCGCCCGCAGCACCGGCGTGGCCGCGCGCAGCGCGTCGTCGGCCATGAAGCGGTGCCGCCAGGGCCGGTCCGCCCAGGCGTGCCGCAGGCCGAAGGGCTCGGGCAGCGTGAGCTTGCCGCCCAGCCAGTACAGCAGCGGGGGGTACCAGGTCAGCGGGGCCCGCGCGGCCAGCCGCACCACCTCGTCGGCGTCGACCAGCGGGAGCTTCACCGTGCGGGTCTCCCAGAACTTGACGGACTTCTGGACCGTCTTCTCCTTGGCCGCGGGCTTGCTGGTGAACAGGGAGTGCACCGGCCCCAGGGCGTGACCGGTGACCTCGATGCGCAGCGTCTCGTGCAGCACGGTCACCGTGATCAGCATGGAGATGACCAACTGGCCGTCCCACAGCGTCCACTGCACGCCCAGGTAGTGCCGGTCGCCCGCGCCGAACTGCTGCTTGTCGCAGATCTCCTGTATCGCGTGCTGCTTGACCTGGTACGCCTCGACGTCCGTGCCCTCGGGCCGGGACACCGCGTCGGCGTTCTCACCGATCGGGGTCACGATCCAGTGCCGCACCGTCGGCTTGGTGAAGCCGCCGGTGTGCAGCGGGCCGCGCTCCAGCATCCGCAGCCGGTCGTGGATGGCCTTGATCACGTCCCAGCTGCGGAACGGGTTGATCTCCCGGTCCGGGTCGGCGGGGACCAGTTCCTCGGCGAGCTGCCAGTTGCCCCAGCGGGTGCCCATGCCGAGGATTCCCTTGGGGCCGGCGTAGAAGACGGAGTTGGACTGCTGCTCGGCGCTGAGCCGGGCCAGTGACTGCCGCAGTTCCTCGGCGGCCGTCTCGCCGGGGCTGCTCGGCACCGCCTCGGGCACCTTGGCGCCCACGCCCGCGCCGGACAGCAGGCCGCTCCAGCGCTCCCGGAGGTCCCGTGCCGTGCGCTCGCAGATCCGCTTGGCCCAGAACCAGCCGATCACCGGGGCGACGACGCAGGCGCGCGCGTACCAGCCCCAGAAGCCGCTGAAGGGCATCTTGAGCAGGAAGAGCACGGCGAGGGCCGCCATCGCGAGCAGCAGCGTGGTGGCGAGCGCGCCGGCCCGCTTGTCCTCGCGCCGGGCGATGGTGGTGCGGATCTGGAAGACCAGGAGCCAGATCAGCAGTCCGGGCAGGAACAGCAGGCCGCACAGCACCATGACGGCACTGAGCCAGTTGTCCCGGTCCCTGCGGATGCGGTGCGCGGCGAGGCTGTGCTCCACGACCACCTGGGGCTGGGTGCCGAAGGACTGGATGAGCGGGGCCCGCTTGGGGCCCAGCATCCGGTCGATGATCGCCCGGGAGTACGCCTCGCCGAGGTTGGGCCGGAACAGCTTCATCCGGGGCTTGCTCACGGACGACTTGTGCCACTCGCTGTTGGCCTTGAGTATCTCCTCGGCCTCGCTGTCCCGGTAGGCGGCCGAGGCCAGCGCGAAGGTGGCCGTCTGGCCGCCGTCGTCCGTGCGCGGCACCTGCGGTCCGAAGAAGTCCGCGTAACCGCCGTCAACGGTCATTCCCGCCCCCGATCGCCACCACTGTCGCTCCTGCGGCCTTCCCGACTTCCCTGCCCCGCACACCTGTTGATCTGGTCATCAGCGTATCCGCCGGCACCGCCGCGCGTCACGGGACGTCCAAAGGCGCCCCCACGCGCGCGGTCCGGCCGCCGGGCGTGCCGTCGCGCGCCGGGGCGGGTGGACTCCGATGCGGGGAGCGGACCCCCGGTGCGGCGGACGCCGCACCGGAGGGCCGGGCTCCGCTAGGACGCCACCCGCACCTCCTCGCGCAGCCGGTCCGCGACCTGGGCCGGCATCGGTTCGTGCCGCGCGTAGCGCCGGTCGAAGCGCGCGGTGCCGTGCGACAGGGAGCGCAGGTCGACGGCGTAGCGGCCGATCTCGATCTCGGGCACCTCGGCCCTGATCAGGGTGCGGCCGCCGCTGGTCTGCTCGGTGCCCAGCACCTTGCCGCGCCGTCCGGACAGGTCGCTCATCACCGCGCCCACGTAGTCGTCGCCGACCAGCACGCTCACCTCGGCGACCGGTTCCAGCAGGTGGATCCTCGCCTCGGCCGCGGCCTCCCTCAGCGCCAGCGCGCCGGCGGTCTGGAAGGCGGCGTCGGAGGAGTCCACGGAGTGCGCCTTGCCGTCGAGCAGCGTGATCCGCACGTCGATCAGCGGGTGGCCCGCGGCGACGCCCTTGGCCGCCTGCGCGCGCACGCCCTTCTCGACGGACGGGATGAACTGGCGGGGCACCGCGCCGCCGACGACCTTGTCCACGAACTCGATGCCCGAGCCGCCCGGCAGCGGCTCCACCTCGATCTCGCAGATGGCGTACTGGCCGTGCCCGCCGGACTGCTTGACGTGCCGCCCGCGCCCGGCCGCCCGGCCGGCGAACGTCTCGCGCAGGGCGACCCGGTGGGGTACGACGTCGACCTGGACGCCGTAGCGGCTGCGCAGCCGCTCCAGGGCCACGTCGGCGTGTGCCTCGCCCAGGCACCACAGGACCACCTGGTGGGTGTCCTGGTTGTGCTCCAGGCGCATCGTCGGGTCCTCGGCGACCAGCCGGGCCAGCCCCTGGGAGAGCTTGTCCTCGTCGGGTTTGCTGTGCGCCTCGATGGCGAGCGGCAGCAGCGGGTCGGGCATCTCCCAGGGGGCCATCAGCAGCGGGTCGTCCTTGGCCGAGAGGGTGTCCCCGGTCTCCGCGCGGGTCAGCTTGGCCACGCAGGCGAGGTCGCCCGCGATCACGTGCGTGACCGGACGCTGCTGCTTGCCGAACGGCGTCGACAGGGCGCCGATCCGTTCGTCGACGTCGTGGTCCTCGTGCCCGCGGTCGGTCATCCCGTGCCCGGACACGTGCACCGTCTGGTCGGCGCGCAGGGTGCCGGAGAAGACGCGGACCATCGAGATCCGGCCGACGTAGGGGTCCGAGGACGTCTTGACGACCTCCGCGACCAGCGACTCCTTTGGATCGCACATCCGCAGCTCGCGGCCGGTGCCGTCGGGCGTGGTGACCCGCGGCGCCGCGCGTTCCAGGGGCGTCGGGAAGCCGCGCGTGATCAGCTCGAGCAGCTCGACCGTGCCCAGTCCCTGCCGGGCGCCCTCGGCGGCCGGCGCGGCGGCCAGGACGGGGAAGAACACCCCGCGTGCCACGGCCCGTTCCAGATCCTCGACGAGCGTCTTGACGTCGACCTGCTCGCCGCCGAGATAGCGCTCCATGAGGGTCTCGTCCTCGCTCTCCGAGATGATCCCCTCGATCAGCATCGAGCGGGCCTCGTCGAGCTGCGGCAGTTCCGCCTCGCCCGGCTCCGAGGCCACCCGCTCGCCCGAGGCGTAGTCGAACAGCTTCCGCGACAGCAGCCCCACGAGACCGGTCACGGGCGCGTGCCCGTCGGGCGCGGGCGGACCGTGCAGCGGGAGGTACAGCGGCAGTACGGCGTCGGGGTCGTCGCCGCCGAACGCCTCCGCGCAGATCCGCGTCATCTCCTCGAAGTCCGCGCGGGCGGCCTCCAGGTGCGTGATCACGATGGCGCGGGGCATGCCGACGGCGGCGCACTCCTCCCAGAGCATGCGGGTCGAGCCGTCCACGCCGTCGGAGGCCGAGACGACGAAGAGGGCCGCGTCCGCGGCGCGCAGACCGGCCCTCAGCTCACCGACGAAGTCGGCGTACCCGGGCGTGTCCAAGAGGTTGATCTTGATGCCGTCCCAGGCGACCGGCACCAGGGAGAGCTGTACGGAGCGCTGCTGGCGGTGCTCCATGTCGTCGTAGTCCGAGACGCAGCCGCCGTCCTCCACGCGGCCCGCCCGGTTCACCGCTCCCGCCGTCAGCGCGAGAGCCTCCACCAGGGTCGTCTTGCCCGATCCGGAGTGGCCGACCAGCACCACGTTCCGTACGGACGCGGGGTGGTCGGCCGCCGTTGCCCTTCCGGCGGCTCCGGGATGGGTGTGTGCCTTGTCGCCCATGTCTTGCCTCCCGTGCACGGTGAGGTCACTGGGGGCGCGGACACGCGGGACCGCGTGCACTGGCGGCTCACGCGACGCCCGCGGTCCTTCGAGCTTTCCACTCCCGTCACGCCGCGTCCATACGAAGGACCCGATCCCGCCGCCCACCGGCCGCTCTCCACGGGCTCAGGGTGCCCGGCCACCGCCCACGCGCGCGCGTGACTACGATGGGCCAGCCGGTGGCCAGCAAGGGCCGCGGCGCCACACCGACCGTCGGGAAGGCCATGCTGAACAAGTACGCGCGTGCATTTTTTACGCGTGTCCTCACACCGTTCGCCGCGTTTCTCATCCGCCGGGGCGTCAGCCCCGACACGGTCACGCTGATCGGCACCGCGGGTGTGGTCGCGGGTGCGCTGGTCTTCTACCCCATGGGTGAGTTCTTCTGGGGCACGGTGGTGATCACGCTCTTCGTCTTCTCCGACCTCGTCGACGGCAACATGGCCCGCCAGCTGGGCCGCTCCAGCCGCTGGGGCGCGTTCCTGGACTCGACCCTCGACCGGGTCGCCGACGGCGCGATCTTCGGCGGCCTCGCCCTCTGGTACGCGGGGGGCGGCGACGACAACGTCCTGTGCGCGGTGTCGATCTTCTGCCTGGCCAGCGGCCAGGTGGTGTCGTACACCAAGGCGCGCGGCGAGGCGATCGGTCTGCCGGTGGCCGTCAACGGACTGGTCGAGCGCGCCGAGCGCCTCGTCATCTCGCTGGTCGCCGCCGGATTCGCCGGGCTGCACAAGTTCGGCGTGCCCGGCATCCAGTACCTGCTGCCGATCGCCCTGTGGATCGTCGCCGTCGGCAGCCTCGTCACGCTGGTGCAGCGGGTCGTCACGGTCCGCCGGGAAGCCGCCGAGGCGGACGCCGCCGCGCAGGCGAACCAGGGCACCGAGGCGGCGAAGTGAGCGCTCGGGACCGCCTGACCGACGGTCTGTACGGCGCCGGCTGGACCACCGTGAAGAAGCTCCCCGAGCCCGCCGCCGTGCGCCTGGGCCGCAGCATCGCCGACCTCGCCTGGAAGCAGCGCGGCGCGGGAGTGCGCCGCCTGGAGAGCAACTACGCGCGCGTGGTGCCCGACGCGGGCCCGGAGCGGCTCGCCGCCCTCTCGCGCGCGGGCATGCGCTCGTACCTGCGCTACTGGATGGAGTCGTTCCGGCTCCCGGCGTGGAGCACCGAGCGGATCGAGAACGGCTTCACCCCCGAGGACCTGCACCACCTCACCGACGGCTTGGACGCCGGCAAGGGCGTGGTGCTCGCCCTGCCGCACCTGGCCAACTGGGACCTCGCGGGCGCCTGGGTCACCACCAAGCTCGGCATCCCGTTCACCACGGTCGCCGAGCGCCTCAAGCCGGAGACCCTGTACGACCGGTTCGTCGCCTACCGCGAGGGCCTCGGCATGGAGGTCCTGCCGCACAGCGGCGGCACCGCCTTCGGCACGCTGGCCCGGCGGCTGCGCGACGGCGGCCTGGTCTGCCTGGTCGCCGACCGCGACCTGTCCGCCTCCGGCGTGGAGGTCGACTTCTTCGGCGAGACGGCCCGGATGCCCGCCGGTCCCGCGCTGCTCGCCCAGCAGACCGGCGCACGGCTGCTGCCGGTGACGCTCTGGTACGACGACTCGCCGGTGATGCGGGGCCGGGTGCACCCGCCGGTCGGGGTGCCCGAGTCAGGTACCCGGGCCGAGAAGACGTCTGTCATGACACAGGCGCTGGCCGATGCCTTCGCCACGGGGATCGCCGACCACCCGGAGGACTGGCACATGCTGCAGCGCTTGTGGCTCAAGGATCTCGACCCGGCCAAGGCGCCCGGCGCCCGCGAGCGGGGCGCCCGGTGAGGATCGGCATCGTCTGCCCGTACTCCTGGGACGTGCCGGGCGGCGTCCAGTTCCACATCCGGGACCTCGCCGAGTACTTCATCCGGCTCGGCCACGAGGTGTCCGTCCTCGCCCCGGCCGACGACGACACCCCGCTACCCCCGTACGTCGTCTCCGCGGGCCGCGCGGTGCCGGTGCCGTACAACGGCTCGGTGGCCCGGCTGAACTTCGGCTTCCTGTCGGCGGCCCGGGTCCGGCGCTGGCTGCACGACGGCGCCTTCGACGTCATCCACATCCACGAGCCGACCTCGCCCTCGCTGGGCCTGCTGTCCTGCTGGGCGGCCCAGGGCCCCATCGTGGCCACCTTCCACACCTCCAACCCGCGCTCCCGCGCGATGATCGCCGCGTACGCGATCCTCCAGGCCGCCCTGGAGAAGATCAGCGCCCGGATCGCCGTGAGCGAGTACGCCCGCCGCACGCTCGTCGAGCACCTGGGCGGCGACGCGGTCGTCATCCCCAACGGCGTCGACGTCGACTTCTTCGCCGGCGCGGAGCCCAGGCCCGAGTGGCAGGGCGACACGATCGGCTTCATAGGGCGCATCGACGAGCCCCGCAAGGGCCTTCCGGTGCTCATGCGGGCGCTGCCCGGGATCCTGGCCGCCCGCCCGCGCACCCGGCTGCTGGTCGCCGGGCGCGGGGACGAGGAGGAGGCCGTCGAGAGCCTGCCCAGGGAACTGCGCTCCCGGGTGGAGTTCCTCGGCATGATCAGCGACGAGGACAAGGCCCGCCTCCTGCGCAGCGTCGACCTGTACGTGGCGCCCAACACCGGCGGCGAGAGCTTCGGCATCATCCTCGTCGAGGCCATGTCGGCCGGCGCCCCCGTCCTCGCCTCCGACCTGGACGCCTTCGCCCAGGTCCTCGACCAGGGCGCGGCCGGCGAACTGTTCCCCAACGAGAACGCCGACGCCCTGGCGGAAGCGGCCGTACGCCTGCTGGCCGACCCGGAACGCCGGGCCGCGCTGCGCAAGCGGGGCAGCGCCCACGTACGGCGCTTCGACTGGTCCACCGTGGGCGCGGACATCCTGTCCGTCTACGAGACGGTCACCGCGGGAGCGGCGGCGGTCGCGACGGACGACCGGGCGACGGGCCTGCGGGCCCGCTTCGGGCTCGCGAGGGACTGACCCCCCGGGACGCACGGGGGCACGGGCGCGTACGGCCACCGACGGGCACGGGCGGACCAGGGCGAGCACCGTCACCGGCGGACGAGGCGACACCCCGTCGGCGGGTAGGGGCCGGGCGTCCCGCGCGTACCGGGGCCCACCGGACGTACGTGGGTCTCTCGGCCCACCGATAGGGTTGCGGCCCGTGACCGCAACCCTCATCTGGATCCTGGTCGTCCTCGTCGCCGTCGGCCTGTACCTCAGCTGGACGGCGGGCCGCCTGGACCGGCTGCACGCCCGGATCGACGCCGCCCGTGCCGCCCTGGACGCGCAGCTGCTGCGCAGGGCGTCCGTGGCCCAGGAACTCGCCACCTCCGGGGTGCTCGACCCGGCCGCCTCCATGGTCCTCTACGAGGCCGCGCACGCCGCCCGGCAGGCCGAGGAGGAACAGCGGGAGGTTGCCGAGAGCGAGCTGAGCCAGGCCCTGCGCGCCGTGTTCGCCGACGCGCAGCAGGTGGACGTGGTGCGCGAGGCGCCCGGGGGAGAGGAGGCCGCCCACGAACTGGCCGAGGCCGTCCGGAGGGTGCCGATGGCCCGGCGCTTCCACAACGACGCGGTGGGCGCCGCGCGCAGACTGCGCGAGCACCGCAAGGTCCGCTGGTTCCGCCTCGCCGGGCACGCGCCCTTCCCGCTGGCCTTCGAGATGGACGACGAGTCACCGGCCGCCCTGGTCGAGCGGGCGGCGTGACCCGTACCGGCGGAGCCCGGGACGAAAACGATCCACAGCCTTCCCATTGGCCCTTGCTGTGGCCTGCTCGCCTCACGTTTCCTCGGTGCTGCACAAACCCCTTCTCCTCAGCGAGGTAACCCGTGTCCAGCACGCTCTCCGAAAACCAGGCACCCGAGACCGGCACCGCCCGCGTGAAGCGCGGCATGGCCGAGCAGCTCAAGGGCGGCGTCATCATGGACGTCGTCACGCCGGAGCAGGCGAAGATCGCCGAGGACGCGGGCGCCGTGGCCGTCATGGCCCTGGAGCGGGTCCCGGCCGACATCCGCAAGGACGGCGGTGTGGCCCGGATGTCCGACCCGGACATGATCGAGGGCATCATCGGCGCCGTCTCCATCCCGGTGATGGCCAAGTCCCGCATCGGCCACTTCGTGGAGGCCCAGGTCCTGCAGTCCCTCGGCGTCGACTACATCGACGAGTCCGAGGTCCTCACCCCGGCCGACGAGGTCAACCACAGCGACAAGTTCGCCTTCACCACCCCCTTCGTCTGCGGTGCCACCAACCTGGGCGAGGCCCTGCGCCGGATCGCCGAGGGCGCGGCCATGATCCGCTCCAAGGGCGAGGCCGGCACCGGCAACGTCGTCGAGGCCGTCCGCCACCTGCGCCAGATCAAGAACGAGATCGCCCGGCTGCGCGGCTGCGACAACAACGAGCTGTACGCCGCCGCCAAGGAGCTGCGCGCCCCCTACGAGCTGGTCAAGGAGGTCTCCGAGCTGGGCAGGCTCCCCGTCGTCCTGTTCTCGGCCGGCGGTGTGGCCACCCCGGCCGACGCCGCGCTGATGCGTCAGCTCGGCGCCGAGGGCGTCTTCGTCGGCTCCGGCATCTTCAAGTCCGGCGACCCCGCCAAGCGCGCCGCCGCCATCGTGAAGGCCACCACCTTCTACGACGACCCGAAGATCATCGCGGACGCGTCCCGCAACCTCGGCGAGGCCATGGTCGGCATCAACTGCGACACCCTCCCCGAGACCGAGCGCTACGCCAACCGCGGCTGGTAGGGCACCGGACCCATGAGTGACACCCCCGTCATCGGCGTCCTGGCCCTCCAGGGCGACGTACGGGAGCACCTCGTCGCCCTGGCCGTGGCCGACGCCGTGGCCAGGCCGGTGAGGCGCCCCGAAGAACTCGCCGAGGTGGACGGCCTGGTCATACCCGGCGGCGAGTCCACCACCATCTCCAAGCTCGCCGTCCTCTTCGGAGTGATGGACCCCCTCCGCGCGCGCGTGCGCGACGGCATGCCCGTCTACGGCACCTGCGCGGGCATGATCATGCTGGCCGACAAGATCCTCGACCCGCGCTCCGGGCAGGAGACGGTCGGCGGCATCGACATGATCGTGCGCCGCAACGCCTTCGGCCGGCAGAACGAGTCCTTCGAGGCGGCCGTCGACGTCCGGGGCGTCGAGGGCGCTCCCGTGGAGGGCGTGTTCATCCGCGCTCCCTGGGTCGAGTCCGTGGGCGCCGCCGCCGAGGTGCTCGCCGAGCACGACGGTCACATCGTCGCCGTCCGCCAGGGCAACGCGCTGGCCACGTCGTTCCACCCGGAGCTGACCGGCGACCACCGGGTGCACCGGCTCTTCGCCGACATGGTGCGCGCCAACCGGGCGGCGGAGTCCTTGTAGGATTCCTCCGTTCGTACAAAGACGGGTTACGCGAAGGAGACAGGCAGATGTCCGGCCACTCTAAATGGGCCACGACGAAGCACAAGAAGGCCGTCATCGATGCCAAGCGCGGCAAGCTCTTCGCGAAGCTGATCAAGAACATCGAGGTCGCGGCCCGCATGGGCGGTGCCGACATCGACGGCAACCCGACGCTGTACGACGCCATCCAGAAGGCGAAGAAGCAGTCGGTCCCGAACAAGAACATCGACTCCGCGGTCAAGCGCGGCGCCGGCCTGGAGGCCGGTGGCGCCGACTACGAGACGATCATGTACGAGGGCTACGGTCCCAACGGCGTCGCGGTGCTCATCGAGTGCCTCACCGACAACCGCAACCGCGCCGCCTCCGACGTCCGCGTCGCCATGACCCGCAACGGCGGTTCCATGGCCGACCCGGGCTCGGTGTCGTACCTCTTCAACCGCAAGGGCGTCGTGATCGTGCCCAAGGGCGAGCTGAGCGAGGACGACGTCCTCGGCGCCGTCCTGGACGCGGGAGCGGAGGAGGTCAACGACCTCGGCGAGTCCTTCGAGGTGCTCAGCGAGGCCACCGACCTGGTCGCGGTCCGCACCGCCCTCCAGGAGGCCGGCATCGACTACGAGTCCGCCGACGCCAACTTCGTCCCGACCATGCAGGTCGAGCTGGACGAGGAGGGCGCGCGGAAGATCTTCCGGCTGATCGACGCCCTGGAGGACAGCGACGACGTGCAGAACGTCTTCGCCAACTTCGACGTGAGCGACGAGATCATGGAGAAGGTCGACGCGTAACGCGTCCCTGCTCAGCGGGCCGACGGGGACACACTCCGTCGGCCCGTCGCTTTGTCGGTGGCACCCGATAGCCTGCACAAACAGGTGATCGACGAGAGGGGCCGGGTTACGTGCGCGTACTGGGGGTGGACCCGGGGCTGACCCGCTGCGGGGTCGGTGTCGTGGAGGGTGTCGCGGGTCGGCCGCTCACCATGATCGGCGTCGGCGTCGTCCGCACGCCCGCGGACGCCGACCTCGGCCACCGCCTCGTCGCCGTCGAGCAGGGCATCGAGCGGTGGCTCGACGAGCACCGGCCGGAGTTCGTCGCCGTGGAGCGCGTCTTCAGCCAGCACAACGTCCGCACCGTCATGGGCACCGCCCAGGCCAGCGCGGTGGCGATCCTGTGCGCCTCCCGCCGCGGCATCCCCGTCGCCCTGCACACGCCCAGCGAGGTCAAGGCCGCCGTCACCGGCAGCGGCCGCGCCGACAAGGCGCAGGTCGGTGCCATGGTCACCCGCCTGCTGCGGCTCGCCGCCCCGCCCAAGCCGGCCGACGCCGCCGACGCCCTCGCGCTCGCCATCTGCCACATCTGGCGCGCCCCCGCGCAGAACCGCCTCCAGCAGGCCGTGGCCCTGCACGCCGCGCAGGGCCCGCAGCGCCCGCGGACCTCCCACCCGTCGAAAGGCCGCCCCGCATGATCGCCTTCGTCAGCGGCACCGTCGCCGCCCTCGCACCCGACGCCGCGGTGGTCGAGGTCGGCGGCGTCGGCATGGCCGTCCAGTGCACGCCGAACACGCTCTCCGCCCTCCGGCTCGGCAAGCCCGCCAAGCTCGCCACCTCGCTCGTCGTGCGCGAGGACTCGCTCACGCTGTACGGCTTCGCCGACGACGACGAGCGCCAGGTCTTCGAGCTGCTCCAGACCGCCAGCGGCGTCGGCCCCCGCCTCGCCCAGGCCATGCTCGCCGTGCACCGGCCCGACGCCCTGCGCAGAGCCGTCTCCACCGGCGACGAGAAGGCGCTCACCGCCGTCCCCGGCATCGGCAAGAAGGGCGCGCAGAAGCTGCTCCTGGAGCTGAAGGACCGGCTCGGCGAGCCCATCGGCGCCCCCGTCGTCGGCGCCCCGGTCAGCACCGGCTGGCGCGACCAGCTGCACGCCGCCCTGATCGGCCTCGGGTACGCCACCCGCGAGGCCGACGAGGCCGTCTCCGCCGTGGCGCCGCAGGCCGAGGCCGCCGGGGGCACGCCGCAGGTGGGCCAGCTGCTCAAGGCCGCCCTCCAGACGCTGAACCGCGCCCGCTGACCACGCCCGCCACCACCGACCCGGTGCGCCACGGCAAGGAGAATCAAGTGAACTGGGACGACACGACCGACGCGGAGGCCGCCGCCGAGCGGCTGGTGGGCGCGGTCGCCGACGGCGAGGACCAGGCCGTGGAGGCGGCCCTGCGCCCCAAGGACCTCGGTGAGTTCATCGGCCAGGAGAAGGTCCGCGAACAGCTCGACCTGGTGCTGCGTGCCGCACGCGCGCGCGGGGCGACCGCCGACCACGTGCTCCTGTCCGGCGCCCCCGGCCTCGGCAAGACCACCCTCTCGATGATCATCGCGGCCGAGATGGAAGCCCCCATCCGCATCACCTCCGGCCCCGCCATCCAGCACGCCGGCGACCTCGCGGCGATCCTCTCCTCGCTCCAGGAGGGCGAGGTCCTCTTCCTCGACGAGATCCACCGCATGTCGCGGCCCGCCGAGGAGATGCTCTACATGGCGATGGAGGACTTCCGCGTCGACGTCATCGTCGGCAAGGGCCCCGGCGCCACCGCCATCCCCCTGGAGCTGCCCCCCTTCACCCTGGTCGGCGCCACCACCCGCGCGGGACTGCTGCCGCCCCCGCTGCGCGACCGCTTCGGCTTCACCGCCCACATGGAGTTCTACGGACCGGCGGAACTGGAGCGCGTGATCCACCGCTCCGCCGGCCTGCTCGACGTCGAGATCGACCCCACCGGCGCCGCCGAGATCGCCGGCCGCTCCCGCGGCACCCCCCGCATCGCCAACCGTCTGCTGCGCCGGGTCCGCGACTACGCCCAGGTCAAGGCCGACGGCCTGATCACCCAGGAGATCGCCGCGGCCGCCCTCGCCGTCTACGAGGTCGACGCCCGGGGCCTCGACCGCCTCGACCGCGGGGTGCTGGAAGCCCTGCTCAAGCTGTTCGGCGGCGGACCGGTCGGCCTGTCCACGCTCGCCGTCGCCGTGGGGGAGGAGCGTGAGACAGTGGAAGAGGTCGCCGAACCCTTCCTCGTACGGGAGGGTCTGCTCGCCCGCACCCCGCGCGGACGGGTGGCCACTCCGGCCGCATGGGCGCATCTCGGCCTCACCCCGCCGCGTTCCCAGAGTTCAGGAAACGGACAACAGGACTTGTTCGGGGCGTGACGACCCGCTCACGCGAGGCACATTCGCCGGAGCAGGAACCCCGGTGCCATGCTGGGCGTTGTTCCATGCGCGCGGACTCGCCTAGACTCCGCCGATGCCGCCCTTGTCGGCGGTGTACACACCCCCAACCATCAGGCCGCTCACCATCGCGGTCGTGTGAAGGAAGTACCGACCCGTGAGTCTCGTGACCCTCCTCCCGTTCATCGTGCTCATCGGGGCCATGTTCCTGATGACCCGGTCGGCGAAGAAGAAGCAGCAGCAGGCCGCCACCATGCGGAACGAGATGCAGCCCGGAACCGGTGTCCGCACCATCGGGGGCATGTACGCCACGGTCAAGGAGGTCAACGACGACACGGTCCTCCTCGACGCCGGCCCGGGGGTGGAACTGCTCTTCGCCAAGAACTCGATCGGTGCCGTCCTCTCCGACGACGAGTACAACCGCATCGTCCACGGCATCGAGTACGACCTGAAGTCCGACGCGGACGTCGTCCCCGACGACGCCTCCTCCCTCACCGAGACCGACGCCCCCGCCGACGCCGCCTCCGACGACAAGTCCGTCGACCTCGGCAAGAAGGCCGTCGAGCCCGCCGACAAGACGGCCGACGAGCCGACGGTCGACGCCGCGCCCGCCGAGGCGAAGACGGACGAGCAGGCGAAGAAGTCCGACGGCGGTTCCGAGGCGAAGTAAGCCGTGCCCCGGGGTGCGCGGGACGGGTCCCGCGCACCCCGCGCGACGCGCGGCTCGCACGGATCCGGACACCATGTGATGGCCGCCGGTGACGCCTTCTGGGCGCGAAGCGGCCCGAGAGGGAGTACACCAAGGTGGTAGCACCTAAAAAGGGAAAGAATGCGAGCGCTCAGAGTAAGCCCGGGCGCTCGCTGGCCCTGATCCTGATCGCCATCGTGGCGCTCACCGGAGGCATGTTCGCCTCCGGGCACACGACTCCGCGTCTCGGCATCGACCTGGCGGGCGGCACCAGCATCACGCTCCGCGCGGTGCCGGAGGCGGGCCAGGAGTCGGCGATCAACAAGACCAACATGGACACCGCGGTCGAGATCATGAACCGCCGTGTCAATGGTCTGGGTGTGTCCGAGGCCGAGGTCCAGACCCAGGGCGACCGGAACATCATCGTCAACATCCCCAAGGGGACGAACTCGAAGGAAGCCCGGCAGCAGGTCGGCACCACCGCCAAGCTGTACTTCCGTCCGGTCCTCGCCACCGAGCTCTCCGGCGCCAACGCGACCGGCAGCCCCTCGCCGAGCGAGGCCGGCGGCGCCACGGACAAGGCGACCGACAAGGCCACCGACAAGGCGACCGACGGCGACAAGGCCACCGACGGCGACAAGGCCACCGACGGGGACAAGGCGAGCGGCACGCCGTCCGACTCCGCGTCGGCGAGCGCCACCTCCCAGGGCCGCGCCGCCAGCGACGCCCTGAAGGCCGACCCCAGCCCGTCCGCGAAGAGCTCCGACGGCGCCGCCCCGTCCCCGAGCGCCAGCGCCCCAGGCGACGACGCCACCGCCAAGCTCCAGCAGCAGTACGCGGCGCTGGACTGCACGAACAAGGGCGCCCGCGCCAAGGCGGGCAAGGGCGCCAAGCCCGGCGAGCAGACCGTGGCCTGCGGCCAGAACTCGCAGGGCCAGTGGCAGAAGTACATCCTCGGCCCCGCCGCGGTCGACGGCACCGAGGTCGACGAGGCCGAGGCCGTCTACAACACGCAGACCGCCGCCGGCTGGACCGTGACGATGAAGTTCACGGACAAGGGCAGCAAGAAGTTCGCGGACATCACCGGCAAGCTGGCGCAGAACCAGTCCCCGCAGAACCAGTTCGCCATCGTCCTGGACAACCAGGTCGTCTCCGACCCGTACGTCAGCCAGGCGCTCACCGGCGGCAACGCGGAAATCTCCGGCAGCTTCGACCAGGAGGAGGCCCAGAGCCTCGCCAACATGCTGTCCTACGGCGCGCTGCCGCTGACCTTCAAGGAGGACAGCGTCACCACCGTCACCGCCGCGCTCGGCGGTGAGCAGCTCCACGCCGGTCTGATCGCGGGCGCGATCGGCCTCGCCCTGGTCGTCCTCTACCTGCTGTTCTACTACCGCGGCCTGTCGTTCATCGCCGTCTGCTCGCTGCTGGTCTCGGCCGGCCTCACCTACGTGATCATGGCGCTGCTCGGCCCGACCATCGGCTTCGCGCTGAACCTGCCGGCCGTGTGCGGAGCCATCGTCGCCATCGGCATCACGGCGGACTCGTTCATCGTGTACTTCGAACGCGTCCGCGACGAGATCCGGGAGGGCCGCACGCTGCGTCCCGCCGTCGAGCGGGCCTGGCCGCGCGCCCGGCGCACCATCCTGGTCTCCGACTTCGTGTCCTTCCTCGCCGCCGCGGTGCTCTTCATCGTCACGGTGGGCAAGGTGCAGGGCTTCGCGTTCACGCTCGGCCTGACGACCCTGCTCGACGTGGTCGTGGTGTTCCTGTTCACCAAGCCGCTGCTGACGCTGATGGCCCGGCGCAAGTTCTTCTCCAGCGGTCACAAGTGGTCCGGCCTCGATCCCAAGGCCCTGGGTGCCAAGCCCCCGCTGCGCCGCACCCGCCGTCCGTCCCGTCCTGCCGCCGGCCCTGTCGACCCGAAGGAGGCGTGAGAGATGTCGAAGCTCGGCACACTCGGCGCCCGACTGCACCACGGCGAGGTCGGCTACGACTTCGTCAAGAACCGCAAGATCTGGTACGGCATCTCGATCCTCATCACCATCACGGCCATCGTCGGCCTGGCGGTGCGCGGCCTGCACATGGGCATCGAGTTCCAGGGCGGCGCGGTCTTCACCACCCCGAAGAACATGAGCGCCTCGGTCTCCCAGACCGAGACCTGGTCGGAGGAGGCCTCCGGCCACGACGCGATCGTCCAGAAGCTCGGCGACGGCAGCCTCCGCATCCAGATCGCGGGCACCGACACCCAGCAGTCGGACCAGATCAAGGAGGACCTCTCCAAGAACCTGGACGTCCCCGCGGAGAAGATCAACGCCGACCTGGTCGGCCCCAGCTGGGGTGACCAGATCGCGAACAAGGCCTGGCAGGGCCTCGGGATCTTCATGGTCCTCGTGGTGATCTACCTGGCGATCGCGTTCGAGTGGCGGATGGCACTGGCCGCCTTCGTCGCACTGATCCACGACATCACCATCACGGTGGGCATCTACGCCCTCGTCGGCTTCGAGGTCACCCCGGGCACGGTGATCGGTCTGCTGACGATCCTCGGTTACTCGCTCTACGACACGGTCGTCGTCTTCGACAGCCTCAAGGAGCAGACCCGGGACATCACCAAACAGACCCGCTGGACCTACGCGGAGATCGCCAACCGCTCGATCAACAGCACCCTGGTCCGCTCCATCAACACCACGGTGGTCGCGCTGCTGCCGGTGGCGGGCCTGCTGTTCATCGGCGGCGGCGTCCTCGGCGCCGGCATGCTCAACGACATCTCGCTGTCGCTGTTCGTCGGTCTCGCCGCGGGTGCCTACTCGTCGATCTTCATCGCCACGCCGCTCGTCGCCGACCTCAAGGAGGCCGAGCCGCAGATGAAGGCCCTCAAGAAGCGGGTCCTCGCCAAGCGGGCCCAGGCGACGGCCAAGGGCGAGTCCGCGCAGTCCGCGGAGGACGAGGGGGCGTACGACGCCGACGAGCCGGACGACGCGGCACCCGCGGTCGTCGGCCCGCGCAACCAGTCCGCGTCCCGCGGCAGGGGCCGCGGCCGACCCTCGGGGAAGCGCCGATGACCGGCACGACCGACCTCACCGAGCTGCTCCTCAGCCGCATCCGGGACGTGCCCGACCACCCGGAGCCGGGCGTGGTGTTCAAGGACATCACCCCGCTCCTGGCGGACCCGGCGGCGTTCACCGCCCTGACCGACGCGCTCGCCGAGGTCGCCGGGAGCACCGGCGCCACCAAGGTCGTCGGTCTGGAGGCCCGCGGCTTCATCCTCGGCGCCCCGGTCGCCCTGCGGGCGGGCCTCGGCTTCATCCCCGTACGCAAGGCGGGCAAGCTCCCCGGAGCCACGCTCAGCCAGGCGTACGACCTGGAGTACGGCTCCGCCGAGATCGAGGTGCACGCCGAGGACCTCAGCGCGGGCGACCGCGTGCTGGTCGTCGACGACGTCCTCGCCACCGGCGGCACCGCTGAGGCCTCGCTGGAGCTGATCCGGCGGGCCGGTGCCGAGGTCGCGGGCCTCGCCGTGCTGATGGAGCTGGGCTTCCTCGGCGGGCGGGCCCGTCTGGAGCCCGCGCTGGCCGGGGCACCGCTGAAGGCGCTGCTCACGGTCTGAACCGCGCACACCGCACCCTGGGGCGGGCCCGGAGGAATCCGGCGCCCGCCCCGGGCGTTGCAGGGGTTGACAGCCCCCACATTGGCCAGAAGGCGATCCCGGAGAGCAGGATCGCTACCATGGGGTATCCGGAGCCTGACCGGGGGACCCGGATCGCGCACGAGGAGTCCTCTTGCCAGACGAGGCCCAGCCACTGACCGCCGCAAAGCCCGAGTCCGCCTCGGCGTCCGCGGCGAAGCCCGCGCCGAGCGCGCCCCAGGCGAAGAACGACACGCGCGGGCCGATCCAGCACGCCCCGTCCGCGCCGGTCGACAAGCCCGCCGAGCAGCAGCCGGGCCCCAAGGCGCTGCCCGCGGAGCGCCCGCAGAACGCGCCCGTGGTCCGCGCCCCCGCCGGGCAGCCCGCCCGCTCCGGCTCCTCCAACCGCGTCCGCGCCCGTCTCGCCCGCCTCGGCGTGCAGCGCGCCAACCCGTACAACCCGGTCCTGGAGCCGCTGCTGCGCATAGTGCGCGGCAACGACCCGAAGATCGAGACGGCGACCCTGCGCCAGATCGAGCGCGCCTACCAGGTCGCCGAGCGCTGGCACCGCGGCCAGAAGCGCAAGAGCGGCGATCCGTACATCACGCATCCGCTCGCCGTCACCACCATCCTCGCCGAGCTGGGCATGGATCCGGCCACGCTGATGGCGGGGCTGCTGCACGACACCGTCGAGGACACCGAGTACGGCCTGGAGGACCTGCGCCGCGACTTCGGCGACGTGGTCACCCTGCTGGTCGACGGCGTCACCAAGCTGGACAAGGTCAAGTTCGGCGAGGCCGCGCAGGCCGAGACCGTGCGCAAGATGGTCGTCGCCATGGCCAAGGACCCGCGTGTCCTGGTCATCAAGCTCGCCGACCGCCTGCACAACATGCGCACCATGCGCTACCTCAAGCGCGAGAAGCAGGAGAAGAAGGCGCGCGAGACCCTGGAGATCTACGCGCCGCTCGCCCACCGGCTGGGCATGAACACCATCAAGTGGGAGCTGGAGGACCTCGCCTTCGCGATCCTCTACCCCAAGATGTACGACGAGATCGTCCGCCTGGTCGCCGAGCGCGCCCCCAAGCGCGACGAGTACCTGGCCGTCGTCACCGACGAGGTCCAGCAGGACCTGCGGGCGGCCCGCATCAAGGCGACCGTCACCGGCCGCCCCAAGCACTACTACAGCGTCTACCAGAAGATGATCGTCCGCGGCCGTGACTTCGCGGAGATCTACGACCTGGTGGGCATCCGCGTCCTGGTGGACACCGTCCGCGACTGCTACGCGGCGCTCGGCACGGTCCACGCCCGCTGGAACCCGGTTCCGGGGCGGTTCAAGGACTACATCGCGATGCCCAAGTTCAACATGTACCAGTCGCTGCACACGACGGTCATCGGGCCCGGCGGCAAGCCGGTCGAGCTGCAGATCCGCACCTTCGACATGCACCGCCGCGCGGAGTACGGCATCGCCGCGCACTGGAAGTACAAGCAGGAGGCCGTCGCCGGCGCCTCCAAGGTGCGCACCGACGCCCCCAAGTCGTCCGGCAAGGGCAAGGACGACCACCTCAACGACATGGCGTGGCTGCGCCAGCTGCTGGACTGGCAGAAGGAGACCGAGGACCCCGGCGAGTTCCTGGAGTCCCTGCGCTTCGACCTCTCCCGCAACGAGGTCTTCGTCTTCACCCCCAAGGGCGACGTCATAGCGCTGCCCGCCGGGGCGACCCCCGTGGACTTCGCCTACGCCGTCCACACCGAGGTCGGCCACCGCACCATAGGGGCCCGGGTCAACGGGCGGCTGGTGCCGCTGGAATCGACCCTGGACAACGGCGACCTGGTGGAGGTCTTCACCTCCAAGGCGGCCGGCGCGGGCCCCTCCCGCGACTGGCTGGGCTTCGTGAAGTCGCCGCGCGCCCGCAACAAGATCCGCGGCTGGTTCTCCAAGGAGCGCCGCGACGAGGCGATCGAGCAGGGCAAGGACGCCATCGTCCGCGCGATGCGCAAGCAGAACCTGCCGATCCAGCGCATCCTCACCGGCGACTCCCTGGTCACCCTCGCCCACGAGATGCGCTACTCGGACATCTCCGCGCTGTACGCGGCGATCGGCGAGGGCCACGTCTCGGCGCAGAACATCGTGCAGAAGCTGGTCTCGGCGCTCGGCGGCGAGGAGGCGGCCACCGAGGAGATCGACGAGTCGGTCCCGCCGGCCCGCGGACGCAGTCGCAAGCGCCGGACCAGCGCCGACCCGGGCGTGGTCGTCAAGGGCGTGGACGACGTGTGGGTCAAGCTGGCCCGCTGCTGCACGCCCGTGCCCGGCGACCCCATCATCGGCTTCGTCACCCGCGGCAGCGGCGTCTCCGTCCACCGCAGCGACTGTGTGAACGTGGACTCGCTGTCCCGCGAGCCCGAGCGCATCCTCGAGGTCGAGTGGGCACCCACCCAGTCCTCCGTCTTCCTGGTCGCCATCCAGGTCGAGGCCCTGGACCGCTCCCGGCTCCTGTCGGACGTCACGCGGGTCCTGTCCGACCAGCACGTCAACATCCTCTCGGCCGCCGTCCAGACCTCCCGGGACCGCGTGGCCACCTCGCGCTTCACCTTCGAGATGGGCGACCCCAAGCACCTCGGGCACGTCCTGAAGGCCGTACGCGGCGTGGAGGGCGTCTACGACGTGTACCGGGTGACGTCGGCGCGCAGGCCGTCGTAGGCGGCCGCACAAGGCGCACACACTGAGAGGGGCTCCCGTACGCGATCTACGGGAGCCCCTCTCGTGTCCGGTGCGCGACCGTCAGCCGCCGAACTCGTGCAGCCCCTTGAGCGCCTGGTCCAGGAGCGCCTGGCGGCCCTCCAGCTCACGCGCGAGCTTGTCGGCCTTGGCGTCGTTGCCCTGGGCGCGCGCCTGCTCGACCTGGGAGCGCAGCTTGTCCACGGCGGCCTGGAGCTGACCGGTCAGGCCCTCGGCACGCGCGCGTGCCTCCGGGTTGGTCCGGCGCCACTCGGCCTCCTCGGCCTCCTGGAGGGCCCGCTCGACGGCGTGCATCCGTCCCTCGACCTTCGGCCGGGCGTCGCGCGGCACGTGGCCGATGGCCTCCCAGCGCTCGTTGACCGAACGGAACGCGGCGCGGGCCGCCTTGAGGTCGGTGACCGGGACGAGCTTCTCGGCCTCCTCGGCCAGCTCCTCCTTGAGCTTCAGGTTCTCCGCCTGCTCGGCGTCCCGCTCGGCGAAGACCGAGCTGCGGGCGGCGAAGAACACGTCCTGGGCGCCGCGGAAGCGGTTCCACAGCTCGTCCTCGTGCTCGCGCTGGGCGCGGCCCGCGGCCTTCCACTCGGACATCAGATCGCGGTAGCGCGCGGCCGTCGGCCCCCAGTCCGTCGAGTTCGACAGCGCCTCGGCCTCCGTGACCAGCCGTTCCTTGGTCCGGCGGGCCTCCTCGCGCTGCGCGTCCAGCTGCGCGAAGTGCTGCTTGCGGCGCTTGGAGAACGCCGAGCGGGCGTGCGAGAAGCGGTGCCACAGCTCGTCGTCGGACTTGCGGTCCAGGCGCGGCAGGCCCTTCCAGGTGTCGACCAGGGACCGCAGCCGCTCACCGGCCGCCCGCCACTGGTCCGAGCGGGCCAGCTCCTCGGCCTCGGCGACCAGGGCCTCCTTGGCGCCGCGCGCCTCGTCGGACTGCTTGGCCCGCTGGGCCTTGCGCTCCTCGCGCCGTGCCTCCACGAGCGCGACGAGCTGGTCCAGCCGGGCCCGCAGGGCCTCCAGGTCGCCGACCGCGTGGTGCGCGTCCACCTGCTCGCGCAGGTGGTCGATGGCGGTCTGGGCGTCCTTGGCCGACAGGTCGGTGGTCTTCACCCGCTTCTCGAGGAGGCCGATCTCCACAACCAGGCCTTCGTACTTGCGTTCGAAGTAGGCCAGTGCCTCCTCGGGGGAGCCTGCCTGCCAGGATCCGACGACCTTCTCGCCGTCGGCCGTCCGCACGTACACGGTCCCCGTCTCATCGACGCGGCCCCACGGGTCGCTGCTCACAGCGCCTCCTCCACATGATGCCTGCGGAGGGCTTCGCTACCCCCGGGCATCGTCCACAGTTTCGTCACGGCCAACATAGGCGACCGGCGGGGGGCCTGTCCGCATCCCGCACGACCGAACTTTCGCTGATGAGGGTCAGGATTTCGTGACGGTGGCCTTGTCGATCACGACCGTCGCGTTGGGCGCTCCGTCGCCCTGGCCGGTGCTCTCCCCGGCCTTCGCGATCTTCTTCAGCACGGTCATGCCCTTGTCGGAGATGGTGCCGAACGGCGTGTAGCTCGGCGGCAGCGGACTGTCCTGGTACACGAGGAAGAACTGGCTGCCGCCGGAGCCCGGCTGTCCGGTGTTCGCCATCGCCACCGTGCCCGCCGGGTACGTGTTCGACTTGAGGCTCTTGTCCTTCAGGTTCTCGTCCGGGATGGTGTAGCCGGGACCGCCGTTGCCCTGCCCCGTCGGGTCGCCGCACTGGAGCACGTAGATGCCGTTGGTGGTGAGGCGGTGGCACGGCGTGTGGTCGAAGAAGCCCTTGCCCGCCAGGAAGTCGAACGAGTTGACGGTGTGCGGTGCCGCGTCCGCCTTCAGCGCGATGTCTATGTCACCGCACGTGGTCGCCAGCTTCATCGTGTACTGCGCCGACTTGTCGATGGTCATCGCAGGTTCCTTCTTCCAGGTCTGCGTTTTGACCTTGCCCTCGGCGGGCTTCTCGCACGGGTCCGGCGCCTTGCTCGGAGCCGAGGCGCTCGGCGTGACGTCCGCGCTCGCGTTCGTCTTGCTGTCGTCGTCGTCCCCCAGGACCACGCCGGTCGTGTACAGCGCGACGCTGCCGATAAGGATCACGCCGAGCACCGACGCGATCGCGGCGTTGCGCATGCGCGCCTTGCGCCGCGCGGAGGTGCGGCGCTGCTGCTGCCGCAAGAACTTCTCCCGGGCGAGCTGACGCCGCCGCTGCTCCTGGGTGACCACCGGGTTCTCTCCTCATGCGTCTTCGTGTGCCGACCGGTACGCGTGGGTGCGATGAGCCGACCGTGGGCGTGTAGCCCCGTACCGTATATGGGTTCGCTGAGGAATCGGCACCGCCGGTAGGCTCTGACCATGGGCGCGACGCGTGCGCAAGCCCACCCGTACCGACCCAAACGAAGGACGATCGTGCTCATTGCCGGGTTCCCCGCCGGTGCCTGGGGGACGAACTGTTATCTCGTCGCCCCCGCCGCCGGTGAGGAGTGCGTGATCATCGACCCGGGCCACCAGGCGGCCCCCGGAGTCGAGGAAGCGATCCGCAAGCATCGGCTCAAGCCCGTCGCCGTCGTCCTCACCCACGGCCACATCGACCACGTCGCCTCGGTCGTCCCGGTGTGCGGCGCCCACGACGTGCCGGCCTGGATCCACCCCGAGGACCGCTACATGATGAGCGACCCCGAGAAGGGCATCGGCCGCACCATCGGCATGCCGCTCATGGGCGAGCTGACCGTCGGGGAGCCCGACGACGTCAAGGAGCTGACCGACGGTGCGCAGCTGGCGCTGGCGGGCCTGGAGCTGACCGTCGCGCACGCCCCGGGCCATACCAAGGGGTCGGTGACCTTCGGCCTGCCCGAGACGGCGGACATCCCGCCGGTCATGTTCTCGGGCGACCTGCTGTTCGCCGGCTCCATCGGACGCACCGACTTCCCCGGTGGCTCCATGGACGACATGCTCGAGTCCCTGGCACGCGTGTGCCTGCCGCTCGACGACTCCACCGTGGTGCTGTCCGGACACGGCCCCCAGACGACCATCGGCCAGGAGCGCGCCACCAACCCGTACTTGCGGCAGGTGGCCGCCGGCCAGGGCGCTCCCGACGCGCCCCGACGAGGAATGTGACGAGACCTTCCGTGAGCACCTTCAAGGCCCCCAAGGGCACGTACGACCTGCTGCCGCCGGACTCCGCCAAGTACCTGGCCGTCCGCGAGGCGATCGCCGCCCCGCTGCGCAACTCCGGCTACGGCTACATCGAGACGCCCGGCTTCGAGAACGTCGAGCTGTTCGCGCGCGGCGTCGGCGAGTCCACCGACATCGTGACCAAGGAGATGTACGTCTTCGAGACCAAGGGCGGCGACCGGCTCGCCCTGCGCCCGGAGACCACCGCTCCGGTGCTGCGCGCGGTCCTGGAGGCCAACCTGCACAAGGCGGGCAACCTGCCGGTGAAGGTCTGGTACTCGGGCTCGCAGTACCGCTACGAGCGCCCCCAGAAGGGCCGTTACCGCCACTTCTCCCAGGTCGGCGCCGAGGCGATCGGCGCCGAGGACCCGGCCCTGGACGCCGAACTGATCATCCTGGCCGACCAGTCGTACCGCGCGCTCGGCCTCCAGGACTTCCGCATCCTGCTCAACTCCCTGGGCGACCAGGAGTGCCGCCCCGTCTACCGGGCCGCGCTCCAGGACTTCCTGCGCGGTCTCGACCTCGACGAGGACACCCTGCGCCGCGCCGAGATCAACCCGCTGCGCGTCCTGGACGACAAGCGCCCCGACGTCCAGAAGCAGCTCACCGACGCCCCGCTGCTGCGCGACTACCTGTGCGACGCCTGCAAGGCGTACCACGAGGAGGTGCGCGAGCTGATCACGGCGGCGGGCGTGGTCTTCGAGGACGACCCGAAGCTGGTCCGCGGCCTGGACTACTACACCCGCACCACCTTCGAGTTCGTCCACGACGGGCTCGGCTCCCAGTCCGCGGTGGGCGGCGGCGGCCGCTACGACGGCCTGTCCGAGATGATCGGCGGCCCCTCCCTGCCCTCGGTCGGCTGGGCCCTCGGCGTCGACCGCACCGTCCTCGCCCTGGAGGCGGAGGGCATCGAACTGGACATCCCGTCCGCCACCGCCGTCTTCGCCGTCCCGCTGGGCGAGGAGGCCCGCCGGATCCTGTTCGCCAAGGTCACCGAGCTGCGCAAGAACGGCGTCGCGGCCGACTTCTCCTACGGCGGCAAGGGCCTCAAGGCCGCGATGAAGGCGGCCAACCGCTCCGGCGCCCGCTACACGCTGGTCCTGGGCGAGCGCGACCTGGCCGAGGGCGTCGTCCAGCTCAAGGACATGGAGTCCGGCGAGCAGACCGCGATCGGCGTCAACGAAATCGTCGCGGAGCTGGAGTCGAGGCTCGGCTGACGGGCCGGTGTCCCCTCCGGGGGCACGCGTTTCGTTCGCGTGTGCCCCCGGGGAACGGGTGTTGGCCGGAACGCGCCTCCACGGAGTGAACGCCGATCCGTTCATATGTTCATCGAACGGTGCCCCTACAGGGTCGTGCGGCACAATGGCCCCTGCCCGAAGCAGGTCCCACTCCCCAGTGACGGAATCGGCGTGATGAGCAAGACGACAGTGAAGGACGCCTCCACCGTGGCAGAGTCCGCGCCGGACAGCGGCACCCGCACCCCGCGCACCGAGGGCGGCAGCCGCGCGCTCGCACTGCTGCTGGTGATCACGGGCGCGGCCGGTCTGCTCGCCGCGTGGGTCATCACGATCGACAAGCAGAAGATCCTCGAGGCCAAGGTCGCCGGCACCACCTTCACACCCGGTTGCAGCCTCAACCCGGTCGTCTCCTGCGGCAACATCATGGAGAGCGACCAGGCCTCCGCCTTCGGCTTCCCCAACCCGATGCTCGGCCTCGTCGCCTACGGCATCGTCATCTGCGTCGGCATGAGCCTGCTCGCCCGCGCCACCTACCCGCGCTGGTACTGGCTCACCTTCAACGCCGGCTGCCTGTTCGGTGTCGGCTTCGTCTCCTGGCTGCAGTTCCAGTCCCTGTACCGGATCAACTCGCTGTGCCTGTGGTGCTGCCTGGCCTGGGTCGCCACGATCCTGATGTTCTGGTACGTGACCTCCTTCAACGTCCGCAAGGGCTTCCTGCCCGCGCCGGGCTGGCTGCGCGCGTTCTTCGGCGAGTTCACCTGGGTCCTGCCGGTGCTGCACATCGGCATCATCGGCATGATGATCCTCACCCGCTGGTGGGACTTCTGGACCAGTTGACGGACCGGCCGGCCGCCCCGGTCCACCGGGCCCGTCGCGTTGTCGGTGCGGTCCTTTAGGGTTCAGAGGGTGGAGCCCGATCTGTTCACCGCCGCAGCCGAAGAACGCCAGGAGAAGGACCCGACCGGCAGCCCCCTCGCCGTGCGGATGCGCCCGCGCACCCTCGACGAGGTCGTCGGCCAGCAGCACCTGCTCAAGCCCGGTTCCCCCCTGCGCCGCCTGGTCGGCGAGGGCGCGTCCGGCCCCGCGGGGCCCTCCTCGGTCATCCTCTGGGGCCCGCCGGGCACCGGCAAGACCACCCTGGCCTACGTCGTCTCCAAGGCCACCAACAAGCGCTTCGTGGAGCTGTCCGCGATCACCGCGGGCGTCAAGGAGGTCCGCGCGGTCATCGACGGCGCCCGCCGCGCGGTCGGCGGGTACGGCAAGGAGACCGTCCTCTTCCTCGACGAGATCCACCGCTTCAGCAAGGCCCAGCAGGACTCCCTGCTCCCGGCCGTGGAGAACCGCTGGGTCACCCTGATCGCCGCCACCACCGAGAACCCGTACTTCTCGGTGATCTCCCCGCTGCTCTCCCGCTCCCTCCTGCTCACCCTCGAACCCCTCACCGACGACGACGTGCGGGACCTGCTGCGCCGCGCCCTGAGCGACGAGCGCGGCCTGAAGGACGCCGTCACCCTCCCCGAGGACACCGAGGAGCACCTGCTGCGCATCGCCGGCGGCGACGCCCGCCGCGCGCTCACCGCGCTGGAGGCCGCCGCCGGGGCCGCGCTGGACAAGGGCGAGGCGGAGGTCTCCCTGACCACGCTGGAGGAGACGGTCGACCGCGCCGCGGTGAAGTACGACCGCGACGGCGACCAGCACTACGACGTCGCCAGCGCCCTGATCAAGTCCATCCGCGGCTCCGACGTCGACGCCGCCCTGCACTACCTGGCCCGGATGATCGAGGCCGGCGAGGACCCCCGCTTCATCGCCCGGCGCCTGATGATCTCCGCCAGCGAGGACATCGGCCTCGCCGACCCCAACGCACTGCCGCTCGCCGTCGCCGCCGCCCAGGCCGTCGCCATGATCGGCTTCCCCGAGGCCGCCCTCACCCTCAGCCACGCCACCATCGCCCTGGCCCTGGCCCCCAAGTCCAACGCCGCCACCACCGCCATCGGCGCCGCCCTGGAGGACGTGCGCAAGGGACACGCCGGCCCGGTCCCCGCCCACCTGCGCGACAGCCACTACAAGGGCGCCGGCAAGCTGGGGCACGGGCAGGGGTACGTGTACCCGCACGACCTGCCCGAGGGCATCGCCGCCCAGCAGTACGCCCCGGACGGGCTGAAGGAGCGGACGTACTACACACCGACCCGGCACGGCGCCGAGGCCCGGTACGCGGACGCGGTGGAGTGGACCCGCGGGCACCTCGGTCGCAAGCCGTCCTGAGCAGCCTGTAGAATCACCCGGAGCGCCGAGTCCCGTGCAGTCAGAACGGGACAACCGGCCGGAACCTCCCAAGGGTTCCAGGAGCGTCGCGCACCGTCGATGGTGTCGCGGGCAGCCCACCACCACCCGGCTTCCGGGAGCGGTCGGTGGGCCACTCGCGTGCTGCACGTATGTGCCCAGACCAGGGGAGCGGCTGCCCGGCAGGTCCCGAGCGGACCCGGCGGGTTTCCCCGGCTGCGGATTGCGACCTCCCTCAACCCTGACAAGCCGGAAACCTAGAGAAGAGACACACACAGTGGCGAACCAGCCCCGCCCCAAGGTCAAGAAGTCGCGTGCCCTCGGCATCGCGCTGACCCCGAAGGCCGTCAAGTACTTCGAGGCCCGCCCCTACCCGCCGGGTGAGCACGGCCGCGGCCGCAAGCAGAACTCGGACTACAAGGTCCGTCTGCTCGAGAAGCAGCGTCTGCGCGCGCAGTACGACCTCAGCGAGCGCCAGCTCGTCCGCGCCTACGAGCGTGCCTCCAAGACCAACATGAAGACCGGCGAGGCCCTGGTCATCGAGCTCGAGCGCCGTCTCGACGCGCTGGTCCTGCGTTCGGGCATCGCCCGCACGATCTACCAGGCCCGCCAGATGGTCGTGCACGGCCACATCCAGGTCAACGGCCAGAAGGTCGACAAGCCGTCCTTCCGCGTCCGCCCGGACGACGTGGTGCAGGTGCGCGAGCGCTCCAAGGAGAAGACGCTCTTCACCATCGCCCGCGAGGGTGGCTTCGCCCCCGACGGCGAGACCCCGCGCTACCTCCAGGTGAACCTCAAGGCCCTGGCGTTCCGCCTGGACCGCGAGCCGAACCGCAAGGAGATCCCGGTGATCTGCGACGAGCAGCTCGTCGTCGAGTACTACGCCCGCTGATCCAGCGGACGCGCTGACACGCGCAGGCGCAGTACCAGCGGTACCTCAGCCCGCAGTCTCCCCGCCCTTCCGGGTGGGCGAGGCGGCGGGCTTCGCCGTCCGGGCACCCGCCGCGGCCTGCCCCCCGGCCGTCGGGCGCGGCCCCGGCAGCGAGACGGGCACCCCGGGCCGGCGCAGCGCCCGCGCCACCGCCTCCCGGCGGCCCAGCCGTGTCCCGTGCCGTACGCACTCCTCGTACCGCTCGTCGCCCAGCTGGTCCCGGGACGCTGCCTCGCACAGCTCGTGCGGGGCGTTGTAGTGCGCCGAGCCGAACAGCGGCAGCCCCACCGTCGGCCACATCCGAGCCGCCGCGCCCTGCAGCACCGCCGCCTCCGCCGCGTCGCCCTCCGCCACCGTGACCAGGGCGAGCAGCTCCACCGCCAGCACCGAGCCCAGCTGGTCGCGGAAGCGGTGCGCACTGCCCAGGCAGTCGGCCAGCAGCTCGCGGGCGCGCACCGGCTCGCCGTCGCTCCAGGCCGCGTAGGCCAGCACGTACAGGGCGTATCCCCGCGTCCAGCGCTCGCCGTGGTCCTCGCACACCTGGCGCACGTCCTCGCACAGGCGCACCGCGTCCGGCAGATCGCCCTGGAACGCCCGGGCCATCGCCAGCTCGACCTGGCCCATCAGCACGTTGCTGTTCAGCTCGCCGATCTCCCGGTAGCGGCGCAGCGCGGAGCGCAGGAGCGATTCAGCACGCGGCATGTCGTCCGTGACCAGCGCCAGACAGCCGGTGCGGTGCTCCGCGTACGCCACCGCCGTGGGGTTCGCCGACCGCTCCGCCTCCTCCCGGCACTCCTGGAGGGCCGCCAGCGCGGGCACCGTGTCGCCCTGGAGGATCGCCACGTAGGCGAGCACCCACAGCGCCTTCAGCCGGGACTGCTCGCCCGCCGTCGGCTCCGCGTCCAGCCGCACCGCCTGCTCCAGCCAGTGCCTCCCCTCCGACAGCCGTCCGCAGCCGACCCAGTGGAACCACAGGGCGCCCGCCAGGTACTGGCCCAGGTGGGCACCGTCCGGCTCGTCCAGGCAGTGCTCCAGGGCGCTGCGCAGATTCGGCAGCTCGGCGTCCACCCGCGCGGCGACCTCGCCCTGGCGCGGCGAGAACCACTCCAGCTCGCACCAGGTCGCCAGGCCCACGTACCAGTCCCGGTGCCGCCGCCGCAGCCGGTCCGCGTCCCCCGTCGCCTCCAGCCAGTCGGCGCCGTACGCCCGTACCGTGTCGAGCATCCGGTAGCGCACCCCGGCCGGGGTCTCCTCACGGGTCAGCACGGACTGCGCGAGCAGCGCGGAGAGCACGTCGAGCACGTCGTCGGCCGGCAGACCGTCCCCGCTGCACACGTACTCGGCGGCCTCCAGGTCGAAGGCGCCGGCGAACACCGAGAGCCGCGCCCACAGCAGCCGCTGAGGCGGTGTGCACAGCTCGTGGCTCCAGCCGATCGCCGTGCGCAGCGTCCGGTGCCGGGGCAGCGCGGTGCGGTCCCCGCCGGTCAGCAGCCGGAACCGGTCGTCGAGCCGGCGCAGCACCTGCCCCGGCGACAGCGCGCCCAGGCGCCCCGCCGCCAGCTCGATCGCCAGCGGGATTCCGTCAAGGCGCCGGCACAGCTCGCGCACCTCCCGCTGGTCCGCGTCCGGGTCGGCGGCGTAGCCGCAGGTGACGCCCCGCTGCCCGGCCCGAACCGTCAGCAGCTCCATCGCCTCCTCCGTCTCCAGCGGCGCCAGCGGGACGAGCCGCTCCCCGGCCACGCCCAGCGGCCTGCGCCCCACCGCCAGCACCCGCAGCCCCGGGGCGCGGCCGAGCAGGTCCGTCACCAGCGCCGCGCAGGCGTCCACCAGGTGCTCGACGCCGTCCAGGAGCAGCAGCAGCTCCCGCTCGGCCAGGTGCGCGAGCAGTGTCTCGCGGGGCAGCCGGGTCGTGTGGTCGGTCAGGCCGAGCGCCTCCACGACCGCGTAGTCGACGAACTCCTCGTCCCGCACCGGCGCCAGGTGCACCCGCCACACCCCGTCCCGGGGCGAGCGCCGCGCGGCCGCCCGCGCGGCCAGCCGGGACTTGCCGACGCCACCGGTGCCGGTGACGGTCACCAGTCGTGCGGAGTCCAGCGCCCGGGCCAGCTCCGCCAGTTGTGCCCCTCTGCCCACGAACGTGTCGAGCTCCAGCGGGAGATTGCCGTGCGGGACGCCGTCGCGCCGATGGTCTCGCATGAAACACGGAGCGTACTGAACCGTATTCACTCCGTACAATCGCTTCACCGAACTCGGCCGGACCACGCCGCGCGGGACGGGGAATCGGGTACGGAGCCCCGCGCCCGGCGCGATAGGCTCGGTGCACGACTTTCCCGATGTTCAGGCACGTCTTTCAGGGAGCGGGTGCACACAGTGTCCGGTGGCGAGGTGGCCGGGATCCTGGTGGCCGTCTTCTGGGCGATCCTGGTCTCCTTCCTCGCCGTCGCACTGGCGAGGCTGGCCCAGACGCTCAGGACGACCACCAAACTCGTGGCGGACGTGACCGATCAGGCCGTCCCGCTGCTGGCCGACGCCTCCGCGGCGGTGCGCAGCGCGCAGACCCAGATCGACCGGGTCGACGCGATCGCCTCCGACGTCCAGGAGGTCACCTCGAACGCCTCCGCGCTGTCCACCACCGTGGCCTCCACCTTCGGCGGCCCGCTGGTCAAGGTCGCGGCGTTCGGATACGGCGTGCGCCGGGCACTCGGCGGTCGCAAGGAGGACATCTCCGCCCCGGCCGCCCAGGCGCGGCGTACCGTGATCGTGGGCCGCACGCTCCCGGCCGCGCGGCGGACGAAGCGGAAGAAGGGCTGACCGAGCGATGTTCCGCCGTACGTTCTGGTTCGGCACCGGCATGGCCGCCGGTGTGTGGGCCACCACCAAGGTCAACCGGAAGCTCAAGCAGCTCACCCCCGACAGCCTCGCCGCCACCGCGGCGAACAAGGCCCTCGACGTGGGCACCAGGGTCAGGGACCGCGTGGTGGGGTTCGCGCTCGACGTCCGCGACAACATGGCCCAGCGGGAGGCCGAACTGGACGACGCGCTGGGCCTGAAGGCCCCCGTCGACCGCGAACCGGCCGCCCCCCGGCACCCCTACGCCATCGAGAACAGCGACAGCAGCAACCCGAAGTACGTCGTCGACGACAGGACGACGCACCCGTACAACCGGAATGAGGACCACTGATGGAGTCGGCCGAGATTCGTCGCCGCTGGTTGAGCTTCTTCGAGGAGCGCGGTCACACCGTCGTCCCTTCGGCGTCGCTCATCGCGGACGACCCGACTCTGCTCCTCGTCCCGGCCGGCATGGTGCCCTTCAAGCCCTACTTCCTGGGTGAGGTCAAGCCGCCCTTCGACCGCGCCACCAGCGTGCAGAAGTGCGTGCGCACGCCGGACATCGAAGAGGTCGGCAAGACCACCCGCCACGGCACGTTCTTCCAGATGTGCGGCAACTTCTCCTTCGGCGACTACTTCAAGGAAGGCGCCATCACATACGCCTGGGAGCTGCTCACCAGCCCCCAGGACAAGGGCGGTTACGGCCTCGACCCCGAGCGTCTGTGGATCACCGTCTACCAGGACGACGACGAGGCCGAGCGCATCTGGCACGACGTCGTGGGCGTCCCCTCCGAGCGCATCCAGCGCCTGGGCAAGAAGGACAACTACTGGTCCATGGGCGTCCCCGGCCCCTGCGGCCCCTGCTCCGAGATCAACTACGACCGCGGCCCCGAGTTCGGCGTCGAGGGCGGCCCCGCCGTCAACGACGAGCGGTACGTGGAGATCTGGAACCTCGTCTTCATGCAGTACGAGCGGGGCGAGGGCATCGGCAAGGAGGAGTTCGAGATCCTCGGCGAACTGCCGAGCAAGAACATCGACACCGGCCTCGGCCTGGAACGCCTCGCCATGATTCTGCAGGGCGTGCAGAACATGTACGAGATCGACACCTCCATGGCCGTCATCAGGAAGGCCACCGAACTGACCGGCGTGGCCTACGGCGACGCCCAGACCTCGGACGTGTCCCTGCGCGTGGTCACCGACCACATGCGCACATCCGTGATGCTCATCGGCGACGGCGTCACCCCCGGCAACGAGGGCCGCGGCTACGTGCTGCGCCGCATCATGCGCCGCGCCATCCGCAACATGCGGCTGCTCGGCGCCACCGGGCCGGTCGTCAAGGACCTCATCGACGTCGTGATCGCGATGATGGGGCAGCAGTACCCCGAGCTGATCACCGACCGCGAGCGGATCGAGAAGGTCGCCCTCGCCGAGGAGAACGCCTTCCTCAAGACGCTCAAGGCCGGCACCAACATCCTCGACACCGCCGTCAGCGACACCAAGGCCGCGGGCGGCAGCGTCCTCGCCGGTGACAAGGCGTTCCTGCTCCACGACACCTGGGGCTTCCCGATCGACCTCACCCTGGAGATGGCCGCCGAACAGGGGCTCTCCGTGGACGAGGACGGCTTCCGCCGCCTGATGAAGGAGCAGCGGGAGCGCGCCAAGGCCGACGCCCAGGCCAAGAAGACCGGTCACGCGGGCGCCGGTGCCTACCGGGAGATCGCCGACCAGGCCGGTGCCACCGACTTCGTCGGCTACACCGACACCGAGAGCGAGTCCACGATCGTCGGCATCCTCGTCGACGGCGCCTCCTCCCCGGCCGCCACCGAGGGCGACGAGGTCGAGATCGTCCTGGACCGCACCCCGTTCTATGCCGAGGGCGGCGGCCAGATCGGCGACACCGGCCGGATCCGAGTCGACACCGGCGCCGTGATCGAGGTCCGCGACTGCCAGAAGCCGGTCCCGGGCGTGTACGTCCACAAGGGCGTCGTCCAGGTCGGCGAGGTCACCGTCGGTGCCAAGGCGCAGGCCTCCATCGACGACCGCCGCCGCAAGGCCATCGCCCGCGCCCACTCGGCCACCCACCTCACCCACCAGGCCTTGCGCGACGCCCTCGGCCCGACGGCCGCCCAGGCCGGTTCCGAGAACCAGCCCGGCCGCTTCCGCTTCGACTTCGGCTCGCCGTCCGCCGTGCCGACGGCCGTGATGACCGACGTCGAGCAGAAGATCAACGAGGTGCTCGCCCGCGACCTCGACGTGCGCGCCGACGTCATGGGCATCGACGAGGCCAAGAAGCAGGGCGCCATCGCCGAGTTCGGCGAGAAGTACGGCGAGCGCGTGCGCGTCGTCACCATCGGCGACTTCTCCAAGGAGCTGTGCGGCGGCACCCACGTGCACAACACCGCCCAGCTCGGCCTGGTCAAGCTGCTCGGCGAGTCGTCCATCGGCTCGGGCGTGCGCCGCATCGAGGCCCTGGTCGGCGTGGACGCCTACAACTTCCTCGCCCGCGAGCACACGGTCGTCGCCCAGCTCCAGGAGCTGATCAAGGGGCGTCCGGAGGAGCTGCCGGAGAAGGTCTCCGCGATGCTCGGCAAGCTCAAGGACGCCGAGAAGGAGATCGAGAAGTTCCGCGCCGAGAAGGTCCTCCAGGCCGCCGGCGGTCTCGCCGACTCCGCCAAGGACGTGCGGGGCGTGGCCCTGGTGACCGGGCAGGTCCCGGACGGCACCACCGCCGACGACCTGCGCAAGCTGGTCCTCGACGTGCGCGGCCGCATCCAGGGCGGCCGGGCCGCCGTCGTGGCCCTGTTCACCACGGTCAACGGCAAGCCCCTCACGGTCATCGCCACCAACGAGGCCGCCCGCGAGCGCGGTCTCAAGGCCGGTGACCTGGTGCGTACCGCCGCCAAGACCCTCGGTGGCGGCGGTGGCGGCAAGCCGGACGTCGCCCAGGGCGGCGGCCAGAACCCGGCCGCCATCGGCGAGGCCGTCGACGCCGTCGAGCGCCTCGTGGCGGACACCGCCAAGTGAGCACGCCCGAGAACGGACAGCCGGACGGCCCGGTGATGCGCCGCGGCCGCCGCCTGGCCGTCGACGTCGGCGACGCCCGCATCGGGGTCGCCTCCTGCGACCCCGACGGCATCCTCGCCACCCCGGTGGAGACCGTCCCCGGCCGCGACGTCCCCGCCGCGCACCGGCGCCTGCGGCAACTGGTCGCGGAGTACGAACCCGTCGAGGTCGTCGTCGGCCTCCCTCGCTCTCTCAAGGGGGGCGAGGGCCCGGCCGCGGCCAAGGTCAGGCGCTTCGCGCAGGAGCTGGCCCGCGGCATCGCGCCGGTCCCGGTCCGGCTCGTCGACGAGCGGATGACGACGGTCACCGCCAGCCAGGGGCTGCGGGCCTCGGGAGTGAAGTCCAAGAAGGGCCGGTCCGTCATCGACCAGGCCGCCGCTGTGATCATCCTTCAGCAGGCCCTCGAATCCGAACGGGTGTCAGGCAGGCCACCCGGTGAGGGCGTCGAAGTGGTCATCTGATCGCGGTACGGTAACGTTCCGCGCGATGCGGAGGCATTCGAACAGCCACCGCACAGCAAGAGGCGGAACGGAAGCGAGCCCTTCGGCACAGGTCGCGCACCCCATCGCCTCGCGGCTCTAGGGGATCGATGACTGAGTATGGCCGGGGCCCGGGCTCCGAACCGTGGCCTCCCGAGGACCCGTTGTACGGGGACGGCGGATGGGGCGGACAGCAGGCCCACGAGGGTCAGCAGTCCCCCTACGGCGGCCAACCGCAGCAGTATCCGGAGCAGCAGGCGCAGCAGGGTTACGGCGACTGGAGCAACGGCGGCCAGTCGCCGTACGACGGCGGGCAGCCGCAGTACGACCAGTACGGCCACCAGCACCCCGAGCCGCAGTACGACCAGTACGGTCACCCGTACGACCAGCAGCAGCACGACCAGCAGCAGTACGACCAGCACCAGTACGGTCAGCAGCAGTACGACCAGCAGTACGCGCCCCAGGCCCCGCCGCAGCAGGCTCACGACAACGGCTGGGGCGGCGGAGCGCACCCCCAGGCGCAGTACCCGGCCGACCCGTCCGACCCCTACGGACAGCAGGCCGGCTACGGCGCCGAGCAGCCCGACTTCTACGGCACCCCCGAGGCGTATCCGCCGCCGGAGCCGCCCACCCGCCGGCGCGCCGAGCCCGAGCCGCAGCGCACCGACTGGGACCCCGGACCCGACGAGGGGGAGCACGCCTTCTTCGGAGGCGGGGACCCCGACGGGGACGACGACGCGCCGGGCGAGGGCCGGGGGGACCGCAGGACCCGGGGCGGCGGCAAGCCCAGGAAACGCCGCAGCGGATGCGCCTGCCTGGTGGTGTGCCTGGTGCTCGGCGGCGGTGTGGCAGGTGTCGGGTATTTCGGGTATCAGTTTTACCAGGATCGTTTCGGCACGGCCCCGGACTTCGCGGGCGGCGGCAACGGCGAGCAGGTGACCGTCACCATCCCCAAGGGCGCGGGCGGCTCCACGATCGGCCAGGAACTCAAGCGGCAGGGCGTGGTGAAGAGCGTCGACGCCTTCATCGCCGCCCAGCAGAGCAACCCGCGCGGCAAGAGCATCCAGGACGGCGTGTACACGCTCCAGAAGGAGATGTCGGCCGAGAGCGCGGTCGAACTCCTGCTCAGCCCGAAGAGCCGCAGCAACCTGATCATCGCCGAGGGCAGGCGCAACGCCGCCGTCTACGAGCTGATCGACAAACGCCTCGGGGTGAAGGCGGGCACCACCGCCGAGGTCGCCAAGTCCCAGTACAAGGAACTCGGCCTGCCCGAGTGGGCGCTGAACCACAAGGGCGTCAAGGACCCCCTGGAGGGCTTCCTCTACCCGTCCAGCTACTCGGCGGCCAAGGGGCAGAAGCCCGAGGACGTGCTCAAGCAGATGGTGGCACGGGCCAGCGAGCAGTACGAGAAGATCGGCCTCGAGGAGAAGGCGGCGGGCCTGGGCCTGAAGGGCCCGTGGGAGCTGCTCACCGCCGCGAGCCTGGTGCAGGCGGAGGGCAAGACGCACGACGACTTCCGCAAGATGGCCGAGGTCATCTACAACCGGCTCAAGGAGTCCAACACCGAGACGAACCAGAAGCTCCAGTTCGACTCGACGTTCAACTACCTGATGCGGCAGAGCAAGATCGACATCAGCGAGTCCGAGATCAACAGCAACATGGACCCGTACAACACCTACACCAACCGGGGCCTGCCGCCCGGGCCCATCGACAACCCGGGCGACGAGGCCCTGCAAGCGGCGCTCAACCCCACCACGGACGGCTGGATCTACTTCGTGGCCACCGACGGCGTGAAGAAGACCGAGTTCGCCAAGACCCACGACGAGTTCCTGAAGCTGAAGGACAAGTTCGATGCCAGTTCCGGCGACTGACCGGCACCGGGCCGCCGTACTCGGCTCCCCGATCGCCCACTCCCTCTCCCCGGTGCTGCACCGCGCCGCCTACGCGGAGCTGGGCCTCGCCGACTGGACGTACGACCGCTTCGACGTCGACGAGGCGGCGCTCCCCGGCTTCTTCGAGGAGCTGGGGAGCGAGTGGGCGGGACTGTCGCTGACCATGCCGCTCAAGCGGGTGGTGATCCCGCTGCTCGACTCGATCAGCGACACCGCGGCCTCCGTGGACGCGGTGAACACCGTCGTGTTCGGGGAGGACGGCCGCAGGACCGGCGACAACACCGACATCCCCGGCATCGTCGCCGCCCTGCGCGAGCACGGCATCGAGAAGACCGAGACCGCCGCGGTCCTCGGCGCCGGGGCCACCGCGTCCTCCGCGCTGGCCGCACTGGCCCGGATCTGCACCGGCGAGATCACCGTCTACGTGCGCAGCGCGGCCCGCGCCGACGAGATGCGGGGCTGGGCTCGGCGGCTCGACGTCGACGTGCGCGTCGCGGACTGGGCGGACGCCGAGGAGGCGCTGCGCGCCCCGCTGGTCGTGGCCACCACGCCGGCCGGCGCCACCGACGCCCTCGCCGCCGCCGTCCCCGAGCGGCCCGCCACCCTCTTCGACGTGCTCTACGACCCCTGGCCCACCCCGCTCGCCGCCCGCTGGTCGGCGTACGGCGGTGCCGTCGTCAGCGGCCTCGACCTGCTGCTCCACCAGGCGGTGCTCCAGGTGGAGCAGATGACCGGCCGGGCTCCCGCGCCGCTGGCCGCCATGCGAAAAGCGGGAGAGCGCGCGCTCGCGGATCGCTAGGACTCCTCACGTTTCGGCAGGGGGTGGAACCTGAGGGGGAAGACGATCCATGGACACCGGCGTGCCGCTGGCCTCGACCAAGACCCAGATCTTCGAGGCCGTCCTGGGCTTCCTGCCCGACTGGTTGCAGATCACGGTGCTCGCCCTGATCGTGCTCGCCGTCGTCGCGAGCTGGGTGGCCAAGGCGTAGAGGGGACTCGCCCGGCGGCGCGCGAGCCGTGCGGGCGTGGCCCCGACCGGCACGGCGCGGCAGGACCAGGGCACCGGCGCCGACCACCTCGGGCCCTACGCGCCGCCGCGGCAGGGGCAGAGCGGGGCCGACTTCCTCGGCCCCTACGCCCCGGCGCGGCGGCAGGAGAGCGGCGCCGACTTCCTCGGTTCCTACGCCCCGCCGCGGCAGGGCGACCGACCCGCCTGACACCGCCCGCGTGTGTGCCCGCGTGTCCGTCCGCGCGTCCGGCAAATGGACCGGCGACCGGGTCGGGCGGCCGGACGTGGGAGGATCGGAGGCGGCGGACCGGGGCCGCGCACCCGGTCGGACCGTCGCGTACGCGGAGAAGACCCGTACGCGGGGCATACCGGGGCGCGAGCACTGAGGAGCACCGTTGAGCAGGTTGCGCTGGCTGACCGCGGGGGAGTCCCACGGTCCCGCACTCGTCGCGACGCTGGAGGGACTGCCCGCCGGCGTGCCGATCACCACCGAGATGGTGGCGGACCACCTGGCGAGGCGGCGGCTGGGCTACGGGCGCGGTGCGCGGATGAAGTTCGAGCGCGACGACGTCACCTTCCTCGGCGGCGTCCGGCACGGTCTGACCATGGGCTCCCCGGTCGCCGTCATGGTCGGCAACACCGAGTGGCCCAAGTGGGAGCAGGTCATGGCGGCCGACCCGGTGGACCCGGAGGTGCTGGCCGGCCTCGCGCGCAACGCCCCGCTGACCCGGCCGCGCCCCGGCCACGCGGACCTCGCCGGCATGCAGAAGTACGGCTTCGACGAGGCCCGGCCGATCCTGGAGCGTGCCTCGGCCCGTGAGACGGCGGCCCGGGTCGCGCTGGGCGCGGTGGCCCGGTCGTACCTCAAGGAGACGACCGGCGTCGAGATCGTCAGCCATGTCGTCGAGCTGGCCTCGGCGAAGGCGCCACACGGTGTGTACCCGACGCCGGCCGACGTGGAGAGGCTGGACGCCGACCCGGTGCGCTGCCTGGACGCGGACGCGTCGAAGGCGATGGTCGCCGAGATCGACCAGGCCCACAAGGACGGCGACACCCTCGGCGGCGTCGTCGAGATCCTCGCCTACGGCGTGCCGGTGGGCCTCGGCTCGCACGTCCACTGGGACCGCAAGCTCGACGCGCGGCTCGCGGGCGCCCTCATGGGCATCCAGGCGATCAAGGGCGTCGAGATCGGCGACGGCTTCGAGCTGGCACGCGTACCCGGGTCCCAGGCCCACGACGAGATCGTGAGCACGCCCGACGGCATCCGCCGGGTCTCCGGCCGCTCCGGCGGCACCGAGGGCGGCCTCACCACCGGTGAGCTGCTGCGGGTGCGCGCCGCGATGAAGCCGATCGCGACCGTGCCGCGCGCCCTGAAGACCGTGGACGTCACCACCGGCGAGGCCGCGCAGGCCCACCACCAGCGCTCCGACGTGTCCGCGGTGCCCGCCGCCGGAATCGTCGCCGAGGCCATGGTGGCCCTGGTCCTCGCCGACGCGGTGGCGGAGAAGTTCGGCGGCGACAGCGTGACCGAGACCCGCCGCAACGTGACCTCCTACCTCGACAACCTGGCCATCCGATGAGCGCGCCGCTGATCGTCCTGGTCGGACCGATGGGCGTCGGCAAGTCCACCGTCGGGCAGCTGCTCGCCGAGCGCCTCGGCACGGGCTACCGGGACACGGACGAGGACATCGTCGCCGCGCAGGGGCGGGCCATCGCCGAGATCTTCGTGGACGAGGGCGAGGCCGCCTTCCGGGCCCTGGAGAAGGAGGCGGTGCGCGTCGCGCTCGCCGAGCACACCGGCGTCCTCGCCCTCGGCGGCGGCGCGATCCTCGACGCCGACACGCGGGCGCTGCTGGCCGGACAGCGGGTCGTCTACCTCTCGATGGACGTCGAGGAGGCGGTCAAGCGCACCGGTCTGAACGCCGCGCGCCCGCTGCTCGCGGTCAACCCGCGCAAGCAGTGGCGCGAGCTGATGGAGGCCCGCCGGCACCTCTACGAGGAGGTCGCCACGGCCGTCGTGGCCACGGACGGCCGCACGCCGGAAGAAGTGACCCGAGCCGCCCTGGACGCAGTGGAGTGGAAAGAAGCATGAGCGAAGCAGTCACCCGGATCCGGATCGGCGGCACCGCGGGGTCCGACCCCTACGAGGTCCTGGTGGGCCGTCAGCTCCTGGGTGAACTGGGCGGCCTGATCGGTGCCAAGGCCAAGCGGGTCGCGGTGATCCACCCCGAGGCGCTCGCCGAGACCGGTGACGCGCTGCGCGCCGACCTCGCCGAGCAGGGCTACGAGGCGATCGCCATCCAGGTGCCCAACGCCGAGGAGGCCAAGACCGCCGAGGTCGCCGCGTACTGCTGGAAGGCGCTCGGCCAGTCCGGGTTCACGCGCACCGACGTCATCGTCGGGGTCGGCGGCGGTGCCAGCACCGACCTGGCCGGGTTCGTCGCCGCGACCTGGCTGCGCGGGGTGCGCTGGATCGCCGTCCCCACCACCGTGCTGGCCATGGTGGACGCGGCGGTGGGCGGCAAGACCGGTATCAACACCGCCGAGGGCAAGAACCTCGTCGGCTCCTTCCACCCGCCCGCCGGTGTCCTGTGCGACCTGGCCGCCCTGGACTCCCTTCCGGTCAACGACTACGTCTCGGGCCTCGCCGAGGTCATCAAGGCCGGCTTCATCGCCGACCCGGTGATCCTGGACCTGATCGAGTCGGACCCGCAGGCCGCGCGCACCCCGGCCGGACCGCACACCGCCGAGCTGATCGTGCGTTCCATCAAGGTCAAGGCCGAGGTCGTCTCCTCCGACCTCAAGGAAGCGGGCCTCAGGGAGATCCTCAACTACGGCCACACCCTGGGCCACGCCATCGAGAAGAACGAGCGCTACAAGTGGCGCCACGGCGCCGCCGTGTCGGTCGGCATGCACTTCGCCGCCGAACTCGGCCGCCTCGCGGGCCGCCTGGACGACGCCACCGCGGACCGTCACCGCAGCATCCTCGAAGCGGTCGGCCTCCCGCTGCACTACCGCTACGACCAGTGGCCCAAGCTGGTCGAGAACATGAAGCTCGACAAGAAGTCGCGCGGCGACCTGCTGCGCTTCATCGTCCTGGACGGCCTCGCCAAGCCCACCGTTCTGGAGGGCCCCGACCCGGCCGTTCTCCTCGCCGCCTACGGCGAGGTGGGCGAGTAGTACCCCGGTGTGCCGTTCCGCCCGATTCGCCGTGCGGGACGGGCACTTCGGGCTGCCCCCGGCCGTTCACCAAACGACGGCCGGGGGCGGTACCGTTCGGTAGCAAGACGGCGGGCCCCCTTCCCGCCGCCAGCGCCCATCGCCTGTACGAGACGGAGTGGCACCGGATGCAGCACCCAGTGGGTTCTCCGCTGCCGCCGCCCCACCAGCCGGGGCACGGACCGGCCCTCGGCTGGTCCCCGGCCGCACACCACCCTGGCCCGCCCCAGGGACCCGCCCCCGTACCGCCTGCCGCGCCGGGATACCCCACGGCACCGATGCGGGCCCCGGCCCCGCACCCGGGGCCAGGCCCGGCACCGCACCCGCCGGCCCCCGCCCCGGCACCCGCTCAGCCGGCTCCCGCCCCGCCCGTGCCGGACACCACCGGGCATGTGCCGCTGCCGCCCGGCGGCCCGGTGGCCGTGCCCGCCGTGCCCCCCGCCACGGCCGCCGCGCCCGACCCCACCACGACCACCCTCGCGGTGCTGCTCATCGGCCCCGCGGGCGCCGGCAAGACCAGCGTGGCCAAGTACTGGGCGGACCACCGCCGGGTCCCGACCGCGCACATCAGCCTGGACGACGTCCGCGAATGGGTCCGCTCCGGCTTCGCCGACCCCCAGACCGGGTGGAACGAACACTCGGAGGCGCAGTACCGCCTCGCCCGCCGAACCTGCGGCTTCTCCGCGCGCAACTTCCTCGCCAACGGCATCTCCTGCATCCTCGACGACGCGGTCTTCCCGGACCGCCCGGTCGTCGGCCTCGGCGGCTGGAAGCGGCACGTCGGCCCCGGCCTGCTCCCGGTCGTCCTCCTGCCGGGCCTGGACATCGTCCTGGAGCGCAACGCCGAACGCAGCGGCAACCGACGCCTCACCGACGAGGAGGTCGCCCGCATCCACGGCCGCATGGCCGGCTGGTACGGCTCCGGCCTCCCCATCATCGACAACTCCCAACTCGACATCCCGGAAACCGCCCACCTCCTCGACGAGGTCCTCTCCCGCTCGATAGCCAGCCCCCCGAACTGGTAGACGCCGGGGAGGAAAGCGCCCTGCAAGGGGCGCGGGGCTGTATCGACATGCGGCTCCGCCGCGGGGGCGCGACCAGCCCCCACCGGCGGCCGGCCGCCACACAACACAAGGCCCCACCCCACTAGGCGCACCCCGCATCCCCGGCCCCCGCCCACTCGGCCCACCCAAGCGGCGCCCCCACCGGCGGAGCCATACGCTCGGCTCATGTCAGAGGTCTACGCGGCCCGCCGGACGCGCCTACGGGAACGCTGCAACGCGGGCGGCAGCGCGGCGGCGCTCGTCTCCCGGCCCGCCAACGTGCGCTATCTCGCGGGCGCCGCCCCGCACGGCGCCGTGCTGTTGCTCGGCAGGAGCGAGGACCTGCTGGTCTGCTCGGGCCCGCCCGACGACCGGCCGACCGAGGGCCGTCCCGACGAGTCGCTTCCGGTCCGCACCCTGCCCGGCCCCGGCGGTGATCCGGCCGTCACGGCCACCGGCCTCGCCGCGGACCAGGGCGCCGAGTCCCTCGCCACCGAGGACCACCACCTCACCGTGGTCCGGCACCGTGCCATGCGCTCGGTCGCGCCGACGCTGCGCCTGACCGACCTCGGTCAGGCCGTGGAGCAGCTCCGGGTGGTCAAGGACGAGGAGGAGATCTCCTGCCTGCGCATCGGCGCCGAGATCGCCGACCAGGCCCTCGGCGAACTCCTGGAGTCCATCCTGGTCGGCCGCACCGAGCGGCACCTCGCCCTGGAACTGGAACGCCGCCTCGTCGACCACGGCGCGGACGGCCCCGCCTTCCCCACCTCCGTCGGCACCGGACCGAACTCGGGACGCCGCGGCCACCGGCCCACCGACCGCCGGGTGGAGGAGGGCGACTTCCTCTCCGTGTGCCTGGGCGCGACCTACCGCGGTTACCGCTGCGAGATCGGCCGTACGTTCGTCATCGGCACCTCTCCGGCCGACTGGCAGATCGAGCTGTACGACCTCGTCTTCGCCGCCCAGCGGGCCGGACGCGAGGCCCTCGCACCCGGCGCCGCCTGCCGTGATGTGGACCGCGCCACCCGCCAGGCGCTGGACTCGGCGGGGTACGCGGAGAACCTCCCGGCACTCACCGGTCACGGTGTCGGACTCGAAATCGACGAGGACCCTCAATTGGCCCCCGCGGCCATGGGTAAACTGGACGCTTGTGTGCCGGTCACCGTCGAACCGGGGGTCCACCTCCCGGGCCGGGGCGGGGTCCGGATCGATGACACGCTCGTCGTGCGCCCCGAGGCGGACGGCGGACCCGAGCTACTCACCATCACGACCAAGGAGCTGCTCGCGCTCTAGCCTCGCGCTGCGCGTACGCTCCCGGGTCGTCCACGTCAGTCCAGTCCAGGAGATTCCGCAACCGTGGCTTCCACGAACGACCTCAAGAACGGCCTGGTGCTCAAGCTCGAAGGCGGCCAGCTCTGGTCCGTCGTCGAGTTCCAGCACGTCAAGCCCGGCAAGGGCCCGGCCTTCGTGCGCACCAAGCTCAAGAACGTGCTTTCCGGCAAGGTGGTCGACAAGACCTTCAACGCCGGCGTCAAGGTCGAGACGGCCACTGTCGACAAGCGTGACATGCAGTTCTCGTACATGGACGGCGACTACTTCGTCTTCATGGACATGGAGACGTACGACCAGCTGATGATCGACCGCAAGGTCGTCGGCGACGCCGCCAACTTCCTCATCGAGGGCTTCGAGGCCACCGTCGCGCAGCACGAGGGCGAGGTGCTCTTCGTCGAGCTGCCGGCCGCCGTCGAGCTGACCGTCCAGGAGACCGAGCCGGGCGTCCAGGGCGACCGCTCCACCGGCGGCACCAAGCCCGCCATCCTGGAGACCGGTCACCAGATCAACGTCCCGCTCTTCATCACCACCGGTGAGAAGATCAAGGTCGACACCCGTACGAGCGACTACCTCGGCCGGGTGAACAGCTAACCGTGGCTGCTCGCAACACGGCCCGCAAGCGCGCCTTCCAGATCCTCTTCGAGGGCGATCAGCGCGGGGCCGACGTCCTGACGGTGCTCGCCGACTGGGTCCGGCACTCCCGGTCCGACACCCGGCAGCCGCCGGTCAGCGAGTACACGATGGAGCTGGTCGAGGGCTACGCCGAGCGCGCCCGGCGCATCGACGAGCTGATCGCCCAGTACTCGGTCGACTGGACGCTGGACCGGATGCCGGTCGTCGACCGCAACATCCTGCGCCTGGGCGCGTACGAGCTGCTCTGGGTCGACGCGACCCCGGACGCCGTCGTCCTGGACGAGATGGTGCAGCTGGCGAAGGAGTTCTCCACCGACGAGTCGCCCGCGTTCATCAACGGCCTGCTGGGCCGGCTGAAGGACCTCAAGCCCTCGCTGCGGCGGGAATAGCTCCACGAGGCGTGCCCGCGCCGCACCCACGCAAGAAACCGCCGGGGTGGCCGGAACCGAACGAACGGTTCCGGCCACCCCGGCGGCACGTTTCTGCTGAGGCGGTGGGGGCTCAGAGTTCGTCGTGGGACGCCACCGCGCGACGCGCGTCCGCGTCCAGGACGCCCCAGCTGATCAGCTGCTCGGTGAGGACCGAGGGCGACTGGTCGTAGATGACGGCGAGTGTGCGCAGGTCGTCCTGGCGGATCGAGAGCACCTTGCCGTTGTAGTCACCGCGCTGCGACTGGATCGTGGCCGCGTACCGCTGGAGCGGGCCCGCCTTCTCGGCCGGCACGGTGGCCAGCCGCTCCAGGTCCAGGACCAGCTTCGGCGGCGGCTCGGCGGCGCCGCCCGGGGTGGTGCCCGGCAGCAGCTCCTGCACGGGGACGCCGTAGAAGTCCGCCAGCTCGGCGAGGCGCTGCACGGTCACGGCACGGTCGCCGCGCTCGTACGAACCGACCACGACGGCCTTCCAGCGGCCCTGGGACTTCTCCTCGACACCGTGGAGGGAAAGGCCCTGCTGGGTGCGGATGGCCCGGAGCTTGGCCCCGAGCTGTTTGGCGTATTCGCTGGACATATGGCTCCCCGGACAAGGTGTCGACGCGGCAGGCTGTGTTGTCGGCCGCGCGGCTGGTAACTCACTGTGAGGTTACGCAGCGTTACTCTCCTGCGTCAAGCCGAATGGTCCGCACCGACTCTTCCGTGCTATTCGCCATCCATTGGGCCGAGCGGGTGGTCGGTGTGCGGCAGAAGAGTGACGGGGGAGTGTCAGGGGGGCCTGCGGAGATGTTCTGTGGGCCTGCTACCGTAGGTGGCGCATATCCGACGTCCTTTAAGATCCGTCCCGTGAGGCGGAGAAGGGGGTCCGTTTCGTATGGACAAGCAGCAGGATGCCCGGCCCGTTCTCGAAGGGCCCGACATCGCGCGGGTACTGACCCGCATCGCCCACGAGATCGTCGAACGCGCCAAGGGCGCCGACGACGTGGTGCTCCTCGGCATCCCGACCCGCGGCGTCTTCCTCGCCCGGCGGCTCGCCGACAAGCTGGAGCAGATCACCGAGCGCAAGATGCCGGTCGGCTCGCTCGACATCACCATGTACCGCGACGACCTGCGCATGCACCCGCCGCGCGCCCTGGCCCGCACCGAGATCCCCGGTGACGGCATCGACGGCCGCCTCGTCGTCCTCGTCGACGACGTGCTCTTCTCCGGCCGCACCATCCGCGCCGCCCTCGACGCGCTGAACGACATCGGCCGCCCGCGCGCGGTGCAGCTCGCCGTCCTCGTCGACCGCGGACACCGCGAACTGCCCATCCGCGCCGACTACGTCGGCAAGAACCTCCCGACGTCACTGCGGGAGACGGTCAAGGTCCAGCTCGCCGAGGAGGACGGTCGCGACACCGTGCTGCTCGGTGCCAAGCCGGACGCCCCGGGCGCCCACCCCTAGCACCCCGCGTACGCGCCCACCCGTGCCGTACGCCTGCTCGGCGCGCCCCCGCACGCGCCCGGCCGCCCGAATTATCCCGCTCTTCCGCATGACTCGCCCTACGGAGCCTGACAGATGCAGCGTCATCTCATCTCGGCCGCCGACCTCACCCGCGACGACGCCGTCCTGATCCTCGACACCGCCGAGGAGATGGCCCGGGTCGCGGACCGGCCGATCAAGAAACTGCCCACCCTGCGCGGCCGTACCGTCGTGAACCTCTTCTTCGAGGACTCCACCCGGACCCGGATCTCGTTCGAGGCCGCCGAGAAGCGGCTGTCCGCGGACGTCATCAACTTCACCGCCAAGGGCTCCAGCGTCTCCAAGGGCGAGTCCCTCAAGGACACCGCCCAGACCCTGGAGGCGATGGGCGTCGACGCCGTCGTCATCCGGCACAGCGCGTCCGGCGCCCCCTACCGCCTGGCCACCTCCGGCTGGATCGACGCCGCCGTGGTCAACGCCGGGGACGGCACCCACCAGCACCCCACCCAGGCCCTGCTCGACGCCTTCACCATGCGCCGCCGCCTGGTCGGCCGCGACGCCGGGCTCGGCAAGGACCTGAACGGCCGCCGGATCACGCTCGTCGGCGACATCCTGCACAGCCGCGTCGCCCGCTCCAACGTCGACCTGCTGCACACCCTCGGCGCCGAGGTCACCCTCGTCGCCCCGCCCACCCTGCTGCCCGTCGGCGTCGAGACCTGGCCCTGCGAGGTCTCCTACGACCTCGACTCCACGCTTCCCAAGTCCGACGCGGTGATGCTGCTGCGCGTGCAGCGCGAGCGGATGAACGCCGCGTTCTTCCCCACCGAGCGCGAGTACTCCCGCCGCTACGGCCTCGACGGCGACCGCATGGCGAAGATGCCCGAGCACGCGATCGTGATGCACCCCGGCCCGATGGTGCGCGGCATGGAGATCACCGCCGAGGTCGCCGACTCCGACCGCTGCACCGTCGTCGAGCAGGTCACCAACGGGGTCTCCATCCGGATGGCCGTCCTCTACCTGCTGCTCGGCGGCAACGAGCCCGCCGTGTCCCACGCCCGCCCCACCGAGGAGAAGTAAGAAAGATGAGCAAGACCCTGATCCGCGGTGCGAAGGTGCTCGGCGGCGAGCCGCAGGACGTGCTGATCGACGGCACCGTCGTCGAGGCGGTCGGCCCGAACCTGTCCGCCGAGGGCGCGGAAGTGGTCGAGGCGGACGGCAAGGTGCTGCTGCCCGGCCTGGTCGACCTGCACACCCATCTGCGCGAGCCCGGCCGCGAGGACTCCGAGACCGTCCTCACCGGCACCCGCGCGGCCGCCAGCGGCGGCTACACCAACGTCTTCGCCATGGCCAACACCTTCCCGGTCGCCGACACCGCCGGCGTCGTCGAGCAGGTCTGGCGGCTCGGCCAGGAGTCCGGCTACTGCGACGTGCAGCCCATCGGCGCCGTCACCGTCGGCCTGGAGGGCGCCAAACTCGCCGAGCTGGGCGCCATGCACGAGTCCGCGGCCGGCGTCACCGTCTTCTCCGACGACGGCAAGTGCGTCCACGACGCCGTGATCATGCGCCGCGCCCTGGAGTACGTGAAGGCCTTCGGCGGCGTCGTCGCCCAGCACGCCCAGGAGCCCCGGCTCACCGAGGGCGCCCAGATGAACGAGGGCGTCGTCTCCGCCGAGCTGGGCCTCGGCGGCTGGCCCGCCGTCGCCGAGGAGTCGATCATCGCCCGGGACGTGCTGCTCGCCGAGCACGTCGGCTCCCGCGTCCACATCTGCCACCTGTCGACCGCCGGGTCCGTCGAGATCGTCCGCTGGGCCAAGTCCCGCGGCATCGACGTCACCGCCGAGGTCACCCCGCACCACCTCCTCCTCACCGACGAGCTGGTCCGGTCGTACAACCCGGTCTACAAGGTCAACCCGCCGCTGCGCACCGTGCGCGACGTCATGGCCCTGCGCGAGGCCCTGGCGGACGGCACGATCGACATCGTCGCCACCGACCACGCCCCGCACCCGCACGAGGACAAGGACTGCGAGTGGGCGGCCGCCGCCATGGGGATGGTGGGCCTGGAGACCGCGCTGTCGGTGGTGCAGGCGACCATGGTGGACACGGGCCTGCTGGACTGGGCCGGCGTCGCCGACCGGATGTCCGTCAAGCCCGCCAGGATCGGACAGGCCACCGGACACGGCCGTCCCGTCTCGGCTGGTGAGCCCGCCAACCTCACCCTCGTCGACACGGAATACCGTGGTCCGGTGGACCCCGCGGGCTTCGCCTCGCGCAGTCGCAACACCCCCTACGAGGGGCGTGAGCTGCCGGGCCGTGTCACGCACACATGGCTGCGGGGCAAGGCCACGCTCGTCGACGGGAAGCTCACGTGACATCTGTAGCACCGGTAATCCTGCTGGCCGCCGAGAAGGAATCGGCGGAAGTGACCGACTGGGCCGCCCGGGTCGGCTGGGTCGTCGGCCTCGGCCTCTTCGTCGCGCTCGTCTACTGGCTGATGCGCGAGGGCTGGAAGTGGCGCGGCACGCTCCAGGGCGACCTCCCCGAACTGCCCAGCGCGCCGGACGACCCGGGTGCGGCGAGACTGGTGCTCAGCGGCCGCTACCACGGCTCCACTACCGCCGGACAGTGGCTGGACCGCATCGTCGCGCACGGCCTGGGCACCCGCAGCCGGGTCGAGCTGACCCTGACGGACGCGGGACTGGACGTCGTACGCCCCGGCGCCGCCGACTTCTTCGTCCCCGTCGCCGCGCTGCGCGAGGCCCGGCTCGACAAGGGCATCGCCGGCAAGGTCCTCACCGAGGGCGGCCTGCTGGTCGTCACCTGGGCCCACGGCGACAAGCTGATCGACTCCGGCTTCCGCTCCGACCACGCGGCCGAGCACAACGAGTGGGTCGACACCCTGAACGACATGATCAACAAGACGGAAACGGAAGGCGCACGATGACGACCTCCAGCAGGGGAGCCCACCGGACTCCCGCCGTACTCGTCCTGGAGGACGGCCGGATCTTCCGCGGCCGTGCCTACGGGGCCGTGGGGGCCACCTTCGGCGAAGCCGTGTTCTCCACCGGCATGACCGGCTACCAGGAGACCCTCACCGACCCGTCGTACCACCGCCAGGTGGTCGTCATGACCGCCCCACACGTCGGGAACACCGGGATCAACGACGAGGACATGGAGTCCAAGAAGATCTGGGTCTCCGGCTACGTCGTCCGGGACCCCGCCCGGGTGCCCTCCAGCTGGCGTTCGACGCGCACGCTGGACGACGAGCTGGCCGCCCAGGGCGTCGTCGGCATCTCCGGCATCGACACCCGCGCCCTCACCCGGCACCTGCGCGAGCGCGGCGCCATGCGCGTCGGCATTTTCTCCGGCCAGGCGCTGCCCGACGAGGGCACCATGCTCACCGAGGTCCGCCAGGCCCCCGAGATGAGCGGCGCGGACCTCTCCGCCGAGGTCGCCACCACCGAGGCGTACGTCGTCCCGGCGATCGGTGACAAGAAGTTCACCGTCGCCGCCGTCGACCTCGGCATCAAGGGCATGACCCCGCACCGCATGGCCGAGCGCGGCATCGAGGTGCACGTCCTGCCCGCCACCGCCACCGTCGAGGACGTCTACGCCGTCAACCCGGACGGCGTGTTCTTCTCCAACGGCCCCGGCGACCCGTCCACCGCCGACCACCCGGTCTCCGTCATGCGGGGCGTCCTGGAGCGCGGCACCCCGCTCTTCGGCATCTGCTTCGGCAACCAGATCCTGGGCCGCGCGCTCGGCTTCGGCACCTTCAAGCTGAAGTACGGCCACCGCGGCATCAACCAGCCCGTGCAGGACCGTACGACCGGCAAGGTCGAGGTCACCGCGCACAACCACGGCTTCGCCGTGGACGCCCCGCTCGACCAGGTCTCCGAGACCCCCTACGGCCGCGCCGAGGTCTCCCACGTCTGCCTCAACGACAACGTGGTGGAGGGGCTCCAGCTCCTCGACCGGCCGGCCTTCAGCGTCCAGTACCACCCCGAAGCGGCCGCCGGCCCGCACGACGCCGCGTACCTGTTCGACCGCTTCGTTTCCCTGATGGAGGGCCAGCGTGCCTAAGCGCACCGATATCCAGTCCGTCCTGGTCATCGGCTCCGGCCCGATCGTCATCGGCCAGGCCGCCGAGTTCGACTACTCCGGCACCCAGGCGTGCCGCGTGCTCAAGGCTGAGGGCCTGCGCGTCATCCTGGTGAACTCCAACCCGGCGACGATCATGACCGACCCGGAGATCGCCGACGCCACCTACGTCGAGCCGATCACGCCCGAGTTCGTCGAGAAGATCATCGCCAAGGAGCGCCCCGACGCGCTGCTGCCCACCCTGGGCGGCCAGACCGCGTTGAACACCGCCATCTCGCTGCACGGCAACGGCGTCCTGGAGAAGTACGGTGTCGAACTGATCGGAGCCAACGTCGAGGCCATCAACAAGGGCGAGGACCGCGACCTGTTCAAGGAGGTCGTCGAGGAGGTCCGCAAGAAGATCGGCCACGGCGAGTCCGCCCGGTCCTACATCTGCCACTCCATGGACGACGTCCTCAAGGGCGTCGACGCGCTCGGCGGCTACCCCGTCGTCGTCCGCCCCTCCTTCACCATGGGCGGCGCCGGCTCCGGCTTCGCCCACGACGAGGAGGAGCTGCGCCGCATCGCCGGGCAGGGCCTCACCCTCTCGCCGACCACCGAGGTGCTCCTGGAGGAGTCCATCCTCGGCTGGAAGGAGTACGAGCTGGAGCTGATGCGCGACAAGAACGACAACGTCGTGGTCGTCTGCTCCATCGAGAACTTCGACCCCATGGGCGTGCACACCGGCGACTCGATCACCGTGGCGCCCGCCATGACGCTCACCGACCGCGAGTACCAGACCCTGCGCGACGTCGGCATCGCGATCATCCGCGAGGTCGGCGTCGACACCGGCGGCTGCAACATCCAGTTCGCGGTGAACCCGGCCGACGGCCGCGTCATCGTGATCGAGATGAACCCGCGCGTGTCCCGTTCCTCCGCGCTGGCCTCCAAGGCGACCGGCTTCCCCATCGCCAAGATCGCCGCCAAGCTGGCCGTGGGCTACACGCTGGACGAGATCCCCAACGACATCACGCAGGAGACCCCGGCCTCCTTCGAGCCGACGCTCGACTACGTGGTCGTCAAGGCCCCGCGCTTCGCCTTCGAGAAGTTCCCGAGCGCCGACTCCACCCTCACCACCACCATGAAGTCGGTCGGCGAGGCCATGGCCATCGGCCGCAACTTCACCGAGGCGTTCCAGAAGGCGCTGCGCTCGCTGGAGAAGAAGGGCAGCCAGTTCACCTTCGTCGGCGACCCCGGCGACAAGAAGGCGCTGCTCGAAGAGGCCGTCCGGCCCACCGACGGCCGGATCAACGCCGTCATGCAGGCCATCCGCGCCGGCGCCACGCCCGAGGAGGTCTTCGCGTACACGAAGATCGACCCCTGGTTCGTCGACCAGCTCTTCCTGATCAAGGAGATCGCCGACGAGCTGGCCGCCGCGCCCGAGCTGACGAGCGACCTGCTCGCGGAGGCCAAGCGGCACGGCTTCTCCGACCAGCAGCTCGGCGAGATCCGCGGGCTGCGCGAGGACGTCGTCCGCGAGGTCCGCCACGCGCTCGGCATCCGCCCGGTCTACAAGACGGTCGACACCTGCGCCGCCGAGTTCGCCGCCCGGACGCCGTACTTCTACTCCTCCTACGACGAGGAGAGCGAGGTCGCGCCGCGCGAGAAGCCGGCCGTCATCATCCTGGGCTCCGGCCCGAACCGCATCGGCCAGGGCATCGAGTTCGACTACTCCTGCGTCCACGCCTCCTTCGCGCTCTCCGACGCCGGGTACGAGACCGTGATGGTCAACTGCAACCCGGAGACCGTCTCCACCGACTACGACACCTCCGACCGGCTGTACTTCGAGCCGCTCACCCTGGAGGACGTCCTGGAGATCGTCCACGCCGAGCAGCAGGCGGGCCCGGTCGCGGGCGTGGTCGTCCAGCTCGGCGGCCAGACCCCGCTGGGCCTCGCCCAGGCGCTCAAGGACAACGGCGTGCCGGTCGTCGGCACCTCGCCCGAGGCCATCCACGCCGCCGAGGACCGCGGCGCCTTCGGGCAGGTCCTGGCGCAGGCCGGGCTGCCGGCCCCCAAGCACGGCACCGCCACCACCTTCGCCGGGGCCAAGGCCATCGCCGACGAGATCGGCTACCCGGTCCTGGTGCGGCCCTCCTACGTCCTCGGCGGACGCGGCATGGAGATCGTCTACGACGAGGCCCGGCTGGAGGCGTACATCGCCGAGTCGACCGAGATCAGCCCGTCCCGGCCGGTCCTGGTCGACCGCTTCCTGGACGACGCGATCGAGATCGACGTGGACGCCCTGTACGACGGTGAGGAGCTGTACCTCGGCGGCGTCATGGAGCACATCGAGGAGGCCGGCATCCACTCCGGCGACTCGGCGTGCGCCCTGCCCCCGATCACGCTCGGCGGCTTCGACATCAAGCGGCTGCGCGCCTCCACCGAGGGCATCGCCAAGGGCGTCGGCGTGCGCGGCCTGATCAACATCCAGTTCGCGCTGGCCGGGGACATCCTCTACGTCCTGGAGGCCAACCCGCGTGCCTCGCGCACCGTCCCCTTCACCTCGAAGGCGACGGCGGTGCCGCTGGCCAAGGCCGCCGCCCGCATCTCGCTGGGCGCGACCATCGCCGAACTGCGCGCCGAGGGCCTCCTCCCGGCCAACGGCGACGGCGGCACCCTCCCGCTGGACGCGCCGATCTCCGTCAAGGAGGCCGTGATGCCGTGGTCCCGCTTCCGGGACATCCACGGCCGCGGCGTCGACACGGTGCTGGGCCCGGAGATGCGCTCCACCGGCGAGGTCATGGGCATCGACTCCGTCTTCGGCACGGCGTACGCCAAGTCCCAGGCGGGCGCGTACGGGCCGCTGCCGACCAAGGGCCGCGCCTTCATCTCGGTCGCCAACCGCGACAAGCGCTCGATGATCTTCCCGGCGCGTGAGCTGGTCGCCCACGGCTTCGAGCTGATGGCCACCTCCGGCACCGCCGAGGTCCTCAAGCGCAACGGCATCAACGCCACCGTCGTGCGCAAGCAGTCCGAGGGCACCGGCCCGAACGGCGAGAAGACCATCGTCCAGCTGATCCACGACGGCGAGGTCGACCTCATCGTCAACACCCCGTACGGCACCGGCGGCCGCCTCGACGGCTACGACATCCGTACGGCGGCCGTGGCCCGGTCCGTGCCCTGCCTGACCACGGTCCAGGCGCTGGCGGCGGCGGTGCAGGGCATCGACGCCCTCAACCACGGCGACGTGGGAGTGCGCTCCCTTCAGGAACACGCCGAATTCCTGATCGCGGCCCGCGACTAGCAGCCCCGAGGGGGACACCGGAAACGGTGTCCCCCTCTTCATGAGGCCCTCACGAGGCCCTGCGAGGACATATGTACAAGATCTTCTTCCAGCTCTTCTTCGCCCGCCTGGACCCGGAGCGGGCCCACCACCTGGCCTTCCGCTGGATCCGTCTCGCCGTCCGCGTCCCCGTGCTGCGCACCTTCGTCGCCGCCGCGCTCGCGCCCCGCTTCAAGGAACTGCGCACCGAGGCCCTCGGGCTGCGCATGCACGGCCCCTTCGGGCTCGCCGCCGGCTTCGACAAGAACGCGGTCGCGATCGACGGCATGGCGATGCTCGGCTTCGACCACGTCGAGATCGGCACCGTCACCGGCGAGCCGCAGCCCGGCAACCCCAAGAAGCGGCTGTTCCGGCTGGTGGGCGACCGGGCGCTGATCAACCGCATGGGCTTCAACAACGACGGCTCACTGGCCGTCGCGGCCCGGCTGGCCTCCCGTACGCCCGTCTTCAGGACCGTCGTCGGCGTCAACATCGGCAAGACGAAGGTCGTCCCGGAGGAGGAGGCCGTCGGCGACTACGTGAAGTCCGCCGAGCGGCTGGCCCCGCACGCCGACTACCTGGTCGTCAACGTCTCCTCGCCCAACACGCCCGGCCTGCGCAACCTCCAGGCCACCGAGGCGCTGCGCCCGCTGCTGAGCGCGGTCCGCGAGGCCGCCGACCGCGCGGTGACCGCCCGGCGGGTCCCGCTGCTGGTCAAGATCGCGCCGGACCTCGCCGACGAGGACGTGGACGCGGTCGCCGACCTGGCGGTGGAGCTGGGCCTGGACGGCATCATCGCCACCAACACCACCATCGCCCGCGAGGGCCTCGGCCTGACCTCCCCGCCCGCCCTCGTCGGGGAGACCGGCGGACTGTCCGGCGCCCCCCTCAAGGCACGCTCCCTGGAGGTGCTGCGCCGCCTCTACGCGCGCGTGGGCGACCGGATCACCCTGGTGGGCGTCGGCGGCGTCGAGACCGCCGAGGACGCCTGGGAGCGCATCCTGGCCGGTGCCACGCTGGTCCAGGGCTACAGCGCGTTCATCTACGAAGGGCCCTTCTGGGGCCGAGCCATTCACAAGGGGCTCGCCGCGCGCCTGCGGCAGAGCCCGTACGCCACCCTCGCCGACGCGGTCGGCGCCGACGTGAGGAAGCACGCATGACGGTGATGGAGCCCTTCGGCGCCCGGCTGCGCCGCGCGATGGACGAACGCGGTCCGCTGTGCGTCGGCATCGACCCGCACGCCTCCCTGCTCGCCGAGTGGGGTCTGAACGACGACGTGGCCGGCCTCGAGCGCTTCAGCCGCACCGTCGTGGAGGCGATGGCCGACCGGGTCGCCGTCCTCAAGCCGCAGAGCGCCTTCTTCGAGCGCTTCGGTTCGCGCGGTGTCGCCGTGCTGGAGAAGTCGGTCCAGGAGGCCCGCGCGGCGGGCGCGCTGGTCGTCATGGACGCCAAGCGCGGCGACATCGGCTCGACCATGGCCGCCTACGCCGAGTCGTTTCTGCACAAGGACGCCCCGCTGTTCTCGGACGCGCTGACCGTCTCCCCCTACCTCGGCTACGGCTCCCTGAAGCCGGCCGTCGACCTGGCGCGCGAGAGCGGCACGGGCCTGTTCGTGCTGGCGCTGACCTCCAACCCGGAGGGCGGCGAGGTCCAGCACGCGGTCCGCGGCGACGGGCGCAGCGTCGGGGAGACGATGCTGGCGCACCTGGCAGCCGAGAACGCGGGGGAGGAGCCGCTGGGCTCCTTCGGCGCGGTGGTCGGTGCCACGCTCGGCGACCTGTCCTCCTACGACCTGGGCATCAACGGTCCGCTGCTGGCGCCGGGCATCGGTGCCCAGGGGGCCGCGCCCGCGGACCTGCCGCGCGTGTTCGGTGCGGCGCTGCGCGACGTGGTGCCGAACGTCAGCCGGGGTGTTCTTCGTCACGGACCCGAGGTGGCCGCGTTGCGGAGGGCCGCGGACCGTTTCGCGGAGGAGATCCGGACCGCGGTCACGGCGTCCTGACTCTGGATACATCCTCAAATCAGAGGGAGTATGTCCTAAATGTCCGGCCTGACGGAGGCTGACCAGGACTTTTCCGCTGTTCTCGCTGACTCTGGCGGACTTGACCGCTAGTCTCCGTCGAGAGTCAACGGGCAAGCGTGTTGCTCGCGGCTCACCAGGTGAGGGGCGACTAGGTTCCTCACCGGTCCGTATCCGACAGTTCGACATCCGAGGTGACGTAGGCGTGGCTCTTCCGCCCCTTACCCCTGAACAGCGCGCAGCCGCGCTCGAAAAGGCCGCCGCGGCTCGCCGGGAGCGGGCCGAGGTCAAGAATCGACTCAAGCACTCCGGCGCCTCCCTCCACGAGGTCATCAAGCAGGGTCAGGAGAACGACGTCATCGGCAAGATGAAGGTCTCCGCCCTCCTCGAGTCCCTGCCGGGCGTGGGCAAAGTCCGCGCCAAGCAGATCATGGAGCGACTGGGCATCTCCGAGAGCCGCCGCGTGCGCGGCCTCGGTTCCAACCAGATCGCGTCCCTGGAGCGCGAGTTCGGCAGCACCGGCAGCTGAGTCCGGACCACTCCGGGATTGCTGGAATAATCGCTGCATGGCTGCAACACCCCGGGGGACGTCCCCCGTACCCCCGGACGCACGTCCGCGGCTGACCGTGCTCTCCGGCCCCTCGGGGGTCGGCAAGAGCACGGTCGTCGCCCATATGCGCAAGGAACACCCCGAGGTATGGCTGTCGGTCTCGGCGACGACCCGCAGCCCCCGCCCCGGCGAGCAGCACGGTGTCCACTACTTCTTCGTCAGCGACGAGGAGATGGACAAGCTGATCGCCAACGGCGAGCTGCTGGAGTGGGCCGAGTTCGCCGGCAACCGCTACGGCACGCCGCGCACGGCCGTGCTGGAGCGCCTGGAGGCCGGTGAGCCGGTCCTCCTGGAGATCGACCTCCAGGGCGCGCGGCAGGTCCGCGAGACCATGCCCGAGGCCCGGCTGGTGTTCCTGGCCCCGCCCTCCTGGGACGAGCTGGTGCGCAGGCTCACCGGCCGGGGCACCGAACCGCCCGAGGTGATCGAGCGCCGCCTCACCGCGGCCAAGGTCGAGCTGGCGGCCGAGCCGGAGTTCGACCAGACCCTGGTGAACACCTCGGTCGAGGACGTGGCCCGCGAGCTGCTAGCCTTGACGAACGTCGTGTGATCGCCACTGATCACCCTGTGGTCGTCCTGGTCATCCCGACTGAATCTTTCCCATCCATCGGAAGGTAGAGCGTGTCCTCTTCCATCTCCGCGCCCGAGGGCATCATCAACCCGCCGATCGACGAGCTCCTCGAGGCCACGGACTCGAAGTACAGCCTCGTGATCTACGCGGCCAAGCGGGCCCGCCAGATCAACGCGTACTACTCGCAGCTCGGCGAGGGCCTCCTCGAGTACGTCGGTCCGCTCGTCGACACCCACGTCCACGAGAAGCCGCTCTCGATCGCCCTGCGCGAGATCAACGCGGGGCTGCTGACCTCCGAGGCCATCGAAGGCCCGGCGCAGTAGCAGCAGCATCGGCGGTACCAGCAGCATCGGCGGTCATATCTTCAGCCTGACGCTGACTTATCCACAGGCCCGGCAGCCCGACTGCCGGGCCTGTGGTGTGTGATGGGTCAATACGCGCGGTCCGAGCGCGGCATCCGAACCGGGGAGAGACGGTGGACAAGCCCAAGGTCGTTCTGGGGGTCAGCGGCGGCATCGCCGCGTACAAGGCCTGTGAGCTGCTGCGCAGACTCACCGAGTCCGGGCACGAGGTCCGGGTCGTCCCCACCGCCTCCGCACTGCACTTCGTCGGCGCCGCCACCTGGTCCGCCCTGTCCGGCAACCCCGTGTCGACCGAGGTGTGGGACGACGTCCACGAGGTCCCGCACGTGCGCATCGGCCAGCACGCCGACCTGGTCGTCGTCGCCCCGGCCACCGCCGACACGCTCGCCAGGGCGGCCCACGGCCTGGCCGACGACCTGCTCACCAACACCCTGCTCACGGCCCGCTGCCCGGTCGTCTTCGCCCCCGCCATGCACACCGAGATGTGGGAGCACCCGGCCACCCAGGAGAACGTGGCGACGCTGCGCCGCCGCGGCGCCGTCGTCATCGAGCCCGCCGTCGGCCGCCTCACCGGCGTCGACACCGGCAAGGGCCGGCTGCCCGACCCGGGCGAGATCTTCGAGGTCTGCCGCCGGGCCCTCGCCCGCGGGGTGCGCGAGCCCGACCTCGCCGGACGGCACGTCGTGGTCAGCGCCGGCGGCACCCGGGAGCCCCTCGACCCGGTCCGCTTTCTCGGCAACCGCTCCTCCGGCAAGCAGGGCTACGCCCTCGCCCGCACCGCGGCCGCCCGCGGCGCCCGCGTCACGCTCGTCGCGGCGAACACGTCGATGCCCGACCCGGCCGGCGTGGACGTGGTGCCGGTCGGCACGGCGGTGGAGCTGCGCGAGGCGATGCTGCGCGCCGTGGCGGACGCCGACGCCGTCGTCATGGCCGCGGCGGTGGCCGACTTCCGTCCGGCGACATACGCCACCGGGAAGATCAAGAAGAAGGACGACCGGGAGCCCGAGCCGATCACCCTGGTGCGTAATCCGGACATCCTCGCGGAGGTCTCCGCGGCCCGGGCCCGCTCCGGGCAGGTGATCGTCGGCTTCGCCGCCGAGACCGACGACGTCCTGGCCAACGGCCGGGCCAAGCTGAAGCGCAAGGGCTGCGACTTTCTCGTGGTGAACGAGGTGGGGGAGCGCAAGACCTTCGGTTCCGAGGAGAACGAGGCGGTGGTCCTGGGCGCCGACGGCAGCGAGACGCCGGTCGCCCACGGCCCGAAGGAAGCCCTGGCCGACACGGTCTGGGACCTCGTCGCCCGGCGGCTGGAGTGAATGACCCATTTGCTCGAAGGAGCCTCGAAGACGGCGCATTCGAGCGTGGCGCCCCTGGCCAAGGACGCTTCCTTCTGGGCAGAATGCCCGTGCCGCAGGTCACAGCCCTCCCGAGAGCTGAGACAGGTGGGCCCGCGGCAGAGTGCGACCGATAAACTGTTCTCGGACGTCGCCGGGTGCAGCTCCCCGTGCCGTCCACAAATGATCAGCCAGCAGCCGCTGCAACCCCAGGGAGCGTTGTGTCCCGTCGCCTGTTCACTTCGGAGTCCGTGACCGAAGGTCACCCCGACAAGATCGCTGACCAGATCAGCGACACGATTCTCGACGCGCTTCTGCGTGAGGACCCGACCTCTCGGGTCGCTGTCGAAACCCTGATCACCACCGGTCTGGTGCACGTGGCCGGCGAGGTCACCACTAAGGCCTACGCGGACATCGCCAACCTGGTCCGCGGCAAGATCCTGGAGATCGGTTACGACTCCTCGAAGAAGGGCTTCGACGGCGCTTCCTGCGGCGTCTCGGTCTCCATCGGCGCCCAGTCCCCGGACATCGCCCAGGGTGTGGACACGGCGTACGAGAACCGCGTCGAGGGCGACGAGGACGAGCTGGACCGCCAGGGCGCCGGCGACCAGGGCCTGATGTTCGGCTACGCGTCCGACGAGACGCCGACGCTGATGCCGCTGCCGGTCTTCCTGGCGCACCGCCTGTCCAAGCGCCTGTCCGAGGTCCGCAAGAACGGCACCATCCCCTACCTGCGCCCGGACGGAAAGACCCAGGTCACCATCGAGTACGACGGCGACAAGGCGGTCCGCCTGGACACGGTCGTCGTCTCGTCCCAGCACGCCAGCGACATCGACCTGGAGTCGCTGCTGGCCCCGGACATCAAGGAGTTCGTCGTCGAGCCGGAGCTGAAGGCGCTCCTGGAGGACGGCATCAAGATCGACACGGAGAACTACCGTCTCCTGGTCAACCCGACCGGCCGTTTCGAGATCGGCGGCCCGATGGGTGACGCCGGTCTGACCGGCCGCAAGATCATCATCGACACCTACGGCGGCATGGCCCGGCACGGCGGCGGCGCCTTCTCCGGCAAGGACCCGTCGAAGGTCGACCGCTCCGCGGCGTACGCGATGCGCTGGGTCGCCAAGAACGTCGTGGCCGCGGGTCTCGCCGCGCGCTGCGAGGTCCAGGTCGCCTACGCCATCGGCAAGGCCGAGCCGGTCGGTCTGTTCGTGGAGACCTTCGGCACCGCCAAGGTCGAGCCCGAGAAGATCGAGAAGGCGATCGACGAGGTCTTCGACCTGCGCCCGGCCGCCATCATCCGCGACCTCGACCTGCTGCGCCCGATCTACGCCCAGACCGCGGCGTACGGGCACTTCGGCCGTGAGCTGCCCGACTTCACCTGGGAGCGCACCGACCGCGTGGACGCGCTGCGCGAGGCGGCGGGCCTGTAAGCACCCGGGCGCGGGTGCGCCCGACGGGTAGGTGACGAGGCCCGGTGTCCCCTCGGGGGCGCCGGGCTTCGCCGCATGCTCCGGCCCTGGCCGTGCTGTCAGTGGTCTTTGCGAGAATGCAGGCGTGAGCAGCGAGAACGGACCGGAGCAGGGCGACGCGCACGGCGCGCCGCCCGAGCAGCTCGCGCTCATCCGGGAGACCGTGCGCGAGGCGAAGACCCCGCGGGCCAAGCCGCGCACCTGGCGCGGGGCCGCGCTCGCCAAGGAGCTGCCGGTCGCCAGGGTCCTGGTCGACAAGGGCGTGCTCCACCTCGACCGGTATTTCGACTACGCCGTGCCCGAGGAGCTGGACGCCGACGCCCAACCCGGTGTGCGGGTGCGGGTGCGCTTCGGCGCCGGACGGCACCGGGTGCGGGACGGGCGGCGCGAGGGCGGCGGTCTCATCGACGGCTTCCTCGTCGAGCGGCTCGCCGAGTCCGACTACCCGGGGCCGCTGGCCGCGCTCGCCCAGGTCGTCTCGCCCGAGCGGGTCCTCGACGAGGAGCTGCTCGGTCTCGTCCGGGCGGTCGCCGACCGGTACGCGGGCAGCGTCGCGGACGTCCTCCAGCTCGCCGTACCCCCGCGCAACGCGCGCGCCGAGAAACGGGCCTCGCCGCAGCCGCTGCCCGCACCGCCGGTCCCCGAGCCGGGATCGTGGGCGCGGTACGAGCAGGGGGCGGCGTTCGTGGCGGCCCTCGCGTCCGGGGGCGCGCCGCGCGCGGTGTGGAACGCGCTGCCGGGTCCGCAGTGGACCGAGGAGCTCGCGCGGGCCGTCGCGGCGACGCTGGCCTCCGGCCGGGGCGCCCTGGTGGTCCTGCCGGACGGCCGGGCGGTCGCCCGCGCCGACGCCGCGCTCACCGCGCTGCTCGGCGAGGGACGGCACGCGGTGCTCACCGCCGACGCCGGTCCCGAGAAGCGGTACGCGCAGTGGCTCGCGGTGCGCCGGGGCGCCGTACGGGCCGTGATCGGGACCCGCGCCGCCATGTTCGCGCCGGTGCGGGACCTCGGTCTGGTCGCCCTGTGGGACGACGGCGACGACAGCCACAGCGAGCCGCACGCCCCGCAGCCGCACGCCCGCGAGGTGCTGCTGCTGCGCGCCGCCCAGGACCGGTGCGCCTTCCTGCTGGGCGGCTGGAGCTGCACCGTGGAGGCGGCCCAGCTCGTGGAGACCGGCTGGGCCCGGCCGCTGGTCGCCGCGCGGGAGCAGGTACGGGCCAGCGCGCCCCTGGTGCGCACCGTGGGGGACCAGGACCTGGCCCGGGACGAGGCCGCCCGCGCCGCCCGGCTGCCCACCCTCGCCTGGCAGGCCGTCAGGGACGGACTGCGGCACGGGCCGGTGCTCGTGCAGGTGCCCCGGCGGGGTTACGTCCCGCGGATGGCCTGCGCGGCGTGCCGGACGCCCGCGCGGTGCCGGCACTGCTCGGGTCCGCTGGAGGGGCAGGAGTCCGTGTCCGCGCCGCGGTGCGGCTGGTGCGGGCGCGAGGAGAGCGCCTGGCACTGTCCGGAGTGCGGCGCCTTCCGGCTGCGGGCGCAGATCGTGGGGGCCCGGCGCACCGCGGAGGAGCTGGGGCGGGCCTTCCCGGCCGTGCCCGTGCGCACCTCCGGGCGGGAGCACGTGCTGGACACCGTGTCCGAGGCCCCGGCGCTGGTCGTGAGCACGCCGGGGGCCGAACCCGTGGCCGAGGGCGGTTACGCGGCGGCACTGCTGCTGGACGGCTGGGCGATGCTCGGCCGCCCCGACCTGCGGGCCGGCGAGGACGCGTTGCGGCGCTGGCTGGCCGCCGCGGCCCTGGTGCGCCCGCAGAGCGCCGGGGGCACCGTCGTCGCGGTCGCCGAGCCGACCCTGCGGCCGGTGCAGGCGCTGGTGCGCTGGGACCCCGTCGGCCACGCGCTGCGGGAGCTGGCCGAGCGGGCCGAGCTGGGCTTCCCGCCGGTGTCGCGGATGGCGGCCGTGGCGGGACCACCGGAGGCGGTGACCGGCTTCCTCGACGCGGTCGACCTGCCGCGGGAGGCGGAGGTGCTCGGGCCGGTGCCGCTGCCGGTCACGGCACCGGGGCGGCCGCGGCGGGTGGGCGGGCCGCCGCCCGGGGAGCACTGGGAGCGTGCGCTGGTCCGGGTGCCGCCGGGGCGCGGGGCGGCGCTGGCCGGTGCGCTGAAGGCCGCCCAGGCGGCGCGGACGGCACGCGGGAGCGACGCGGCGGTGTGGGTGCGGATCGATCCGCCCGACATCGGCTGAGGGGCGTACACGCCGCGGCCCTCCGTCTCCCGGGGGCGGGGAGCGGCGGAGGGCCGGCGTGGGGTCGCGGCTCGGCCGGTGCGGGCGGCCGGTGCGGTCAGTCGGTGCGGGTCAGTCGGGGTGGATCAGCCCGTGCGGGTCAGTCGGTGCGGGTCGGCGGCGGCGGTCAGCCGTTGCGCGGGCCGGGGAAGGCGGTCGGGCGGGCCTCGTCGCGCAGGGACGGGCTGCCCGACGTCGGCTGGGTCGGCATGGAGCGGGCCGCCGGGACCGTGGGCACCGGGGGGAGCCCCGAGTCCGCGTTGACCGGGCGCGTGCCCGTCGGCTCCGGGGTGTGCTCGGTGGGCTCGGCGGCGGGCGCCGTCTGGGCCGCGGCGCGCCGGGAGCCGTAGCGCCGGTGCACCGCCTGCTTGGTGACGCCGAGCGCCGAGCCCACCGCGTCCCACGAGAAGCCGAGCGAACGGTCGAAGTCCACGGCGGCCGTGACCAGGGTCTCGACACTGTCCCGCAGTTCCTGCGCGAGACGGACCGTCGGGGCGGGGGCGCGTCCGTAGACGACGAAGCCCGTGGAGGGGCCGGAGCGGCGCGGGCGGTAGACGTTGCCCAACTGGGCGGTGAGGGTGCGCAGTGCGTCCACCTGCCGGCGGACCCGCTCGATGTCCCGCACCAGCAAGTGCAGGCTGGCCCGAGCCTGGGCGTCGTGGGTTGCGTGGTCGGCCATGAACAAGCCTCTCGAACCGGCGTTGAAAGGAATCGGGCCGCGCGGGCGGCCCGGTCAACTCTTCCTTGACCAACGTGTGGGTGCGGGCTTGGTCACGGGTGGGGGCGTGGGCGGTGCGTCGTGCGCCCCCTCGGCCTTCGGCCTCGGGGGTCTCCCACCCGCGCACCACCCGTTTCCCGTCGGTCGAGAGGTTGAGGTCTCCCGTGGGGGTGCCGCGCCGTCGGCGGCTTTCCGTGATCCCGGGGCTCGTAGACTGGTGCGTCGCCCGCCCACGTTCCCGCCCGAGAGGCCCGTCCCAGCCATGAAGCTCGTCTTCGCCGGTACCCCCGAGGTCGCCGTCCCCGCCCTGGACGCCCTGATCGCCTCCGGGCGTCACGAGGTGGCCGCCGTCGTCACGCGGCCCGACGCGCCGGCCGGGCGCGGGCGCCGACTGGTCGCCTCGCCCGTGGCCGAGCGGGCCGAGGAGGCGGGCATCGAGGTGCTCAAGCCCGCGAAGCCGCGCGACCCCGGCTTCCTGGAGCGGCTGCGCGAGATCGCGCCGGACTGCTGCCCCGTCGTCGCCTACGGCGCCCTGCTGCCCCGCGTCGCCCTGGACGTGCCCGCCCGCGGCTGGGTCAACCTGCACTTCTCGCTGCTGCCCGCCTGGCGGGGCGCGGCCCCCGTGCAGCACGCGCTGATGGCGGGCGACGAGATCACCGGCGCGTCCACCTTCCTGATCGAGGAGGGCCTGGACTCCGGCCCGGTGTACGGGACGGTCACCGAGACCATCCGCCCCACCGACACCAGCGGCGACCTGCTCACCCGGCTGGCCTTCGCCGGTGCCGGCCTGCTCGCGGCCACCATGGACGGCATCGAGGACGGCAGCCTGAAGGCGGTACCGCAGCCGGACGAGGGCGTCACCCTCGCCCCGAAGATCACTGTCGAGGACGCCCGGGTCGCCTGGACCGCCCCGGCGCTGCGCGTGGACCGGGTGGTGCGGGGCTGCACCCCGGCCCCCGGCGCCTGGACCACCTTCCGCGGCGAGCGGCTCAAGCTCGTGCAGGCCGTGCCCCTGCCCGACCGGACCGACCTCGCCCCGGGGCAGCTCGCCGCCGGGAAGAACAACGTGTACGTCGGCACCGGCTCGCACGCCGTCGAGCTGCTGTGGGTGCAGGCGCAGGGCAAGAAGCCGATGCGGGCCGCGGACTGGGCGCGCGGGGCGCGGATCACCGAGGGCGAGCGGGTCGGCGACTGACCCGCGCCCCCGCCGCACCGCTCACCGGCCCGGCGTACGCTGGTGAGCGCACTTCATCCCACACCCGGAGCACCTTTTTCGTGAGCGAGCAGCCCCGCCGTCCCCGCAAGCCAGGCAAGCCCTACCGCAGGCCGCAGAAGGACCCCGTCCGCATCCTCGCCTTCGAGGCGCTTCGGGCCGTGGACGAGCGGGACGCGTACGCCAACCTCGTTCTGCCGCCGCTGCTGCGCAAGGCGCGGGAGAAGGAGGGCCCCGAGAACTTCGACGCCCGGGACGCGGCGCTCGCGACCGAGCTGGTGTACGGGACGCTGCGCCGGCAGGGGACGTACGACGCGATCATCGCGGACTGCGTGGACCGGCCGCTGCGCGAGGTCGATCCGCCGGTCCTGGACGTGCTCAGCCTGGGCGCGCACCAGCTGCTGGGGACGCGCATCCCGAGCCACGCCGCCGTCTCCGCCTCCGTGGAGCTGGCGCGGGTCGTGCTCGGGGACGGGCGGGCCAAGTTCGTCAACGCCGTGCTGCGCAAGGTGGCCCGGGACGACCTCGACGGGTGGCTGGAGCGGGTCGCCCCGCCCTACGACGACGATCCCGAGGACCACCTGGCCGTCGTGCACTCGCACCCGCGCTGGGTGGTCTCCGCGCTGTGGGACTCGCTGGGCGGCGGCCGCACCGGCATCGAGGAACTGCTGGCCGCCGACAACGAACGCCCCGAGGTCACCCTCGTCGCGCGGCCGGGCCGGGCCACCCGCGAGGAGCTGCTCGGCGAGGAGGCCGCCGTACCGGGGCGTTGGTCGCCGTACGCGGTGCGGCTGAGCGAGGGCGGGGAACCCGGGGCCGTCCAGGCCGTGCGGGAGGGCCGCGCCGGTGTCCAGGACGAGGGCAGCCAGCTGGTCGCCCTGGCCCTCGCCAACGCGCCGCTGGACGGGCCGGACCGGCGCTGGCTGGACGGGTGTGCGGGGCCGGGCGGCAAGGCCGCGCTCCTCGCCGCGCTCGCCGCCGAGCGGGGCGCCTTCCTGCTCGCCTCCGAGAAGCAGCCGCACCGCGCCGGGCTCGTGGCCAGGGCGCTGGACGGCAATCCCGGCCCCTACCAGGTGATCGCCGCCGACGGGACCCGCCCGGCGTGGCGGCCCGGGAGCTTCGACCGGGTCCTGGTCGACGTGCCGTGCACGGGGCTCGGTGCCCTGCGGCGCCGGCCCGAGGCGCGCTGGCGGCGCCGCCCCGAGGACCTGGACGGCTTCGCCCCGCTCCAGCGCGGGCTGCTGCGCAGCGCCCTGGAGGCCGTGCGCGTCGGGGGCGTCGTCGCGTACGCGACCTGCTCGCCGCACCTCGCCGAGACCCGAGCCGTCGTCACGGACGTCCTCAAGCACCACCCCGGCACCGAGTTGCTCGACGCCCGCCCGCTGCTGCCCGGCGTCCCCGCCCTCGGCGAGGGCCCCGACGTCCAGCTGTGGCCCCATGTGCACGGCACCGACGCCATGTACCTGGCGCTCGTACGCCGGACCTCGTGAACAGCCCTGCGGGCCAATACAGTTAGCGTCTGCGCACCCTCACCCGTTCCCCGTCCGCCCGCTCCGGTTTCAGGTCCACCTGGACCTGATGGGTGGTCTGGTGGTCGACGGAGCCGCCCAGTTCGGCCGTCACCACGCCGATCCGGACGCCGCCGCGGCCACTGCCCGCGCGGTGGACCTGCACGGTGAAGGTCAGGCTCACGTTCTCCACGGCGAAACCGAGGTCCCGGCCCTCCGCGGCGGCGCGGGCCTCCTCCAGTTCGCCCCGGATCCGGCCGATCACCTCGGCCAGTCCCACGAAACCCGGTTCGTTCGTCAATTCGCCTCCGCACAAAGCCCGTTCACCCTTGTCGCAGCAGTATGCGACAGGAGCAGACGCCCGTATAGTTCCCATATGGCTGCTGGCGGGGGAGAACCGGCCGCCTCGCCGATGGCGACGCCGAGCTGGGCGGTGCGGATCCGGGGAGCGGACGGGGAGATCGCGGGGGCCGGCATTCTGCTGACCCCTGATCAGGTGCTCACCTGCGCGCATGTGGTGGACCGCGCGGCGGCCCGGCTCACCGCGGAGTTCGTCGGCGCGGCCGACCACAGCGTGCCCGCGGTTCCCGCCCGGGTGGACGGCACCGCCTTCGTGCCGGAAACGCGGGACGCCGACGGCGACCCCAGCGGGGACGTGGCGCTGCTGCGGCTGGAGCGGCCCCGGCCGGTGGAGGAAACGGTACGGCTGCACCGGCTGTCCGCGCGCAACCGCGACGTGCGCATGTACGGCTTTCCCTACGCCCACAACGGCGGCATCTGGTTCCGCTCCACCGTCGTCGGCGGCTGCGGGCGCGACGGGCAGGTGCAGCTGAGCCCGGTCAGCCCCGGGGAACTGGCCAGCCCGGGATGCAGCGGGGCGGGCGTCGCCGACAGCCGCACCGGCGAGGTCATCGGCATGGTGCTCAGCGGCCAGCTGGACCAGCACGGCAACCGGTTCTCCTTCATGAGTCCCGCGGAGACCATCGCCCGGCACCTGCCCCGGCTAAAGCCGCACATCGTGGGTCTCACGGCCGTCGACGAGCGGCTGCTCCCGGCCGACGACGGCGCCGCGCAGGACCTGCTCGACGAGCCGTTCGCCCAGCGCCTCGCCGCCTGGCTGCGCGACGACGGCAGCCAGGTCAAGATCAGCGTCGTCGGGCCCGGCGACGCCGCCCGCGCGGCCACGCTGCGCCGCGCCATCACCCTCGCCGACCGGGAGCTGCGGACCGCGGTCTCGATCGACCGCGCGTCCCTCGACCCGCCCGGCACCGTTCCCTCGGCCGGCGGCCACGACCTCGCCGTGGACGCGAGCGGGACGACCGCCGCCGAGATCGCCGAGCGGATCGCCGAACGCATGGGCCTGTGGCAGCACCCGGAGGACCCCCCGATCGACCGCATCCGCACGTCCCGGGCGACCCTCAGCCTGGTCGTCGTCGGCGTCGACGAGGCGGCCGATCCGCCGGAGCTGCTGGACCTGCTGGAGGTGTTGCGGGCCGGCGGCAGCCGTCTGCTGCTGGTCTTCCGTACGGCCGGCGACTGCCACCGCCGTGCCTGCGACCGACTGCTCGCCCGGCCCGCGCGGGAGCGTCGCGCGCGGCTCGTCGAGCGGCTGCGGGAGATCACCGGACCGCGCGCCGGAGGGCTGTACGAACGCCTCGCGGCCGTGGTGCCGCACGGTGTGCGCCCCCTCGACTCGGAACTGGTGGCCGCGCACGCCGCCCTGGCCGCCCTGCTGCGCGCGGACGACGACGACCGGGAGCGCGACCACGACGGGAAGCACGCCGGGGACCCCGCCCCTGCCCCCGGCAGTGCTCCCGACCTCGACCGGTTCGAGCGGCTGGCCGACCGGGTGGCCGGCCGGCTGGCCAGGGCCGTCACGGAGCTCGACCGGCTGCGCGACCGGCGCGACGAACTCGCCGGGCGGCTGCGCGGCTATCACGTCCTGCACCAGCACTCCCTCCAGGGCGAGGAGGACCCGGCGGTGGACGGCCTCTACCTCCGGGCCCACGCCCTGCTCCGGGCCCGGCCCTGCGACGTGGGCGCGGCGGAGGCGGCGGTGGACGCGTACACCCGGCGCGTCGACGACCACGGCGGAGGTGACGCGCGATGACGGCGAGAAGGACGCCGCCGGCGAGAAGGACGAGTCCGGCGAGAAGGACGAGTCCGGCGAGAAGGACGCGGCTCGCCCCACGGCCGCGGCCCGCCCCACGGCCGCACGGGGAGTGCCCGGCATGAGCGGCAGAGCCTGCGTCAGACCCGACTGCCGGGGCGGCCACATCATGGCCACCGAGTACTGCGACACCTGCTTCCGCCACGCCCTCGCCCCCGAACCCTCGCCGCCCCGTCCGGCCCCCGCCCCGGACGGCTCCGCCGCACCGGCTCCGTCCCCGCAGAGCCCACCCGCCCCGAGCGCCGGCGAACTGGACCGCGACGGGCTCCTCGTCCTGCCGGCCCTGCCCTCCCCGGACCCCTCCGAGGCCGCCGACACCGTCGCCCGGCCCCCGACCGGCGGCCGGCGCTGCGGCGTCGACGACTGCGCCGGCACCATCGGGGTCTCCTACGACGGCGGCCCCGCGCCCGACCACGGGTACTGCCCGCAGTGCGGCACGGAGTACTCGTTCCGGCCGAAGCTGCGACCCGGTGACCGGGTCGCCGGGCACTACGAGGTGCTCGGCTACCTCGCGGTCGGCGGCCACGGCTGGGTCTACCTGGCCGAGGACACCCGGGTGCCCGGCCTGCACGTCGTCCTCAAGGGGCTGATCAACACCGGCGACGCCGTGGCCCGCCGGGCGGCGGTCGAGGAGCGCCGCTCGCTCACCACGCTCCACCACCGCGACATCGTCCGCATCGTCACCCACGTCCAGCACCTGGCGCCCGGCGACGCCGAACCGACCGGCTACATCGTGATGGAGTACGTCGGCGGCCGGTCCCTCGCCTGGATCCGGTTCGCCGCCGAGGAGGAGCTGGCGCGGCTGTTCGGCGCCCGCGGCTTCGAGTTCGGGCACGTCATCACGTACGGCTGCAAGATCCTCGGCGCCCTGGAGTACCTGCACGACCAGGGCCTGCTCTACTGCGACATGAAGCCCGAGAACGTCATCCACTACGGGCGCGAGATCAAGGTCATAGACCTGGGCGCCATCCGCCGGATCGACGACCGGTCCTCCGGGCTCGTCCACACCCACGGCTACGCCCCGCCGAAGCGCGAACGCGACCGGCGCGGCCTCGACGTCGACAGCGACCTCTACACCGTCGGCCGGACCCTGAAGGTGCTCGCCGAGCGGGCCACCCGCCCCGCCGGACTGGCCGCCCGCTCCTTCGAGGCGCTGATCCGCCGGGCCACCCATCCCGAGCCCGCCGCCCGGTTCCGTTCCGCGGCCGAGATGTCCCGCCAGCTGTGGGAGGTGCTCCGCGAGGACCAGGCGCTCGGTGGCCGGGAACCGTACCCCGAGCGCTCCACCCGGTTCGAGCCGACCGCGGCGGTCTTCGGCGCCGCGCTCGGCACGGTCCCGGCGCTCCGCTGGTGGACGGGGCGCCCGGGCACCGAGGCACCGGAGCTGCCGGTGGGCGCCCCCGAGCCGCGGGCGGTGGCCCGGGCGCTGCCGGTCCCGCTGCCCGATGCCTCGGACCCGGCGGCCGTCGTGCTCGGCGGGCTCGCCGCGGACACCCCCGACCGCATCGCCGAACGGGCGCGGGACGACCCGGCGCTGCGCACCGTGGAGACGGCGCTGTGGCTGTGCCGCGCCTACCTGGACGCCGGGAACGCCGCGCGGGCCGAGGAGTGGGTGGCGCGGGCCAGGGGGTGGAGCGACGACTACGACTGGCGGATCTTCTGGCACCGGGGGCTGGTCCACCTCACGCGCGGCGCGGTGGACGGGGCGGAGGGCGAGTTCGCCGCCACCTACGAGGCACTGCCCGGCGAGACGGCGCCCAAGCTGGCGCTCGGATACTGCGCCGAGTACCTGGCCGAGCGACTGCGGGAGCCCGCCCCGGGGCGAGCCGGGCCGGCGGACGCCCAGGTGGCGCGCGCGGGGGCCCGCGAGGCGCAGGCGGAGGAGTTCTACGAGGCCGTCCTGCGGCGCGACCCCACCCAGGGCAGCGCCGCCTTCGGACTGGCCCGCGTCCGGCTGCGCCGCGCGGGCCGACGCCAGGCCGTCGACGTACTGGACGAGGTGCCGACCACCTCCCGGCACTACGACGCCGCACGCGTCGCGGCGGTGCGGACACTGGCCGGCCGGCTGCCCGGCGCGCCCGGGCCGCTCGCCGCGGACCTGCGCGAGGCCGCCCGACGGCTGGCGGAGCTGCACCTGGACGGCAGCGGGTCCTGGGACCGGCTGGTGACCGAACTGCGCGAGCACGCGCTCGCCTGCCGCCCGCCCGGCGGCTGGGGAAGCGGCTTCCCCGCCGGTGAGCTGTTCGGCCCGCGGGACACCGAGGACGCGCTGCGCAGGCTGCTGTCCGGGTCGCTCAGGAGCCTCGCCGACCAGGCGGGCAGCGCCGGCGAGCGCGGCGACCTGCTGGACATCGCGTACGCGGTCCTCCCGGCACCGGCCGGGCTGCGCGAGCTGGTGCGGGGGTGGCGGCGTACGGCGTGAGCACGTGGCGGTGCGGGACAGGCGACGACGTGGGCGAGACAGGCGACGACGTGGGCGAGGGGGCACGGACACCGTGGAGACAGGAACGCCCCGGGCGGGCGAGGCGGCCGGACAGGTGACCGCCGGGCTGGAGATCGACCAGTGGAAGTACCTGTCCAGCGAGGCGGACGACCCGCGGATGCACGCCATCCTCACCGTGCGGGTGGACGGCACCGGAAGCGGCGGCCGCCCGGACGAGCCGGTGCTCGCGCAGGTGCTGGCGGTGGACTGCTCCAGCTCCATGACCTGGCCGGTGGAGAAGCTGCACGCGGCCCAGGAGGCGGCGGTCGCGGCGATCCGCAAGCTGCCCGACGGCACCCCGTTCGCGGTGGTCCGGGGCAACGAGCAGGCGACCGTGGTGTACCCGGACACCCCGCGGATGGCCCCGGCCTCCGCCGGCACCCGGGCGCGGGCGGAGCGGGCCGTGCGCGAGATGGTCGCGGGCGGCGGCACCTGCATCGGCGCCTGGCTGGACCTGAGCCGGCGGCTGCTGGCGGAACAGGACGCGCCGATCGGTCACGTCCTGCTGCTCACCGACGGCAAGAACCAGCACGACGAGCACATGCCGCTGGCCCGGGTCCTGGAGGAGTGCGCGGGCCGTTTCGTCTGCGACGCCTGGGGCATCGGGGACGGCTGGGACGGCCGGGAACTGCTGCGGATCACCCGCCGGCTCCATGGCAGCGCCTCCTCGGTGCGGGAGGAGGCGGCCCTGCCGGCGGAGTACGAGCAGCTGATGAACCGGCTGCTCACCAAGACCGTCCCCGAGCTGGCGATCTCCGTGACCCCGATGCCCGGGGCCACCGTGCGCTACCTCAAACAGGTCTTCCCCACCGAGGTGGAGCTGAGCGCCGAGGACGGCACCGGCCGTTTCGTCACCCGGGCCTGGGGCGACGAGACGCGCCGCTACCAGCTGTGCCTGGCCGCCGACCCGTCCGGCCGTCCGCACCGGGAGGACCTCCAGCTCGCCGTCGTCGCCGTCGACGTGCCCGGCGGCGCGGCCCGGCTGCCCTCGCCGCGGCCCTGCCTGGTGCACTGGACGGACGACCCGGCCCTGTCCCGGCACACCGACGCCCAGGTCGAACACTTCGAGCAGCACCAGCGGCTCGGTGAGGCCGTCGCCGCCGCGGCCGACGCCCACCGCCGCGGACAGCGCGACCTGGCCGAGCACCAGCTGGGCCGGGCCGCGCGGCTCGCCCACGCCCTGGGCGTCGCCGAGCAGCTCGACCGGCTGGCCCGGGTGGCGCGGATCGAGGACGCCCCGGGCGGCCGGGTCGTCCTGCGCCCCGATGTGGAGGCCGTCGACTTCCAGCATCTGATCACCGCGTTCAGCCACAGCACCTACGGCCCGGCATCCGGCACCGGCACCGGCTCCGGCGTGGCGGGTGCCGCGCCGCGCGGCGGAGCCACCGTGCGCTGCCCGGCCTGCCAGGCCGGTGCTCCGGCGGAGGCCCGCTTCTGCCCCTCCTGCCGCCGCCCCTTCGAGGCACGGCCGTGAGCACCACCGGCCGGGACCTGATCCGCAGGCTCCGGCTGCTGTTGGTCCTGGCGACCGCGACCACCCTCGCGCTGTTCTTCGCCTACCGCGGCGTGCACGACGACACCGTCCCCCTGTCCACCGCGAGCACGCCCGGCATCCGCGCCGTCGACACCGCGCAGAGCGCGCTGCGCCAGGCGAACGCCGTGGTCCGCGAGACCGGCGCCGAGGGCGACACCAGCGGCGAGTTCCTCACCCAGATCTCGGTCGCCCAGCAGAGCCTCGCCCTGGCCGCCTCGGAGAACGTCACCGGCCGGGCGGGCCGCCACGACGTCCAGACCGTCACCGGGCTGATCGCCGTCTACTCGGGCTGGGTGGAGCGCGGGGGCCGCGAGCCGGAGGATTCACCGTTGCGCGCCGCCTTCCTCCACTACGCCGAGGAGGTCCTCGGTCTTCAGGCCGAGGCCGGAACCGAGGGCGACATCATGAGCCGCCTGGACGCCCTGCGCGGCGAACAGCTCGCCGAGGCCCGGCGGCAGGCCGCCTTCCCCTGGCAGCTCTGGCTCGGCTGGTGCGCCGTCGCGGTGTTGTACGCGGCCCTGTGCGGGGCGCTGCTGGAGACCCAGCGGTTCCTGCGGCGCCGCTTCCGGCGGCCCGTGCAGTTGCGGTTGCTGGCCGCCACCGCGGTGTGTGCCGTGGGCGTGCCCGCCCTGGCCTGGCAGACCGTCTCGGCACACCGTGCGATGACCGACTCCGTCGCCGAGGTACGGGTGCCGCCGGCCGCCCCGGAGGCCATCCCCGAGGTGGCCGACGAGGTGCGGGGCGCGCTCGGGGACGCCGGGTTCTGGGCCTCGCTGTCCGACTGGATACCGCTGGGAGGGATCGTGGTGGTGGCGCTGACGCTGTGGGGGCTGTGGCCGCGGATCGCCGAGTACCGGTTCCGGGGGCAGCGATGAGCCGCCCGCACACCCGCACGCTCGGCGTCCTCTGCGTCTGCCTGGTCCTGCTCGGCGCCGGGGTGTACGCCGGGGTGCGCTGGGCGCGCGACTGGCAGGGCTCCGTCACCCTGCTCGCCAACTGGAGCGGTACGGAGCGCGAGCAGTTCGAGGAGCGCGTCATCGAGCCGTTCGAGGAGAAGTACCGGATCGACGTCGTCTACCAGGGCAGCTCCGCGCTCAGCCAGGTGCTGGCCGCCGACATGGCGGCCGGCGACCCGCCCGACGTGGCGGTGCTGCCCGGCCCCGGCGAACTGCTCGCCTACGCCGTCGACGGCCGGCTCCACCCGCTGGACGGGCTGTTCGACGCCGGGGACTACGACCGGTTCTGGGCGCCCGAGGTCACCGTGCCGGGGCAGGGCCCCCACACCTACTGGCTGCCCGTGAAGACCGCCCTCAAGAGCATGGTCTGGTACGCCGGACCGGCACCGGCGGCCGGGACGGCCGGCCCGCCCGCACGGTGGTGCGCCGGCCTGGAGTCCGGCGCGACCTCCGGCTGGCCGGGCACCGACTGGGTGGAGGACATCCTGCTCCAGCAGGCCGGCCCACGGGTGTACGAGGAGTGGGCCAACGGCAGGCTGCCGTGGACCGACGACGCCGTGCGCAGGGCCTGGACGACCTGGGCGGAGCTGGTGGGCGCGGGCGACCGGGCCCGCGTCGAGCAGGTGCTGACCACCGCCTTCGACGCGGACTGCGCGCCGGGCCGCCTGGAGCACCAGGGGTCCTTCCGCGCCGGGCACTGGCGGCAGGAGGGCGGCGACCACGTCCACTCCTCCGAGGTCGTACCCGGCGCTGGAGCGGACGCCGGCGCCTGGGAGGTCTCCGGCGACCTCGCGGCCGTACTGGACCCGACCCCGGAGGCCGAGCGGCTGATCCGCTACCTCGCCGACCCGGACACCGCGCTGCCGGAGTACACGGCGAACAGGACGGCCGCGGCCGACACCGGGCAGGACGCCACCGAGCGGGAGATCGGGGCGATCCTGCGCGAACCCGGCCGCACCCGCTGCTGGGACGCCTCCGACGCCATGCCCCGCACCACCCGCGACGCCTTCCACCAGGCGGTCCTCCGCCACTTCGCCGACCCGACCGAACTGGACACCCGCCTGAGGGAACTCGAAGCCCTCCGCAAGTCCCAGAACCTGCCGGTGTGCGGCACCGGCTGAGACGCGCCCCGAAGGGGCACGGGGCCGTGACACTTCGCGGCTCCGCCGCGCGGCCGCGGGCGACCACGGACCACCCGCACCCGAGGAACAACCCCCACAACCCGAGGACCCGTCCCCCCGCCCCCCGGCGGGCATGGCAGGCTTGGGGACATGGCCGCGCAGATCAACCCCAGCATCCTGTCCGCCGACTTCGCCCGCCTCGCGGACGAGGCCGAGGCGGTCGAGGGAGCCGACTGGCTCCACGTCGACGTCATGGACAACCACTTCGTCCCGAACCTCACGCTCGGCGTGCCGGTGGTCGAGTCCCTGGCCCGCGCGACCGACACCCCGCTGGACTGCCACCTCATGATCGAGGCCCCCGATCGCTGGGCGCCGCAGTACGTCGAGGCGGGCGCCGGCTCCGTCACCTTCCACGTCGAGGCGGCCGCGGCGCCGGTGCGGCTGGCGCGGGAGATCCGGGCCAAGGGCGCCCGCGCGTCCATGGCGCTGAAGCCCGCGACGCCGATCGAGCCCTACGAGGACCTGCTCCCGGAACTCGACATGCTGCTGATCATGACGGTTGAACCCGGCTTCGGGGGGCAGGCGTTCCTCGACATCATGCTTCCCAAGATCCGGCGGACCCGTGAGCTGATCAAGAAGCACGGTCTGGAGCTGTGGCTCCAGGTCGACGGCGGGGTCTCGGCCTCGACGATCGAGCGGTGCGCCGACGCCGGCGCCGACGTCTTCGTCGCGGGTTCCGCCGTGTACGGGGCGTCCGACCCGGCCGAGGCGGTACGTGCACTACGCACGCAGGCCGAGGCGGCGACCGCCAAGGCATCCTGGTCCTGCGACCACTGAGGAACAGAAAGTGAACGGCTCCCATCAGGGCTGATCAACAGCGCCGAATCTGCAAGGATGAACGGCGTATCCAGAGTGTGAACAGCAGTGAGGAGATCGCCGTGTCGGGTATGTCGGCGGGCCGTTCAGCCATGCGGATGGGACCCGCTGAGCTGGTCCAGGCGGCGGCCATGGCCCGCCGCTTCTACCTCGAGGGCAAGTCCAAGATCCAGATCGCGGAGGAGTTCGGCGTCAGCCGCTTCAAGGTGGCCAGGGTTCTCGAGACCGCCCTCGAGCGGGACCTAGTACGCATCGAGATCCGGGTGCCGGCCGAGCTGGACGCCGAGCGTTCCGACGCCCTGCGCGCCCGCTACGGCCTCAGGCACGCCGTCGTGGTGGAGTCCCCGGCCGACGCCGAGGAGACACCCGACCCGGAGAACCTGGGCGAGGTGGCCGCCGACCTGCTCGGCGAGCTGGTCAACGAGGGGGACGTGCTCGGGCTGGCCTGGGGCCGGTCCACCATCCACATGGCGGCGGCGCTCGACCGGCTGCCGCCGTGCACCGTGGTCCAGCTGACGGGCGTGTACGACGCCGGGACCGCCGAGCGCGGCTCGGTGGAGGCCGTCCGCCGCGCCGCCCAGGTGTCGGGCGGCGACGCCCACCCCATCTACGCGCCGATGCTGCTGCCGGACGCGGCCACCGCGCAGGCGTTGCGGCACCAGACCGGGATCGCCCGGGCCTTCGAGTACTTCGACAAGGTCACGGTCGCCTGCGTCTCCATCGGCTCCTGGGAGCCCGGCATCTCGACGGTGCACGACATGCTCAGCGACGAGGAGCGCGCGCACTACGCCTCGCTCGGCGTAGCCGCCGAGATGTCCGCGCACCTCTTCGACGCCGAGGGCCGCCGGGTCGGGCGGGACCTGGGGGAGCGGTGCATCACGGTCAAGGCCGACCAGCTCCGCCGTATCCCCGAGGTGGTGGCGATCGCGGGCGGGCAGCGCAAGGCGGCGGCCATCGACGCGGTGCTGCGCTCCGGCCTCGTCACCAGCCTGGTGACGGACACCTCAGCCGCGGACTACCTGATGACGGCGGGCTCGGCACCGAAGTCGACGCTCAACCGGACCGACCCCGACGGGATCTGACGACCGATCAGCACCGCGAGAGCAGGACGAGAGCAGGAAGAGGGCGCGAGATGACCGAGGACTCCGCGGGGCGGCTCGTGGTCACGCTGGACCTCGGCGGGGTCACGGACAAGGCGGGCCTGATGGACCGCTGCGCCCGTGACCTGGCGCTGCCCGACTGGTTCGGCCGCAACTGGGACGCGCTCGCCGACTCCCTCGCCGACCCCTCCGTCTGGCCCGAGGGGGCGGCGGACCAGGGGCTGGTGCTCGTGGTGGAGGGCTGGCGGGCGTACGCCGAGGCGCGGCCGGACGAGTGGGCCGTCGCCGAGGAGGTCTTCGCCGAGGCCACCGACCGCGGTCCGGGGCTCTTCGTCACCCTCGGCCCTGGAGGTTCCTCCAAGGACGCCGCCGACCAGCCTGGATGATCTGCCCGGGGGTGATCGGCGATCCGCCATGGGACAATGAAGTACGTGCTCTTTCCCCCTGGCTGACCTGTCCGGGGGCCACCTCTGATCGACTGGGATGTGCAGCACGTGCGTTTCCTGAATGACATCCAGCCCTCGTACGACCTGACGTACGACGACGTGTTCATGGTGCCGAGCCACAGCGCCGTCGGCTCCCGGCAGGGCGTGGACCTCGGCTCCCCGGACGGCACGGGCACCACGATCCCGCTCGTCGTCGCCAACATGACCGCCATCGCGGGCCGGCGGATGGCCGAGACGGTGGCCCGGCGCGGCGGGCTCGTGGTCATCCCGCAGGACATCCCGATCGAGGTCGTCACCGACGTCGTCTCCTGGGTGAAGAGCCGCCACCACGTCCTGGACACCCCGATCGTGCTCGCCCCGCACCAGACCGTCGCCGACGCGCTGTCCCTGCTGCCCAAGCGCGCGCACAACGCCGGTGTCGTCGTCGACGAGGACAACAGGCCCGTCGGCGTGGTCACCGACACCGACCTGTCCGGCGTGGACCGCTTCACCCAGCTCGAAGAGGTCATGTCCAAGGACCTGATCCTCATCGACGCGGACCTGGACCCGCGCGAGGCGTTCAACACCCTCGACGCCGCCAACCGCCGCTACGCGCCCGCCGTGGACAAGGACGGCCGCCTCGCCGGCATCCTCACCCGCAAGGGCGCCCTGCGCGCCACCCTCTACACCCCGGCCGTCGACGCGAACGGCAGGCTCCGCATCGCCGCCGCCGTCGGCATCAACGGCGACGTGGCCGGCAAGGCCAAGCAGCTCCTCGACGCGGGCGTGGACACCCTCGTCATCGACACCGCGCACGGTCACCAGGAGTCGATGATCAGCGCCGTCAAGGTGGTGCGCGAGCTCGACCCGCGGGTGCCGATCGTCGCCGGCAACATCGTCTCCGCCGAGGGCGTGCGCGACCTGATCGAGGCGGGCGCCGACATCGTCAAGGTCGGCGTGGGCCCCGGTGCCATGTGCACCACCCGCATGATGACCGGCGTGGGCCGGCCGCAGTTCTCCGCCGTCCTGGAGTGCGCCGCCGAGGCGAAGAAGTACGGCAAGCACGTGTGGGCCGACGGCGGCGTCCGCCACCCGCGCGACGTGGCGATGGCCCTCGCGGCCGGCGCGTCCAACGTGATGGTCGGCTCCTGGTTCGCCGGCACCTACGAGTCCCCGGGCGACCTCCAGCACGACGCCAACGGCCGCGCCTACAAGGAGTCCTTCGGCATGGCCTCCGCGCGCGCGGTGCGCAACCGCACCTCGGAGGAGTCGGCGTACGACCGGGCCCGCAAGGCGCTGTTCGAGGAGGGCATCTCCACCTCGCGGATGTTCCTCGACCCGGCCCGGCCCGGCGTCGAGGACCTGATCGACTCGATCATCGCCGGTGTCCGCTCGTCCTGCACCTACGCCGGAGCGGCCTCCCTGGAGGAGTTCGCCGAGAAGGCCATCGTCGGCATCCAGAGCGCCGCCGGCTACGCCGAGGGCAAGCCGCTGCACGCCAGCTGGAGCTGACCCGCCGCCGGAACCGGACCGCACCGCGTCAGGTCTGCTTGACGTCAAGCAGACCTGACGCGACGCCGGCCGCATGACGACACCGCAGAGCATCGAGCCGCAGCACACCCTGCTGACCGCCGTGGCCCGCCTCGACGAACTGCGCGCCCGCGAGTCCCTCGCCGGGTTCGGCGGCGACGACGAGGCCCTGGACCGCCCCCAGCTCCTCGAACTGCTCGCGCTGAGCGAGGTGGTCGCCCGCAAGGCCGCCTACGGGCGTCAGCTCACCGTCCGCGCCGCCCGCGAGGCGGGTGCCTCCTGGTCGCAGATCGGAGCCGCCCTCGGCACCAGCAAGCAGGCCGCCTGGGAGGCGCACCTGCGCTGGATCGACGCCCAGGAGGAGGCTCGGGACCGGCCCGGACAGATCGGCTTCGACGCCGCGGACGCGGCCGAGGCACGCGCCGTCGCGGGTGAACCGGACGACCACTGACCGGCCACCGCCGGGGTGCCGTGCGGGGCTCCGCCGGGCGGCCGGGCCGCGGGGCCCCTTGCCGTGCGGTCGGTCCGTGCCGGTCTGTGGGGCTCGGTCGCGGTGTGGTCGCTGACCAGGCGCGATCCGCTCTCCACCGACCCCGGGCGCAACGCCGCACACCCCGCGCGCAACGAACACCCGCGCTGCCCCGGGGAACGCAACGATCGTGCTCGGACGCGCAAGGTTGCTGCATTACCGGGCCGCCGCCCCGCTCGTAGTGTTCTGCGCTGTACGTGGCGTGGCGGGGACCCCGCTCGGTGGGTGTCCGCTCTGCACGAGCGCGCCCGCCGGTCCCCGCCGCCCCCAGCCCCGGCGCGACCGGCAGCGACAAAGGAGTCAACGCGTGCTCGACCAAGGCGCACCCCCGCACCACGACACATCGGCCACCCCCACGTCCCCGGGCCTGGCCGCGCGCCTGATGCGCCGCAAGCCCGTGGAACGCCTGGTCGCGGAGGGCGGCCAGGGCGAGGGCGGCAGCCTCCGCCGCTCCCTCGGCCTCTGGCAGCTCACGATGATCAGCATCGGCGCCACCCTCGGCACCGGCATCTTCGTCGTCCTCGGCGAGGCCGTCCCCAAGGCGGGCCCGGCCGTCACGCTCTCGTTCGTCATCGCGGGCCTCACGGCGCTCTTCTCGGCCCTGTCCTACGCCGAACTGGCCGGCACCATCCCGGTCGCCGGGTCCTCCTACTCGTACGCCTACGCCACCATGGGCGAGCTGGTCGCCTGGGTCTGCGGCTGGTGCCTGGTCCTGGAGTACGGCGTGTCCGTGGCCGCCGTCGCCGTCGGCTGGGGCGAGTACCTGAACGAGCTGCTCGACGGCACCATCGGCGTCACCCTCCCCGCGGTCCTGTCCGCCCCGCCCGGCGACGGCGGCATCTTCAACCTGCCCGCGCTGATCGTCGTCCTGCTGGCCATGACGTTCCTGCTCGGCGGCGCCCGCGAGTCCGCCCGCGCCAACACGATCATGGTCGTCGTCAAGATCGCCGCCCTGGTGCTCTTCTGCGCGATCGGCGTGCAGGGCTTCCGCTCCGGCAACTACGAGCACTTCATGCCGCTCGGCATGGCCGGGGTGAGCGCGGCCGGCGCGACCCTCTTCTTCTCCTACATCGGCTTCGACGCCGCCTCCACCGCCGGTGAGGAGGCCAAGAACGCCCAGCGCGACCTGCCCCGCGCGATCATGCTGTCCCTGGTCATCGTCACGGTGCTGTACGTCCTGGTCGCGGCCGTCGCCGTCGGCGCCAAGCCCTGGCGGACCTTCACCGACTCCGAGGCCTCCCTCGCGCAGATCATGACCGACGTCACCGGGCAGAGCTTCTGGGGCACCCTGCTGGCCTTCTGCGCGGTCGTCGCCATCGCCAGCGTCGTGCTGACCGTCCTCTACGGCCAGACCCGCGTCCTGTTCGCCATGTCCCGCGACGGGCTGGTGCCCAAGGTCTTCTCCAAGGTCCACCCGAAGACCGGCGCGCCCCGCGCCAACACGCTGATCGTCTCCCTGTTCTGCGGCGTCCTCGCCGCCGCCGTCCCGCTCGGCCAGCTCGCCGACGCCACCAGCATCGGCACCCTCTTCGCCTTCGCCCTCGTCAACATCGCCGTCGTGGTGCTGCGCCGGACCCGTCCCGAGATGCGCCGCACCTTCCGGGTCCCGCTGTCGCCGGTCCTGCCCGCCCTCGGCTTCGGGTTCTGCGTCTGGATGATGGGCAGCCTGTCCACCGTCACCTGGGTGGTCTTCGGTGTCTGGATGGCGGTCGGGCTCGTGTTCTACTTCGTGTACGGCCACCGCCGCTCCCGACTCGCCGCACCGGACCCGTCCGAGGGCCGGCCGCACCAGAAGTGAAGTGAACGACCCGCAGTGCTGAACGATCTCGACGAACGCATCGTGCACGCCCTCGCCGAGGACGCCCGCCGCTCCTACGCGGACATCGGGCAGTCGGTCGGCCTCTCCGCGCCCGCCGTGAAACGGCGCGTGGACCGGCTGCGCGCCACCGGAGCCATCACCGGCTTCACCGTACGGGTCGACCCCGCCGCGCTCGGCTGGGAGACCGAGGGGTTCGTCGAGATCTTCTGCCGCCGCAACACCTCGCCCGAGACCATCCAGCGGGGCCTGGAGCGCTACCAGGAGGTCGTGGCCGCGTCCACCGTCACCGGGGACGCGGACGCGGTCGCCCAGGTCTTCGCCTCCGACATGCGGCACTTCGAGCGGGTCCTGGAGCGGATCGCCGGGGAGCCGTTCGTGGAGCGCACCAAGTCCGTGCTGGTGCTCTCGCCGCTGCTGCGGCGCTTCTCGTCGGGCTCACCCACGTAATCCGCTGGGCAGGGCGCCGTGCGCCGTCTAGCATCGGTGCCATGACCTGGCGACATTGATCCATCCGCGCCTCCCGTGGCGCCGCCTCCCGAGGGCCGCCCCGGACGCCGTACCTCCGGTGTCCGATCCGCCCCCTCGGGAAGGCCTCATGACCGTCTCACCTCCGCCCGAGCGTGCCGCCGCCGCGCCCGCCGGTACCCGCCGGCTCGTGCGCACGCTGTACGCCTCCGCGTTCTGCGACGAGTTCGTCCTGCTCTACCCGGTGTACGCGCTGCTGTTCAGCGACACCGGTCTGTCCGTCTGGCAGACGACCTCGCTGTTCGCCCTGTGGTCGCTGACCGGCGTCCTGCTCGAGGTGCCCTCCGGCGCCTGGGCCGACGCCGTCTCCCGGCGGCTGCTGCTGATCCTCGGCCCGCTGCTCACCGCCGCCGGCTTCGCCCTGTGGGTGCTCCTGCCCTCCTACGGCGCCTTCGCGCTCGGCTTCCTGCTGTGGGGCGCCGGCGGCGCGCTCGGCTCGGGCGCCCTGGAGGCGCTGGTCTACGACGAGCTCGACCGGGCCGGCGCGGCCCACCGGTACGCCCGCGTCATGGGCCGGGCCCGGGCGATCGGCATCGCCGCGACCATGTCCGCCATGGGCCTGGCCGGTCCGGTGTTCGCCTGGGGCGGCTACGACGCGGTGGGCGCGGCGAGCGTGCTCGCCTGTCTGACCGCGGCGGCGGTGGCGGCCCGGTTCCCCGAGCACCGCACACCCGCCGCCGGCGGCGCACGCTGGTCCGCGACGCTGCGTGCCGGACTCGCCGACGCCCGCGCCGACCGGTCCGTGCGCGGCGCGCTGCTCCTCGTACCGGCCGTGACCGCGGTGTGGGGCGCGCTCGACGAGTACACCCCGCTGCTGGCGCGCGACACCGGCGTGGCGCCCGAGACCGTGCCCTGGCTGCTGCTGGTGATCTGGGCCGGTGCCACGGCCGGCAGCCTGCTGGCCGGTGCGGCGGAGCGTCTGACCGCCAACGGGTTCGCCGCGCTGCTCACCGGCTCGGCGCTCGCCCTGGCCGTGGGCGGTCTGGCCGGCACACCGGCCGCGCTGCTCCTGGTGGCGCTCGCCTTCGGCGGCTTCCAGCTCGCGACCGTGCTGGCCGACGCCCGCCTCCAGCAGCGCATCGACGACACCGGGCGAGCCACCCTGACCTCGGTCGCGGGCCTCGGCACCGAGCTGGGCAACCTCGCCACCTACGGCGCCTACGCGGCGGGGGCCACGGCGTGGGGCCACGGCACCGCGTTCGCGCTGTCCGCGGTGCCGTACGTCCTGACGGCGCTGCTGCTGTCCGGTGCCGTCCGGGCCACCGCCGCGGCCGCCGGGGCACGGCGCCGAAGCCGCCGCCCCCCTTCCTGATCCCGGGCGCCGGAGGGAGCGCAACGAATCGCCGTCCGGCGCCGGACGCACGCAACGATCCGCTCACCGGCGCGCAACAGGTCCGTCTTGTCCGGCCGAGTCCGCCGACCGTACCGTCTATCTGGCCCCCCGACCCCCTTCCTTCCGGTGAGGAACACGCATGCGCACCGCCCTGCTCCAGAGCTCCGGCCGCCCCGGTTCCACCGCCGAGAACCTCAAGGTCCTCGACGAGGCCGCCGGCCGCGCCGCCGCCGCGGGGGCCGCGCTGCTCGTCACCTCCGAGCTGTTCCTGACCGGGTACGCCATCGGCGACGGCGTCGGCGTCCTGGCCGAGCCCGCCGACGGCGACTCGGCCGACGCCGTCGCGGAGATCACCGGGCGCCACGGCCTCGCGATCGCCTACGGCTACCCGGAGCGGGAAGGCGAGCGCGTCTTCAACTCCGTGCAGCTGATCTCCGCCGACGGCACCCGCCTGGCCGGCTACCGCAAGACCCACCTCTTCGGCTGCTTCGAGCGCGACCACTTCACACCGGGGGAGCGGCCCGTCGTCCAGGCGCGGCTCGACGGCGTCACCGTCGGCCTGATGATCTGCTACGACGTGGAGTTCCCGGAAAACGTCCGCGCCCATGCCCTGGCCGGCACCGACCTGCTGCTCGTCCCGACCGCGCAGATGCACCCGTTCCAGTTCGTCGCCGAGTCCGTCGTGCCGGTGCGGGCCTTCGAGAACCAGATGTACGTCGCCTACGTCAACCGCGTCGGCCGCGAGGGCGAGTTCGAGTTCGTCGGACTGTCCACCCTCGCCGGGCCCGACGGCATCGCCCGGGCCCGCGGCGGGCGGGCCGAGGAACTGCTCCTCGCCGACGTCGACCCCGCCCTCCTGGCCGCCTCGCGCGAGGCCAACCCGTATCTGAAGGACCGCCGCCCCGGCCTCTACGGCGCCCTCGCCTGAGCCCGGACCACGCGTCCCGCCCCCGTTCCCCCCCCGTTTCACCCGTGCAAGGAGTCCGTACCCCATGACGTCCACCGTGCCCAACGCGATCGAGCACGCCGACGAGCAGCAGCCGCCGATCACCATGTTCGGGCCGGACTTCCCGTACGCGTACGACGACTTCCTCGCCCACCCCGCCGGACTCGGCCAGATACCCGCGACCGAGCACGGCAGTGAGGTCGCGGTCATCGGCGGCGGCCTGTCCGGCATCGTGGCGGCCTACGAGCTGATGAAGATGGGCCTGCGGCCCGTCGTCTACGAGGCCGACCGGATCGGCGGACGCCTGCGCACCGTCGGCTTCGACGGCTGCGACCCCTCGCTGACCGCCGAGATGGGCGCGATGCGCTTCCCGCCGTCCTCCACCGCACTCCAGCACTACATCGACCTGGTGGGCCTGCAGACCCGGGCCTTCCCCAACCCGCTGGCCGAGGCGACCCCCTCGACGGTCGTCGACCTCAAGGGCGAGTCGCACTACGCCGAGACGCTCGACGACCTGCCGCAGGTCTACCGGGACGTCGCCGACGCCTGGGCGAAGTGCCTCGAAGAGGGCGCCGACTTCTCCGACATGAACCGCGCCCTGCGCGAGCGCGACGTCCCCCGGATCCGCGAGATCTGGGCGAAGCTGGTCGAGAAGCTCGACAACCAGACCTTCTACGGCTTCCTGTGCGACTCCGAGGCCTTCAAGTCCTTCCGGCACCGCGAGATCTTCGGCCAGGTCGGCTTCGGCACCGGCGGCTGGGACACCGACTTCCCCAACTCCATCCTGGAGATCCTCCGCGTCGTCTACACCGAGGCCGACGACCACCACCGCGGCATCGTCGGCGGCTCCCAGCAGCTGCCGCTCAGGCTCTGGGAGCGCGAGCCGGAGAAGATCGTCCACTGGCCCTACGGCACCTCGCTGAAGTCCCTCCACGTGAACGGCGAGCCCCGCCCGGCCGTGACCCGCCTCAACCGCACCGCCGGCAACCGGATCACCGTGACCGACGCCGACGGCGACATCCGCACCTACCGGGCGGCGATCTTCACCGCCCAGTCCTGGATGCTGCTCTCGAAGATCGCCTGCGACGACTCGCTCTTCCCGATCGACCACTGGACCGCGATCGAGCGCACCCACTACATGGAGTCCAGCAAGCTCTTCGTGCCCGTGGACCGGCCCTTCTGGCTGGACAAGGACGAGGAGACCGGCCGGGACGTCATGTCGATGACGCTCACCGACCGCATGACCCGCGGCACCTACCTGCTCGACGACGGCCCGGACAAGCCCGCCGTCATCTGCCTCTCCTACACCTGGTGCGACGACAGCCTGAAGTGGCTGCCGCTGTCCGCGAACGAGCGGATGGAGGTCATGCTGAAGTCGCTCGGCGAGATCTACCCGAAGGTCGACATCAGGAAGCACATCATCGGCAACCCGGTGACGGTCTCCTGGGAGAACGAGCCCTACTTCATGGGCGCGTTCAAGGCCAACCTGCCGGGCCACTACCGCTACCAGCGCCGCCTGTTCACCCACTTCATGCAGGACCGGCTGCCCGAGGACAAGCGGGGCATCTTCCTCGCCGGCGACGACATCTCCTGGACGGCCGGCTGGGCCGAGGGCGCCGTCCAGACCGCGCTGAACGCGGTCTGGGGCGTCATGCACCACCTCGGCGGCGAGACCGACCCGACCAACCCCGGGCCGGGCGACCTGTACGAGGAGATCGCACCGGTGGAACTCCCCGAGGACTAACAGGTCCGCGGCCGGGACCTAAATTCCGGCCGCCCTCGCCTTCTCGTAGACCTGGGCGGCGACTTCCTTGAGTTCCTCGGCGTCGCGCGTGGTGCTCTGCACGTCGATGAGGATCTCGTCCAGGCCGATCTCGGCGTGCGCGGCCAGGTCCTCGACGATCTGGTCGACGCCGCCCTGGAAGGGCCGTCGGTCGGGGCCCTCGTAATTCGCCGCGCTGTAGCGCGTGTTGACGCGGAGCACCGTCCGGATCGGTTCCGTACGGCCCCGTTCGGCGGCCAGCTCCCGCAGCCGCCGCCACTGCTCGGCGACGGACTCGGCCCCCACGCCGGTCGGCAGCCAGCCGTCGGCGTGGTCGACCAGACGACGCCGGGCCCGGCCGCTGTCGCCCGCCGCCAGCAGGATGGGGATCGGCCGGGCGGGTTTGGGGCCGACCACGGCGGACGCGATCTTCGTGACCTCGCCGTCGTACACCACCGGGTCGGGACCCCACACCGCCCGGCACACCCCGATCAGCTCGTCGAGGGCGGCGCCGCGCTCGGCGAACGGCCGTACGGACGCCGCCGCGTACTCGTCGTGGGACCAGCCGGTGCCGAAGCCCGCCACCACCCGGCCGCCGCTCGCCGCGTCCAGCGTGGCCAGCGTCTTGGCGAGCTGGAACGGCACGTGCAGCGGGGCGACCAGCACGCTGGTGCCCAGCCGGGCCCGTTCGGTGGCCGCGGCGGCGAGGGCGAGGGTGACCAGCGGCTCCGCCACGCTCCGGTACGTGTCCGGCCAGGGCAGGCCCTCGATGCCGTACAGCCCCTGGGTCGCGGGCTCGGGGAACAGGGCGCGCTCGAACACCCACAGGCTCTCGTAACCCGTCCGTTCCGCCGCGCGCGCCACGTCGGGGACGTCCTTGCCGATGTCGTACTGCCGCATCTGGGGGAGGCCGAGTCCGAGCCGGGTCGTCATACCGGGTGCTCCTTCGCAGTCGGGTGCGATGTTGCCCATGGTGCCCACCAGTTTCAACGTACAGCGATCGCAGGGTTGTTCCGGGAACGCACGCCGGTCGCGCACACCGGTCGCGCACACCGGTCGCGCACACCGGGAGAACCGGCCGGATCAGTCCGGCAGCGGGGTGAGCAGCATGCGGCCCGCGAAGCCCACCGCGGCGTCCAGCCGTTCGGCGAACTCCCCGGCGACGTCCGGCAGCCGGCGCAGCGCCCACAGCGCGCGCGCCGCCGCCCAAGTGGCCTCGCGGGCGCGCTCCAGGCTCCAGGAGCCGAGCAGATGGGTCAGCGGGTCGGCGATCTGGAGGAGGTCGGGGCCCGGCATCAGCTCGTCGCGGACGCGCTCCTCCAGCGAGACGAGCAGATCGCCCACGCGGTCGAACTCGTCCTCCAGCTCGACGGGTTCGCAGCCGAGCGCACGGCAGGTGTCCACCACGGCCAGTGCGAGGTCGTGGCCGATGTGCGCGTTGATGCCCGCCAGCGCGAATTGCAGCGGCCGTACTCCGGGATGGCGGCGGAACTGGAACAGCGGGCGCCAGCAGGCGGGCGGACGGCGGTCCTCCGCCGCCGCGTCCACGGCGGCCAGGTAGCGCTGCGCGAACCGCACGTCCAGCGTGGACGCGGCCGCGGCGTCCGAGAACCGGCCGCCGTCGATGTGCCGGTCGACGGCCTCCGTGACGGCCAGGTAGACGCGGTTGAAGACCGCGATCCCGTCCCGGGCCGGCAGCGCCGTGTCGAGGGCGCGCATCCGGGACAGCACGGTGTCCACCGTCGAGGCGGCCGTCGGGACTTGCTCGCAGTGCGCCATGGCGGCAGCGTCGCAGCTTTGGGCCGACGGCCGTGCCGGCGGGCCCGACGCTTCCCCAGAACGGGGGAACGCGCCCGCCGCGCACGAGGGAGGGGGGAAGCAGGCCGACCGTGCGGTACGGCTACGACCCGGCGCGCTGAGCCCCGCCGTCACCGCCGCCGCCGTCACCGGCATCGGACGTCGCGTCGTACGACGACGTGCCCTCGTCGAGCAGCGGCTGCTGCGTCTTGAGGTGGGCCGGGGCGAAGGCGCGCAGCGCGTGGTAGCCGGTGATGACGACCAGGGTGCCGAGCGCGATGCCGCTCAGCGAGAAGGTGTCGGTGAACTCCATGCTGACGTTGCCGACGCCGATGATGATGCCCGCGGCGGCCGGCACCAGGTTCAGCGGGTTGCGCAGGTCCACCTTGGCGTTGATCCAGATCTGGGCGCCGAGCAGGCCGATCATGCCGTAGAGGATGACGGTGATGCCGCCGAGCACGCCACCGGGGATCGCGGCGACGACCGCGCCGAACTTCGGGCAGAGGCCGAAGAGCAGGGCGAATCCCGCCGCGGCCCAGTAGGCGGCCGTCGAGTAGACCCGGGTCGCGGCCATCACGCCGATGTTCTCGGAGTACGTGGTGTTGGGCGGACCGCCGACGGCGGTGGAGAGCACCGAGCCGATGCCGTCGGCGGAGATGGCCGTGCCGAGCCTGTCGTCCAGATTGTCGCCGGTCATCTCGCCGACCGCCTTGACGTGCCCGGCGTTCTCCGCGATCAGCGCGATGACGACCGGCAGGGCGACCAGGATCGCCGACCACTCGAAGCTCGGCCCGTGGAAGGACGGCAGCCCGATCCAGTCGGCCTGGCCCACGGCGGAGAAGTCGAGGCGCCAGTGGTCGGTGAGCTTGCCGCTGCCGTCCACCGAGTGGATCTTGCCGAAGATCCGGTCGAGGACCCAGGAGAGCAGGTAGCCGAAGACCAGCCCCAGGAAGATCGCGATCCGGGACCAGAAGCCGCGCAGGCACACCACGGCCAGACCGGTGAACAGCATCACCAGCAGCGCCGTCCACTGGTCCTGCGGCCAGTAGGTCGAGGCGGTGACCGGGGCCAGGTTGAAGCCGATCAGCATCACCACCGCGCCGGTGACGATCGGCGGCATCGCGGCGTGGATGATCCGCGCCCCGAACCGCTGCACGGCGAGTCCCACCAGGAACAGCGCGACTCCGACGACGAGGACCGCGCCGGTCACCGTGGCGCTGGTGCCGCCCTGGGCCCGGATCACCGCGGCGACGCCGACGAAGGAGAGCGAGCAGCCGAGGTAGCTGGGCACCCGGCCGCGGGTGGCGAGCAGGAAGATGACGGTCGCCACGCCCGACATCATGATCGCGAGGTTGGGGTCCAGGCCCATCAGGACCGGAGCCACGAACGACGCCCCGAACATGGCCACCACGTGCTGGGCGCCCAGCCCGGCCGTGCGGGGCCAGGAGAGTCGTTCGTCGGGGCGGACCACCGCTCCGGGGGCCGGCACCTTGCCGTCCCCGTGCAGCTTCCAACGCACGCCGAGGTCCATGGTGAGGTTTCGCTTTCTCTGTACCGAGGTCTGTCCGGACCATTGTCAGGGGTGTCCGGCGGTGCGGTTGACCTGCACCCTTCCCCGAAGAGAATCCTGAGCGTCCGCTTAGGATGAGGGGGAAGCGCCGTACCCGAGCACACCCGAGCACGACCAGGAGCCCCGCCCGTGACCGCCGAAGCCCCCACCGCCCCCGCCCTGTCCCACGGCCGGCTCGTCCCCGTCACCGTCCACTTCGACGACCTGGACGCGCTCGGACTGCTGCACAACGCCCGCTACCCGGTGATGGTGGAGCGGGCCTGGACGGAGCTGTGGGCCGGGTACGGCGTCCGGTTCGAGGGTGACTGGGCGGCGGCCGGCGACGCCTGCAACGCGGTCAGGGAACTGACGATCGGCTACGAGGCGCCGGTCACCCGGCCGGGCACGTACGCCGTCCACCTGTGGCTGGACCGGCTCGGCACCACCGGGCTGACCTACGGCTTCCGGTTCTGCTCGGCGGACGGCGCCACCACCTACGCCCGCGGCACCCGGGTGCTGGTCCGGCTGGACTCCCGGACGCTGCGCCCGGCGCCGTGGAGCGAGGCGTTCAGGACTGCCGGTCGGGCACTTCTGCGACCGGCGGACTGATCTTCAGGGGGTTCCGGTCCCCGGACCGCAGCACCCGCGCGAACACCACCAGGCAGCAGGCCAGCAGGGTCACCAGACCGAACGACACCACCAGGCTGGTCGCCTGGGCCAGACCGCCGATGGCGCTCGGCGCGACCAGGCCCGAGGTGTACGTGATGGTGGCCACGCCCGCGATGGCCAGGCTCGGGTTGGAGCCGGCCCGGCCGGCCGCGGCGAAGCACAGCGGGACGACCACGGCGATGCCGAGGCCCATCAGCGCGAAACCGGACATCGCCACCGCCGGATGGCCGCCGACCACCACGAGCAGACCGCCGAGCGCGGCCAGCACACCGCTCACCCGGACGGTGCGCACCGCGCCGAACCGGTCCACCACCTTGTCACCGGCGAGCCGGGCCAGCGCCATCGTCAGCGTGAAGCCCGTCGTGCAGGCCGCCGCCAGACCGGCCGAGGTCTCCAGCTCGTCCCGCAGGTAGACCGCGGACCAGTCCAGGCTCGCGCCCTCCGCGAACACCGCGCAGAACCCGACCGCGCCGATCAGCAGCGCCGACCTGGGCGGCAGCGCGAAGCGCGGCGGCGGATCCTCGTCCTCGGCGGGCTGGAGGTCCAGCACCCAGGTGCAGGCGACCAGGCCCGCCACGGTCAGCACCGCGGCGGCCAGGAGGTGGTGCGTCCGGGCGTCCGTGCCCAGGTGGGCGGCGAGCGTACCGGCCGCCGAACCGATCAGCGCGCCCGTGCTCCACATGCCGTGCAACCCGGACATGATCGACTTGTCGAGACGGTTCTCGATCTCCACGCCCAGGGCGTTCATCGCCACGTCCGACATGCCCGCCGTGGCGCCGTAGACGGACAGGGCGAGGCAGAGGGTGAGCAGGTTCGGGGCGAGGGAGGGCAGGACCAGCGCCAGCGTCCACAGGGCCAGCAGACCGCGCAGGGCGGTGCGGGCGCCGAAGCGGTGGCTGACGCTCCCGGCCAGCGGCATGGCGAGGGACGCGCCGAGCGCGGGGAAGGCGAGCGCCAGCCCCAACTGGCCCGCGCTCACGCCGGCGTGGTCCTGGATCCACGGCACGCGGGTCGCGAACGAGCCGGTGACGGAGCCGTGCACGGCGAAGACGGCCGCCACGGCGTACCGGGCGTGCTTCACCTCGCGTTGCCCGTAGGTCGCTGTGCTCATGGTCCACCCCTCCGTGTCCTGCGTTCCGCGGCGTAAACTATCAGGGAGCCTGCCTGATAGATAGTGGGTTACCGGCGTGGGCCCCCGCGCCGCCGATCTGGAAGGATCCCGGCATGCCCGCATCCCCGAGCACCGCCCGGGCCATCAACGACCGGCTCGCCCTGCACCTGCTCCAGCGGGAAGGACCGTTGACGGCAGGGCAGTTGAAGCAGCTGACCGGCCTGTCCCGGCCCACCGTCGCCGATCTCGTCGAACGCCTCACCGCCTCCGGACTGATCGAGGTGGCGGGGGAGTCCGGCGAGCAGCGCCGCGGCCCCAACGCCAAGCTCTACGGGATCGTCGCCGAGCGCGCGTACCTCGCCGCCCTCGACGTACGCACCCGGGGTGTCGCCGTGCTCGTCTCCGACCTGCTCGGCCGGGTCCTCGCCGAGGGCTCGGTGCCGATCGACGACCACTCCGGCACCGGTCCCGCGGTGGAGCGGGCGGTGAGCCTGGTCGAGCGCGCGGTGAAGGAGGCCGGCGCCGACCGGCCGCACACCGTCGGCATCGGCGCGCCCGGTCTGATCGACCCGGTCGGCGGCGAACTCCGGGACTCCAGCGGGCTGCCCGAGTGGCACCGCCTGCTGATGGCCGCGCTCCAGGAGAAGTTCCCCGAGGCGCGGATCGGCGTCGAGAACGAGACCAACCTCGCCGCCCTGGCCGAACAGCGCGACGGCGCCGCCCGGGACCGCGAGACCTTCGTCCTGCTCTGGCTCGGCCTCGGCATCGGCGCCGCCGTCGTCCTGGACGGCACCCTGCGCCGGGGCGTCTCCGGGGGCGCGGGCGAGATCGGCTTCATGCCGGTACCGGGCACCGCGGGCCTGCCCTCCGCCACCGACTGCGACGGCGGCTTCCACTCCGTGGCCGGGTCGGCGGCGGTGGCCGCGCTCGCGGCGGAGCACGGCGTGACGGCACGGCCCACCGGGCCCGAGCCGCACGCGGCCGCGCTGGTCCGGGAGGCGGTACGCCGCTCGGTGTCCGGGGGCGACCCGGCCGCCGGGCGGTTCCTCGACGCGCTCGCCGACCGGGTCGTCCTCGGCGCCGCCGCCGTCGTCTCCGTCCTCGACCCCGGCTGCCTGGTCCTCGCCGGTGAGGTCGGCCAGGCCGGCGCCGCCGCCCTCGCCGACCGCGTCCAGCACCGCCTCACCCGGATGTCCCCGCTGGCCACGGAGGTACGGCCCAGCACCCTGGGCGGCGGCGCGGTACTGCGCGGCGCGCTGCTGACCGCGCGGGACCGCGCGCAGGACGAACTCTTCGCACCGCCGGAGCGGTAGCCTGCGGCGCTCGGGGCGGGGGGGGCGACCGGCTGCCCGGAGCGACGGCCCTCGGCGCGTCGGGCGGGGCGGTGCGGGGCGCACGCCGCAGGTCAGGCGGAATCCACCCGGGGGCTCGGGGCGCGCGGGCGCTCGTCCCGGTGGAGCGGCATGCGGGGGAGTGGCACCGGGGCGTCCACTGCCGTCGACGGCCGGGGAAGGGGTGCGCTCAGGAAGCCGGCCGTCGCCCCGCGGGGGCGGGCTCGTGGAACGCCGAGCGGTCCGCCGCCAGCCACACCAGTACCGCCGGGAGCAGCACCGCCGTCCCCAGCAGGGCCATGAAGCCCGCCGCACTCGCGGGCGACAGGGGCTCCAGGTGCCGGGCGTGGAACAGGAGGTGGGCGACGGAGGAGACCAGGTAGGCCACCAGGGCGGTCAGTACCAGGCGGCGCTCCATCGTCGCCACCGCCGCGCACAGCACCACGGCGAGCGCGAGGCCCGCCCCGCCGAAGTCCCGGAGCAGGTGTTCGTTGTAGGGCGGCAGGTGCGACACCCACGGCCACTTCCAGAACAGCTCCGGCAGCAGCAGGACCCACAGCCCCAGCGCCACCTGGCCGCCCGCGAGCACTCCCAGCCCCGTCCGCAGCCCCGTCCGTCTGCTCATCCGCGCCGCCCGCCCTCCCCGCCGCCGAACCGCACCGCCACCGCGCGGTAAGCCTTCCCCGCGAGCGGCACCTGCACCACGGCCGCGCTGCCTCGCGCCCTGCCGGAACCCGGCAGGGCGCGAGGGGGACCCGACGGCGGGCAAGGGCCTTCGTCACCGCCGCCGGGCCCGTTCGGGTGGGGTCAGCAGGAGCCGAGGTCCTGCCAGACACCCCATTCGCCGGTGGTTCCGGGCTCCTCGCCCTTCGTCCACCACTTGGACTTCCACGTGTGCCCCCGGTGGGACACGGTGATGCCACCGCCGTACGAGGCGGCCGCGTCCCAGGCCGGGGCGGCGCACTGCCCGGTGCCGCCCGTCGGGCTCGGGCTCGGCCCCGGGGACTGCGTGCCCGTCGGCGTCGGCGTGGGCGTCGGCGTCTGTGTCCCCGGGTCCACCTCGGTCGTGCCCCGGGCGAGGTCGCCGGCCAGGGCGTACGCCTTGCCGCCGATCGTCACCGTCCAGTTCGACGGGGTCGACACGGGCAGGTAGTAGTTGAACGACAGGTCGACGGTCGCGCCGGGCGCCAGCGACTGCCACGCCGGGAGCTTCAGCGCCACCCGGTGGAAGTCACCCTTCAGGCCGCCCACGTTGCCGCCCGTGTGGTCGCTGCTGACGACCTTGGTGCCGAAACCGGACTGGTCGGAGGCGTTCCCCGGGGCCGAGGTCCCGTAGTCGAACCGGAACTCCGTGCCGCCCGGCAGCGCGGTCTTGGTGTGGTTCGTGATCCGCAGCTTGGGCGTGATCGGGTAGTTGGAGTCGCCCAGCTTGAAGTCCGTGAACTCCACGTCCACGTTGACGGCCTCCGCCGGCAGGTCCGCGTTCGACTTCTCCGCCCCGTACGGCGCGGCCGACTTGAACCTGTCGTACATCAGCGAGGTGAGGGTGTCGCCCGGCCCGTACTGGCCCTTGGCGGCGTTCCAGCCGTAGTCGCCGGCCAGCTCCCAGATCATCGTGCCGCCGATGCCGCGGTCCACCACGTAGTCGGCCTTGGCCCCGACCGACTGCTCGTCCTCGGTGGACAGGAAGACCTTCTTCTCGGCGTTCCACAGCCAGGGGGCGACCAGCGTCGCGTCGTACTTGCGGGCGTAGGTGCCGGTCAGCTTCGTGTCCGCCGGGAAGCCGTAGTCGGTGACGTAGTCGCCGACGATGCCCTTCTCCAGGTTCTTGGCGTGCCACATCGGGTTGGAGCCCGCCGGGGACTCCTTGCCGCCCGTGTCGAGGTCGTGCCAGAGGTTGTCGATGCCGACGGCGCCGTCACCGCACTTGGTCAGGCCCGAGCCCGCCGGACAGGAGGAGGCGGACGCCTTGCCCCACAGGCCGTCGGTGCCGCCCTGGACGTTCTTGTGGCCGCGGGTGTAGTACGGCAGGCCGATGTTGATGCGGCCGGCCGGCATAGAGCCGCGGAAGTAGTGGTAGGCCCAGTCGGTGTTGAGGTAGCCGATGCCGCCGTACTGCGCGCTGCCGTAGACGCCCGCGGCCGCCAGCTCGGCGTCCTTGCCGTCGTCGAAGAGCGAGGCGTTCGGGCCGACGTACTCGTTCCAGGCGCCGTGCAGGTCGTACGACATGATGTTGACGTAGTCCAGGTACTTCTGGACCTGGAAGGTCTCCATGCCGCGCAGCAGGTAACCCGAGGACGGCGCGGCGACGGAGAGGAGGTAGTGCCTGCCGTCCGCGGCGCCCGCGCGGTCGAGCTTCTCGCGCAGCGTCTTCATCAGCGCCGCGTAGCCCTTGACCAGCCCGGCCCGGCGGCCGTTCGCGAGGGACCAGTCGAGCGGGTTGCCCGCGTCCTTCATCGTCGTCGGGTACTCGTAGTCGATGTCGACGCCGTTGAAGCCGTACGTCCGGACGAAGTCGACCGCCGAGTCGGCGAAGGTGTCGATGCCGGCCTGGTTGACCGAGCCGTCCGCCTTGGTGGCCATCGAGTAGAAGCCGCCCGAGTCCACGCGCGAGCCGTCGTCCGCGAAATAGCCGCCCGTCTCGGCCCAGCCGCCCACCGAGATCATCGTCTTGACGTCCGGGTGCTGCTTCTTGAACTTGTTGAGCAGGTTGAAGTGGCCCTTGTAGGGGAGGCCCGGGTCCATCTCGGCGCCCGCGACCCCGGGCCAGGTCATGCCGGTCGCCGCGTTCTTCTCGCCGTCCGAGCCGACGGAGAGCCGGTTGCCGCCGTCGACGTGCGCGAAGGCGTAGTTGATGTGGGTGACCTTGTCCCACGGGATGTCCGAGGCGAGGTACGCCGGCTTGCCGTCCTTGCCCGTGCGCCAGCCGGTGAAGTACCCGATCACCCGGCGCGGGTGGTCGGCGCCCATCTTCTCCCGGCCCGCGGAGTCGTAGACCGAGCAGTAGGGGACGTCGGCGCCGGGCGTCGTGTAGAGGCCGTCGGGGCGGCAGGAGTCCTGGGCGGCGGCCTGCGAGGCGGTCGCGGGAAGGCCGGCGAGCAGGAGTCCGGCGACGGCGGCGACGGCCGCGAACAGGGCAGGCCCCGCTCTGCGGCGGGATCTGGAGCGTGACGGGGAAGGCACAGTCGGTTCCTCTCCACGGAAGTTGCGCAGACCCTAGAGAGGACTAGACCAGTAGGTCAATAGGTATGGACCAATCTCAAGGCGGCTGGACGGCGGCCCAGTTGGCGCGGGTCCGACAGGGATCGCGGCCCGGACGGAGTGTTCTGTGAGCCACCCCACACACTCCGTCCGCATGGACGGGGATCAGTCGTGGCACACTGGCCCTGTACCAGAAGCAGCGCACTCCGGGGTCGGTGAAAGTCCGAACCGGCGGTTACAGTCCGCGACCCGGTCGCCTCCAGCGACCGGTTGACCAGGTGAAATTCCTGGACCGACGGTTAAAGTCCGGATGGGAGGCAGTGCGCGGCGGGCGAGCACAGGTGCGCGCCGCCGATTTCTGGGCGTGCCCGTCGGGGGCGCGTCCCGTCCGGCGTCGCTCCCGGTGTCCTCGTTCGTGACTCTGTCGTTCCGACAGCCCCGGAGTCCGTGCCCGAAGAGGCAGGAGGACCCGGGAAGTGTTCACCGGAATCGTCGAAGAGCTGGGCGAGATCACCGCCGTCGAGACCCTCGACGACGCCTGTCGCTTCCGCCTGCGCGGGCCCGCGGTCACCGAAGGAGCCCGCCACGGCGACTCCATCGCCGTCAACGGCGTCTGCCTCACGGTCGTCGACCACGAGGGTGACGAGTTCACCGCCGACGTGATGGCCGAGACCCTGAACCGTTCCAGCCTCGGCGCCCTCGCCGTCGGCTCCCGGGTCAACCTGGAGCGCCCCACCGCCGTCGGCGCCCGGCTCGGCGGCCACATCGTGCAGGGCCACGTCGACGGCACCGGCGAGATCCTGGAGCGCAAGCCCTCCGAGCACTGGGAGATCGTCAAGATCTCGCTGCCCGCCGACCTCGCCCGCTACGTCGTGGAGAAGGGCTCCATCACCGTCGACGGCATCAGCCTCACCGTCGTCGACGCCGGACCCGACTTCTTCACCGTCAGCCTCATCCCCACCACCCTCGCCCTGACCACGCTCGGCATCAAGCAGCCCGGCGACCCGGTCAACCTCGAGGTCGACGTCATCGCCAAGTACGTCGAGCGGCTGCTCGGCACGCAGGGGGGCACCCGGTGAACTGGCTCAACTCCGAGGCGTTCACGCTCTTCGACCAGCACATCAAGTGGTCGGACATGATCGGCAACGTGATCGGTCTGCTCGGCCTCGCCCTCGGCTGGCGGCGCTCGATCTGGACCTGGCCCGTGCAGTTCCTCTCCGGGCTCGTCCTCTTCGCCGCCTTCGCCACCGCCCACCTCTCCGGCAGCGCGGGCAAGCAGATCGTCGTCATGGTCGTCGCCGCCTGGGGCTTCTGGCAGTGGAACCGCGGCCGGCAGCAGTCCCAGGACGGCTCCGTCGCCGTACGGTTCGCCACCTGGCGCGAGCGCGGTGCGCTGGCCGCTGCGGCCGCCGTCGGCACCCTCGCGGTGGGCGCCCTGTTCACCGCCTACCCCACTCTGTCCTGGGACCCCTGGCCGGACGCGTACATCTTCGTCGGCACCGTCGTCGCCATGTACGCCCAGGCCCGCGGCATGGTCGAGTTCTGGTTCGCCTGGCTGCTGGTCGACCTCGTCGGCGTCCCGCTGAACTTCGCCAACGGCTTCGCCTTCTCCGGCTTCGTCTACGTCCTCTACGGCGCGCTCGTCCTGTGGGGCCTGCGCGACTGGTGGCTGCGCTCGCGCAACGCGGCCCGCCCCCTCCCGGAAGGAGCGCCCGCATGAGCACGGCACCCATCCTCTACAGCCCCGACGGCATCGACGACCTCTCCCTGGACCCGGTCGAGCGGGCCGTCGCGGACATCGCCGCCGGCCGCCCGGTCGTGGTCGTCGACGACGAGAACCGCGAGAACGAGGGCGACCTCGTCATCGCCGCCGAGAAGGCGACCGAGGAGATCGTTGCCTTCATGATGACCGAGTGCCGCGGCCTGATCTGCGCGCCCATGGAGGGCGAGGAACTGGACCGGCTCCGGCTCCCGCAGATGGTCGACGACAACACCGAGTCGATGAAGACCGCCTTCACCGTCTCCGTGGACGCCGGCGCCGCCCACGGCGTCAGCACCGGCATCTCCGCCGCGGACCGCGCCACCACCCTCCGGCTCCTGGCGAGCGGCACCGCCGAACCCGGCGACCTGGTCCGCCCCGGGCACGTCTTCCCGCTGCGCGCCCGCCCCGGCGGCGTGCTCGTCCGCAACGGGCACACCGAGGCCGCCGTCGACCTCGCCCGCCTCGCCGGACTGCGCCCGGCCGGCGCCATCGTGGAGATCGCCGGTGAGGACGGGCGCATGCTGCGGCTGCCCGAGCTGATCCCGTTCGCCCGCAAGCACGGCCTGACGATCATCTCCATCGAGGACCTCATCGCCTACCGGCGCAGCGCGGAACCCACCGTCCGCCGCGAGGCCGAGGTCCGACTGCCCACCCGGCACGGCGAGTTCACGGCGTACGGCTACCGCTCCACGGTCGACGGCGTCGAGCACATCGCCCTCGTGCACGGCGACCTCGGCGACGGCGAGGACGTCCTGGTCCGCATGCACTCCGAGTGCCTCACCGGCGACGTGTTCGGCTCCCTGCGCTGCGACTGCGGACCCCAGCTCGACGCCTCCCTGGACCGCATCCAGGCCGAGGGCCGGGGAGTCGTCGTCTACCTGCGCGGCCACGAAGGGCGCGGCATCGGCCTGATGTCCAAGCTGCGCGCCTACGAACTCCAGGAGCGCGGCCGGGACACCCTCGACGCCAACCTGGAACTCGGCCTGCCCGCCGACGCCCGCGACTACGGCGCCGGCGCCCAGATCCTCCGGGACCTCGGGGTGCGCGCCGTCCGCCTGATGACCAACAACCCGGACAAGAGCCAGGCCCTGGAACGGCACGGCATCACGGTCGACGGCCGCGAGCCCATGCCCGTCCAGGCCGGCGAGCACAACCTCCGCTACCTGCGCACCAAGCGGGACCGGATGGGACACGACCTGCCCTGGCTGGACACGACCCCCGTGTCCACCTGCGGCAACCAGTAAGCAAGCACGACGAGGAGACACGTGAGCGGCAAGGGCGCACCGGAACTGACCGTACGCAACGTCGGGGACCTCAGGGTCGCCGTGATCGCGTCGCAGTGGCACGACAAGGTGATGGACGGACTGGTGGACGGCGCCCTGCGCGCCCTGCACGAACTGGGCATCGACGAGCCGACCCTGCTCAGGGTCCCCGGCAGCTTCGAGCTGCCGGTGGTCGCCAAGGTCCTCGCGGGCCGCGGCTACGACGCGATCGTCGCCCTCGGCGTCGTCATCCGCGGCGGCACCCCCCACTTCGACTACGTGTGCCAGGGCGTCACCCAGGGCCTGGTCCAGGTGTCCGTCGAGACCGGCGTCCCCGTCGGCTTCGGCGTCCTCACCTGCGACACCGAGGAGCAGGCCCTGGACCGGGCCGGCATCGAGGGCTCCAGCGAGGACAAGGGACACGAGGCGGTGACCGCGGCCGTCGCCACGGCGGCCACGCTCCGCTCGGTATCCGAACCATGGCGTTAGGCCGGCCGGCACTACGCGTAAAGTGGGCGCCACCATGTCCAAGAAGACTTTCGAGGAGCTCTTCACCGAGCTCCAGCACAAGGCCGCCAACGGCGACCCCGCCACCTCCCGCACCGCCGAACTGGTGGACAAGGGGGTCCATGCCATCGGCAAGAAGGTCGTCGAGGAGGCCGCCGAGGTCTGGATGGCCGCCGAGTATGAGGGCAAGGACGCCGCGGCCGAGGAGATCTCCCAGCTGCTGTACCACGTCCAGGTGATGATGGTCGCCCGCGGCATCTCGCTGGACGACGTCTACGCCCACCTGTAAGCCACCGCACCCCCTTTCCCCACCCCTTCACGCAAAGGAAGCCGACCTCATGCTGCGCATCGCCGTCCCCAACAAGGGTTCCCTGTCAGGCCCCGCGGGGGAGATGCTGCATGAGGCCGGCTACCAGCAGCGCCGCGAGGCCAAGGAACTGCGGATCGTCGACCCGACCAACGAGGTCGAGTTCTTCTACCTCCGCCCCCGCGACATCGCGATCTACGTCTCCTCCGGCAAGCTCGACATCGGCATCACCGGCCGCGACCTGCTGATCGACTCCGGCGCCGACGCCGAGGAGATCCTCCCGCTCGGCTTCGCCCGCTCCACCTTCCGCTTCGCCGGCAAGCCGGGCACCGCGAACGGCGTCACGGACCTCAAGGGCCGCACCGTCGCCACCTCCTACGAGGGCATCGTCGCCGCCCACCTCGCCGAGCAGGGCGTCGACGCCTCCGTCGTCCACCTCGACGGCGCCGTCGAGACCGCCATCGAACTCGGCGTCGCCGAGGTCATCGCGGACGTCGTCGAGACCGGCACCTCCCTGCGCAACGCGGGCCTGGAGGTCTTCGGCGAGCCCATCATGAAGTCCGAGGCCATCGTCATCCGCCGCTCGGACGCGGAGCCCGACGACACCACCGAGCCCAAGGTCCAGCAGTTCCTGCGCCGCCTCCAGGGCGTCCTGGTGGCCCGGACGTACGTGATGATGGACTACGACTGCCGGGTGGAGCAGCTGGAGAAGGCCGTCGCCCTCACTCCCGGCCTGGAGTCGCCGACCGTGTCCCCGCTGCACAACGAGGGCTGGGTCGCCGTCCGCGCGATGGTCCCGGCCAAGGAGGCCCAGCGGATCATGGACGACCTGTACGAGATCGGCGCCCGGGCCATCCTGACCACGGCCATCCACGCCTGCCGGCTCTGACCCTTTCGCCCTCCCGGAGCACGACCCGGAGCCACACCATGCCCGACACCACGCCGGACGACCTGCCGGCCCTGCCCGTCACCTTCCGTCCGGGCCGCACCCGTGCCGTCCTGATCGTCCTCGCGGTCCTCGCCTTCGCGACGATCACGGCGGTCGGGATGGTGCTGGACGGCCTCGGCCCCGGCGAGCGCCTCAGCTTCGTGTTCACCGCCCTCGTCCTGGCCGCCGTGCTGCTCCTGCTGGCCCGGCCCCGGGTGGTCGCCGACGAGACGGGCGTGACCGTGGTCAACCTGACCGCCAGACGTCACCTCGACTGGGCCGAAATCCTCCGGGTCAACCTCCGCCAGGGCGACCCCTGGGTCTTCCTCGACCTCAGCGACGGCACCAGCCTGCCCGCGCTCGGCATCCAGCCGGGCATCGCCAGGCAGCGCGCCCTCGCCGACGCACGCGCCCTGCGCGACCTCGTGGAGGCCCGTTCCGGTGCCCTCCCCGAGGCCCCACGTGACTGACGCGGTGTCGCCGGCCCTGCCGCGGGCACCCTTTTCGTGATTAATCTGGGAACACGGACGCGGCCGTCGCGTCCTCGCCCCCGTCGCTCCGCCCGGTGCGCGGGGTTCCTGCTACCCGAGGAGTGACTCCCTCCGGCGATGGACGGATCGTCCTGCAGTACCTGCGCCGCCCCTTGCTGTGACACCCCACAGGCGGCGGCATCATGACCACCCCCCTGCTGCTCCTGGCAGCCGCGTTCCTGCTGATCCTCGCCAACGGCTTCTTCGTCGCGGCCGAGTTCGGCCTGGTGACCGTCGAACGGCCCGACGCCGAGCAGGCCGCCGCGGCCGGCGACCGGCGTGCCCACCGGGTCGTCGAGTCCCTCAAGGAGCTGTCCTTCCAGCTCTCCGGCACCCAGCTCGGGATCACCATCACCTCCCTCGTCGTCGGCATGCTCGCCGAACCGGCACTCGCCCAACTCCTCGACGGCCCGTTCACGGCCATCGGCGTCCCCGACGGGGCGGTGTCCGGCGTGTCGGTCGTCGTCGGCATGCTGCTGGCCTCCGCGGTCCAGATGGTGATCGGCGAGCTGGTGCCCAAGAACTGGGCGGTCTCCAAACCGCTCCAGGTGGCGCGCTTCGTCGCCGGCCCCCAGCACGCCTTCGCCCGGCTCTTCCACCCGGTGATCGCCGCGCTCAACACCGTGGCCAACCGCCTGGTCCGCGCCCTGGGCATCGAACCCGCCGAGGAACTGGCCTCCGCCCGCACCCCCGGCGAACTGGTCTCCCTGGCCCGGCACTCGGCCCGGGCCGGCGCCCTGGAACAGGACACCGCCGACCTCTTCGTACGGACCCTGTCCCTCGGCGACCTGACCGCCCAGCACGTCATGACCCCCCGGGTGAAGGTCAGCGCCCTGCACTCCTCGGCCACCGCCGAGGACGTCGTCAACCTGACCCGCGCCACCGGCCTGTCCCGCTTCCCCGTCTACCGGGAGAAGATCGACGAGATCGTCGGCATGGTGCACCTCAAGGACGCCCTCGCGGTCCCCGTGCACGACCGGCTGCGCACCCCGGCCGGCCGGATCGCCCGCCCCGCGCTGCTCGTCCCCGAGACCCTGCCGGTACGGCCCCTGCTCACCCGCCTGCGCAGCGAGCAGCCCATCGCGGTCGTGGTCGACGAGTACGGCGGCACGGCCGGCGTCGTCACCCTGGAGGACATCGTCGAGGAGATCGTCGGCGAGGTCCGCGACGAGCACGACGGCCTCGACGCGCCCGAACTCGCCCCCGCCCCGCCCGAGGACGGACGCCCCGCCTGGGACGTCGACGGCAGCTGCCGCGTCGACATCCTGCGACGCGTCGGCCTTCAGGCGCCCGAGGGCCCCTACGAGACGGTGGCCGGCCTCGTCGCCGACCTGCTCGGCCGCATCCCGGCCGTCGGCGACCGCGCGGAACTGCCCGGCTGGCGGCTCTCGGTCCGCCAGGTCGGCCACTACCGCGCCGAGCGGATACGACTGGTGCGCACCGCCGCGGTCTCCGCGCTGGAGGCCGCCCGATGAGCGTCCTGCAACTCCTCTTCGCCGCGTTGCTCGTGCTCGCCAACGGCTTCTTCGTCGGCGCCGAGTTCGCCCTCGTCTCCGTGCGCCGCAGCCAGATCGAACCCCTCGGCACCGCCCGCGCCCGACAGGTGCTGTACGGCCTGGAACGGCTGCCGCAGATGATGGCCGCAGCCCAGTTCGGCATCACCGTCTGCTCGCTGACCCTCGGCGCCGTCGCCGAACCGACCGTCGCCCACCTGCTGGAGCCGGTCTTCGCGTGGGTCCACCTGCCGCACGGCATGATCCACCCGCTCGGCTACGTCATCGCGCTGGCCGCCGTGGTCTTCTGCCACCTGGTCATCGGCGAGATGGTCCCGAAGAACCTCGCGATGGCCGCCCCCGAGAAGGCCGCGCTGTGGCTCAGCCCCGGCCTCGTCGCCTTCGCCCGCCTGTGCCGGCCCCTCACCGTGGCGCTCGGCGCCTGCGCCCAGGGCATCCTGCGGCTCTTCCACGTCGAGCCCAAGGACGAGGTCGAGGCCGTCTTCACCAGCGAGCAGCTCAACCGCCTGGTGGAGGACGCCGGCCAGGCCGGACTCCTCGACCCGGAGGAACAGGAACGCCTGGAGGACGCCCTGGAACTGGGCTCCCGCCCGGTCACGGACGTCCTCCTCGGGCGCGAGTCCCTGGTGACGGTCAGCCCCTCGGTCACGCCCGGGGAGATCGTCGCGCTCACCGCCCGCACCGGGTACTCGCGCTTCCCGATCGCGGTGGACCAAGGCGCCTTCATGGGCTACCTGCACGTCAAGGACGTCCTCGACCTGGAGGAGTCCGACCGTGCCGTCCCCCAGCACCTGTGGCGCCCGATGACCACGCTGCGCCCCGAACTGCCCCTGGACGACGCCCTCACGGTGATGCGCCGCGCGGCGACCCACCTGGCCCAGGTCACGGACGCGTCCGGGAAGGTGCTCGGCCTGGTCGCCCTGGAGGACGTACTGGAACTCCTGGTCGGCGAGGTGAGGGACCCGGCCCACCGAGAGGTGACGCTGGCGACCTAGCCACGACCGCGGCAGGCGTGCGGCCGGGGGGACTACATGGCGGACGGTTCCCCCGGCCCCCGCCCCGACAGCACTTCCCCGTACGCCTGCATCAGATCCGGCAACCGCAACGTCGCCAGGTCGTCCCGGGTCAGCACCCCGGGATACTCGGACAACCGCAGATCCCGGTACGCACAGCTCTTCTCGTACAGCGTCCGCAGGAACCGCCCGTTCCCCAGCTCGTCGATCCACCCCTGGTCCACCACGTGCCCGGCGATCGACCGCAGCTCGTCCAGCGCCTCCTCGTCCCACGCGTCCCCGTTCTCTGCCGCGAGCACCTCACCGATCGAGGTCAGCTCCAGCGGCCGGTACGACGGGAAGTCGACCCGGGTGGTGAAGCGGGAGGACAGCCCCGGGTTGGCGCTCAGCAGCCGATCCATGCCCTCCGGATAGCCGGCCAGGATCACCACCAGGTGGTCCCGGTTGTCCTCGGCTCGCTTCAGCAGCACCTGGAGCGCCTCGTCGCCGTACGCGTCGCCCTTGCCGTACCCGGAGTTGGACAGGGAGTACGCCTCGTCGACGAAGAGGACACCGCCGAGCGCGGAGTCGATCAGCTCGTTCGCCTTCACGGCGGTCTGGCCCAGGTACTCGCCGACCAGATCGGCCCGCTGCGCCTCCACCAGGTGGTCGCCGCCGAGCAGTCCGAGGGCGTAGAAGACCCGGCCCAGGATGCGGGCCACGGTGGTCTTGCCGGTGCCGGAGGGACCGGAGAAGACGAAGTGACGTTTGGGCGGCTGCACGGGCAGCCCCTGCCCGGCCCGCAGCCGCGCCATGTTCAGCTGCGCGGACAGCGCCTTGACCTGCCGCTTCACCGGTTCGAGGCCCACCATCCGCTCCAGCTCGGCGAGCGCCTCCTCCAGCAGGGCGGGATCGGTGGGCCCGCTGGGCAGGGACGGGTCGGGTCCGCCCGCCTTCTCGCGCACCGACGGTCCGCCGAGCGGGGGCAGCGGGGCGGACAGCGGGGGCTCGGGCACGGAGAGCTTGAGGTCGCGCTCCTCGGTGCCGAAGAGGGGGTCGAGTCCGTCCAGGCCGTCCGGCCCGGCTCCCGCCTGCGCGAGCCCCGCGAAGTCGCTCGCGTCGTCGTAGCCGTCGGCCTCGGCGATCGCGGCCAGCCGGGCCGAGGTGTCCATGAACGCGGGGTCGACGCGGTGCACCGCCCGGTACAGGGGGAGCGCGGCGGCGCTGCGCCCGGTGCCCTCGTGGGCCCGCGCCAGCCAGTACCGCAGTTCCTTGCGCTGCGGCTGCTCGCTGCGGCACCGCATCAGGGCCGCCGAAAGCAGCGGCTCGGCCTGCCCGTACATCTCCAGGCGGACCCTGGCCATGCCGCTGAACAGGCCGGCCTCGATGCCCAGTAAGGGGTCGCCGAGCAGGGGGTCGGTGTGCCGGACCAGCTGCTCCCAGTCCTTGACCAGGTAGGCGCGGCACGCGTGCAGGAAACGGACCTGCGGGTCGGAGTCCACCGGAGGCAGCCCGGCCAGGGCCCGGTCCAGCTCCGGGACGTGCCGGCCGTCCAGCCAGTGCGAGGCGTGCGCCAGCAGCAGATCGCGCGGGTTCTCCAGTACCGGCTGCACCCACCAGCCCAGCCAGTACCAGGAGTTGAGCGTCCGGCGATGGCGGGCCCGCTGCTCGCCGAAGCGGTCGCGGTTGCGGAACATTCGCAGGAGCGCGTTCGTGGTGTCGACGCGCAACGCGTGCAGTCCAAGCCAGCCGTCGGCCATCGTGGGATCGATGCGCACCGCCGCCCGGAACTCCTCCTCCGCCTGCGGGTAGGCCCCCATGGTGTAGGCGTCCACGCCGCGCAGCCAGGCGAGTTCGGCCGGGGCCTGTGGGCCCTGCGTGCCGAAGTCCATCACGTCCCCCACCTACGTGCCCCCGTCGGTATGCCGCCGAGCCGTCGCTCGTCGGCCGCCTCGGTCAACGGCTGTACCGCGGACCGGAGTTGCAGGTGCGTGCGGCAATCTCCCGTAGGTCGCACCGAGGGCATCGTACCCGCGGCGGTCTGTCCTCCGAAGGGTGCGGGAGGGGTCGTTCCACGAGGTGGGAGCGGGTGGACCGGGAGGCCGGAAGGTGACGGAGGGTGAGCGTGCGGCGTCGCGGAGGAGCCGGAAAACGGGCTCAGGGCAGAACGAAGCCCCCGATCACGGGGGAACAACCGGGGGCTTCGCGTCTGTCGGCGGCTTCGAACTACCGCACATTCAGAACGTAAGACCTGTACGGCCCCCGGGTCAAGCGAAGTTGGGGCACGTCGGCGGGTCATCGGTGCGCGATCTTCACGAGTTCAACACATTGCGGAAGGTCCGTCACCCTCTGTGAGGAAGTGGGCTCTGGAGGCCGTTCCCGCGGGCCCCGGCAGCACCTCGTACCCCTGTGCGCGCTGGCGCACCAGAAGGTGCGCGAAGGGGCGCGAGGGGTCCTCGGCGAAGTGCCGGCGCTCGGCCGGGATCCACCCGTCCCAGAACGCCCGCTGTTCCGCTCCGTCGCGCGCCCGTCCTCGCGCCCACGCCCGCTCCCGGGGCAGTTCCATCCAGAGCAGCCCGGCCAGGTGGGGCCGCAGCGCCTCGCGGCCGGCGCCGACGCCCTCGACCAGGATCACGGGAGCGGGCGGCAGTGGGCGCGGAGCGCCGAAACTCCGGGCCCGCCAGTCGTAGGGGGCGTAGTGGGCCGTGTCGCCGCGCCGGAGGGGCTCGATCACCTGGTCGAGCAGCCGTGCGGTCCAGTCGAACAGCTCGTCGTGACTGGCGATGTCGTCGAGGTGCAGCACCGGCGCACCGCCCAGCTCGGCCGCCAGGCGCCCGGCGAACGTGGACTTCCCGGACCCGGCGTACCCGTCGACACCGATCAGACGCACGGGGCCGCAGGAGGGGGGAAGCCGGCGGAGCCGGGCCGCTAGGTCGAGGATGGCGGGTCCTGGGGGCGGGAGCGGACAGAGGCGTTCCCCCGCACTCTAACCAGTGGTCGACACCAATATTGGTGGCGTGGCGTGCGGGGAAGTGCTGGCAGGAGCGGGCGGCTGCGGCCATAGTTGGCGCACGACCGTGCAACGACGGACCCGCCCGATCCGCACACCTGGGGGTCTCCCGCCCATGAGCAGAGTCGAACAGCCGTCCCGCAGAACCCTCCTGGCCGCGGCCGTCGCCGCGGCCGCCGTCGCGGGCGGCGCGATCCCGGCCGCAGCCCAGTCCGCGCCCAGCGCAGGCGGCGGCGCGGACCCCGACCGGGCCGGCACCCGGCCGGTGGACTACCACGCCTGGACCACGTACGGCGACTGGCGGAGCGGGACCGTGCGCGGGGCCCGCCCCGTCGCGGGCGCCCGTCCCGGCGTCGTGCTCGGCGCGCCGGCCGGCACCACCGAGTACACCGATCCGCACACCGGCACCACCGCCGCCTGGGAGTACGCCACCTGGACCTCCCCCGTCCACCGGCTCACCGTGCCCGCGACGGAGGTCATCGCCTCCTGGAACGCGCACACGCCGGCCGGCACCTGGATCCAGGTCGAGCTGAAGGGCGCCTACTCGGACGGCACGGACACGCCCTGGTACGTGATGGGCCGCTGGGCGGCGGGCGACGGCGAGCGCGACATCAGGCGGACCTCGGTCGACGACCAGAGCGACGGCAAGAGCAGTGTCTGGACCGACACTCTCTCCCTCGACGACGCCTCCACGGGCCTGCGCCTGGTCTCCTACCGGCTCCGGCTCACCCTCCACCGCCGCCCCGGCACGCGCACCACGCCCACCGTCTGGCGGCTCGGCGCGATGGGCTCCGACGTCCCCGACCGCTTCACCGTGCCGGCCTCCGCCCCGGGCCACGCCGGGGAGCTGCGCGTCCCGCGCTACTCGCAGGAGATCCACAAGGGCCAGTACCCCCAGTACGACAACGGCGGCGAGGCCTGGTGCAGCCCCACCTCCTCGCAGATGATCATCGAGTACTGGGGCGGGCGCCTCACCGAGAAGCAGCTCGCCTGGGTCGACCCCTCCTACGCCGACCCGCAGGTCTGCCACGCCGCCCGGTACACGTACGACTACCAGTACGCCGGCTGCGGCAACTGGCCCTTCAACGCCGCCTACGCCGCCACCTTCGAGGGCCTCCAGGGCGTGGTCACCCGCCTCGGCTCCCTCACCGACCTGGAGACGCTGATCGCGGCCGGCATCCCGGCCATCACGTCCCAGTCGTTCCTGGAGGAGGAGCTGACCGGGTCGGGCTACGGCACCTCGGGCCACCTGATGACCGTGATCGGCTTCACCGCCGACGGCGACGTGATCGCCAACGACCCGGCCTCGGACGACAACGACGCCGTGCGCCGCGTCTACCGGCGGCGCGAGTGGGAGAACATCTGGCTCAGGACGAAGCGGTACAACGCCAGTGGCAAGGTCGTCTCCGGCACCGGCGGCGTCTGCTACCTGTACTTCCCGGCCCACCCCAGCCCGCGTCAGCGCAAGGCCCTCGCGGCGGTGGGCGTGCGCTGAGCGGACCGCACCGCACCCCGCTGTGACCAAGCTCTCGGCCGCACAAGCCGCTCACGGTGGCAAAGTGGACACCGTGAGCGGGGGGAATCCGCCGAAGCCGAACCCGAGACCAGCGAGACGCCATGACCGCACACACCGCAACCGCCACCCGTGCCCGCACCGGGGGCCCCAAGGACGACGGCCCCAAGATCCTGGAACACGTCATGGGCTGGACGCTCGTCGTGGTGGTCGCGATGCTCGTGGTCCAGCTGGGCCTGCTGTGACGACCCGGGTGTGACCTGCCCCACGACCCGGCCTGCCATACTGCGGAGGTCCCGCCGCCCGTAGGAGACCAGGGTCGAAATTGAATATCAGTCAACAAGGTGCCGACGTCCGTCCCCGGGCGCGCGGCACCGAGCGTTCGCTGGCGCGTCGCGCCGAACTCATCGCCATCGGGCGGAGGTTGTTCGCCGACACGTCGTACGACGCGCTCTCGATGGACGACATCGCCCGCCAGGCGCATGTCGCCAAAGGGCTGATCTACTACTACTTCCAGTCCAAGCGGGGCTACTACCTGGCGATCATCCAGGACTCCGTCACGGACCTCGTCACCACTGCGGCGCGCGGGACCGAACTGCCGCAGGTGGACCGCGTCCACCGCACCATCGACGGCTACCTGCGCTACGCCGAGCAGAACCAGGCCGCCTACCGCACCATCGTCAGCGGCGGAGTCGGCTTCGACGCCGAGGTGCACGCCATCCGGGACGGGGTGCGCGAGGTGATCGTCGGCACCATCGCCGAAGGGGCGTACGGGCGTTCGGACATCGGGCCGCTGGCCCGCATGGGCCTGCTCGCCTGGGTGTGCGGCGTCGAGGGCGCCACCCTGGACTGGATCGGCCGCCCGGAACTGCCCCGCGAGAGCATGCGCGAGCTGCTGGTGAAGTCACTCGGCGGCACGCTGCGCGCCATCGAGGAACTGGACCCCGCCTGCCCTGCCCCCGCCCCGGCCCGCCGGGACGACGCCTGACGACGCCCGACAGAGCTTGGCGGAGCTTGACGGAGGGGCGGAGACCCGAGCCGGTCTCCGCCCCTCCGCCCCCCGTGTGCGCCGGACGGTTCAGTCGATCGCCTTGATCAGCTCACCGTCCGCGGTGTCGCCGCTCAGCTCCCAGAAGAACGTGCCGCCGAGACCCTGCTCGTTCTTGTACGCCATCTTGGTGGCGATGGTCTGCGGAGTGTCGTAACTCCACCAGTCGTTGCCGCACTTGGCGTACGCGGTGCCGCCTACGGTGCCGGTCGCCGGGCAACTGGTCCGCAGCACCTTGTAGTCCTCGATGCCGTTCTCGTACGTGCCCTTCGCCGGGCCGGTCGCGGTGCCGCCGGGTTCCGACTGGGTGACACCGGTCCAGCCGCGGCCGTAGAAGCCGAGGCCGAGCAGGAGCTTCGAGGGCGGAATGCCGAGCCCCTTGAGCTTCGCGATCGTCGCCGAGGTGTGGAAGTCCTCCTTCGGGATGCCCGGATAGGAGGTGAGCGGGGAGTGCGGAGCGGTCGGCCCGGCGGCGTCCCAGGCGCCGAAGAAGTCGTACGTCATCGGGTTGTACCAGTCGACGTACTGCGCGGCGCCCGCGTAGTCGGCCGCGTCGATCTTGCCGCCGGCCGTGGCGTCGGCCGTGATCGCCGCGGTGACCAGGTAGTCCTGGCCGAACTTGGCGCGCAGGGCGCTCATCAGCTTCGGGAAGGCATCACGGCCGCTGGTGTCGCAGCTCAGGCCGCAGGCGTTCGGGTACTCCCAGTCGATGTCGATGCCGTCGAAGACGTCGGCCCATTGGGAGTTCTCGACCAGGTCGTAGCAGGACTGGGCGAACGCCTCCGGGTTCTGCGCGGCCTGCGCGAAGCCGCCGGACCAGGTCCAGCCGCCGAACGACCAGAGGATCTTCAGGTCGGGGTGCTTCTTCTTCAGCTTGAGCAGCTGGTTGAAGTTGCCGCGCAGCGGCTGGTCCCAGGTGTCGGCGACGCCGTCCACGGAGTCGGCGGCGGTGTAGGCCCGGTCGGTCGCCGCGTAGGCGTCGCCCATGGCGCACTTGCCGCCGGTGACGTTGCCGAACGAGTAGTTGATGTGGGTGAGTCGGTCGGCGGAGCCCGACGACTCGATGTTCTTGACGTGGTAACCGCGGTCGTAGACGCCCCATTCGGTGAAGTAGCCGACGACCTTGGACCCGGCGGCGGTCTGCGCGGCGGGTGCCCCGGTCTGCGCGGCGGTGGCCGTGGCCGGGCCGGCGCCGGCCAGCAGCCCGGCGCCGAGGGCGACGGTGCACAGGGCGGAGAGGAGCGTCCGGGTGGGGCGGACGCGGGGGAGGTGCGGGACGTGCATCGGGTGTCTCCTCGTGGGGGAAGAGGGAAACGCGCGCCGATTGGCATGAACGCGGTGAGGCGTTCGGTCCGTCACCGTAGGAGGACTAGACCAGTGTGGTCAATGGTTCGGACCATTCTCGGGTTGCGATGGGGAAATCCCCGCCCTCCGGGCCCGTCCGGGCCGGTTCCCGGAATTCTTTGAGTAAGCGGTCGTTAACTGGTGACTCCGTGCCTCCGATCGGGCATACTCACAGCGCACAGCCGCTGGTCAGCCGCTTCCGCGACCCGGGAGTGCGAGCATCGGCCAGGCCCGAACGACCCGGCGGAGCCGCCTCCACCCAAGGCGCACGTCCGCCGATGTGCCCGACAGGGAGGAGAGCGTCGCCATGCCCGACCGCGCCCCGCAGCCGGTGGACCGGACCTTGCCCACGGACGAGGCACGGGACCTGATCTCGCTCGTCCGCGACATCGCGCAGCGTGAGATCGTCCCGAGCGCGGCCGAGGAGGAGGACGCCGGACGCTTCCCGCGCGAGGTCTTCACCCTCCTGTCCGACTCCGGCCTGCTCGGACTGCCCTACGACGCCGAGTTCGGCGGCGGCGAGCAGCCCTACGAGGTCTACCTCCAGGTCCTCGAGGAGCTGGCCGCGGCCCGGCTCACCGTCGGCCTCGGCGTCAGCGTGCACACGCTCGCCTCCTACGCGCTGGCCGCCCACGGCACCAAGGAGCAGCAGGCCGAGCACCTGCCCGCGATGCTCGGCGGTGGCCTGCTCGGCGCCTACTGCCTCTCCGAGCCGACCTCGGGCTCCGACGCCGCCTCGCTGCGCACCAAGGCCGTGCGGGAGAGCGGCGGAGACTGGGTGATCACCGGCACCAAGGCGTGGATCACGCACGGCGGCGTCGCCGACTTCTACACCGTCATGGCCCGTACCGGAGAGGACGGCCCCCGCGGCATCACCGCCTTCCTGGTGCCCGGTGACGCCGAGGGGCTGAGCGCCGCGGTGCCGGAGAGGAAGATGGGGCTCAAGGGCTCGCCCACCGCGCAGGTCCACCTCGACGGCGTGCGGGTCCCCGACGCCCGCCGGCTCGGCGACGAGGGACAGGGCTTCGCGATCGCCCTGTCCGCGCTGGACTCCGGCCGGCTCGGCATCGCCGCCTGCGCGATCGGCGTGGCCCAGGCGGCGCTGGACGCGGCGGTGTCCTACGCGGCCGAGCGACGGCAGTTCGGCAAGCCGATCGCCGACTTCCAGGGGCTGCGCTTCATGCTCGCGGACATGGCGACGCAGATCGAGGCCGGCCGCGCCCTGTACCTGACGGCGGCACGACTGCGCGACGCCGGACGGCCGTTCGCCAAGCAGGCCGCCATGGCCAAGCTGCACTGCACCGACACGGCGATGCGGGTCACCACCGACGCCGTGCAGATCCTCGGCGGGTACGGCTACACCGCCGACTTCCCGGCCGAGCGGTACATGCGCGAGGCCAAGGTGCTCCAGATCGTCGAGGGCACCAACCAGATCCAGCGGATGGTCATCGCCCGTCACCTCGCGGGTCCCGAGGAGCGGTGAAGTCGGCGGAGACGGCGAAGTCGCCGCCGACGCGGAAGTCGCCGGTGGTGAAGGAGTCACCCGTGGCGAAGAAGTCACCCAGCCCGCGCGGGGGTTCCGCGAGCCTGACCCACTCCGGGTCGTGCCGCCCCGGCAGGGTGCGGCCGCCGTCGGCCCAGGTCCGCATCAGCTCACGGTAGATCGGCGGGTCGGGGATCTGCGGGGCCGGGGGAACCGGTCCCGCGGACACCGGTACGAACACGCGGCGCCGACTCCCGGTCGACGAGTACGTGGGGGTCATACCCGGGCAACGCGGCGAACTGCGGACAGGTCACCGGCGAACGCAATCGAGAGTGAGTTCGTGCGCGTCCACCACCGACCCGCACCACGGCGTCCTGCGAGCCGTGGCGCGGTCGGGGTGACGGAACGAGTGGGCGAGCCCCCTGAGCCGGGAGTCCGGGCTCCTCAGGCCGCTTCGCGCCGCATCGTCGGCACCCGCATCGGGCGCGAGCCCGGGCCGCCGACGTGGGAGAAGGGCTGGGTCCGCCAGTCGAGGCCCCGGGGGAGCGTCAACAGCAGGGCGGTGTCCTGCTCGTGGGGCTGGAACGACTCGTCGGCGGGCCGGGCCTCGGTGGCCCGGCGGCCGGTGCCGGCGCAGACCGTGAGCCCGAACGGGTTCCACGGCGAGGCGCACAGCGCGTGCTCCGGCAGCGTCTCCTCGTCCGCCAGCAGGGCGATGGGCTGCGCGCAGTCCGGGCAGAACACCCGGTACATCTCGAAGGTGTCGTAGGCGTCGAAGTCCTCGTCGTCGTAGGCGTCGGGTTCGACGCCCTCCGGGACGGGCTCGACGACCGGCTGCTGCCGCTTGGGCGCGGTACGACCAGGGCGCTTAAGACTCTGCATGGGATTCTCCCCCTCGGGCTGGGTCGCGACGGCACTGCGGCCTCGACCACAGCAAGCACTTCCCGTCCCCCCTCCGGGGTAATCACGAGGACATCACGGAGAACGTTCAACCAGTGTGGTGTTCGTCACATGCCGCTCGCAGATGCCCCGTGCGACGCGTTTGTCCCCGCCCGGCCGTCGCCCGACGCCCCGTCACATCACGAACGGGGCATGACCCGGACTGCACAGGTATCCGAGGAGATCAACCGCACTGTAGGTTCTTGCGCCATGGAGGAGCTGGACCGACAGATCGTGCAGCTGCTCGTCAAGGACGGGCGGATGAGCTACACCGACCTGGGCAAGGCCACGGGCCTGTCCACGTCGGCCGTGCACCAGCGGGTGCGGCGGCTGGAACAGCGTGGCGTCATCCGCGGGTACGCCGCGGTCGTCGAGCCGGGGGCCGTCGGGCTGCCGATGACCGCGTTCATCTCGGTGAAACCGTTCGACCCCAGCGCCCCCGACGACATCGCGGACCGCCTCGCCGGGGTCCCCGAGATCGAGGCCTGCCACAGCGTCGCGGGCGACGAGAACTACATCCTCAAGGTCCGCGTGGCCACCCCGCACGAGCTGGAGGAACTGCTCGCCCGGGTCCGCTCGCTGGCGGGTGTGTCGACCCGTACCACCGTCGTCCTCTCGACCCCCTACGAGTCCCGGCCGCCGCGGATCTGACGCCACCCGCGCGGGGCCGGGAGCCACGGGCGACCGCCGGGCCGCCCCGGCTGCCGGACGGCGCCCGCGAGGGGCGAGACTGGTGTCCATGAGTGAGTCCACCACCCCGTCCTCGACCGTCCTGCTGCGCCGCGGCGAGGTCCACAGTCCCGCCGACCCCTTCGCGACGGCCATGGTCGTCGAACGCGGCCAGGTCGCCTGGGTCGGCTCGGAGGGCGCCGCGGACGCCTTCGCGGACGGGGTCGACGAGGTGATCGACCTCGACGGCGCGCTCGTCACCCCGGCGTTCACCGACGCACACGTGCACACCACCGCCACGGGCCTCGCCCTCACCGGGCTCGACCTCTCCGGCGCCCCGAGCCGCGAGGCGGCCCTCGCCCTCGTACGGGACTTCGCCGCCGCCCGCCCGGACGACCGGGTGCTTCTCGGGCACGGCTGGGACGCCGCCCGCTGGCCGGACGGACAGCCCCCGACGCGCGCCGAACTGGACGCGGCGACCGGCGGTCGGCCTCTCTATCTCAGTCGTATCGACGTCCACTCGGCCGTCGTCACCACCGCCCTGCTCGACCTGGCACCCGGTGGCCTCGCACACGGGGACGGCCCGCTCACCGGCGACGCCCACCACGCCGTACGCGCCGCGGCGCTCGGGGCCGTCACCCCCGCCCAGCGCGCCGGAGCCCAGCGCGCCGCCCTCGCGCACGCCGCCTCCCTCGGCATCGGAACCGTTCACGAATGCGCAGGCCCGGAGATCTCCTCCGAGGACGACCTCACCGGCCTGCTGCGCCTGTCCGCCCAGGAGCCCGGACCGCGGGTGATCGGTTACTGGGCCGAGCAGGACGTCGACAAGGCGCGGGAGCTGGGCGCGGTCGGGGCCGCCGGCGACCTCTTCGTCGACGGCTCCCTCGGCTCGCACACCGCCTGCCTGCACCAGCCCTACGCCGACGCCGGGCACACCGGCACCGCCCACCTGGACGCCGCCGCCGTCGCCGCGCACGTCGTCGCCTGCACCGAGGCCGGCCTCCAGGCGGGCTTCCACGCCATCGGCGACGCCGCCGTGAGCGCCGTGGTGGAGGGGGTGCGCGCCGCCGCCGACAAGACCGGCCTCGCCCGCGTGCGCGCCGCCCGCCACCGGATCGAGCACGCCGAGATGCTCACGCCCGAGACGGTCGCGGCCTTCGCCGAGCTGGGTCTGACCGCCTCCGTACAGCCCGCCTTCGACGCGCTCTGGGGCGGCGAGGACGGCATGTACGCCCGGCGGCTGGGCGCCGAGCGGGCCCGCACGCTCAACCCCTTCGCTGCCCTGCTGCGCGCCGGCGTGCCGCTCGCCTTCGGCTCCGACAGCCCGGTCACGCCCCTCGACCCGTGGGGCACCGTCCGGGCCGCCGCCTTCCACCGCACTCCGGAGCACCGGGTCTCCGTGCGTGCCGCGTTCACGGCGCACACGCGCGGCGGCTGGCGGGCGATCGGCCGCGACGACGCGGGCGTCCTGGTGCCGGGCGCACCCGCGGACTACGCCGTGTGGCGTACCGGCGCACTGGTGGTCCAGGCCCCGGACGACCGGGTGGCGCGCTGGTCGACCGACCCCCGCTCCGGCACCCCCGGTCTGCCCGACCTCACCCCGGGCCGGGACCTGCCCGTCTGCCTGCGCACCGTGGTGGGCGGCCGGACCGTCTTCGTACGGCCGGGCGAGTGATCTCCACGGCCGACGGGGCGATGATCTTCGCGCGGCCGCGACCTGCGCCTCCTCCGCGCTGACCTGCGCATTGAGATCAAAGGCGCAGGTGGCACGACTGTTGACAGGCGACGGCGGGGGGCCGGTAGGTTCGGCGGAGTCCACCACCGGACGCCCGACCGGCGAATCTTCCGCACACGCGTCGCGGCGCCGCTGAGTCAGGGACGGTGTGCCGCACCGGGGCACCGCCACTGGGAGCCAGGCTCAGTGCCCGCACCGCGACGAGGGAACGTTCCGGCCGGTCGGGAGGTGTGACCCGGGTGGGGCCCGGGCGCTCAGTAGACAACGGCCCAGGTCGACCCGCAGCCGGCGGGTCCCGGGCCGGCCCGAAGGGCGCCGGGCCCCCATCCGTCGCACAAACGGCCCGAATCGGCCATCCCTACCCCGGTTTTGAGGAAACGACACCACCGGACGCCTGTCCTGGCGCGTCGGCGCAGGCCGCGGCGATTATGGTGGTCCTCTGTGTACGGACACGAAGGGGCAGTGGTGAACGACGGCGACGGGACGCCCGCGGCTGCGGGGCGGGAGAGGCGGTTCGGCCCCCTGGGCACGGCCCTGGTGATCATCCCGACCTACAACGAGGCGGAGAACATCAAGGCGATCGTCACGCGCGTGCGCGAGGCGGTCCCCGAGGCGCACGTTCTCGTGGCCGACGACAACAGCCCCGACGGCACCGGCAAGATCGCCGACGAACTGGCGGCCGGGGACGACCACGTCCAGGTCATGCACCGCAAGGGCAAGGAAGGGCTGGGCGCCGCCTACCTCGCCGGCTTCCGCTGGGGCCTGGAGCACGGCTACGGCGTGCTGATCGAGATGGACGCCGACGGCTCCCACCAGCCCGAGGAACTGCCCCGCCTGCTGACCGCCCTCAAGGGCGCCGACCTCGTGCTCGGCTCCCGCTGGGTGCCCGGCGGCCGGGTGGTGAACTGGCCCAAGTCCCGCGAGATCATCTCGCGGGGCGGCAGCATGTACTCGCGGCTCGCGCTCGATCTGCCGCTGCGCGACATCACCGGCGGCTACCGCGCCTTCCGCCGCGAGACCCTGGAGGGGCTCGGCCTCGAAGAGGTCGCCTCGCAGGGCTACTGCTTCCAGGTCGACCTGGCCCGCCGCGCGATCAAGGCCGGTTACCACGTCGTGGAGGTGCCGATCACGTTCGTCGAGCGCGAACTCGGCGACTCCAAGATGAGCCGCGACATCCTGGTGGAGGCCCTGTGGCGGGTCACCACGTGGGGCGTGGGGGAGAGGGTCGGCAAGGTCCTGGGCCGCGACAAGCGGCCCGGCGCCGCGGCGGCCGACACGCAGGCGCCTTCCGGCGAGGAGCCCGTGAAGTCCGGTGACGAGGCCGTGAAGTCCGGCGACGAGCCCGCGAAGGCCGGCCACGAGGCCGCTAAGTCCGGCGACGAGGCCGTGAAGTCCAGTGACGCGTCGGCGAAGGCCGGTGACGGGTCGGCGAAGTCGGGTGGCGCGTCGGCGGAGGCGTCCGACGCCAAGGCCTGACCGCCCTCTTATGCCGCACTGAGCAGGGGCCAGGCACACTGGGAGTATGACGACTGGCGCTCAGACCCCCAGGTCCCCCGCCCGGCCCCCGCGCTCCCGGCTGCGCACGTTCCTGCCGCTGGGCCTCGCCGCGTGGCTGGTGCTGGAGATCTGGCTGCTGACCGTGGTCGCGGGGGCGTCCAGCGGCTTCGTGGTCTTCCTGCTGCTGGTCGCCGGCGTGGTCCTCGGCTCCGTGGTCATCAAGGCGGCAGGCCGCCGGGCCTTCCGCAACCTCACGGAGACGCTCAACCAGCAGCAGTCGGCCACGCAGCCGGGCATGCCGCCCGAGGCCGCCCGCGCGAACAGCGAGGGCAACGGCCTGATGATGCTGGGCGGTCTGCTCCTGATCCTGCCCGGCCTGATCTCGGACGCCCTCGGACTGCTCATGCTGCTGCCCCCGGTGCAGAAGGCCGTCAGCCGCTACGCCCAGCGGACGGTGGAGCGCAAGCTCCGGGACGCCCGCCCCGGCACCCTGGGCGACGCCTTCCGCCAGGCCCGGATGCACCAGCCGGACGGCAAGGTCGTCCAGGGCGAGGTCGTACGGGACGACCCGGACGACGCCCCGCAGGACCCCCGCCCCCCGCTGACGCGCTGAGTCCCCGGCGGGCAGGGCGGGGCCGGGGCGCCCCGGGACACGACAAAACCGCGGGTGCCGTACATGAAGCTCATGTACGGCACCCGCGGTTGTTCGGTTGTGTCGCCTAGGGTTTCCCGCTACGCACTCTTGCGGCTGTCTCGCGGATGGACCGCGATGTTCATCGCGCCGGAGCGCAGAACGGCCAGCCGCTCCTCGAGGACCTCTTCGAGTTCCTCGCGGGTGCGTCGCTCCATCAGCATGTCCCAGTGCGTACGCGCGGGCTTGGCCTTCTTCTCCTCAGGGCCGTCGCCGTCAACCAGGAGTGCCTGGGCCCCGCAGACCTTGCACTCCCACTCCGGCGGGATCTCCGCCTCGACCGAGAAGGGCATCTCGAATCGATGCCCCTTCTCGCATGCGTACTCCACGGCCTGGCGCGGGGCCAGGTCGATGCCGCGGTCCGTCTCGTAGCTGGTCACCACGAGGCGCGTGCCGCGAAGAGCTCGCTCACTCATGAATCGTGCCTCCCGGGCTTGTCGCCCACAGGACAGGTGTCGCTGTCGTCGTCATCCGGTCAACGTCCGGGCGGCGGTAAAGATTCCCGTCCCGACTCCCGATCCGGGCCCTGCGTCGCCGTCGCAGCCGCAGCCTTGCAACCAGTGCAGTACCCGCCGACGTCCGGTTTGTCACCTCTGTTGGCAGGGGTGACATAGCGATTCGGCACCTTTGACGCGCAGTAACGGTACGCCTGGCAGGCCAAACGCGTACACTACAGCGCTTTCGCGCCGAGTGCTAAATCCTTTCGGGTACCGGGTTGCCCGCGTCGCCGATCGCCCGCCGTACCGGGACCCGCGCGAGCAGCACGAAACCGATGACGAAGAACGCCACCAGCGAGATGATCGCGTCCCGGTAGCTCCCGGTCAGCTGGTAGGTCAGCCCGAAGAGCAAGGGCCCCAGCCAGCTCATCCCACGGTCGCTCAGCTCGTACGCCGAGAAGTACTCCGCCTCCTTGCCCGGCGGGACCAGGTGGGAGAACAGGGAGCGGGAGAGCGCCTGGCTGCCGCCCAGGACCAGCCCGATCCCGGCGGCCAGCACGAAGAACCACCCCGGTGCCCCGGCCGGCAGGAAGTACCCGGCCGCGAGGGTCACCGTCCAGGCGACCAGGGAGCCGAGGATCGTGCGCTTGGCCCCGTACCGGCGGGCCAGCCGGCCCAGGCCCAGCGCACCCGCCACCGCCAGCACCTGGACCAGCAGGACCGCCACGATCAGCGTGGACTGCCCGAGGTCCAGCTCCTCGGAGCCGTAGACCGACGCCTGGGAGATCACCGTCTGGATGCCGTCGTTGTAGACCAGGTACGCCAGCAGGAAGGCCAGCGTCAGCGGGCGGCGCCGCATGTCCCGGACCGTCGCCGCGAGCTGCCGGAACCCTGGCAGCGCGGCCTCCCGGGCCACCGCATGCCGATCGCGCAGCCGCCGGAGCGGAATGAGCGCGAAGGCGCCCCACCACAGCCCCGCCGACGCCAGACAGATGCGGACCGCCGCGCTCTCGCTCAGCCCGAAGGAGTCGTGGCCGGTGTAGAGGACCAGGTTGACGATCAGGACCAGGGAGCCGGCCGCGTAGCCGAAGGCCCAGCCGCGGGAGGAGACCGCGTCGCGCTCCTCGGGCGGGGCGATCTGGGGCAGGTAGGAGTTGTAGAGCATCATCGCGACCGACTGCGCCGCGTTGGCGACGACCAGGAGCAGGCCGCCCAGCAGATAGCGGTCGCCGTCCAGGAAGAACATGCCGGTCGTGGCCGCGGCGCCGGTGTACGCGGCGGCGGCCAGCAGCGGCTTCTTGCGGCCCGAGCGGTCGGCCGCCGCGCCCACCAGCGGCATCACCAGCACCGCCACGATCACCGACAGCGACACCGAGTACGCGAAGAACGACCCGGCGCGCACCGGTATGCCCAGGGGGTGGACATAGCCGTCCGCGTCCGCCGCCGACTCGGCGACCGAGGTGAGGTAGGGCCCCAGGAACACGGTGAGCACGCTCGTCGAGTAGACGGAGCACGCCCAGTCGTAGAAGTACCAGCCGCGCTGCTCACGCCGCCGTTCGGCCGCTGGGTCGGCCCCGTCTGCCGCGTCCGTCCGCAGGGTGTCGGTGCCCACCGTGCCCTCGCCTTCCCCGTGAACGCGCACCGTCCCCGGGGCGCGGCCGGGGCTCATCCCCAGACGCCGCGGTCCTCCATGACCTTGCGCAGTGTGTCGATGTGATCGGTCATGATGCCATCCACTCCCAGGTCCAGGAGCCGGTGCATGCGGTCCGGATCGTTCACCGTCCAGACGTGCACCTGCACCCCGCGCGCGTGGGCGGCGCGTACGAAGCGGTGGTCCACCACCTGGATGCCCGACTGCGCCTCGGGGACCTGTGCGGCCACCGCCGAGCGGCGCGGCGCGGCCGGTACGCCCCAGGAGCGCAGCCGCAGACCGAGGACGCCCCGGGTGCCGTACGAGGTGGCCAGGCGGGGGCCCGCGAGTCGCTGGGCGCGGACCACGCGTGCCTCGGAGAACGAGCCGACGCAGATCCGGTCCCAGGCGCCGGTCCGTCCGATCAGCTCCAGGAGGGGCCGCAGCGCGGGCTCCGCCTTCACGTCGATGTTCCAGCGCACCTCGGGGAGGGTCTCCAGCAGCTCCTCGAAGAGCGGCACCGGTTCCCGGCCCGCCACGCGCGCGTGGCGCACGTCCTGCCACGGCAGGTCGGCGATCCGCCCGGTGCCGTCCGTCACCCGGTCCAGGGTCGCGTCGTGGAAGGCGACGAGCTTGCCGTCCCGCGTGGCGTGCACATCGGTCTCGATGTACCGGTAGCCCGCCTCGACCGCGCGGCGGAACTGCCGCAGCGTGTTCTCCAGGCCGTCCGCCGTTCCGCCCCGGTGGGCGAAGGCGATCGGGCCGGGATGGTCGAGGTACGGGTGGCGTATCGGCGCGGTCACCGACGCAGTATCGCGCGCCGCGGCCGGCCGGCGGCGACCACCGTGCTGCCGTGCGGTGACGGTGGCACGGCGAACACGCGCAGGAACCACTGGGCGAGCGGGCCGATCGACACGGCGTAGAGCAGGGTGCCGAGGCCGACCGTGCCGCCGAGGGCGAAGCCCGTCACCACGACGGTGATCTCCACGACGGTCCGCACCAGGCGCACCGAGAGCCCCGTGCGCCGGTTCAGCCCCGTCATCAGGCCGTCGCGCGGACCCGGACCGAAGCGCGCGGCGATGTACAGCCCGGTCGCCGCGCCGTTCAGGACGATGCCCGCCACCATCGCGGCGATCCGCGGCGTCCAGCCGTGGGCGTCCGGGACGACGCCCAGGGTGGCGTCCATCGCCGCGCCGATCACGAGCACGTTGGAGACGGTGCCGAGGCCCGGCCGCTGGCGCAGCGGGATCCACAGCAGCAGGACCACCGCGCCCACGAGGGTCAGCACCACGCCCATCGACAGCCCGGTGTGCTCCGCGAGGCCCTGGTGCAGCACGTTCCACGGTTCCAGGCCGAGCCCGGACCTGACCAGCAGCGCCGAACTCGCGCCGTAGAGCGCCAGACCGCCGTAGAGCTGGGTCAGCCGCCGCGTGAGCCTCCTGGACCGCCTGGACTGCTCGGAACGCCTGGACAAGAGGTCCCCCCTGGGTGGTGGTAGTGGACTGCCACATGACACCCTGTGGCTTGAGAAGAAGAGTCAACCATGGCCAATTCGGGGAAGGTGGACTGATTTCTATGGCGCAGTGGACCTCGGCTGTGGGGGCGGGGCAGCTTGCCCGGCTGCTCGGCTCCCAGCAGGACCGCCCGGCCGGGCCCGGCACGCGCCGCCCGCCGGCCTACCGCGCGCTCGCCGACGGCATCCGGCTGCTCGTGCTGGAGGGCCGCGTCCCGGTCGCCGCCCGGCTGCCCGCCGAACGGGAGCTGGCCCTCGCCCTGACCGTCAGCCGCACCACCGTCGCCGCCGCCTACGAGGCGCTGCGGGCCGAGGGCTTCCTGGAGTCCCGGCGCGGTGCGGGCAGCTGGACCGCGGTGCCGGCCGGGAACCCGCTGCCGGCCCGCGGGCTCGAGCCGCTGCCGCCGGAGGCCCTCGGCTCGGTGATCGACCTGGGCTGCGCGGCGCTGCCCGCACCCGAGCCGTGGCTCACCCGCGCGGTGCAGGGCGCCCTGGAGGAGCTGCCGCCGTACGCGCACACCCACGGCGACTACCCGGCCGGCCTGCCCGCGCTGCGCGCGATGATCGCCGAGCGGTACACCGCGCGGGGCATCCCCACCATGCCCGAGCAGATCATGGTGACGACGGGGGCGATGGGCGCGATCGACGCCATCTGCCACCTCTTCGGAGGCCGCGGCGAGCGCATCGCCGTGGAGTCGCCCAGTTACGCCAACATCCTCCAGCTGATGCGCGAGGCCGGGGCCCGGCTGGTGCCGGTCGCGATGGCCGAGGGGCTCACCGGCTGGGACGTGGACCGCTGGCGCCAGGTGCTGCGCGACGCCGCGCCCCGCATCGCCTACGTCGTCGCCGACTTCCACAACCCCACCGGCGCGCTCGCCGACGACGACCAGCGGCGGCGGCTGGTGGACGCGGCCAGGTCCGCGGGGACGGTGCTCGTGGCCGACGAGACGATGAGCGAGCTGTGGCTGGACGACGACGTGGAGATGCCGCGTCCCGTGTGCGCCTTCGACCCGGCCGGGTCCACCGTGATCACCGTCGGCTCGGCGAGCAAAGCCTTCTGGGCCGGGATGCGCATCGGCTGGGTCCGCGCCGCGCCCGACGTGATCCGGAGCCTGGTCGCCGCGCGGGCGTACGCCGACCTGGGCACCCCGGTGCTGGAGCAGCTCGCCGTGAACTGGCTGTTCAGCACCGGCGGCTGGGCGCAGGCCGTGACGGTGCGCCGCGAACAGGCCCGGCAGAACCGGGACGAGCTGGTGGCGGCGGTACGGCGGGAGCTGCCCGACTGGGAGTTCGAGGTGCCGCGGGGCGGGCTCACCCTGTGGGTGCGGACCGGGGGCCTGTCGGGTTCCCGGCTCGCCGAGGCGGGGGAGCGGGTGGGCGTCCGCGTCCCGTCCGGGCCGCGCTTCGGGGTCGACGGCGCCTTCGAGGGGTACGTGCGACTGCCGTTCACGGTCGGCGGAGCGGTGGCCGAGGAGGCGGCGGCACGACTGGCCGCCGCGGCCCGGCTGGTGGAGAACGGCGGCGTCGGCGGCGGCGGCGAGGCACCGCGGACGTTCGTGGCCTAGGACCGGTCCGGCGGAGCAGGTCGCAGGAAACCCGCGGCGCCCCATGGTCGCTGGTGAGCGGGGTCTGGCGCGGGCAGCCGCACTGCGGAGGAGGGCGGCGACGCGATGGGGGTCCCCCCGCGCGAGCGAAGCCGAGCGTGGGGGCGTCGACCACCGACGACAACGCCGCAGACGCGGGGGGAGGCACCGGCGTCCGTGAGCGTTGGCGGATGGAGTCCGGTCCGCTCCGTCGCCGGGGGCGGGACGGCGGGGGGCGTGCCGCGTCGACAACGGTCGGCGACGCGGCGAACGCGCGTGCTGCACCCGCGCGGCTCCGCCGCCGGGGTGGGACGGCGGGGGCGTGCCGCGTCGGCTACGGCCGGTGACGCCGCGTCGCGCCCGCGCGGAGTGCCGCGCCGGTGGCGTCGTGGTCGCCGAGGCCAGCGGAGGCGGGCGCGGGCGGGACGCGGACCGGCGGCGGATGTGGGAGGGGGCCGGGGCGGGGCGGTGGGTGGCGCTGCCCCGGCCACGGGGTCAGGAGGTCTCCGCCGCGACGGCCTCGGCGGGCACCGGCTCAGCGGGAGCCGGCTCGGTCGGCGTCCCGGCCGTCGCCTTCTCCGGCGTCGCCGGGGTCTGCTCCGCGTCCGTCGCGGTCTCCTCCGGCTCGCGTGCGGCCACGCCGTCCGCGGTGTCCTTCTTCTTCACGGCGACGGCCTTCTCCATGGAGACGGCCTTCGCCGCCTCCGCCTCCGCCTCGGCCTTCGCGTCCGCCTCCGCCTCCGGAGGAAGGGGCGCCTGCTCCCCGTCCGCCGGTGTGGTGCGCGGGGGGAGCAGGTCGAGCACCGCCTGCCGGTGTGCCTCGCTGGTCGCGTCGTCGTAGGGGTCGGGAGTGGCCGGGACCTGGAGGCGGTGCACCGGACCGGTGCCCAGACGGGCGTACCCGCGCCCGGGCGGGACCTGGGCGAGGGGCGTGGTGTGCGGGGGAGCGCCCAGCGCCTTGGCCAGCTCCTCCGCGGTGGCCGGGCCGAGCACGACACGCGCGCGCGTGTGCTGCCGTACGGCGTCGGTGAGGCTGTCCAGGGCGTCCAGCTGGTCGGCGACGACCACCGTCACGTTCGCGGCCCGGCCGTGCCGCAGCGGGATCTGGAGCAGGGTCTGCGGGTCCCGGCGGCCGCCCGTGGTGGCGAGGTGCGTGAACGCGGTCGGGCGGTCCAGGAAGACCCACAGGGGCCGCCGGGTGTCGTCCGGCGCCGCCAGGCCCTGCTGACGGGCCTGGTTCACGGCGATCAGCCGCCGTTCCGTCTCGGCGGCGGCCCACTCCAGGCTGGTCAGCGCGCCGGTGAGCCCGCACTCCACGGCCAGGACGCCGTCCCGGCCGACCAGGCAGGCGTACTCCCCGGTGCCGCCGCCGTCGACGATCAGCAGGTCGCCCTGGTGCAGCGCCTGGAGGGCGACCGAGCGCAGCAGGGTGGACGTGCCGGTGCCGGGCTGTCCCAGGACCAGCAGGTGGGGCTCGGTCGAGCGGATGCCGGTGCGCCAGACGACCGGCGGTACGTCCCGCCGCTCCTCGCCGTGGGTGAGCGGGAGCGTGCGCTGGACCCGGGTCGGGTCGGTGAAGCCGAGCACGGTCTCGCCGGGCGCCGTCACGAAGCGCTGGGCGGCGATGTCGGTGGGCAGCGCCGCGAGCACGTCGACGCAGAGGTGGTTGGCCTCCTCGTCCCACGTGAAGTGGTACTCGCGGCCCCGGCCGGACTTCGCGGTGAGCACGTGCTCGATCCGGGCCCGGGACTCGCCCTCCCCGTCGGTGAAGTAGGCGGGGTAGCGGATCACCAGGTGGGCGACGCGGCCGTCGTCGTCGAACTCGTACGCCGGGAACGCCTTCTCCCAGACGCCGCCGTGGGCGTACAGGGGGTCGGGGTCCTCCGGGAGGGAGAAGTACGGGACCAGCGCCTCGTAGAGCGACTGAAGGCGCCGGGTCTGGGAGTCGTCGGGGCCCTCGGGCGCCGCCGGGGTGCGCTCCCTGCCCTGCCAGGCTGCCGCCGCCATCAGGGTGATGACGGCGAGCAGCGGGCCGTACGGCACGAGCGCCACCACCAGGACCACCGAGGCCACCAGGAACAGCAGCGCGCCGCGCCGGTCCTTGGGGGTCTCGGTCCATCTGCGCCGCGCGGCCGCGGCCAGTCGGCGCAGGCCGCGGCCGATCGTGATCAGCGGCTGGAGGACGTCGGTGGCGCTGTCGGCCGCCGTCCGGGCCAGCTCCCGGCTCCGGGCGAGCTGTGCGCCGCCGTTGCTCAGAATGCGGGGGAGGGGCCGCCGGGCCACTGCTGCCTCCTGGAGGTGCGTACGTGCGGATGTCGGGCGGGGAGAGCGGGCCGTCAGAACTTGATGCCGCCGAGGAGGCCCGCCAGGCTCTCGCCGCCCGCCTTGATGCTCGGGGCGATGGCCGTGCTCGCGAGATAGAACCCGAACAGCACGGCGACCAGCGCGTGCGAGGCCTTGAGGCCGTCCTTGCGGAAGAAGATGAAGACGACGATGCCGAGCAGGACCACGCCTGAGATCGAGAGGATCATGTGAGTTCTCCTGGTTCACGGGGACAGTCACCATGAGTACTTCCAGGCTCACAGCATGTATCCATACGATAAAAGGTGCAAATGGGGGAAATTCGACCGAATTACCCCCGGTGGCGGAGCGGTCCTTGGTCCGCTCGGGTGCCCCGCGAGCCAGTACCCTGGCGATTTGCCGAACGTTCGCAGTGAGAGGTGGTCCGGCCGATGAGTGAAGCCCCCGACCCGGAGGTCGTGGAGCTGGCGACCAAGATCTTCGATCTGGCCCGGCAGGGGCGGACCGAGGAGCTGGTCGCGTACGTGGACGCCGGGGTACCGGCCGACCTCACCAACGACCGGGGTGACTCCCTCGTCATGCTCGCCGCCTATCACGGGCACGCCGAGGCGGTGCGCGCGCTGCTGACCCGCGGCGCCGACGCCGACCGCGTCAACGACCGGGGTCAGACGCCACTCGCCGGAGCCGCCTTCAAGGGTGAGACGGACGTGACCAAGGCGCTGCTGGAGGCAGGCGCGGACCCGGCGGCGGGCACCCCGTCGGCCGTGGACACGGCGCGGATGTTCGCCCGGACGGACCTGCTGGAGCTGTTCGGCGCCCGGTGACGGGACGGCGGAGAGGGCCCGGTCCGGGCCCGCTCCACGCTTTTTTGACCAGGGAAAACACTGGAAACGGGGGAGGCGGTACAGGGCCGCCGAAATTTCGGTCGCGGCAGATGTGACCGCCGGGCCATCATGACGACGTGGTTCACGGACGTGATGGCCGGGCAGATGGTGCCGCACCGCGCGGGCCGTGACACGGCTCGCAAGGGCCACCGACGAGAGGCAGAGGAACATGGTCTTCAGCAAGCAAGAGACGGCGGGCGCTCCGACGTGTTGGCGCACGGCCAGGTAAACGCGTGCTCCCCGGTTGCGTCGACGCTTGATGTGAGGCTGTTTCCCATGTTCGATCCGGTCATAGCGCCCAGCGGTACGCTGCTCGGCCTGCTTCAGCGGGGTCGCGGCGACGGCACGCTGCACGCGCTCACCGCTCCGCGCGCCGAAGCGCTCGCGGCGCTGAACCACTGTGTGCTCCACGACCCGCGCCACGACTGGCAGGTCGAGAACCGCTCCCTCTACTACGCCCGCCTCTACCTCGACCTGAACGGCGAGCTGGACGCGATCGAGGCCCACCTGTTCGACCCCGAGGACGTCCTGGACGCCGACGAGTCGCGCACCGGGCTGGCCCTCGCGGTCCTCGGCCACCTCGCCTCCTACGACAGGCTGGACGCGCTCCGGCTGTTGCGCCGGTACGCCGCACACGGCGTCAACTGGGCGTGGGCCCTGGACGAGCTGGCGCTGCGCGACGACGACGCGGGACTGCGCGCCCTCGCCGCGCCCGTCCTGGCCCGCTTCCCTCGCGACGCCGAGGGCGAGGCCGAGCTGGCCGCCGCGGTGCGGGACGCCTTCGAACCCCGGCCCTGGCGCCTGTGGGCCGACGACCCCCGCGAATCGATCGCCACGCGCGTGCGTGCCGCCCAGGAGGCGGGCTGCTTCGACCGCTGGCAGCGCCAGCTGAACTCCGCCGGACCGCGTCCGGGCTGGAGCGTGCGCGCCGTGTTCGAGTGGGCCGAGCAGGGCGTCGAGCGCGGCACCCCGCTCCACGCGCCGGCCGCGCGCTGCCTGACGGCCGTCGCCGGGCCCGAGGACCGGCCCGAGATCGTCGAGGCCGCGCGGTCGGGCACCGAGGGCGCCCGCTGCACCGCCCTGCGCTATCTCGCCGACAGCAATGATCCGGACGTCCTCGACCTGGTCGAGGGTGCCGTGGCCACGGGCTCGGCACCGGTCGTGGAGGCCGCCGTCGCCGCGTACGAGCGCATGCGCAGCCTCGCCGCCGTCGACCGGGCCCGCGGCTGGGTGCACCGGCCCGACGCCCTGGGCGCCGCCGCCGGACGGGTGCTCGCCTGCCGGGGGGCCGCCCAGGACCGCGATCTCGTCCTCGCCGCACTGCGGGAGGCGGTACGCGGCGAAGGCCCCGACGCGCCGACCCTGTGGACCCTCGTCGACGGCACCGGACGGCTCGGCATCACCTGCGCCGCGCCCGTACTGCGCCACATCTACCGCGAAACCGCCTCCTCCCACCTGCGTGGCCGGGCCGCCCGCGCGCTGGCCGCCACCGATCCGTCCTTCGCGGCGGGCTTCGCCATCGAGTGCCTGTGGGACTGCGAGGAAACCACCCGCGAACTCGCCGCCCGCCATGCCGAGACCGGCGACAACCGCGTCGTCGAACGGCTGCGCAGGCTCGCCGCCGACCCGGCCGAGGAGGACGAGGTCCAGACGGCGGTACGCAGCCGCTTCGGACCGGACGCGCCCGCCGTGTGAGCGCGCTCGGGTGCCGGCGCGGCCGTGCGCCGCACCGGCACCCGGCCGCGGCCCGGGGCCGCTCCCGGAGAACGGCGGATGGACCGCGGCTCAGGCGCGCAGGGCCGTCGCCCGGCAACCCGGTGAGACACAGCCGCCACGGCCGGATCCGCTGCGCTGCCCGCCGGGAGCCCTGCACGGGGCGCCGGACCCGACCCGGCCCCCCAATCGCCGAATGACGTGCCGCGTCCCCCCCGGGCGCCTGAGGCAGGCGGCCCGTCAGCGGGGCCCGCTTGAGGAGAACACGTGTTGCCGCGCGGCCGGGTCCGCTGCGCTGTCGGCCATCGGCCCGGTGCAGGGTGCCGACTCGGCGGACTGCCGCTCGCCGGACGATGTGCCGCGTCCCCCCGGGCGCGTGAGGCAGGCGGTCCGCTTGCGGCGCACGGGTGTTCGCCGGGCGGCCGGATCTGCCGCGCCGCCGACGATCGGCCCCGTGCAGGGCGCCGCCCCGGCGCGCCGCCGCTTGCCAGATCCCCCCGCCTACGTGAGGCAGGCGGCCCGCCTGCGGCGCGCGCCTGGAGCCGCCGCGCGGGCCCACGGCACCGGCGTGCAGGCTCAGGCGCCCCGCAGCCAGGACGCCCCGGCAGACGATGTGCCGCGTCCCCCGGGTACGTGAGGCAGGCGGCCCGTTTGCGGCGCGCGCCCCGAGCTGCCGCTCGGGCCCACGGCAGCGCGTGCAGGCTCAGGCGTCCCGTGGCCAGGATGCCCGGCCGCGAGGCTCCCGTCGGGCGGGGTCAGTGTCTGCGTACGGCCAAGAAGCGCACCGGTGTGCCCGGTACCGCCTGGGCCGCTGCCGGGAGGTCGGTGGTGCGTACGACGCCGATCACCGGATAGCCGCCGGTGGTCGGGTGGTCGGCGAGGAACACCACCGGCCGGCCGTCGGGCGGCACCTGCACCGCGCCCAGCACCGTGCCCTCGCTGGGGAGTTCGCCCGGACGGGCGCGTTCCAGCGCGGGTCCGTCCACGCGCAGCCCGATGCGGTTGCTCGCGGACGACACGCGGTACGGGCGCGAGGTGAACGCCCGTACCGCCCCCGGCGTGAACCAGTCGGCACGCGGACCCGGCATCACCCGCAGGACCAGCTCCGCCGGGGGCGCCGGCTGCGGGGCGGCGTCCACGCGCGCGTACGGCTCGCCCGGTCGTCCCAGGGGAAGCACCGTCCCGTCCGCGAGGGGCGGCGGGCCGAGGCCGGACAGCAGGTCGGTGGAGCGGCTGCCGAGGACCGGCTCGACGAGGACGCCGCCGGAGGCGGCCACGTAGGAGCGCACCCCGGAGTCCGCCGCCCCGACGTCGAGCAGCGCTCCGGCCGGCACGGCGACCGGAGCGCCCCAGGACACCGGCCGTCCGTCCACCGTCACCGGGGAGGGGGCGCCGCCGACCGCCACCGTGACCGCGCACCGCGGGCGCAGCGCACAGCCGCTGAGCGTGGTCTCCAGGACGGCGGCCCCGGGCGGATTGCCCACCAGCCGGTTGACCAGCGCCGCCGCGGGCGCGTCCAGCGCCCCGGAACGCGGGACGCCGAGGTGGGCGTGGCCCGGCCGGCCCCGGTCCTGCACGGTGGTCAGGGCCCCGGCGCGGACGACCGCGAGCGCACGGTCCGTCATGGACCCTCCCGGCGTCCTCGGCGGACGAACCGCACGCGCGTGCCGGGCGACAGCAGCGCCGCCGGCACCCGCCTGTGGTCCCACAGCACGGCGTCCGTGGAGCCGATCAACTGCCAGCCGCCCGGCGACGAGCGCGGGTACACGCCCGTGTACGGCCCGGCCAGCGCCACCGAACCGGCCGGGACCGCGGTGCGCGGGGTGTCCCGGCGCGGCACGTCGTAGCGCGCCGGGAGGCCGGTCAGGTAGCCGAAACCCGGCGCGAACCCGCAGAAGGCGACCCGGAACTCGGTGCCCGCGTGCACACGCGCCACCTCGTCCTCCGGGACGCCCCAGTGCGCGGCCACGTCGGCCAGGTCCGGACCGTCGTAGCGGACCGGGATCTCGACGACGTGCCCCGCGCGCGGGGAAGCCGGCGGCACCTCGGCGGCCGTCAGCTCGGACGCGAGCCCGACCGGGTCGGCGAGGCCGTCGAGGAGGACGGTCCGCGCCGCCGGGACGATCTCCCGGACCACGAGCGTGCCCTCCGCGCGGCGCCGCGACAGCTCCGCGTGCCACGCCTCGGCCTCCTCGCCCGAGGACACCTCGACGAGCAGGGCGTCGTCGCCGACCGGCAGGACGTTCACGAGAAGGGCTCCATCCGGACGCCGGACGCCTCCAGCCGCTCCCGGACCCGGCGCGCCAGCTCCACCGCCCCGGGCGTGTCGCCGTGCACGCACAGGGAACGCGCCCGGACCTCGACCGTCGCCCCCGAGCGGGCCAGCCGCACCGCGCGTGCCACGACGGCCTCCGGGTCGGTGATCACGGCGCCCTCCTGTCCGCGCGGCACGAGCGTGCCCCCGTCCGTGTAGGCCCGGTCCGCGAACGCCTCCGGGACCACCGGCAGCCCCGCCCGCCCGGCCCGCTCCAGCACCCGCGAGCCGGGCAGCCCGAGGACGGGCAGGGCGCCGCCCGCCAGGAGCACCCCGTCGACGACCGCGGCGGCCTGCTCCTCGTCCCCGACCACCCGGTTGTAGAGGGCGCCGTGCGGTTTGACGTACGCCACGCGCGTGCCCGCCGCCCGGGCGAAGACCTCCAGGGCGCCGATCTGGTAGGCCACCTCGGCCGCCAGCTCGGCGGGCGGCACGTCCATCGCGCGCCGCCCGAAACCGGCCAGGTCCCGGTAGGAGACCTGGGCGCCGATCGCCACGCCCCGCTCCGCCGCCAGCTCGCAGACCCGGCGCATGGTGGCCGGGTCCCCGGCGTGGAAGCCGCAGGCGACGTTGGCGCTGGTGACGACGGACAGCAGACCCTCGTCGTCGGTCAGCGCCCAGCGGCCGAAGCCCTCGCCGAGGTCCGCGTTCAGGTCCATCGAGGTCATGTCTCCAGCGTCCCCGGTGCCGTGGCCGCGGGCGGTCCAGGACCTCTGGCGCGGCATCCGGATCACGCCACGCGGTACTGCTCGTCACGGGCGTCGGTGAGGAACATCTGCCCCGGCGCGTGGGTGAGCGCGAAGGGCGGGCGCGAGGCCATGACCGCCGCCTGCGGGGTCACGCCGCAGGCCCAGAACACCGGGATGTCGTCCGGTTCGCGGTCCACCGCGTCGCCGAAGTCGGGCCGGTCCAGATCGTCGATCCCCAGCGCCGACGGGTCGCCGCAGTGCACGGGGCTGCCGTGCACCGCCGGGAGCAGGCTGCTCTCGTGGATCGCCGCCGACAGGTGCGCGGGCGGCACCGGACGCATCGACACCACCATCGGCCCGCGCAGCCGCCCGGCCGGACGGCACCGGCGGGAGGTGACGTACATCGGGACGTTGCGGCCCTGCTCGACGTGGCGGATCGGGACGCCCGCCGAGGCCAGCGCCCACTCGAAGGTGAAGCTGCACCCGATCAGGAACGTCACCAGGTCGTCCCGCCAGTGCTCCCGCACGTCCGTCGGCTCCTCCACCAGCTCGCCGTCCCGCCACACCCGGTAGCGCGGCAGGTCGGTGCGCAGGTCCGCGCCGTCGGCGAGCACGGTGGTCCAGGACCCGGCGTCGGTGACGTCGAGCACCGGGCAGGGCTGCGGGTTGCGGGTGCAGAACAGCAGCATGTCGTACGCCCAGTCGGCGGGCACCGAGATCAGGTTGGCCTGGGTGTGGCCGGCGGCGACCCCGGCCGTGGGGCCGGTCAGGCCCTTCCGGAAGCGGGCGCGGGCCGTTTTCGGGCTCCACGCGTGCGCGTGCTCGTCGACGAGGGCGAGCGGTCGGTCCCCGGTCGCGGGGTGCGGGTGGTTCATGCCAGTTCCTTTCCGCGTGTCTCCGGCAGCCCCAGCAGGGCCAGTGCCGCGATGCCGTAGCCGATGGCGCCGAAGACCAGCGCGCCGCCCACGCCCCAGCTGTCGGCGAGGAAGCCGACGGTGGTGGGGAAGACGGCGCCCACGGCGCGTCCGGTGTTGTACGTGAAGCCCTGGCCCGCGCCCCGCACCGCCGTCGGGTACAGCTCGCTCAGGTACGAACCGAAGCCGCTGAAGATGGCCGACATGCAGAAGCCGAGCGGGAAGCCAAGCACCAGGAGCAGGGTGTTGGCGCCGCTCGGGATGTTCGCGTACGCCAGGATGCAGAGCGCCGACAGCAGCGCGAAGAGCCAGATGTTGCGCCTGCGGCCCAGCACGTCCGTGAGCACGCCGCCGGTCAGGTAGCCCAGGAAGGCGCCCGAGATGAGGAAGGTCAGATAGCCGCCGGTGCCGACGACCGACAGGTCGCGCTCGTCCTTCAGATACGTCGGCACCCAGGTGGCGAGGGTGTAGTAGCCGCCCTGGACCCCGGTGGAGAGCAGGCTCGCGAAGAGCGTGACGCGCAACAGCCCCGGTGAGTCCGCCGTGCCCGGCTGGAAGATCGCCGCGAACGACCCCTTGCCGGCGCCCTTCTCCCGCACCTCGGCGGCTTGCGGCGCGTCGTGGACGCTGCGCCGCACCCACACCACGAGCAGCGCCGGGAGCGCGCCCGTCCAGAACATGACGCGCCAGGCCAGGTCGTCACCGGCCAGCGAGAACACCAGCGTGTACACGATCACCGCGAGCGCCCAGCCCACGGCCCACGAACTCTGGATCGCGCCGAGCGTGCGCCCGCGGTGCCTGGGGCTCGCGTACTCGGCGACCAGGATCGCGCCGACCGCCCACTCGCCGCCGAAGCCGAGGCCCTGGAGGGCGCGGAAGACGAGCAGCGTCTCGTAGTTGGGCGCGAAGCCGCAGGCCACGGTGAAGACGGCGTAGGTGATCACGGTGAGCAGCAGCGCCCTGACCCGGCCGACGCGGTCCGCCAGCACACCCGCGAGCGCGCCGCCAATCGCCGAGACGACCAGCGTGACCGTCGTGAGCAGGCCGGTCTGACCGCTGTCCAGACCGAAGTACGCGGCCAGCGCGACCATGGTCAGCGGCAGCGTGAAGTAGTCGTACGAGTCGAGGGCGTAGCCGCCGAACGCACCGCCGAAGGCGCGGCGGCCCCGCGGGCCGAGGGCGCGCAGCCAGCCGAACGCGCCGTCTTCCGTGGGGTGTTCGGCCGTGCTCGGAGGGCGGGTGTCGGCGGGGAGGGCCGAGGGGGGAGGGGGTGTGCTCATGCTGCACCTCGCAAGGGGAGGACGGAGAGTGCGGATCGAGCGGGGACTTCATGGCACCGTAGGGGATCGTTCAACGATCCCTCAATACCCCTGTTGTTTCGTTCTGGTATCTGCGGTTGAATTCCGGGCATGGCAGAGCAGTTGACGGGACTGGCCGACGATCGCGCCCTCCTCGGGCGGACCAGCACCGCCGAGCGGGTCTCGGACATCCTCAGGAGCCGGATCGCCGAGGGCTACTTCCCACCCGGGACCCGGTTGTCGGAGGACAGCATCGGCGGCGCCCTCGGCGTCTCCCGCAACACCCTGCGCGAGTCGTTCCGCCTGCTCACCCACGAACGCCTGCTCGTCCACGAGCTGAACAGGGGCGTCTTCGTCCGGGTCCTCACCGTCGAGGACGTCGAGGACATCTACCGCACCCGCTCCCTCGTCGAGTGCGCCGTCGTCCGCGGCCTCGGCGAGCCGCCGTACCCGCTGGACGGGCTCGCCGAGGCCGTCGAGGACGGGCGGCGGTCGGCCCGCGAAGGTGACTGGAAAGGCGTGGGTACGGCCAACATCCACTTCCACCGGGAACTGGTGGCCCTCGCCGGCAGCGAACGCACCGACGAACTGATGCGCAGCGTCTTCGCCGAACTGCGCCTGGCCTTCCACGTGGTGGACGACCCCCGGCGCCTGCACGAGCCGTACATCGCCCGCAACGCGGAGATCCTCGCGACCCTGGAGGGCGGCGATCGGGAAACGGCGGCGCGGCTGCTCGCGGTCTACCTGGAGGACTCGCTCAAGCGCGTCGTGGAGGTCTACCTGCGGCGGGTCGGCGACGAGGGGTAGGGCAGGTCCGCCGGGAAGGCCCCGGCCCTCGGCGGCACGGCGGCACGGCGGCACGGCGGCCGGCCACCGGCCCGCGCGGGCCCATCTGCGCCGTTTGGGCCGATGTCAGACCGAGGACCTAGTCTGTGCACCGTGACTTCGCCTGCATCGACGGACAGCGTTCCGCCCCAGCTCAGCGCGGGGCCGCGCCCCGCCCCGGGCCCGGCCGCCGACGAGGGGCTGGCGCGGCGGCTGCGCGCGCTCGCCTGCACGGCGCCGCTGCACGACCTCGACGCGCGCAAGGCCAACCTCGCCGGTGAGTACTCGGTGTACGGCATGGCGGAGGTCGCCCTCGCCGCCATCGACCTCGTCACGCTGAACATGGACTTCGACACGGGCGCCGACCACGACCAGATAGTGGCCAGGCTGATCCCGCGCGTCGCCGCCCAGGCCCCGCGCCGCCCCGCCGCCGAGCACGAGCGGGTGGCCCGCTGGGTCCTGGAGAACCTGATCAACGTCGGCAGCGTCGACCGCGGCTTCCGCGCGGTGTACGGCACCTTCGGACCGGACGGCACGTACGTACGGCGGGACTACGACTTCAAGCTGCTCGAAGAGGTCCCGGGACCCGGCGGCACCGTCTACCTGCGCACCACGGACGAGGCGGTCAACGTCCTCGTCGGCGCCCTGGACACCGACGTCACCAGCGCCCAGATCGCCGCCGAGGTCAAACTCGAGGTGCTGATCAGCCGCGGCCGTCTCGCCGACGCCCAGCTCGCCGCCGAACAGGCCCGGTACCGGACCGTCCAGTACTCGGAGACCCTGCGCCGCGCCCTGGGCGCCACCCGGCGCAACGTCCGCGCGGTGGACTGGCTCAGTGCCGTCCCCGACATGATCGCCGAGGCCTTGGACCACGTCGCCGACCGCTACCGGCACGAGAACGCGATCCTGACCAACATCCGCAAGGCCCGCGACGAGACCGAGGACGCCGAGCACAAGCGCCGCGCCGCCGAGCTGGTCGACATCGTCAAGGACTGCATCCGCCGCCACACCCAGCTCCAGTCCCGCCTCCTGGAGGCCGGCCCGCTCTTCCGCGCCGAACAGGACCGGCAGGCCTTCGCCGCCCCCCTGACCACCTCCGGCCTCGACCTGTACGGCCATCTCGTCGCCCCCGTGCTGCCGTTGCCCGTGGAGCGGGCGCTCCGCGTCACCGACGCCTTCTTCGCCCGCGGCACCGGGCTGCGCACCCCCGTCTCCGTCCGGGTCGGCGACCTCGTCGACATCCTGCTCACCCCGCCGGTGGAGCGCGAGCACCTGGGCGCCGAGATGCCGGAGCCCGACCTGATCGCCACCCCCGACGACAGCCGGTTCAGCGAGGAGCAGCTCGCCGCCGCCATGGAGCTGCTCGACCTGCCGCACGACGCCCCGCGCCGGCTGTCCGGGCTGCTGGCCGAGGCCCGCGCCCGCGACGCCGAACTGCCGTACCTCGTCGCCCTGCTCGCCGTCCACGCGGCCAGCCCGCCGGTCGGCACCGCCTACCGCCAGGGCGAGCCGAAGCTGCTGTTCGCCGTCGACGACGGCACCGAGCTGGACGACCCCGAGTTCGGCGGCGCCGACCTCATCGTCGGCACGGCGCTGCTGGACGCGGCGGGGATGGCGGCGGACCGGACGGAGGCGGCATGACGACCGGCCCGCACCCCGCCCCCCACCACCCCACGCACCGCCCCACCCGACACCGCAGCACAGAACGACCGCACAGCGAGGAGCGCCGACCGTGACCGAGTACGCCGACCGGAGCGAGCCGGAGGCGGGTGGCGCACCGACCACCGCGGCCGTCACGCCCGCCGACGCCGCCGACGCGGCGCGGCTCGTCGCCTTCGGTCTCCAGCCCAAGCTGCTGCCCGCCCGCGACCAGGAGTACGCCGACCTGCTGCGCCGCTACCGCGAGGACCCGCCCTTCGCGCGGCTCGCCGACGCCGTGGCGGCCGGCCTCGGGCTGATCGTCCTGGAGGTGTCCCCGCGCGCGGGGATGGCCGTGGCCGCCGCCGAGGACTCGGTGTTCGCCGTCCGCATGGGCGACTACGCGCGCCGTGCCGCCACCGACTCCGGCGACCGCTTCCTGCACGGCCTCGCCCACCTCGCCATCGCCGCCATGGCCTACCCGCGCCCCGAGGACCTCGCCGACGACGGCTACATCGGCCGCGTCACGGTCAACGGCGTGGACGCGTTCGTCCGCCAGGCCTGCCGCAGACTCGAGGAGCGCGCGGAGCAGCAGGGCGAGAACACCGACCCGGCCACCGACGCGCCGGGCCTGGAGGCCGCCTGGCGGATCTGGGTCAGGCGCAGCGCGACCGGCGCCACCAAGGACGCCCGCAGACTCCCCGGCTCCACCACCGGCATCGTCGGCAAGGCCGCCGCGTTCCTCACCGAGTCCGGTTTCCTCCAGCGCACCGGCGACGACCACGGCGGCACCTACCGCACGACGGCCCGCTACCAGCTCCAGGTGCGCGACATGGCGGGCAGCGCCGCCCTGACCGAACTGCTCGACCTGGGCGTCGTCCCGGTCACCGACGGCACCGCGACGCTGCTGCCCGCCGAGGAGACGGACGACCTGGAGTTGGTCGCCGACGCCGGCCTGCCCTTCCACTCCTCCTGACCCCGCGCCCGAGACCACGCCCGACCGCCCCGCCCCACCCCGTCCGACCGTCCCCGACGTCCGAAGACTTACGAGAGTCCGCCATGTACGAGCTGTCCCGGGTCCGCCTCTACTCCATCGGACCCGCCGGTGCGCGCTACGCCGACACCGTGCTTGACCTGCGCGGTGTGGGCGAGCCCGTGCCCGATCCCGCGCCCGCGCAGGCGGAGTTTTTCGAAGAGGAGCCCGTCGGCCCGCCGCGCCGCCCCGCGCCCGCCGGCGTGCTCTTCCTGGAGAACGGCGGCGGCAAGTCCGTGCTGCTCAAGCTGATCTTCTCGGTGATGCTGCCGGGCCACCGCAACACCCTGGGCGGCGCCAGCTCCGGCGTGCTGCGCAAGTTCCTGCTCGCCGACGACTGCGGACACGTGGCGCTGGAGTGGCAGCACGTCCAGACCGGCGAATGCGTCGTCGTCGGCAAGGTCAGCGAGTGGCGCGGACGGCAGGTCTCGGGCGACCCGCGGAAGTTCGCCGAGGCCTGGTACTCCTTCCGGCCAGGACCCGGACTGACCCTGGACAACCTGCCGGTCGCCGAGGCCACCGCCGTCCGCTCGCCCGTCGAGGGCGCCTCCGGCGCGCAGGGCAGGCGGCGCACCATGAAGGGCTTCCGGGACGCGCTCACCGAGGCGGGCAAGGCCTACCCGCACCTGGAGGTGCACTGGGAGGAGATCCACGACCGCTGGATCGAGCACCTCGGCGACCTCGGACTCGACCCGGAACTCTTCCGCTACCAGCGCGAGATGAACGCCGACGAGGGCGAGGCCGCCGGCCTCTTCGCCGTCAAGAAGGACTCCGACTTCACCGACCTGCTGCTGCGGGCCGTCACCGACACCCGCGACACCGACGGCCTCGCCGACCTGGTGGCCGGCTTCGGCAACAAGCTGGGCCGGCGCGCCGAGCTGATCGCCGAACGCGACTTCACCGCCGGGTCCGTCGATCTCCTCGGCCGGATCGTCGAGGCCGCCGAGGCCCGCACCCGCGCGCGCGACATCCACACCGCCGCCGAACGCCGCACCAGGAACCTGGCCCGCCGGCTCACCGCCCGAGGCACCCGGGAGCGGGCCCGCGCGGGTGATCTCGCCCAGCGGGTCACGGCCGCCGCGTACGCCGTCACGCACGCCGAGTCCGCCCGGGACCGCAGCAACCTCATCGCCGCCGAACTCGCCTACCGGCACGCCTCCCTGGCCCTGACCGGCGCCGAGAAGTCCGCCGCCGCGCAGAAGCGCGAACTGGCCGAGGCCCGCACCCTGCACTCCGCCTGGCAGGCCGCCGAGGCCGTCCTGCGCCACCGCGCCGCCGCCGACCGCGTCGCCCGCGTCTCGGCCGCCATCCAGGAGGCCGAACGGGACGCGGCCCCCGCCCTCGCCGCCCGCACCAAGGCCGCCGTCGACCTCGTCCGCGCCCTGCACGCGGCGGCCGCGAAGGCCGAGGACCACGCCAACGAGGAGGAGGAGAGGTCCGCCGCCCTCCAGGAGGTCAGCGACACCGCCCACCGGGACTCCACCACCGCCGCCACCGAGGCGCAGCGCGCCCGCAGCGAGGCCGGGCACCTGCGCCAGCGCCTCACCGAGGTCGAGCAGGAGACCGCCGAGGCCGTCCGCGCCGGCTGGCTGGACGACAGCGCACCCGACGCCGACCCGGCCCGCGCCGCCCTCGCGGCCAGCGACGCGGAGAAGACGACCGTCGCCGCCTGGGACACCGCCCGCGAAGCGGCCCGCCGGGCCACCGAGCACGCCCGCGAGGCCGCCGCTGCCGAGAACCGCGCCGAACTGACCGCGGCCCGCGCGGCGGACGCGGCCACCGCGGCCGAGCGCGCCCACCAGGGCGAGCGGCGCACCGCCGAGGCCTTGGCCGCGGAGGAACGGCTCGCCGAACTGCTCGGCCTGGCCACCGGGGCCCGCCCGGGCGTCCCCCGGCCCCGCCGGGACGCCGACCGCGACGACCGGACCGCCGCGGCCGGCGCGACGGACGGCGCGCTGACCCCCGAGGAACTCGACCGCTTCGCCGACGAACTGCGCGAACTGCTCGACGACACCGTCTCCTCCGCCGAACGCCAGCTGTTCGACCTGCGCACCGCCGCGGCCGACGACTCCCGCATCCTCGGCGCGCTCGGCGACGGCGGCCTGCTGCCCCCGGGACCCGACGTGCTGGCCACCGTCGAGTTCCTCGGCGAGCACGGCATCCCCGCCCTGCCCGGCTGGCGCTACCTCGCCCAGGCCGTCGACCCCGCCGACCACGCGCGCGTGCTGGCCGCCCGCCCCGAGCTGGTCGACGGCGTGATCATCACCGACCCGGACTCGCACACCCGCGCCCGCGAGGTCCTCGGCGACGCGGCCCTGCTGCCGCGCTCCGCCGTCGCCGTCGGCACGGCCGCCGCCCTGCTCGCCCCGACCCCGGCCTCCGAGTCCGGCACCGGAGACGTCTTCCTCGTACCGCCGAACCCGGCCATGCACGACGAGCAGGCCGCCGACGAGGAGCGGCACGCCCTGCGCGCCCGGGCGGGCGCACGGGACGAGGAGATCCGCACCCTCGCCGCCCGCCTCGGCAAGGACCGCGAGCTGGCGGCCCGGCTCGCCTCCTGGCGCACCGGCTGCCCGGCCGGACGCCTCGCGGAACTCGCCAGGACCGCCGAGGAGGCCCGCGCCTTCGCCGAGGAGACCGAGGCCGAACTGGCCGAGGCCCGCGCCGTGCGGGCCGAGGCCGACGAGAGCGCCGCCGAGGCCGTCCACCTGCGGGACGAGCGGCAGGAGGCCGCACAGAAGGCCCGCCGCGCCGCCGACGCCCTCGCCGGACTCGCCTTCCGGCTGCGCGAACGCGCCGGCTGGCAGGTCAGACTCCGGGAACTGGCCGACGAGGGCGCCGAGTCCGAGGCCCGCGCCCAGGCCCTCCTGGAGCGGGCCCGCGCCGCCGACGAGGACCGGCGCGCCGCCCAGCGCGCCGCCGACGACGCCCGCCGCACCGCGCGGGCCCTGCGCGCCGAGCGCTCCGAGATCGCCGGCGCCCCCGACGACGTACCGGAGGAGGCACTCGGGGACGGTGCCGGGGCGCCGCAGGCGAAGGCGTCCCTGCCCGACCTGCGCGAGGCCTACCGCGCCGCCTCCCAGGTGTACGAGAAGGTCGGCGTCGGCGCCGACCTGCGCGCCGAACAGGCCCGCGCGGAGAGCGACGAGAGCGCCGCCCGTGCGGATCTCGACCGGCTCAGCAACAAGGTCCGCACCCGCGCCGGACAGCTCCTGGAATCGCCCGACGGCTCCGACGGACCCTCCCGGCAGGCCGCCGCCGCCCGCGCCGAGGAACTGGTGCAGCTCCTGGAGACCCGCATGTCCAGCGCGAGCGAGCAGCTCGGCCGGCTGCGCGGCGAGGCCGAACGGCACGCGCCCGAGGACGGCGACACCCACACCGACCTCCCCGAGGAGCTCCAGCCGCGCGACACCGAGCACGCCCAGACCCTGCTGCGCACGGCGAGTGCCGAACTCGCCGCCCGCACCGAGGCGCTGGCCCAGGCCCGCGAGGCCCATGCCGAACTGCTCGACGCGCACCGCGCCGCCGAGGACGCGGCCGGCGGCTTCGACGAGACCGCCGCCCTGCTGCGCGACCTGCTGCGCGACCACGCGCCCGAGGAGGAGCAGGAGGAACCCGAGCCCTACGCCGGGGACCTGGAGGAGGCCCGCCGGTCCGCCGCCGAGGCCCGCCGTTCGCTGCGCGGCTGCGCCGCCGACCTGTCCGCCGCCGAGGCCGCCGTACGCGAGGCGAGCGACGTCCTGGTCCGGCACGCCAACTCCACCCGCTACGAGCAGGTCCGCACGCCCGCCCGCCAGCAGATCCGCGATCTGCCCGCCGCCGCGCTGCCCGAGCACGCCGCCCAGTGGGCGGACGCCTTCGCGCCCCGGCTCCGCGTCCTCACCGACGAGCTGTCCCAGCTGGAGCGCAACCGCGACTCGATCGTGGACCGGCTGCGCGGCCTGGTCGAGTCCGCCCTCGCCACCCTCCGCTCCGCCCAGCGGCTGTCCCGGCTGCCGGAGGGCCTCGGCGAGTGGTCCGGGCAGGAGTTCCTGCGCATCCGCTTCGAGGAGCCCGACCAGGCCACCCTCACCGAGCGGCTCGGCGAGGTCGTCGACGAGGCCACCCGCGCGGCCGTGAAGAAGAACTCCGACCTGCGCCGCGACGGCATGTCCCTGCTGCTGCGCGGTGTGGCCGCCGCCCTCCAGCCCAAGGGCGTCGCCGTCGAGATCCTCAAGCCCGACGCCGTGCTGCGCGCCGAGCGCGTCCCCGTCGGCCAGATGGGCGACGTCTTCTCCGGCGGCCAGCTGCTCACCGCCGCCATCGCCCTGTACTGCACGATGGCCGCGCTGCGCAGCAACGACCGGGGCCACGACCGGCACCGCCACGCCGGCACCCTGTTCCTGGACAACCCCATCGGCCGCGCCAACGCCACCTACCTGCTGGAGCTCCAGCGGGCCGTCTCGGACGCGCTCGGCGTGCAGCTGCTGTACACCACCGGCCTGTTCGACACGACCGCGCTGGCCGAGTTCCCGCTGGTCATCCGGCTGCGCAACGACGCCGACCTCAGGGCGGGCCTGAAGTACATCAGCGTGGAGGAGCACCTGCGGCCGGGCCTGCCGCAGCCGACGCCGGCCGCCGAGGGGGAGGGCGAGGCGGTGCACAGCGAGATCACGGCGACCCGCATGTACAAACGCCCCGCGCAATCACCGGCCTAGCCGGGCCGCTCGCCGAGCCGACCGAGCAGCCACGCGTGGAAGCTCCCGATGTGGTGCTCGGTCGGCACCAGCACCCCGCCCGCCCGGTAGGCCCGCGACGCCATGGCCGGCTGGGTCCGCTCGCAGGCCGCGAAGTCCTGGACGTTGACCCGGTGGAACAGCTCGACCGACTTCGACAGATCGGCCCCGGACGCCACAACCTCGGGTGCGTACAGCCAGTCGCACTCGACCACCGTGCGGTCCTCGGCCAGCGGGACCATGCGGTGCAGGATCACGTGGTCCGGCACGAGGTTCACGAAGACCGTCGGCCGCACGGTGACGGCGTAGTAGCGGCGGTCCTGGCCGTCCGGCACCTCGGGCAGCCTGCCGAAGCCCTCGCTGCCGTCGACCGTGAAGCCCTTCACCCCGTCGCCGAACTCGGCCCCGTGCCCCACGTAGTACTGCGCCGCGTAGCCGTCGGCGAACTCGGGCAGCACGTCGGTGAGTTCGGGGTGGATCGTCGCGCAGTGGTAGCACTCCATGAAGTTCTCGACGATCAGCTTCCAGTTGGCCCGCACGTCGTACCGGACGCGTCGGCCGAGTGCGAGCCGCTCGGTGCCGTACCGCTCGATGGCGGCCGGATCGCCGAGCCGTTCGACGGCCGCGCCGCGCACCGTCTCCTCGAAGGAGGGCGGCTCCTCGGCCAGGCACACCCAGGCGTAGCCGAGCCACTCGCGCAGCGCGACCTCGACCAGGCCGTACGCCGACCGGTCCACATCGGGCATCTTCGTCAGGTTGGGCGCGGCGACGAGCCTGCCGTCGAGGTCGTACGTCCAGGCGTGGTACGGACATTGCAGGGTGCGGCGCACCTCGCCGGACTCCTCGAGGCACAGCCGGGCGCCGCGGTGCCGGCAGATGTTCAGGAAGGCGCGCAGCCCGCCGGAGCGGGTACGCGTGACGAGCACGCTCTCGCGGCCGACCTGCACGGTGCGGAAGGCGCCGGGCCGCCCCAGATCGGCACCGCGCACGGCGCAGAACCACATCGCCTCGAAGACGTCCCGCTGCTCCTGCCGGAAGACCTCCGGATCGGTGTAGTAGCGGCCCGGCAGCGTCGGGACGAGGCTGGGGGACGGGGGAGTCGTCGTCACGTGCGTACTCCTCGGGCGGGGTCGAAGAGGCCGATGGGGTGCGCGGTGGTGCCGGTCAGGGCCAGGTCGGCGAGGATCTCGCCGACGACGGGCACGAACTTGAACCCGTGCCCGGAGAAACCGCAGGCCACAGTCACCGAGTCGGGGTGCGCCGGGTGGCGCGCGATGACGAAGTGCTCGTCGGGTGTGGTGGTGTACATGCAGGTCGCGGCCCTGCGGAAGGCGCCGGGCAGGTCGGGGATGCGGGCCGACATGTGGTCCGCCATGGCCCGGACCTCGTGGTCGTGCACGGTGCGGTCGATGGTCTCGGGGGTCGTGGCCCGCCCCTTGCGGAAGAAGGCGACCTTGACGCCGTCGTCGGGGCCGTCGATGGCCGGGAAGCCGTAGACCTGGACGCCGGCCGCGTCCTCCCAGACGTAGATCGGATGGCTCGCGGGGCGGAAGGGGAGGATGCCGCCGCGCGGCTGGAACCAGTACATGACCTGCCGCTCGACCGTGAACGGCATCCCGAGGTCGGCGAGCAGCCGCGGCGCCCACGCACCCGGGCAGAGCACCAGCTGGGAAGCGGTGTACGTGTTCTCGGCGGTGTGCACGCGCACCCCGTCCCGGTACGGCTCCCAGCGGGTCATCGGTTCGTCGAAGTGCAGGTCGGCGCCCTGCCGGGTGGCGAGCTGGAGGTGCGCGGCCACGGTGTTCTCCGGGCGCAGCAGCCCGGCCCTGGCCTCGTACAGCGCGACCTCGTCGTCGGCCGGTGCGAGCGTCGGGAAACGGCGGCGGATCTCCCGGGCGTCCAGCATCTCGTGCGGCAGGTCCCACTCGCGTGCCGAGCGCAGCGAGCCGGAGACGGTCCACGAGTCCGGGCGGCCGACCATCACCCCGCCGCAGAGCAGCGCGATGTCGCGGCCGGTGGCCCGCTCCAGGTCCTCGTACAGCTCGTAGGCGCGCAGCAGCAGGGGGACGTACGCCGGGTCCTCGAAGTACGACTGCCGGGTGATCCGCGAACCGCCGTGGCTGGAGCCCCGGTTGTGCACCGGGCCGAACTTCTCCAGGCCCAGCACGCGGACGCCCCGCGCGGAGAGGTGGTGGGCGGCGGCGCTGCCCATGCCGCCGAGACCGATGACGATCACGTCGTAGGTGGGGGACAACAGAGGGCCTCCTCGGGGCGGTCAGCGGCGGATACGGGTCATCCCGGGATCGAACAGCGGCTCCTCGGCGACCGTGGCGGGCACCTTCTCGCCGAAGTACTCCACGTGCACGCCGGTGCCGGCGGCCAGAGCGGCCGGGAGCCACGCGTATGCGACACATCGGCCGAGCGTGTAGCCGTAGGCGGCGCTGGTCACGTACCCGGCGGGGACGCCGTCCACGTACACCGGCTCCTTGCCGAGCACCACGGCGGCGGGGTCGTCGAGGAGAAGGGGCGTCAGCCGGCGGTCCGGCTCGCCCGCCCGCTCCAGCGCGGCCCTGCCGAGGAAGTCCGCCTTGTCCATGCGGACGGCGAAGCCGACACCCGCCTCGTAGGGGTTGTCCTCGTCGGTCATGTCCGTGCCCCAGGCCCGGTAGCCCTTCTCCAGCCGCAGGGAGTTGAAGGCCGACCGGCCGGCCGCGATCACGCCGAGCTCCTGCCCGGCCTCCCACAGGGTGTCCCAGAGCCGGAGCCCGAGGTCGGCGGTGGTGTACAGCTCCCAGCCCAGCTCACCGACATAGCTCAGGCGCAGGGCGGTGACCGGCACGTGGCCGACGTAGGTCCGCCGCGCGCGGAAGTAGCCGAACGCCTCGTGCGAGAAGTCGTCCGGGGTCAGCGGCTGGACCAGGTCGCGGGCCAGCGGGCCCCAGACGCCGACGCAGCAGGTCCCGGAGGTGATGTCCCTGACGTGGACGCCGTCGGGCGCGTGGCGGAGCAGGTGGTCGAGGTCGGCGGGGGAGTTGGCGCCGACCTGGAAGTGATCGGGGGACAGGCGGGCCACGGTGAGGTCGGAGCGGATGCCGCCGGTCTCGTCGAGGAGGAGCGTGTAGGTGACCGCCCCGGGCTTCTTGCGCAGGTTGTTGCTGGTCATGCGGTCGAGGAAGTCCAGGGCCCCGGGACCGGTGACCTCCAGGCGGCGCAGCGGGGTCATGTCGTACAGGGCGACCCGCTCACGGGTGGCGCGTGCCTCCGCCGCCGCGATCGGGGACCAGTGGCGGGCCGACCAGGCGTCGCGGTCGGGCAGGCGGAGATCCGCGGTGAGGCCGGCGTTCGCCTCGTACCAGTGCGGGCGCTCCCAGCCGCCGCCCTCCAGGAAGTACGCGCCGAGTCGCTGCTGACGGGCGTGGAAGGGACTGACCCGGAGCGGGCGTGGCCGCTCCACCGGCTGGAGCGGGTGGACGACGTCGTACACCTCCACGAACTGCTGCGCACCGCGCTCACGGACGTACGCCGGTGAACGCTGCGCCTCCTCGAACCGCGTGAGGTCGCACTCGTGCACGTCGAGCGAGGGACGGCCGTCCACCATCCACTCGGCGACGGCCCTGGCGGCCCCGGCCGAGTGGGTCACCCAGACCGCCTCCGCCAGCCAGAAGCCGCGCAGCGCACGGGACTCGCCGAGGACCGGCATGCCGTCCGGGGTGAAGGAGAAGACGCCGTTGAAGCCCGACTCGATGACGGCCCCGCGCAGGGCGGGCATCAACCGGCGGCAGTCCTCCCAGCTGGGCGCCCAGTCCTTTGGGGTGAAGGGGTACGACGACGGCATGTCCATGTCCCGGGCGCGGGCCTCGTCGTAGCCGGGGACGGCGAACGGGTCCACGGGCAGCGGGCGGTGGGCGTAGGAGCCGATGCCGAGCCGGTCGCCGTGTTCACGGAAGTACAGGTCCCGGTCCTGGAAGCGGAGGATCGGCTTCGAGGCGTCCGCCGCGGCATCGACGGGTCCGGGCAGCGGCCCGGTCCGCGCGTACTGGTGGGCGAGCGGTTGCAGCGGGACGTCGACCCCGGCCATGCGGCCGACGACCGGCCCCCAGAAGCCCGCCGCGGAGACGACGTGGTCGGCGGGGAAGGTGCCGCGGTCGGTGACGACCCCCGTGACCCGGCCGTCCGCCCGCTCGACGCCGGTGACCGTGTGCCGGTCCAGGACACGGGCGCCCCGCGCGACGGCGCGGTCCAGTTGGGCGCGGCAGGCGTGCAGGGCGCGGGCCAGGCCGTCTCCCGGGGTGTGGAAGCCGCCGAGGACCACCGACTCGTCGAGGAGCGGCCACAGTTCCCGGCAGCGGGCGGCGCCGACGATCTCGCCGCGCACGCCCCAGGACGCGGCGTACCCGGCCCTGCGGTGCAGATCGGCGAGGCGCTCCGGGGTGGTTGCCAGCTCCAGGCCGCCGACCTGCTGGAAGCACGGGACGCCGTCCCAGGTGAGGGCGGTGAACTTCTCGACGGTGTACTGGGCGAAGGCCGTCAGGGTGCGGGACGGGCTGGTCCGGAAGACGAGGCCGGGCGCGTGCGAGGTGGAGCCGCCCGGCGCGGGCAACGGGCCCTGGTCGAGGACGGTGACGTCCGTCCAGCCGCGGGCGGTCAGCTCGTCGGCGAGCGAGCAGCCGACGATGCCGGCGCCGATGACGACCACGCGGGGCGGCCGGCCGGGGGCACGGGTGCTCACAGGACCACCACCGAGCGCAGCACCTCGCCGCGGTGCATCCTGGCGAACGCCTCCTCCACCCCGTCCAGCGTCACCGTCTCCGAGACGAAGGCGCCGAGGTCCAGCAGCCCGTGCAGGTACTGGTCGATCAGGAAGGGGAAGTCGCGGCTGGGCAGGCAGTCCCCGTACCAGGACGACTTGATCGCGCCGCCGCGCGAGAACACGTCGAGGAGCGGGAGTTCGACGGTCGTCTCCGGCGTGGGCACCCCGACCTGGACCAGGACGCCCGCGTGGTCGCGCATGTAGAAGGCCTGGCGGAAGGTCTCCGGCAGCCCCACGGCGTCGATGGCGAGGTCCACGCCGTGTCCGTCGGTCAGCGCGCGGACCGCTTCGACCGGGTCGGTGCCGCGGGAGTCGACGGTGTGCGTGGCGCCGAACCGTTCCGCCCGGTCCAGTTTCCCGCCGTCCACGTCGACCGCGATGATCTTCACGGCGCCGTTCAGGGCGGCGCCCGCGATCGCCGCGTCCCCGACGCCGCCGCAGCCGATCACGGCGACCGAGTCGCCGCGGCCCACGCCGCCCGTGTTGACGGCGGCGCCGTAACCGGCCATCACCCCGCAGCCGACCAGACCGGCGGCCTCGGGCCGGGCGGCCGGGTCGACCTTCACCGCCTGCCCGGCGGCGACCAGGGTCTTCTCGGCGAAGGCGCCGATGCCGAGGGCCGCGGTCAGCGGGGTGCCGTCCGGCAGGGTCATCGGCTGTGCGGCGTTGCGCGACGCGAAGCAGTACCAGGGGCGGCCCCGCCGGCAGGACCGGCAGTCACCGCACGGAGCCCGCCACGCCAGGACCACGTAGTCGCCCGGCGCGAGTCCGCCGACGCCCGCACCGACCGCCTCGATCGTGCCGGCCGCCTCGTGGCCCAGCAGGAACGGGAAGTCGTCCGTGATCGCGCCCTCCCGGTAGTGCAGATCCGTGTGGCAGACCCCGCAGGCCTGTACGGCGACCAGCACCTCGCCGGGCCCCGGGTCCGGGACGACGATCGTCCGCACCTCCACGGGTGCGCCCCTCTTCACAGCGACTACGGCACGGGCCTCGTGTGGCACGACAAGCTCCTCTGCTGTTGCGCATTGCACGATGGGTTGCGCGATGAGGAACATAGTGGGAATGCCATCAAGTGGTCGTCAAGGGGTACGGGTTAACCCTCGGCAAAAGGTCACGGGACGGCTGAAACCAGTGCCGTGACCGCCGTCCGCCCGTGCCGTCCCCGGCGCCGGGTCAGCCGCCCCAGCCCATCCGGCGGGACAGCTCGATGCCCGCCGCCAGGGTGCGCTTGGCCAGGTCGGGCAGCCGGTCCGGCGTCAGCCGGTAGACCGGGCCCGAGACGCTGATCGACGCGATCACCTTGCCGTCGTGGGACCGGACGGGGGCGGCGACGGCGGCCAGCCCGATCTCCAGCTCCTCCTGGGTGATCGCGTAGCCCTGCCCGGTCACGGTCTCCAGTTCGCCGCGCAGCACCGCCGCGCCGGTGACGGTGTGCTCGGTGAACCGGTGCAGCGGGCGGGCCAGCAGCCCCTCGCGCAGGGTGGGCGGCAGATGGGCGAGCAGCACCTTGCCACTGGCGGTGGCGTGCAGCGGAGTCCGCCGGCCGAGCCAGTTCTGCGCGGTCACGGAGGCGGTGCCGCGGGCCTGCATGACGTTGACCGCCGCGTCGTCGTCCAGGACCGCGATGTTCGCCGTCTCGCCCAGTTCGCCGGCGAGTTCGCGGCAGACGGGCACGCCCTCCTGCGAGATGTCCAGGCGGACCGCCGCCGCCCCCGCGAGGCGCAGCACACCGGCGCCCAGGTAGTACTTGCCGCGTTCCTTCTCCTGGGCCACCAGGCCGCGGTTCTCCAGCACGCCGAGCAGCCGGAAGGCGGTGGACTTGTGCACCTCCAGCTCGTCGGCGATCTCGGTGACGCCCGCCTCGCCGTGCCGGGCGAGGATCTCCAGCACGCTCACGGCGCGGTCCACCGACTGCACGGCGCTCGCCGCGCCCCTGCCGCCGCTGCCGCCGCCCTGCTTGTTCGCCGCGTGGTCCTCACCGCGGTCGGGCTGCCTCTGTGTGCGGGTCATGGCTCAACTCCCACCACCTGACGGCCCCGGGGGGACCGCGTCTGCGGGAAGCCCTTGACGTCACGGGCACCCGCGCCGGATTCTGTTGCGCATAGCGCTCTCCAGTGCGCCATGTGAAACATCATGTTACCGAAGCGTCCGGATCCCGGAAGGGTACGCGTCCCGCGGCCCGGCGGGACACGCGTTCCGGACCGAGAGGGGAGCCCCATGATTCCCGTCTGCCGTCTCGAAGACCTCCCCAAGGGCGAGTCCGCCCGCGTCGCGGCCGATCCGCCGGTCGCCGTCTTCCACACCGACGACGGCGATCTCTACGCCATCGACGACACCTGCAGCCACCAGGACGCCTCCCTGTCCGAGGGCTGGCTGGAGGGCTGCCTGGTCGAATGCCCGCTGCACGCCGCCTCGTTCGACCTGCGCACCGGCCGGCCCACCTGCCTCCCGGCCCGCCGGCCCGTGCGCACCCACCGGGTCACCGTCGACGACGGCGTCGTCCACGTCCACCTGGCCGCCGAGGAGGGGAGCGCCGCATGAGGACCGTGACCGTCGTCGGCGCCTCGCTGGCCGGTCTGTACGCCGCCCGGGAACTGCGGGCCCAGGGGTTCGACGGCCGACTGGTGATCGTGGGCGACGAACCGCACCGGCCCTACGACCGGCCGCCCCTGTCCAAGGAGTACCTCACCGGCCTGGCCGACGAGGACCGGCTGGCGCTCACCGACGCCGAGGAGAGTGCCGACCTGGACGCCGAGTGGCTGCTCGGCGTCGGTGCCCGCGGCCTGGACGCCCGCGGCCGTACCGTCCTGCTCGACGACGGCCGTACCGTCTCCACCGACGGCGTCGTCGTCGCCACCGGCGCCTCGGCCCGGCGCCTGACCGGCGACCACCCGTCCGGCGACCGCCTGTCCGGCGTCCACACCCTGCGCACGCTGGACGACGCCCGCGCCCTGCGCGCCGAACTCGCCCGCGGACCCCGCCGGGTGGTCGTCGTCGGCGGCGGGTTCATCGGCGCGGAGACCGCCTCCTCGTGCGCCGCCCTCGGGCACGAGGTCACCGTCGTCGAGGCGGCTCCGCTCCCGCTCGTGCCCCAGCTCGGGCCGGAGCTGGCCGCGGTGTGTGCCGCGCTGCACCTACGCGGCGGCGTCGGCCTGGTCACCGGCGCCTCCGTGAGTGCGCTGCGGGGCGGCGCGACCGTCACCGGGGTGGCCCTCACCGACGGCCGCGTGCTGCCGGCCGAGGTGGTGATCGTCGGCATCGGCGCCACGCCCAACACCGCCTGGCTGGCGGGCTCGGCACTGGTCCTGAACGACGGTGTCCTGTGCGACGACGGCTGTGTCACGTCCCTGCCGCAGGTGGTCGCCGTCGGTGACGTGGCCCGCGTCGGCGGCACCCGCGCGGAGCACTGGACCTCCGCCACCCGACAGCCCCGGGCCGCCGTGGCCAACCTGCTCGCCGGACGCACGGTGCAGAGCGCGCGGTCGGTGCCGTACTTCTGGTCCGACCAGTACGGCGCCCGCCTCCAGTTCGCCGGCCGGCGACGGGCGGACGACCGTGTCCGCGTCGTCGAGGGCGGGGTGAGCGACGGCGCCCCGGGCGAGGACGGTCTCCTCGCCCGCTACGAACGCAACGGCCGGACCACCGCCGTGCTCGCCGTGGACCGCCCCCGCTCCTTCCAGCGGGCCCGGCGCGAACTCGCCCACGAGGCCGACCGGGTGCCGGTGTAGTCCGCGACGGCCGCCGCGCTGAGGTGGCCGCCCGGCCGCTCAGGAATGCGACAGCTGTCCCGCGCCGCCCCGCCGGCCTATCCGCTCCTGGCCCCGCTCGGCGGCCCGGCCCTGACGCCTCGCCCGGCGACGCTCGCGGCGCATGGCCCGCGCGGTGCTGCTGGGCTCCGACACGACACCGTGCCGCTGGTTCCACACCTGCCGCGTCACCCACACGTCCAGCACGCCCCAGGTGGCCACCACCGTGCCCGCCACACTGGCGAGCACCATCGGGAACGCCAGCCAGGACTCCGCCAGCGTGCTCAGGAAGGCCACCATCGCCAGTATCAGCGTCACCGCGACGACCAGCACCGCGCGCACCGCCGCCGTCCGCACCGGATCCGGCAACCGGCGGCGCCGCGCGGGCTCCTCGCTCCACAACGGCCGGTACACCGACTGCCGCTCGCTCGCCCGGGTCGCCGGCCCGGCCACCGGGATGTCGCGATCCGGCGCCCCGGGGACCGGTGCGGTCACCTCGGTCGTCCCCTCGTCCGCGGGCGCACCGCTCCGCTCCGCCGTGCCCATCACCATGTCACTCCCCACCGCCAGCAGACAGCTCGTCCGTGTCCGAAGACACGACTCCCCTCTGGCTGCCCGGCTTGCGCTGCTTTACGCCGCCCGGGGGCGGGATGCGGCTCCTGTGGCCGATTCCGCCTCCGATTCCCGTAGTGAAAGACGAATGAGCGGGCCCCAAGATTCCCGAAAATCCCGCGCAGTCGAATAATTTCGGCCAATCCGCCCGTCCGGCCGTCCCGGCGGCCCCGCGTCCGCCGGCCGATCCAGGGAGGCAATCTCCCGCAATGACCGGACAACTGACCATCACCGGCCCCGGGCACGGAGGTTCGGCCGCCGGACGGGTCTTCGAGTTACCTGTGCGTCAGTAGTAGGCTCGCGCCGTTTGTTGACGCACATGTGTACCCCCCGTCGGTGGGGGTCGAGCTGGGGGAGGCCATGCGCTTTCGCGGGAAGTCGATCCGCCGGAAGATCGTGGCGCTGCTCCTCGTGCCGCTGGTGTCCCTGACCGCGATCTGGGCCTTCGCCACGGTACTGACGGGCCGTGAGGCGGCCCGGCTGTTCAGCGTCTCCACCGTCGTCGAGGAGATCGGCTACCCGATCGAGGACACCGTCCGCGTCCTCCAGCAGGAACGCCGCCAGACCCTCGTCCACCTCGCCGACCCCCGCGCCTCCGACGGGCTCGCCGCCCTGCGGAGCAGCCGCACCGCCACCGACGAGGCCGTCGCGGAGATCCGCCGCAACGCCGCCGACGCCGACGTGCAGGACGACCTCGGCCAGGCCGGGGAAGAACGGCTCACTGCCGTACTGGATGCCTTCGACGGCCTCGGCGCCCTGCGCCGCAGCGTCGAGGACGGCACCGTCGACCGGGCCCAGGCCCTCGGCCTCTACAACCGCCTGGTCGACCCCTGCCACGACCTGCTCGCCAACCTCAACGTCGTCGACGACGTGGGCCTGGACAAGCAGTACCGCGCGCTCGTCAACGTCTCCCGCGCCCGCGAACTGCTCTCCCGCGAGGACGCCCTCCTCGGTTCCGCCCTGGTCGCCGGGCGGCTCACCCGCACCGAGATCCGGGACGTCTCCGATCTCGTCGCGCAGCGCACCGTGATGTACGACATCAACCTCCCGCTGCTGCCCGCCACCGAACGCGGCCGCTACCAGCGCTTCTGGAAGAACGCCTCCTCCGCCCCCCTCCGGGCCGCCGAGCAGGCCGCCGTCTCCTCCGGCACCGGCACGCCGAGCGGCGTCACCGCCCAGAGCTGGGACACCGCGGCCGGGAACGTCCTCAAGGAACTCGGCGACCTCGACGACGACGCCGCCGACCGCTACCAGGACCGCGTCGACCCGGTCGCCACCAGCACCATCGCCAAGGCCGTCGTCGCCGGAGCGCTCGGCCTGATCGCCCTGCTGTACTCCCTCTTCCTGTCCGTCCGCATCGGCCGCTCCCTCATCCGCGACCTCAAGCAGCTGCGCCTGGAGGCCCACGAGGCGTCCGGCGTCCGGCTGCCCAGCGTGATGCGCCGCCTGTCGGCGGGCGAGGAGGTCGACGTCGAGACCGAGGTGCCGCGCCTCGAATACGACCGCAACGAGATCGGCGAGGTCGGCCAGGCCCTCAACACCCTCCAGCGGGCCGCCGTGGAAGCCGCCGTCAAACAGGCCGAACTCCGCGCGGGCGTCTCCGAGGTCTTCGTCAACCTCGCGCGCCGCAGCCAGGTGCTCCTGCACAAGCAGCTCACCCTGCTCGACACCATGGAACGCAGGACCGAGGACACCGAGGAACTCGCCGACCTGTTCCGCCTGGACCACCTGACCACCCGGATGCGCCGGCACGCCGAGGGCCTGGTCATCCTCTCCGGCGCCGCGCCCTCCCGGCAGTGGCGCAAGCCCGTCCAGCTCATGGACGTGGTGCGGGCCGCCGTCGCCGAGGTCGAGGACTACGAGCGCATCGAGGTCCGCAGGCTGCCGCGGGTCGCCGTCACCGGACCCGCGGTCGCCGACCTCACCCACCTGGTGGCCGAACTCCTGGAGAACGCCACGGTGTTCTCGCCGCCGCACACCGCGGTGCAGGTGCTGGGCGAGCGGGTCGCCAACGGCTTCACCCTGGAGATCCACGACCGCGGCCTCGGCATGGCCGCCGACGCCCTGCTCGACGCCAACCTCCGGCTGGCCGAGACACCCGAGTTCGAGCTGTCCGACACCGACCGGCTCGGCCTGTTCGTGGTCAGCCGGCTCGCCCAGCGGCAGAACGTCCGGGTCTCCCTCCAGCCGTCGCCGTACGGTGGCACCACCGCGGTCGTCTTCGTCCCCGACGCCCTGCTCAGCGACGACGCCCCGGACACCAACGGCGTCGGCTTCCGCCTCGACCGCCCCCAGCACGTCAAGGACAAGGAGCGGGAGGCGAGCCGCCGTTCCGCCCTCTCCCACGTGCCCGCGCGACTCCCGGAGCGTCCGGCCGCGCTGCTGGACGGCCCGGTCGAGCTGGAGGCGCCCGTCGACCTGGACGCCCTCGACGACCTCCCGGGCGCGCTCGACGACCAGGACGGCGAACGCGGCGGCCTGTTCCGCCCCCGCCGCTCCCTGGCCGCGGCCGACGACGACCCGTCCGCCCGCCGCACCGGACCGCGACGCCCCGAGTACCGGCACGGTGACGAGCCGGGGGCCGAGGACGGAACCGAGGCGAACACGCCGGTCGCGCTGCCCCGCCGCCGCACCCCCAAGCTGGTCAGCTCGCACGGGCGCCCGGTCCCCGAACGGACCGACCGGGACACCGCCGACGAACTCCCCGCGCTGCCCGCCCGCCGTCGCGGGAAGGACACCGCCGACCGCATCGCCGAACACGGTGGCGACACACCCTCCGCGCGCGAGGACGCCCCGTCCGCGGACGCCGGGACCGGCGCGCTGCCCCGACGCGTACGGCAGGCCAGCCTGGCCCCGCAGCTCAGGCAGAGCCCCGAACCGGCCGCCGAGGACCGCTCCGACCCCGCCGACCGCGACGCCGACGAGGTGCGCAGCCGTATGGCCTCGCTCCAGCGCGGCTGGCAGCGCGGCCGCAGGGAGAACGCCGCGGGTGACGACCCACCCGGCGGCACAGCACCATCAGCACCACGAGGAACGACTAAGGGGGACGGTCGATGACCGCACCGAAGGCGACCGGCCACACCGCGAACAAGTCCGGGGAGCTGAACTGGCTCCTCGACGACCTGGTGGACCGTGTCGCGAGCATCCGCAAGGCCGTCGTCCTGTCCGGGGACGGCCTGGCAACGGGCGTGTCCAAGGACCTGACCAGGGAGGACAGCGAGCACCTGGCCGCCGTGGCGTCCGGGTTCCACAGCCTCGCCAAGGGCGTGGGCCGCCACTTCGAGGCGGGCAGCGTCCGGCAGACGGTGGTCGAACTCGACGACGCCTTCCTGTTCGTCACCGCCGCCGGCGACGGGAGCTGCCTGGCCGTCCTGTCCGACGCCGACTCGGACGTCGGACAGGTCGCCTACGAGATGACCCTGCTCGTCAAGCGGGTCGGCGTGCACCTGGGCACCGCGCCGCGCACCGATCTGCCCTCGGGCGGGTAAGTGGGATGACATGAGCGCAGACGGTCAGGGAAGAAACCACTGGTTCGACGACGAGGCCGGCCCCGTCGTCCGTCCGTACGCCATGACGCGCGGCCGCACCACCAGCGCGGCCCAGCACCGCCTCGACCTGATCGCGGTGGTCGTCACGGAACCCCACGCGGACGACCCCGAGGCGGACGTCACGCTCTCCCCGGAGCACGTGGACATCGTCGGCCTGTGCCGCGACACCCCGCAGTCGGTCGCCGAACTCGCCGCCGAACTCGACCTCCCCGTCGGGGTCGTGCGGGTCCTGGTCGGCGACCTCGTGGACATCGAACTCGTCCACGTCAACCGGCCCGTGCCCCCGGCCGAACTGCCGGACGAGAACATCCTGCGCGACGTGATCAACGGGTTGAGGGCACTGTGAGCCGGCCCCCGTTCAGGCCGGGCGGCGGCACGTTAAGGAGAAGAAACCGATGATCTTCGGGCGTTCCCAGCGCGGCAAGCCGCCGGTCGAGCCCGTCACCCTCAAGATCCTGGTGGCCGGCGGGTTCGGCGTGGGCAAGACCACCCTCGTCGGCGCGGTCAGCGAGATCAGGCCGCTGCGCACCGAGGAACTGCTCACCGAGGCCGGGCGGCCCGTCGACGACGTCAGCGGGGTGGAGGGCAAGCACACCACCACGGTCGCCATGGACTTCGGGCGGATCACCCTGCGCGAGGACCTGGTGCTGTACCTTTTCGGCACGCCCGGCCAGGAGCGGTTCTGGTTCATGTGGGACGAGCTGTCCGAGGGCGCGCTGGGCGCCGTCGTGCTGGCCGACACCCGGCGCCTGGAGGACTGCTTCGCCGCTGTCGACTACTTCGAGCGGCGCTCCATCCCGTTCGTGGTCGGTGTCAACTGCTTCGAGGGATCGGCGCGCTACCCGGCCGGCACCGTCCGCCAGGCCCTCGACCTCGACGAGGACGTGCCCCTGGTGATGTGCGACGCCCGGGAGCGGGAGTCCGTCAAGGAGGTCCTCATCGGCGTCGTGCAGCACGCGATGGCCCAGGCGGCGGACCGCCGCCGGGCCGTCACGACGTGAGCGGCCGCCGCCCGGAGAGCGTCCAGCCGGCCGGCCGCACGGGTTCCCGCGGCCCGGCTCCGTCCCGGCGCGGGCGGTCGTGCCGCCCGCTCAGCCCGCGGGCGCCGTCGTCCGGTCCGTGCCCCGCCGGACCTCGTGGCCCGGTGCGTCCGCCCGGCCCAGCACCCAGCTCGTCCCGCGCAACGCCTTCGCCGCCTTCTTCAACGGCGCCAGGCGGGCCGCCGCCCGCCGGTGGTCCGGCACGCTGCCGGGCGCGCACAGGACCGTCGCCAGGGACAGCGTCACCGGCCGTCCGCCGGCCGACCACGGCACGTCCAGCACCGCGGCGGCCAGCGGCTCCAGCCCGTCCGGATCGGTGAGCACCAGGAAGTCGTCACCGCCGATGTGCCCCACCCGGGTCTCCCCGGCCGCCGCCTGAAGCAGCGCCCGCCCGACCGCCCGGATCAGCTCGTCGCCCGCGGCGAACCCGGCCCCGTCGTTGACCTGCTTGAAGCGGTCCACGTCGAGCCAGCTCAGCGCGAACGCCCGCCCCGCCGCGACGCGCCGGTCCACCTCGGCCGTGACCGCGTCCGAACCGGGCAGCCGCGTCAGCGGATTGAGCCCGGCCGCCTCCTCCACCCGGCTCTCCGCCAGCGCCCGCACCAGGTCCGCGAGCCGTACGACACCCACGCACCGCCCGCGCGCGTCCACTACGGCCACGTCGTCCGACGTACGGTCCGGACCGCCGACGGCCACCACGTCCAGCACCTCCCAGGCCGTCGCGTCGACACCCACCGTCCGCGGCGGGTCGCCGAGCTTGGCGGCCGGCCGGTCGGCGTACAGGGCGTGCCCGTAGCGCCCCGACATCGACAGCAGGAAGCGGGAGCGGTGCACCGAGCGCACCGGGGCCCCGTCCCGGTCCACGAGCAGCACCCCGGACACGTCCGGCGATCCGGTCAGCAGCGCCCGCACCCGCCCCGCCGAGGCCGTCGCCGGCAACAGCGCGGCCGGCCGGACGAACTGCCGTACCGGCGGCCCCGACCGGGGCGCCGGCACCGGGCCGGGGGAGCCGGGCGGCACATAGACGTCCACCGTGGGCAGCCGCGCGGGCGGCGCGAACAGCTCGCCCTGCGCCCACTGCGCCCCCGCCGCCCGCGCGACGGCGCACTGCGCCTCCGTCTCCACGCCCTCGACGGCCAGCAGCGCCCCCGACTCCTCGCACAGCACCCGCATCGCCCGCACGGCCGCCGGCCGCGCCAGCAGCGAGGCGTCGAGCTTCACCAGCTCCGGCGCCAGATCCGCCAGCAGCCGCAACGGCGCGTCCCCGTCCCCGACCCCGTCCGCCGCGATCCGGAACCCCTGCCGCCGCACCACGGCCACCGCGTCGAGCAGGGCCCGCCGCGGCACGTGCGCGTAGGGCGGACACACGTCCAGCGTCACCTCCCAGGGGAGCCGGCCCGCCTCCCGCACGGCGTCGTGCAGGGGCTGGAGCCCGCCGAGGTCGGCGAGCGTGCCCGCGAACACGTTGACGTGCAGCGGCAGCAGCGTCTCCCGGCGCACCGCCGCACGCAGCGCCGACACCGCGAGCAGGCCGTCGAGTTCGGGATCGCGGCGCGCCTCGGCGAGCACGTCCGCGGCCTCCGGCCGGGCCAGTATCTCCAGCGCCGCGACCCCGCCGGTCATCAGGTTGACCACCGGTTGGAAGGCGAAGCGGAGAGTGTCCGTCCAGGAGCGCACGGGAGCAGGATGGCGCGGCAGCCTCCCACCCGGGCCCAGTTCACGTGACGTTCACGCAGGATTCCGGCGCGCTCACGCGGCGTCGGTCGGGCGCGTCGCGGGCCCGCCCACTTCCCTCACGGAGCCCCACCCTGATAGATGCAGGGGACATGACACGACTCTCCACCGCGCTCCGCGGCCTGGCCACCACCTTCGCCGCCCTGCTCGCCGCCACCGCCCTCCCCGCCACGGCAGCCCCCGCCTCCGCGCAGACGCGGCCCGAGCCGAGGGCCCCGGAGGACTTCGTCGCCCTGCGGAGCGTCGACCCGACGATCATCGAGGAGATGCGCTACGTCACCGCGCACAACTTCGTCGGCGAGCGCGTCGACGGCTACCGGCAGCCCCTGTGCATCCTCACCCGCCCCGCGGCCGAGGCCCTCCACCGCGCCCAGACCCGGTTGCTGCGCCAGGGCTACTCCCTCAAGGTGTACGACTGCTACCGGCCCCAGCGCGCCGTCGACCACTTCGTGCGCTGGGCCGAAGACCTCGACGACCAGGACATGAAGGCCGAGTTCTACCCGGAGGTCGACAAGACCCGCCTGTTCGCCGACGGCTACATCGCGGAGAAGTCCGGCCACAGCCGCGGCTCGACCATGGACCTCACCCTCGTGCGGCTCCCCGCCCGGCCCACCCGCCCGTACCACCCCGGACAGCCCCTGGTGCCCTGCTTCGCGCCTCAGGGCGAGCGCTTCCCGGACAACTCCGTCGACATGGGCACCGGCTACGACTGCTTCGACACCCGCTCGCACACCCTCGACCCGCGCATCCAGGGCGCGCAGCGCGCCAACCGGCTGCTGCTCAAGAACACCCTGGAGGACGCCGGCCTGGTGAACCTCCCCGAGGAGTGGTGGCACTTCACCTACAAGCCCGAGACCTACCCGGACACCTACTTCGACTTCCCGGTCTCCGCGAAGTCGCTCGCCAGCCGCCGCTGACCGGCCTGCCGGAGCCGCCCGCTCCGTTGATCGGATACAGTCCGCCGCGTGTCCGAAAATGAAACCTCCGTTCCCAACTCCGCGCCGGGCTCCCACTGTTCGAGCTGCGGATCGCCCTACGGAGAGGGCGTCTCCGGCTGGCCCCGCACCTGCCCCGGGTGCGGCACCATGGCCTACCGCAACCCACTGCCGGTCGCGGTGGCCCTCCAGCCCGTGTACGACACGCAGGGCACCGCCCTGGTCGTCATCACCCGCACCGTGACCCCCGCGCGCGGCGGCGTCGCCCTGCCCGGCGGCTACGTCGACCACGGGGAGGACTGGCGACAGGCCGTCGTCCGCGAACTCAAGGAGGAGACGGGCATCGACGCGGCGAGCCGCGACGTACGGCTCGCCGACGCCATGAGCTCGGCCGACGGCCACCTGCTGCTCTTCGGCCTGCTGCCCGAACGGCCGGCCGAGGGACTGCCGCCCTCCACGGCCACGGACGAGACCGAGGGACGGCACCTGCTGCGCAGGCCGGAGGAGCTCGCCTTCCCCCTGCACACCCGGGCCGTACGGGCCTTCTTCGAGGGCCGCTACCTCTGAGCCGCCCGCTCGGCCAGTCCCCGGACGCGGACGGGGCAGGACGGCTCACTCATACCGTCCTCGCCCTGCCGCTCCACGACCACCCGAGGGCCCTCCCAGCGGCACACGTACCGTTCGATCTCCGGTTCCACCCAGCCGTCGCCCGCGTCCGGCACGACCAGCCCACCGCCGGTCCGCCCCGGCGCGGGCGCCCACACCTCGAGTTCCGGCCCGCCGTCCTCCCCGCGCACCGGAATCACCGCTCCCGCGCGCGCGAACACCGGAATCCGCGCCCAGGGAGCGTCGACCAGCACCTGCGCCGGCCCCTCGTACGCCCGCTCCGTCACCACGTCGTACCAGCGCCCCCGCGGCAGCCGCACCGCACGCCGGTCGGCCCCGGCATCGAGCACCGGGGCCACCAGCAGACAGTCGCCCAGCAGAAAGGCGTCCTCGCAGTCCCGCAGCGCCCGGTCCTCCGGCGCCTGCCACCACAGGGGACGCACATACGGAGCGCCCGTACGCCGGGCCAGATGCGCCAGCGTCACGAAGTACGGCAGCAGCCGCCGCCGCTCGACGAGCGCCACGCGCGCGTGCTCCAGCACCTCGGCCCCGAACTCCCACGGCTCCCGCCGCCCCGCCCGCGACCCGGCGGAGGTGCGGAACAACGGCAGATAGGCGGCCAGCTGGAGCCACCGCAGATAAAGCTCGGGCGACGGACTCCCGTCGGCCCCGCCCACCTCGGGACCCGTGTACGGCACCCCGCACAGCCCGAGCCCCAGCACCTGCGCCAGCGACGCCCGCAACCCCGGCCAGCCCGTGGCCACGCCCCCGGCCCAGGCGCCGCCGTAGCGTTGCAGGCCCGCCCAACCGGAACGGGAGAGGACGAACGGCCGCTCATCGGGCGTCAGCGCCCGCAGCCCCTCGTACCCGGCCCGCGCCATGCACAACGCGTACACGTTGTGCGCCTCCCGGTGGTCGCCGCCCCTGCCCTCCAGCGCGTGCCGCGCCGACCGCGGCAGCGTCGGCTCCCCGAAGGCGGCGAACGACGTCGGCGCGTCCAGGTCGTGACAGACCCCGGCGAACCCCCGCCCGAGCCGCTCCTCGTGGAGTTCACCCCACCACGCGCGCGCACCCGCGTGCGTGAAGTCCGGGAAGACCACGTCCCCGGGCCGCCCCACACCCCGCACGACCGCCCCGGTCGCGTCCCGCACGAACACGTCCGCCCGCGTCCCGTCGTCGTACACCGTGTTGCCGGGCACGGCCGCGACCGCCGGCTCGACGGCCGACACCAGCCGGACGCCCTCCCTGCGCAGCTCCTCGGCGAGCACGGACAGCTTCGGGAACCGCTCCTCGTCGACGGTGAACACCTGCCGGGCAGCGCCGTGCCCGATGCCCAGATGCACCGCGTCCAGCGGCAGATCACGCTCCTGATGGCCGGCCACGACCCGCCTCAGGTCCTGCTCGTCGCCGAAACCCGCCTGCGCGTGATGATGCCCGAGCGCCCACGCCGGCGGCAGCGCGGGCGCCCCGGTCAGCGACGCCCAGGCCAGCAGCACGCGCGCGGGGGTACCCACCGTCACCCAGCACCGCAGCGGCCCGCCGTCCATCCGCAGCACACTCCGCCCCGGCCGGTCGTGCCCCGAGCCGGCTCCCTCCACCCCCTCCCGCAACGCCACCGTGCCGTCCCACGCGCTGTCGTGGAACACCAGGTGCGTCCCCGCGTCCGCCACCACCAGCTGCACCGGCATCGTGACCGACGACGTGTCCTCGGCGGCGGTGAAGGGCAGCCCGGGACCGGTGTTCCACAGCCGGTACGTGCCGTTGCGCAGCCGGGGCCCCGCGGACCGCCCGCCGAGCCCGAAGAACCGGGCGTCGGCCGCCACCTCCGACCGCTGCGTCCAGCGCGCGGGACCGCCGCCGACCGGCTCCCACCAGCGGGGCGGCAGCTCACGACGGAGCACCACATTCCCGGGCGTACGCACCTCGACCGCGCCGTGCCGGGACACGGCCACCGTCGCCCGCTCGGCCACCACCCGCCAGCCGCCGTCCTTGTCCGGCTCCAGCACCGCCCGCGGATCCGGCTCCGGACAACGGCCCGCCAACGCGTACGAGGGCTCCGGCCCGGCCCCGTCCCAGCCCCAGAACACGGCTCCGTTCACCGCCACCAGGATGCGCAGCTCCGAGCGGGCGAACCGGACGACACCACCCCCGGGCCCGGGCTCCACCTCCCGCATCGGACCCGGCACCCGCGCCCGCTCCGCACCCCGCGGCGGCAGCCCGGCCGCGTCGACCCGCCGCCTGCGCCACGCCGCCCGAACCGTACGCAACCCCTGCGCCATGCCCGCGGAACCGACCGTCTTCATCGAACGCACCAGGTCACGACCGTCCATGCTGCTCACCCTGCCATCGACCAGCGCGCACATGGGGGTCGTTCAACTGCCGTTCACCCGTGACCGGACCACATCTTCATGTCACCGACTATGTGGGGCGCGCCCTGGTGCGGAAGTCGATCACATGGCATCGTCCCTGTCAGCCGCGTCACGCGCACACCCCAGCCCGTGCGCGGAGGACGCACACGACGCGCACAGTCCGGGAGCCGCCCCATGCCGACCGAGAACCCCCAGCCGCTCTGGCAGCCGGATGCACCACGCATCGCCCGGGCACGCATCACCAGGTTCCAGACCTGGGCGGCCGAGCACCACGGCGCCCCCGCCCAGGGTGGATACGCCGCCCTGCACCGCTGGTCCGTCGACGACCTGGACACCTTCTGGAAAGCCGTCACGGAGTGGTTCGACGTCCGCTTCTCGACCCCCTACGCGCGCGTGCTCGGCGACCGGTCGATGCCCGGCGCCCAGTGGTTCCCCGGCGCCACGCTGAACTACGCCGAACACGCCCTGCGCGCGGCCGCCACCCGCGCGGACGAACCGGCCCTCCTGTACGTCGACGAGACCCACGAGCCGACCCCCGTCACCTGGGCCGAACTGCGCCGCCAGGTCGGCTCCCTCGCCGCCGAACTGCGCGCCCTCGGCGTACGCCCCGGCGACCGCGTCAGCGGCTACCTCCCCAACATCCCGCAGGCCGTGGTCGCCCTCCTCGCCACCGCCGCCGTGGGCGGTGTCTGGACCTCCTGCGCACCCGACTTCGGCGCCCGCAGCGTCCTGGACCGCTTCCAGCAGGTCGAACCCGTCGTCCTGTTCACCGTCGACGGCTACCGCTACGGCGGCAAGGAACACGACCGCCGCGACACCGTCACCGAACTGCGCCGGGAGCTGCCCACCCTGCGCGCGGTGATCCACATCCCGCTCCTGGGCACCGGGGCCCCGGACGGCGCCCTGGAATGGGACACCCTGACGGCCGGCGACACGGAGCCCGTCTTCGAGCAGGTGCCGTTCGACCACCCCCTGTGGGTGCTCTACTCCTCCGGCACCACCGGCCTGCCCAAGGCCATCGTCCAGTCCCAGGGCGGCATCCTGGTCGAGCACCTCAAGCAACTCGGCCTGCACTGCGACCTCGGCCCCGAGGACCGCTTCTTCTGGTACACCTCGACCGGCTGGATGATGTGGAACTTCCTCGTCTCCGGCCTCCTCACCGGCACCACGATCGTCCTCTACGACGGCAGCCCCGGCTTCCCGGCCACCGACGCCCAGTGGCGCATCGCGGAACGCACCGGCGCCACCCTCTTCGGCACCTCCGCCGCCTACGTCATGGCCTGCCGCAAGGCCGACGTCCACCCGGCCCGCGACCTGGACCTCTCCGCCATCGAGTGCGTCGCCACCACCGGCTCCCCGCTCCCGCCCGACGGCTTTCGCTGGTTGCACGACGAGTTCGCCGCGAGCGGCGCCGACCTGTGGATCGCCTCCGTCAGCGGCGGCACCGACGTGTGCTCCTGCTTCGCGGGCGCCGTCCCCACCCTCCCGGTGCACATCGGCGAACTCCAGGCCCCCGGCCTCGGCACCGACCTCCAGTCCTGGGACCCGAGCGGCCACCCCCTCACCGACGAGGTCGGCGAGCTGGTCGTCACCAAGCCCATGCCCTCGATGCCGAGCCGCTTCTGGAACGACCCCGACGGCAGCCGCTACCACGACAGCTACTTCGACACCTACCCCGGCGTCTGGCGGCACGGCGACTGGATCACCCTCACCTCACGCGGCTCCGTCGTCATCCACGGACGCTCGGACTCCACCCTCAACCGGCAGGGCGTCCGCATGGGCTCGGCCGACATCTACGAGGCCGTCGAGCGACTCCCCGAGATCAGGGAGTCCCTCGTCATCGGCATCGAACAGCCCGACGGCGGCTACTGGATGCCCCTCTTCGTGCACCTCGCACCCGGGGCCGCCCTCGACGACGCCCTCCTCGACCGCATCAAGCGGACCATCCGCGCCAACCTGTCCCCGCGCCACGTCCCCGACGAGGTCATCGAGGTGCCCGGCATCCCGCACACCCTGACCGGCAAACGCATCGAGGTCCCGGTCAAGCGCCTCCTCCAGGGCACCCCGCTGGACAAGGCCGTCAACCCCGGCTCCATCGACAACCTCGACCTGCTCCACTTCTACGAGGACCTCGCCCGCAAACGGTCCTGACCAGGACACCGACGAGCCGGCCGCCCCGGGCGGCGGCCGGCTCCCCGCGCCCTCCCGACGCCGTTGTCAGTGCCGCCGATTACTGTGAGTGAGCATTGATCGACCGTGCACAGGGGGAAACATGGCGCACACCGCCCAGACCGACCACACCATGCGACGCGTTCTGCGCCGCGAGATCGCGGGCACCATCGGGCTGCTCACCGACGAACACGACTTCCGCGCCATGCGGCGCTACCGCAGCTTCACCTTCCACGACCACGCCGCCTACCTCCGCCAGGTCGAGGCCGTCCTCAAAGACCGCGCGGCACAGGGCACGCACACCACGGTCGCGCTCTTCGACCCGGAGGAGTACGCCGCCTTCTGCACGGCGGCGGGCCTCGACGCCGACGCCCCCGCCAGCCGCGCCCGCTTCACCGCCGAACTCGCCGCCCACGGCCCCACCGTGCCCTACGAGGGCCAACCCCTCACCGACCTGCTCCCGGCCCTCGTCGACGAAGCCGTCCGCCAGGCCACCTGGGAGTACACCTCGAGCCTGCTCGCCCGCCTCGGCAGCTGCGCCACCTGCGGCGAGGACCTCGGCCGGGCCGCCTTCACCCGGGCCTCCCGCCTCCTGGGCCGCGTCCTCGAAACGGCCCCACCGGGCAGCCGGCACCTGGTGTGCAGCGTGTCCGGCCACCCGGACGAGACCCTGGTCTCCGCCCTCCTCGTCGACGAGGAGACCGACGGGACCCCGCACTTCGACGAGGCCGAGGCCCTGGAATTCACCAGCGTCCTCGCCCTCGGCCTGGCTACCCACAGCCCCGGCGGACTCGTGATGCGGATCAGCCCACCGAACGGCCCCGACCGCATCCACGGCTGGCGCCTGCGCGGATACGGCCTCCAACCGCTCACCGCCGCCGAGGTCTTCGACGCCTACTGCACCGACGTCGAGTCCGGTGACCTCGTCTCCCCGGAATCCAACGTCGACTACTGCGCACCGCCCGACCTCGGAGACGACCGCCTGCCACCGGGACACCACCACTGAACGCGTGCGGGGCGCCCCACCCGAAGGTGGAACGCCCCGCACCGCGGCGACGACGGCGGCCCGCACCCGGCCCCTACTCGCCGGACAGCACCGCCTGCGCGGCGGTCCGCGCCTCCTCGGCACTGTCCGCCGCCCGGGCGGCGGCCGCGGCACGCTCGCACTGCGCCAGCGTGAACTTCGCCAGCGTCGCCCGCACGTACGGCAGCGACGCCGCACCCATCGACAGGGAGGTGACACCGAGACCGGTCAGCACACACGCGAGCAGCGGATCCGACGCGGCCTCACCGCAGACACCGCAGCTCTTGCCCTCGGCCTTCGCCGCCTCGGCCGACAGCGCGACCAGATCGAGCAGCGCCGGCTGCCACGGGTCCTGCAACCGGGACACCGCGCCCACCTGACGGTCGGCGGCGAAGGTGTACTGCGCGAGGTCGTTCGTCCCCAGCGACAGGAACTCGACCTCCTGGAGCACCGAGCGGGCCCGCAGCGCGGCCGACGGGATCTCCACCATCGCGCCGAACTTCGCCCGCAGCCCGGCCTCGCGGCAGGCGTCGGCGAACGCCTTGGCGTCGGCCCGGTCCGCCACCATCGGCGCCATGACCTCGAGGTAGACGGGCAGGCCCTCCGCGGCCTTCGCCAGCGCCGTCAGCTGCGTACGCAGCACGTCCGGGTGGTCGAGCAGCGTCCGCAGGCCCCGCACACCGAGCGCGGGGTTCGGCTCGTCACCCGGGGTGAGGAAGTCCAGCGGCTTGTCCGCGCCGGCGTCCAGCACCCGCACGACGACCCGGCCCTCCGGGAACGCCTCCAGCACCTGGCGGTAGGCGGTGACCTGCTTCTCCTCCGACGGCGCGTTCTCGCTGTCGTCGAGGAACAGGAACTCGGTCCGGAACAGGCCGACACCCTCCGCGCCCGCCTCGACCGCCGCGGGCACGTCGGCGGGACCACCGATGTTCGCCAGCAGCGGCACCTTGTGACCGTCCGAGGTCGCACCCGGCCCCGTCGAGGCGGCCAGCGCGGCCTTGCGCTCGGCGGCCTCGGCCGTCAGCCGTGCCTTCTTCTCCTCACCCGGGTTCACGAAGATCTCCCCGGTGCTGCCGTCGACGGCGACGACGGTGCCCTCGGGAATCTCACCGGCACCCGGCAGGGCCACCACGGCGGGCACGCCGAGCGCCCGCGCGAGAATCGCGCTGTGACTGGTCGGCCCACCCTCCTCGGTGACGAAACCCAGCACGAGCGTCGGATCGAGCAGCGCCGTGTCGGCCGGCGCCAGATCCCGCGCGATGAGAACGTACGGCTCGTCGCTGTCCGGGACACCGGGCATCGGCACCCCGAGGAGACGGGCGACGATACGATTCCGCACGTCGTCGAGGTCCGCCACGCGGCCGGCCAGGTACTCACCGGCACCGGCCAGCAGGGCGCGGTACGCGGCGAAGGCGTCGTACACGGCGCGCTCGGCCGTGCTCCCCACGGTGATCCGCCGCTCCACGTCGGCCATCAGCTCGGGGTCCTGGGCCATCATGGCCTGCGCCTCGAGCACGGCCTGGGCCTCGCCCCCGGCCAGGTTGCCGCGCGCCATCAGATCGGCCGCCACAGCTTCCACGGCCTTGCGGGCGCGCCCCTGCTCACGCTCCGCGTCCTCGGCCGGAATCTGCTTCGCCGGCGGTTCCAGGACCGCCGTCCCCATGTGCCGAACCTCGCCGATCGCCACACCGTGACTCACGCCGACGCCTCGCAGCGTTGTCTCCATCTCACCCGTCCCGATAGTGCGGCGGGTCCCGCCGCCGCGGTGGTTGTCCTGCCGGCCGTCGATGCCGTCGGGTGACGGCACGGACGTCACTTCCAGAGGAAGAGACTCTCGCCGGCCTTCACGTCGCCGTCCTCACGGAGGTCGGTCAGCGCCTCGGCGGTGGCCTCCAGGGCCACGACCGGGCAGACCGGCGACTTGCCCGCGGCCTCGACCGCGGCCGGGTCCCAGCGCACCACGCCCTGACCCCGCACGACGGTGTCGCCCTTGTTCACCAGCAGCTCGAAGCCTTCGCCGTTGAGCTGCACGGTGTCGATGCCGAGGTGGGTCAGCACGCCGTGCCCGCTCTCGTCGACGACGACGAAGGCGTGCGGGTGCAGGGAGACGATGACGCCGTCGACCGGAGCGACCGCCTCGGAGGGCTCCCGTACGGGGTCGATGGCGGTGCCCGGGCCGACCATGGCCCCGGAGAAGACGGGATCGGGCACAGCGGCCAGGCCGATGGCGCGTCCTGCGAGCGGGGACGAGACGGTGGTCATGGGAAGCCTCCCAGGGCGGGGATCTGTACGGGCCGTCACTGCCTGTCCCGGACGGCACACTGAGCAGCAGGGTATGTCATAGGAAGTACCGGTTCCGCATGAGTCTTCCGATTAGAGGTCTAGACCACACTCCTCGCGGATTTGCACCCGTTCAGCGGCCCCGTGTACAGTTGTCAGTCCTGCCTGAGGGTGAGCGACGCAGCAAGGCGTCCCCGCCTCGGCAGTACCCAACTCATCAGATCCTATCGCCGGATCACCTTCTGCATGTCCGCAGGACGGTGGTCAGAAGCACCGGGAAAGCCTGATAGTGTTGGAAACACCGAAGGGAAGCGCCCGGAGGAAAGCCCGCGAGAGTATCTCGGGTGAGTACAAAGGAAGCGTCCGTTCCTTGAGAACTCAACAGCGTGCCAAAAGTCAACGCCAGATATGTTGATACCCCGACCTGATCGGTTCTACCGTTCGGGTTGAGGTTCCTTTGAAGTAACACAACAGCGAGGACGCTGTGAACGGTCGGATTATTCCTCCGACTGTTCCGCTCTCGTGGTGTCAC
>NZ_JBIWJU010000012.1:0-312920 GCF_044765285.1 Streptomyces sp. NPDC102490
CCTCATACAACTCCCGGCCCATCCCCGCCCGCTGCGCCCCCTGCCCCGTAAACAAAAACGCCGTACGCCCCTCACCCACCACACCCGACACCACACCCACACCACTCACAGCGGTGGAGGACTCGCCCGCCTCCAACGCCCGCAGACCCGCCACCGCCCCCACACCCTCACGCGCCAGCACCACACCCCGATGCTCGAACACCGACCGCGACACCACCGACGACAACCCCACATCAACCAGCCCCGCACCCCCCTCCACCAACCCCGCCACACGCCCCGCACCCACCCGCAACGCCTCCACCGAACGCCCCGACACCACCACCGGCACCACACCCGGCGACTTCACGGCCGGCGCCGACTCCTTCTCTGTCTCCGGCTCCGGGGCCTGTTCCAGCACCACATGCGCGTTCGTGCCACTGACGCCGAAGGAGGACACCGCGGCCCGCCGCGGACGGCCCGTCACCGGCCACGGCCGGTTCTCCGTCACCAGCTCCACCGCACCCGAGGACCAGTCCACCGCCGGCGTCGGCTCATCCACATGCAACGTCCGCGGCACCACCCCGTGCCGCATCGCCAGCACCATCTTGATGACCCCGGCCACCCCCGCCGCACCCTGCGTATGACCGATGTTCGACTTCAACGACCCCAGCAACAACGGCTCGCCGTCCGGCCGGGACCGGCCGTAGGTCGCCAGCAGCGCCTGGGCCTCGATGGGGTCGCCCAGCCGTGTTCCCGTGCCGTGCGCCTCGACGACGTCGACCTCGGCCGGGGACAGCCCCGCACTGGCCAGCGCCTGCCGGATCACCCGCTGCTGCGACGGACCGCTCGGCGCCGTCAGCCCGTTGGACGCACCGTCCGAGTTCACCGCGCTGCCCCGGATCACGGCCAGCACCGGGTACCCGAGCCGCCGGGCGTCGGAGAGCCGGGCCAGCGCGAGCATGCCCACGCCCTCGGAGAAGCCGGTGCCGTCCGCCGCCGCCGCGAACGCCTTGCAGCGGCCGTCGGGTGCGAGGCCGCGCTGCCGGGAGAACTCCACGAAGCCGTCCGGCACCGGGATCGCCATGGCGCCGCCGGCCAGCGCCAGCGAGCACTCACCGCCCCGCAGGGCGGTCACGGCGTGGTGGATCGCCACCAGCGAGGACGAGCAGGCGGTGTCCATGCTGACCGTCGGCCCTTCCAGGCCGAGGACGTAGGAGAGGCGACCGGAGGCGACGCTGGTCAGCATCCCGGTCATGACGTGGCCCTCGGTGTTGGTCGCCGTGCCGTCGACGGAGTAGCCGGTGTACATCACGCCGACGAACACACCGGTGTCGCTGCCGCGCAGCGACCGGGGGTCCATGCGGGACCGCTCGATGGCCTCCCACGTGGTCTCCAGGAGCAGCCGCTGCTGCGGGTCCATCGCCGCGGCCTCCCGCGGCGAGATGCCGAAGAACTCGGCGTCGAACCCCTTGAGGTCGCTGAGGAACCCGCCGTGGCGGGAGTAGAACTTGCCCGAGGCGTCGGGGTCGGGGTCGTACATCGCGTCGACGTCCCAGCCGCGGTCGGCGGGGAACTCGGTGATCGCGTCGACGCCGTCGAGGGCCAGTCGCCACAGCTCATCGGGCGTGGACACGTCGCCGGGGTAGCGGCAGCCCATGCCGAGCACGGCGATGGGCTCCGAACGGCTCGACTCGAGTTCGTCCACCCGGTCCCGGGCCTTCTTCAGGTCCGCGGTGACCCACTTGAGGTAGTCGAGGAGCTTCTCGTTCTTGTTGTTCTGGTCGCCACTCACCTGGACACCGCCCGAATCGAGTTTTCCAGTCCTGCCGTTGCCGCCGCGGGGTCCGGCCCGGCCAGCACCGCCGAGCCGAGCCGTTCCGCCAGGTACAGCGCGAGGTGCAGGCGCAGGTGGTCCTCGCGCAGGGACCGCCCGAGCAGCTGCTCCGCCTTCTTCACCCGGTAGACCACCGTGTTCTTCGCGATGTGCAGGTGCTTGGCCGTGACGGCCACGGCCCGCTCGTTGTCCAGCAGGCACCGCACGGTCTCGCGCAGGGCGGCCATGGTCTTGCTGTCCTCGGCCAGCGGGCCGAGTTCGCGCCGTACGAAGTCGGTGGTCGCCTCGGCGTCGTTGCCGAGCAGTATCACCAGCTCCAGGGCGCCGTAGTCGCACAGCCGGGACGGTCCGCGCTCGGTGATGCGGCCGACCCGCTCGGCGGTGATCGCCTGCTCGTGCGAGCGCCTGAATCCGGCCACGCCGTCACCGGGGAGTCCGGAGGCGACGTGGATGTGCGAGGGCACCTCCACCTTCTGGTCGGAGTGCCGCAACTCGTGCGGGCGGCCGGAGGCGCGGCCTCCCCACGCCCACAGCCGGCCCGGACCCGCGGGCAGCAGCAGCGTCGAGGAGCAGCCGGCCTGCTCCAGCAGACGCAGCGCCGTGGTGCCCAGTTCGTGACTGCCGTCCGGGGTGACCTCGTCCTGCCACACGACCAGCGCGATGTGGTGCAGCGTCAGTTCGTAGCGCAGCTGGCGCATCGCCCGGCGGTTGCCGACCGGCTTGCCCTCCAGGATCGAGGTGACCAGTTCGAAGCGTTCCCCCGCGGGGCCGGCGAACCAGCGGTCGCGCTCGGTGGCGAACTTCTCGGTCACCGCGGCCGAGAGCGTCTCCATGCCCTCGAACAGGTCGGCCGAGATGGCCCGCATCAGGGCCGGCTGCTCCTCGGCGGGGAGGTGCTCCTCGCAGAATTCGAACAAGGCGCGGGTGAAACTCGCGTGGGTGGCGCGGACGTAACGCAGCAGCAGATCGACGGTCGTGCTGTCCGCGACGTGTTCCCGAATGGCGTTCGTGAGTTCCGTCGAAAGCAGCCCGGTAATGCTCCGGACGCCGCTCAGCCGCATCACGACCCACAGGGCGATCGACTCGACGAGCCGCGTGTCACTACAGGACTTCCGGTCGAATCGGGAGAACGGTTCTTCGGCCAGTTCGGCCAATAACAGACGGCTGTTCTCGATCGCCCAACCGGTGGCGCCCGAGCCGACGCGACGCACGGACTCCTCGACCAACTGGGCGCTGGCCGAGGGGAGATGGAGTACCGAATCGTCAGCCGGACGCAGTAGGTGCAGCAGCGAATAGAGCGACGTGATCTGTGGTTGTGCATGAATGGCGGTCTGTGATACTGGGTAGCCTGACAACGAGCAGCCTCCGTGCTGAAAGCGGTCGCGACTGGGTGGTCGAAGCCTGACATGGCCTTGACTGCGGGGGGTAACGTTCCGGTAACTGGCATCTCTTTGCAGGATTACCGGGCGATGGGTCCCGACCCGAGCGACGCGGATATCTTGCCTTTCGCGATCCGTTGATCGGCGGCGATGAGGAGTTGCTCGTGACCATGTCGGCCTCACAAGACGTTCGAATCGGCGCCGGCACGGTGCCCTGGGTGCTCTCCGGGCGCAGCGAGGCGGGCCTGCGCGGCCAGGCGTCCCGGCTGCTCGCCCGGATCGAGGCGGACTCGACGCGTGATGTCGTCGACGACGTCGCGCGGGTGGGCCGGTCGCTGGTGGCGGCCGGTGCGGCCAACGAGTACCGCGCGGTGGTGCTGGGGCACGACCGCGAGGAACTGCTGGCCGGGGTGCGCGCACTCGTCGACGGGCAGGCCGCGCCGAACGTGACCCGTGGCCGGGCGACCAAGCAGGCCCGGGCCGAGGCCCGGCCGGTGTTCGTGTTCCCCGGTCAGGGCACCCAGTGGGCGGGCATGGCGGTCGCCCTGCTCGACGGCTCACCGGCCTTCGCCGCGGCGGTCCGGGACTGCGAGCGGGCTCTGGCGCCCTACCTGGACTGGAAGCTGGAGGACGTGCTGCGCGCTGCGCCGGACAGCCCGCCGCTGGACCGGGTGGACGTCGTGCAGCCCGTCCTGTTCTCGATGATGGTCTCGCTCGCCCGCCTGTGGGGCCGCTTCGGCGTCGAGCCCCGGGCGGTGGTGGGCCACTCCCAGGGCGAGATCGCCGCCGCGCACGTGTCCGGCGCGCTGTCCCTCGCGGACGCGGCCCGGATCGTCGCGCTGCGCAGCCAGGCCCTGACGGCGATCCGCGGCCGTGGCGAGATGCTGACCGTGATGGCCCCGGTCGACCAGGTGCGGGCGATGCTGACCGAGTGGGACGGCGCCCTGTCGGTGGCCGCGGTGAACGGCCCGGGCACCGTCACGGTCTCCGGCGACGTCGCCGCGATGACCGAGTTCGGCGCCAAGCTCCGCGCCGAGGGCATGATGCGCTGGCGGGTGCCGGGCGTCGACTTCGCCGCGCACTCCGCGCATGTGGAGGACTTGCGGCCGACCCTGCTCGACCTGGCGGCGGAGGCGAAGCCGGTGCACACCGACGTCCCCTTTTACTCGACGGTCACCGGCGAACGCGTCGACACCGCCGGACTGGACGCCGAGTACTGGTACCGCAACCTGCGCCAGGAGGTCCGCTTCGACGCGGCGGTGCGCTCGCTGATCGCCGAGGGCCACACGGTCTTCGTGGAGTGCAGCGCCCAGCCGGTGCTCTCGGTGGGGATGCAGGACATCGCCGAGGAACTCGGCCGCCCCGTCACGCCGATGGCCACCCTGCGCAAGGAGGACGGCGGCCTCGGCCGGTTCCTCGCCGCGCTGGCGGAGGCGTACGTGAACGGGGTCGCGGTGAACTGGACGGCAGCCTTCGAGTGATCCGCCGCCAGGGCCCGTCCGACGTCCGCCGGACGGGCCCTGGAACGGCCGGCTCGTGCGCCCGGGCGGTTGCGTTCGCCCGGGCGCACGCGGGTCACCGTGCGGAGCCCGCTTCCACCGGGGGCGCTGCCGGCTGGTGGAAGAGCGGCACGCCCGTGCCGCCCGGCTTGTGCCGGCCGAAGCGCCGCACCAGCGGCTTCTCCACGCACAGGTACAGCACGGTGGCGATCACTCCGGCCGCCGCGAGCACCCCGAGGGAGATGAGCGCGCCGACCCCCAGCGAGAACGTGCGGGTGCCGAGCAGTTCGGCGGCCGTCACGATGGTGATCCAGTGGACCATGTAGAACGCGAAGGAGATCTCGCCGAGGAACACCACGGTGCGGTTGCGGAACACCGAGGTGGTCTGGCGCCGGTCGGCCGTCGCGGCGGCGGCGATGAGCGGCGCGGTCCAGATGGTCGCCAGACCCGCCGAGCCCGCCAGGTACGGCTCGTACAGCGCGATCACGTAACCGGCCACGGCGAGGGCGAAGGCGGGCACCAGGCCGACCCTCGGCCACCGCCCGGCCGCGACCACCCGGGCCAGCAGGATGCCGAGGACGAACTCCAGCGCGCGCACCGGCGGGAAGAAGTACACGAACCAGACCTGCTTGAAGGACAGTTCGCCGGAGACGGAGAAGGCCAGCAGCCGCGGCTGGTCGCTCACCACGTAGGTGGCGATCAGGAACGCGCCGGCGATCAGCAGCACCACCACGCCCAGGGCGGGCCACAGCCACTCGTCGCGGATCCGCCGCAGCAGCGGCAGCAGAGCCGGGAACATCAGGTAGAAGAAGAACTCGCAGCACAGCGACCAGGCCACGCCGTTGACCGCCGCGCTGGTCTCCACGCTGGGGAACCACGCCTGCTGCATGGTCGCCGCCGCGATCCAGTCGACGGCGCGGGTGGGCCGGTCCGTGCTGACCACGAGGATGGCCGCCAGCGCGAAGGTGACCACGTGCATCGGGCCGATCTTCGCCAGGCGACGGCGCCAGAACGAGGGCGCCGTGTCGTCCGAGCGCGCGGTCCAGGTCAGGACGAAGCCGCTCAGGATGAAGAAGAAGCCGACGCCGTAGGAACCGGAGAGGGTGAACTTGTCCCGCAGGTCGTCGCCCGTCTCGCCCGGGATGAGCGTCGTGTACCAGAGGATGTGGGTGAGGAAGACGAGCAGGGCCGCGAAGGCCCGCAGTCCGGTCAGCGACGGCAGCCGGGAAGGCGCCGACCCGCCGGACGCGCCCTTGCCGCCGATCGCGCTCACACCGGTTTCCTGAGTCACCATGTGATCACCGGACCCGGGCCGGAAAGCGCGTAATCGTCGGCGGGACGCGGGGTGAGCGGCGGACGATAGGGGGATCTGATCTGCCTGTGCACAGGAATGCGAACCCGTGCTGTCGGGGAGCCTGACAACGAAGTGCCTCCGTACCGGAAAGCGGGACGCGACTGGGTGGCCGCAGGCTATCCACGGATTCTCGGAGGCCGGTAATCGCCCGGTAATCGTCTGCCGGAGACGCAATTACCGGGCGGTGGGTTCCGCGCGGTCGGCCGACCCCGTTCCCGGTCCGGATCGGCCGCCGCGGGCGGAACTTCGCGGGGTCAGTCGGTGTCCAGGCCCAAAGAGCGCAGCTTCGGCTCGATGACCGCCCGGCAGTACGGCTGGCCGCGGTTCTGGTTGTAGAAATCCTGCTGGTCGGCCTCGGCCACGAAGAACTGCGCGTACGGCCGCAGGTCGGTCACGATGTCCTGGCCGAGCTTCTGCCGTACCAGCTCCATGACCTTCTCGGCGCTGGCGCGCTGCTCCTCGTCGGCGTAGAAGATCGTCGAGTGGTAGATGGAGCCGCGGTCCGCGCCGCTCTGGTTCGGCGTCGTCGGGTCGTGGCTCTGGAAGAAGAAGACCAGCACCTCTTCCCGGCTGATCACGTCCGGGCGGAACGTCAGCTGCACCGCCTCGACGAATTTCTGCGGGTTCCGCCCGTAGCGCAGGTAGTCCTCGTAGTTGGGCGGTGGACCGTGGTCCCCGGCGTATCCGGCGACACTCGAGGTTATACCGGGCGTACGACGCGCCACCGCGTCGAAAGACCAGAAACAACCGGGACCCAGCGTCAGAGTTTCGACGGAATCGGATTTCTCATTCACGGACATCGCATCGGCCACAGGAGCCCTCTCCAGACTTATTCGCCCGTATCTTTTTTGGAGTGTAGCAGCGCCGGGTGACGTATTTTCAGCCGTGTATTGAGTGGTGCCAGACGCTCGTCGTGCCCCGGCCGCCGCCCGCGCCCGCGGGGCGCTCGCCGTCGTCGGAGACCGACAGCCGCACCGCGCCGTCCGGGCCGCCGTCGGTGGCGTCCACGGTGACCTCGACGCGGGTCGTCCCCGGGCGCCGGGCCGCGTCGGCCAGGGCCCGGCGCAGGGCGGTGACCAGTCGGTCCGCGACCGGCTCCGGGACGCGGGTGTCCACGGGGCCCCGGAACTGCGTGGACGGCGGGAAGCCGAGCAGGGCGGCGGCGGACGCGCTCTCGCGCAGCACCCGCCCGCGCAGGCCCGTCGGCGGACCGGCCGGGGGCTGCTGAAGGGTGAGGATCGCCGTCCTGACCTCCCCGACCGTGGACCGCAGTTCGTCCACCGCCCGGTCCAGAAGGCCGCCGACGTCCTCCGCGCCGGGGCGGCGCCGGGTGGACTCCAGCATCATGCCGGTGGCGAACAGCCGCTGCACCACCAGGTCGTGCAGGTCGCGGGCGATCCGGTCGCGGTCCTCGTAGACCGCCAGCCGCTCCCGGCCGCGCCGGGCGTCGGCCAGGACCAGGGCGAGCGCCGCCTGCGAGGCGAACTGCGTCGCGAGCCGCCGTTCCAGGTCCGTGTACGGCCGCCCGCCGCGTCGGCGCGGCAGGGCGAGGGTGCCGATGAGCCGGCCGTCCGCCCGCAGCGGCAGCATCATGCTGGGCCCGAACCGGTGCCGCACCCGCGTCGTCATACGGGGATCGGTCGCCGAGTCCTCGATGAACACCGGCTCGCCGCCGAGCAGTTGCTCCAGCACGGGGCTGCCCGGTGCGATGGTCGCGCCGACGATGCCGTCCGGGTCGTCGGGCGACGAGGCGGCCACGATCTCCATGCCGCCTTCGGCGGTCGGGTGCAGGATGACGCCCGCGCAGGCGCCGGCGAGCAGCCGGGCCCGCTCGGCCACCGTGGTCAGCGCGTCGTCGGCGCCCTCCTCGGTGAGCAGCGCGGTGGTGACGGCCGCCGCGCCCTCGATCCAGCGCTCGCGCTGCCGGGCCGTCTCGTAAAGCCGGGCGTTGCCGATCGAGACACCGGCCTGCGCGGCCAGGACCCGCAGCAGCTGCTCGTCCTCGACGGTGAAGGGCGCCGCCCCCGGCCGTCCGGCCAGCCGCAGCTCGCCGAACTCCTCGTCCCGCACCAGGATCGGCACCCGCAGCAGGGGCGCCGTCTCCGGTACGTGCTCCGGGCCCGGGGTGCGGATCTCGGCGAGGCCGCTCTCGCCGGGGTCCGCGACGACCAGGGCCGCGCGGCCGGCGCCGGTCAGTTCGGCGGCGCCGTCCACGACGCGCCGCAGGACGGTGCGCAGGTCGAGGGCGGTGCCGACGTCCAGGAGGGCTTCGAGGAGACGGGTCAGTCGGGGCGCGGGCTGCGCGGTCATGCGTCCGGCTTCCTCGGCTTCCTCGGTTCCTCGGCCCTCGGACCCCCGGCCCTCAGTCGGCGTCGGCGTCGGCGGTCGTCGGGTGCAGGACGAGCGGCTCGACCCGGCCCTCCAGCATGCTGCCGAGGCCCTGGACCGCGCACACGTCGGGCCGCTCCGCGATGTGCACCGGCATACCGGTGGCCTGGCGCAGCATCTGGTCGAAGCCGGGCAGCAGCGCGCTCCCGCCGACCATCATGATCCCGCGGTCGGCGAGGTCCGCGACCAGGTCGGGCGGGCAGTCCCGCAGCACCTTGCCGATCCCGTCGAGCACGGCCGTCAGCGGCGTCTGGATGGCGTTGCGCACCGTGGCGGTGTCGACCCGCACACTGCGCGCCAGCCCGGTCGCCACGTCCCGGCCGTGGATCTCGGTGGACGCCGGACCCTGCGGGGTCAGCCCGTTGCCGGACAGCGCGAGCTGAAGCGGGCGCACGGACTGGCTGGGCAGCACCAGTTCGTGCTGGTGGCGCAGCAGCTGCACGATCGCGTGGTCCACGGCCTCGCCGCCCACCGGGATGCGCTCGGCCGTCACGATCGAGCCGAGGGAGAGCACCGCGACCTGCGTGGCGTGCGCGCCGCACACCATGATCATGGTGGCCTCGGGCTGCTCCACCGGCAGTCCGCAGCCGACCGCCGCCGCGATGAGCGTGTCGACCAGCTCCACGCGGCGCGCGCCGAGTCCGACCAGCGTCTCGATCGCCGCGCGCTGGGACAGCGGGTCCGCGTCGTGCGGGGTGCACACGGCGGCCCGCAGCCGGGGCTTGCGGCGCAGGTTGCGGCGGATCCGGTCGCCGAGCAGGTGGCGCAGCATCCGCTGGGCCATCTCGATGTCGACCACCGTGCCGCCGGAGACCGGTCGTACGACGCGGATGTAGCCGGGGGTGCGGCCGGTCATCTTCTCCGCGAACTCGCCGACCGCGATGAGCGCGCCGGTGCGGGTGTTGACCGCCGCGGCGGACGGCTGGTCGACGACGAGCCCGGCCCCCTTCACGTAGACGCGGGTCCGCGCCGCGCCCAGGTCGACGGCGAAGTGGCAGCGGCGCAGCGCCTCCAGACTGGCGGTACTGGCGGTCATGGCGAATCCTCCCGAGAGCGGACCGTGCGGGGCCGCCCGGTGGACGGCCTCCTGGACACCGATCGTGCGGGGCGGGACGGGCGGGCGCCCGTTGGAGGGGGCCGGGCGGGGGGCCGCTGAACGGGGGGCGCGCGAAGCGTTCAGCGGTGCCCGGCGGCGGTGGGCGGCTCCGCGGCGCCGGGACCGCCGACCAGCCGGTACCAGCCGGTGCCGTCGGGCAGCGGCTGGAAGAGGTCCGGGGGGAACGCGGGCCCCTCCTGGCCCTCCTCGCACACCTCGTCGTAGTAGAGGGAGTCCGAGAGGGCGATCACCGCCTGCGCGGGCGAGGCGTCCAGGACCGCCCCGACCGATTCCCCGGCGGCCCGGAACGCCTCCTCCCCGGCGCCGTCCAGCCGGAACTCCACCTGCCAGAACTCCGCCCGCAGCCGTCGGCCGCCCAGGCGCGGCAGCAGCCCGGGCAGACCGGCCACGGTCGCCCTGAGCAGCGGGGCGGCCTCGACGCCCGGCGTCAGCAGCACCAGCAGGCCGCCGTCGTCGTCCAGGAGCCGGTGCGAGGCGCCGTCCATGCCGCTGTCCGCCAGCAGGTCCGCGACCACGCCGTGCAGGGCCGCGCGGGCACCGGAGGCCACCGGGTTCTCCGGGCGCCCGGGGGCCCCCGGTTCGCCGGTGAAGGCGTAGCGGGCGCAGGCGCGGAAACCGGTGTCGAGGCCGTCCTCCGGGTCGTCCGGTTCCCCGTCCCCCGGACCGGGTCGCGGCTCCTCGTCCCCCGCGGGTTCCGGTTCCGGCCCCTCGTCCCGCATCACGTCCCGTTCCTCGCTCGCCTCCCGTTCCTCCCTGGCCGCCGCGTCCGCCGGGGCCCGTGCCGTGTCGTGCTCCGCGTCGTCCGCCGGCAGCGGTGTCCACAGGCGGTCCGCCGCGGGGAAGGGGCTCTCCGGCGGCTCGTCCGGCGCGGACCCGACGGACGCGGTGCCGTCCGGGTCCCCGGGCCGCCGCCCGTACTCCGGCCACGGCGCGTCGTCCGCCGGTACCGCGTGCTCCTCGCGCAGCTCCCGGCCCAGGGCCGTCAGGGCCGGGCTGCGCCCCCCGGACAGCTCGTACTCCTCGTACACCTCCAGCGCCTCCTCGCCCCGGCCCTGGCGGCGCAGCGCGATCAGGTACAGGCGGCGGAAGTCCTCCCGGTGCGGGTGGGCCCGCAGCAGGCCGGCCAGTTCCGTGGCGGCCCGGTCGTACTCGCCGAGGGCCAGGTCGAGTTCGGCACGCCGGGTGTGCAGGGCGAGCCGCAGCCGCAGCAGCCGGGTGCGGGCGGTGCGGGCGGCGGGGCCGGGCACGTCCGCGAGCGGTTCGGCGTCGCCCCACAGCGCCAGTGCCTCGGTGACCAGGCCGTGGGCCTCGGTGAGCGCGTCCCGCAGACCGGCCGCGTCGGCAGCCCGCACCAGCTCGTCGCAGCGCACCAGGTCCAGGTCGTCGGCGCTGGTGTGCAGGGCGTAGCCGTGGGCGGACTTCGCGAGGACGCCCGGGCCCAGGACGTCCGCCAGCCGCGTCGCCAGCCGGGTCACCTCGGCCCGCGGGTTGCGGGGCTCGTCGCCCGGGTCCCACAGCCCCCAGCGCAGTTCCTCGTGCGTGACCGTGCGGCCGTGCTTGAGCAGCAGCATCGCGAGCAGCGCGCGCACCTCGGGGGCGGGGCCGGACGAGCCGTCCGGGAGGCCGACCCGCAACGGGCCCAGGGCGCGGTACCGGCGCGGCCGGTACGCCTGCTGCGCCCGGGTGAGCAGGTGCGGGTCCGCGAGCAGTTCGAGACCGCGGGCCTGGGCCGCCGCCGAGGGCGACATCAGCTGGTCGAAGGCGTGCGCGTAGTGGATGCGCAGGGCGGGGGGCAGCCGGTCCAGGCGGCGCGAGTCGATCGGGACGGCCGGGCGCGCGGGCCCCGACGTCAGCCGCAGCAGGACGTCGCACAGGGCGCGCAGGTCGGCGGAGCGCCTGCCGGGGCCCGAGGCCAGGCCCGGTTCGAAGAGGCTGAGCCGGACCGTGCCGTCCGGCAGCAGGACCACCCGGGACGCCTCCAGGCCGCCGTGCGCCAGGCCCGCCCGGTGCAGGGCGGTGAGTGCCCGTGCCAGCTGCGACCCCACCGACACCGTCAGCGGGGCCGGCAGCCGCCGGTCGTCGGGCCGGGTGAGGGCGCCCAGCGCTATGCCGTCCAGGTGCTCCATGACGACGTACGGGACGTCGTCCTCGATGCCCGCGTCGAGCACGGTCACCAGGTTGGGGTGGGAGATCCGCGTCAGCAGGCCCGCGTTGCGCAGGAACGCCCGGCGGGTGGCCGGGTCGGGGTCCGCGTCGTGCAGCCGGATCGCCACCGTCCGGTTCGTCGGCGACGGGTCCGGCGCCGTCCGCTCCGGTCCGGTGTCCTCCGCCAGCCAGATCCTGCCGGACGGGGTGAGCCGGCGCGTGGGCCGGTAGCGGGCGCCCAGGGCGGGCGGGAAGGGCGACGGGACGGCGGGCCGCTCCCGCACCGTCAGCTGCCGGGCGCTCTCCTCGCTGATCGCCGCGAACGACTCGCCGGTGTCGGCCCGTTCGGTGCCCTCGCGGGAGGGGATCAGCGCCCGGAACTCGCCGGGCGAGCGGCCCGCCCGCTCGTCGATCAGGCCGCCGGTGCGCAGCAGCAGTTCGTGGGTGCGGTTGCGGGCCGTGCGGGGCAGCCCGCGCAGGAGCAGCTCGCGCACGCCGGGGCGGAAGGCGTAGGAGCCGGGCGGCCCGGGGACCGTGGTGAGCAGCCCGCCGAGGATGACCTCCGCCAGGTGCTGGGGCCGCGGGTCCGGCTCCACCGCGGCCTGCACCAGCCGCATCACCGGCAGGTCGGGGCGGCCGAGCGCGAGGTGGCCGGCCAGCCGGTAGGCCGGTGGGGAGGCGCTGGCGCGGAAGCGCAGGACGAGTTCCTCGGCGGACAGCCGCGCCAGGTCGGTGCGGTCGTCGGCGTCGGCGGGCAACGGGCGGTGCAGCGCGGCGGCGGCACCCGGGTACGGGGTGCCGCCCGGACCGGCCACCAGCGCGGCCCAGTTGGCCAGCCACTCGGGTCCCGGCTCCAGCACCGGGACGTACGCCGTGCCCTCGGGGGCCCGGGGTGCGGCGCCGTCGTACGGCGTGAAGGCGAGCGAGGCGCTGGGCGCGGCCCGGTGCGGGGCGGACAGCCGGCCCGGCACCGGCGGCAGGGCGGTGTCCCGCCACAACTGCTCGGGCAGCGGCTGGAGCACGGCCAGCGGTGTGCGGCGCGCCCAGCCGCGCAGCGTGCCGAACCAGCGGGTGCCGGCCGGGCCCTCCCGCCACTGCGGTCCCATGCAGTCGCTGATCAGCAGCATGACCGTACGGCCGTCGGCGGGGATCTGGGCCCCGTCCCCGCGGACCGTGCCGTCGGCCTCCGCGCGGTGCAGGGTGACGGTGCGGAAGACGCCCGACTGGGCGAGCGCGGCGTGCAGTTCGCGGACCAGGGGCTGCCAGACGGGCATCGTGGGGCCCGCGTCGTGCACCAGGTGCAGGCGCAGCCACCGCTCCCGTACCGGGCGCAGCACGGGCAGCCACCACTCGGGTCCGGCGCCGAGGCGCGCGATGCGGTCGGCGGTCGCGGACTCGTCCACCTCGTGGCCGACGGGCGCGTCGCTGCGGCGCTTCAGCGGACGCAGGGAACGCTGAAGCGCCAGCGGGTGGCGCAGCATCGGCGGTGCGGGCGCGAGCAGGGCGCTGTGCGGCTGGGCCGTCGAGGTGCCCGGGGCCGGGGCCGGGGACGGCAGGCGCAGGGGGGTGCGGGGGGCCTCGGACCCGGGAGGGGGTCCGGCCGGCCGGTCGGCCCGGGAGCGCCGCCCGTGCCCCTCCGGCTCCGGCCCCCGGTCCTGGTCCTCGTCCGGACGCCGGTCGGGCCGGCGGTCCCGGTGCTGCTCCGGGGCGGCTGCACGGTCCGGGGGCGGCTGCTGCGGCCGCGTCCCGGACGCCGGGCCGTCCGGCGGGTCCGCGGGGTCCGCCGGGCCGGCCGTCGGGGGCTCCATCTGCCCGGCCAGCCACAGCAGTTCGGCCAGCTCCAGCGGGGTCGGGCGGGCGCCCGTGGCCGCCGCCCGGCCGAGGATGTCGGCGAGGCGGGGCAGGGGCTCGGGGTCCGGTGCGCCGGGGCGGTCGGCGGGCATCAGAAGGCGTCGGCCCCCGCGGACCGGCCGAGGTACGGCATCAGCTGCTCGGCCAGCTCGTCCAGGGAGTCGGCGCCCAGACCGGAGGAGCGGGCCAGGTAGATGGCGTTGAGCAGCTGGTCCGTGGCCAGTTCGCCGCTGCCCACCCGGGACAGGAACCGGTGGATCAACTGGCGCGCGTACCCGTCGGGCTCGCCCAGGTGGGCGCGGACGATCTCGGCGAGGTGGTCGTCGTCGGGCTGCCGCAGCCGCAGCGAGACGCAGCGGCGCAGGAAGGCCGGCGGGAACTCGCGCTCGCCGTTGCTGGTGAGGACGACGAAGGGGAAGGCGTTGCAGCGGACCCGGCCGCGCTCCACCGGCACCCGCTGGTCGGCGCCGTCGATCAGCACCTCGGCGTGCGGGCCGGGGGAGTCCCGGGAGGCCCGGACGAGTTCGGGGATCTCGTACTGGCCCTCCTCCAGGACGTGCAGCAGGTCGTTCGGCAGGTCGAGGTCGCTCTTGTCGATCTCGTCGATCAGCAGGGCGCGCGGCCGGGCGTAGGGCAGCAGGGCGGTGCCGAGCGGGCCCAGCCGCAGGTGGTCCTCGACGCCCGTGGCGGCGGCGGGGGCGTCGGACGGCCGCGCGGTGTGGCGCGCGGCGTACAGGCGGGAGAGCGGGTCGTAGGTGTAGAGGCCGTCGCCCAGGGTGCTGCGGCTGGTGATGTTCCACCTGAGGACCGGGCCGAGCCGCAGCTCGCGGGCGACCGCGTAGGCGAGGGACGACTTCCCGGTCCCGGGCGGCCCGGTGACCAGCAGCGGACGCCGCAGGTACAGGGCCGCGTTGACCAGTTGCACCGTGTCCTCGGTGGCCTGGTAGGTCGCGGCCCGGTGGGTCCGGTCGGGCGAGGCGGCCGCGGCGTCGCCGTCCGCGTCCGGCGGATCGAGCACGGGACCGCCGTCGAAGTCCCGCCAGGGCGGGGGCGGGGGCAGCCGGGCGATGCCGTCGTGGGGGTCAGGCGCGCCGGTGTAGACGGGCCACAGGGGCATGGGTTCTTCTCTCCGGGCGGTCGGTACGGCGGTTGGTACTGCGGTGGATACGGCGGTCGGTTCGTCACGGTCGTGGTTCGGCGGGGTGGTCGGCGCACGGGCGCGGCGGGCGGGCTCAGCCGACCGGGGAGTGGAGCAGGGCGGGCGGCTCGGCGAAGCAGCGGGGGTCGTCCCACAGGAGCTGGACGTCCCGCGCCCAGTGCTCGTCCGGGGCGTCCGCCGCGTCCGCCGTCTCGCGCAGCTCCATGACCAGGCGGGGGAGTTCGGCCGGCGGCACGCCCGCCACGGACGCCGCCAGCTCGTCCAGGAACGCCGTGCCCGCGCAGCGGCCGTCGGGTCCCTCCTCGCCGGGGCAGTCCCGGCGCGGCCACAGCAGCACCGGGACCGGGAGGTTGAGGCCGACCTCGAAGTACTCCGGCGCGGCCGAGGGCGGGGTGGCGAAACCGGCCAGCTCCGCGTCGTCCCGCAGCCGTTTGCGCAGCCCGGCCGGCCGCTCCCGGGTGCCGCAGTCCACGCGGTGCAGCCGGCCGCCCGGGCCGGAGCCGAGCCTGCGCCACTTCTTGCGCAGCTGGTGGCGGAGGCGTCCGCTGCGGTGGCGGTACCGGTCGGTCACCACGAGCGGGTAGGCGCAGCCCAGCGGTGTGGAGTCGTCCTCCCCGCACTCCCAGTGCGCCACCGGTTCGTTCAGCCACTCGCGCGGGAGCACGAAGACGAGCAGTTCGTCGGCGCCGGGGTCGAGCTGGGTGAACGCCTCGTCGATGCGCTCCTGGACGAAGGAGCGCACCGCGCCGCGGGCCAGCCGGCGCGAGCCCACCGGGCGGCGCTGCCCGTCCCGGTAGGCGGACACCTCGACGGTGACCTGGTCGGCGCCGGCCCCGCTGTGGTCGATCTCCACGACGATGGGCGACCAGGCGGCGGGGCGCGGCGGCGGGGCGTGCAGCCGCTCCGCCAGCCGGTCGGCGAACCGGGCCACGGCCGCCGGGTCCGGCACCTCCCACTGCACATACGCGGCGGCTTCCCGCAGGGAGGCGAAACCGCCCGGCGGCAGCGGCGGGTCGAAGGCGTCCATCGCGGAGACGTACAGCCGGTTCGGGTCGCAGTCCAGGCCGCCCTCCTCGGCCCGGCGCACCAGCGCGTACAGCCGCCTGCGGGCGTCCGCCCGGTGACCGGGGGTGGGCACCAGCTCGCCCAGCTCCGGCCAGTAGCGCGCCATGACCTCGACGGGCAGCATCCGCCCGACCCGTACGTCCCGGGCGCCCGCGACGGCGGAGACCATGCCGACGACCGTGCCGTCGGCCAGCGTCAGCGCCGCGCCGCTGAACCCGGCGGCCAGCGGCTGGCCGTGCGCCGTGAGCGCCTCCAACTGGACCCACTCGTCGGAGATGAGCGGTCCCGGCAGGGCGCGGTAGGAGGCGAGCATGCCCTCGTCGTACCCCTTGGGGAAGCCGTAGGCGATCAGCTCGGGGACGGGCGCGGTCCGCTCCGTGCCGGGCGGGGCGAAGGCGGCGGGGGTGAGCGGCACCTCCCGGTCCAGCTCCAGTACGGCCAGGTCGCCGAGGTCGGCGGCGCCGTCCCGCCAGCCGCCGTGCACGGCGACCGTGCCGGACAGCTCGCCCAGCTCCCGGCGCCCCGGGAAGCTCACCGTCACCGGCGCGCGGTCGGCCCACCTGACGACATGGGCGCAGGTGAGCAACCGGCGGGCGGAGACGAGGAATCCGGCGCCGACCTCCGTGCCGCACGCGACGCGGGCGTGCCAGGCGGCACCGCTCATGACAGCGCGGCGGCGTCCGGGGTCGCGGGACGCGTCGAAGCGGGCTCCGGCTCGGCGCGGGCCGGGGACGGCTCGGGCGACCAGCTCAGTCGCACCACCAGATGGCCCTCCGCCGAGCCCTTCGCGATGACCGCGCCGGCCTCCGCGCTCAGCTTGACCCCGAACTCCAGCTCCACCGCGTCGGGTCGGAGCGAGCCGTCCCGGAAGACCCGCAGCGCGGACGCGGCCGCCGCCCGCACGCCGTCCAGCGAGTCCTCGAAGGTGCGGGCCGCGCGGGCCGGGCCGTCGCCGCGCGAGACCAGCCGGGCGCCGTCCTCGTCCTCGACGCCCTCGACGACCACCCGTACGCCGTCCTCGGTCTTGAACTCGACCAACCCGTCCATGACGCCGCTCGCTCCCCGTGTGCCGTACGTGTCCGTGCGCGGCACCATTGTGACGGACGGTACTCGGCCGTGTCCCGTCCCGCGCCGTCGGTCCGTCCGGCCGCTGGCGGAAACCCGCCAGGGCGACTAACCGCCGCCCCTGGTCAACTCCCTTGCCCCACGGGCCCCCTGAGACTGCTCACAGCACTCGTCACAGCACTCTACGACGACACGAAGAGAGACGTGGATGAGCACAGGACCAGTCAGACGCGGGGCGGCCCTCCTGTCGGCGGGGCTCGTGATCGCGCTGCTGCCGGCCGGGACGGCGGCGGCGCAGGACCCGCCCCCGGACCCGGCGCACCCCCCGGCCGCGGCCGACCGCACGGCCACCGCGCACGGCGCGGCCCGTACCGTCACCCTCGTCACCGGGGACCGGGTGACCGTCACCGATCTCGGCGGCGGGCGGAAGACCGTCACGGTCGAGCGGCCCGAGGGCGCCACCGGGGCCGTGCGCACCAGCAGTTCGGGCGGCCGGACCACCGTCGTACCGGACGAGGCCCTGCCGCATCTGCGCGACGGCAGCCTCGACGAACGGCTCTTCGACGTCGGTGAGTTGCTGAAGCAGGGGCTGGCCGACGACGAGACCGGCGAGCTGCCGCTGATCGTGACCTACGGCAAGGGCGCGCGGGCCGCCACCCCGCGAGGCACCGAGCGGACGCGGTCGCTGCCCAGCGTGCGCGGCGCCGCCGTGCGGGCCGGCAAGGGGCGTGAATTCTGGCGGGAATTCACCCGTGGCGGCGCCGGTGTGGACGGTGTGTGGCTCGACGGACGGGTCACCGCGGCGATGGCCGAGTCCAACGCGCAGATCGGCACGCCCGAGGCGTGGGAGGCCGGACTGACCGGCAAGGGCGTCACCGTGGCCGTGCTGGACAGCGGCGTGGACGCCGGGCACCCCGACCTCGCGGGGCGGATCGCCCGGAGCAAGAGCTTCATCCCCGGCGAGGAGGTCGCCGACCGGCACGGCCACGGCACACACGTCACCTCCACCGTGGGCGGCAGCGGCGCGGCCTCCGACGGCAAGGAGAAGGGCGTCGCGCCCGGCGCCACGCTCGCGGTCGGCAAGGTCCTCGACGACGGGGGCTCCGGCAGCGAGTCGGAGATCATCGCGGGCATGGAGTGGGCCGCCCGGGACGTGGACGCCGGCATCGTCTCCATGAGCCTCGGCTCCACCGAACCCAGCGACGGCACCGACCCGATGGCCGAGGCCGTCAACACCCTGTCCCGCGAGACCGGCGCCCTGTTCGTGATCGCGGCCGGGAACACCGGCGCCCCGTCCTCCATAGGCTCGCCCGGCGCGGCCGACGCCGCCCTCACCGTGGGCGCCGTCGACTCCGCCGACCAGGCCGCCTGGTTCACCAGCGCCGGGCCCCGGTACGGGGACAACGCGCTCAAGCCCGACCTGTCGGCCCCGGGCGTCGGCATCCTCGCCGCCCGCTCCCGGCTCGCCGAGGGCAGCGGCGACTACACCAGCATGGACGGTACGTCGATGGCGACGCCGCACATCGCCGGGGTGGCCGCGCTGCTCGCCGAGGAGCACCCCGACTGGAGCGGTGCGCGCCTCAAGGACGCGCTGATGTCCACCTCGAAGGAACTGGACGCCCCCGTCCACCAGTCGGGCGCCGGCCGGGTCAGCGTGCCGGACGCCGTGAACGCCGACCTCACTGCCACCGGCAGCGCCGACCTGGGCTTCTACGCGTGGCCGTACGCGTCCAACGAGCCGGTCACCAGGACGCTCACGTACACCAACGACTCCGACGCGCCGGTCGAGTTGCGACTGTCCGCGCGGGGCGCCCCCGAGGGTGTCGTCACCCTCGCCGACACCTCCCTGACCGTGCCCGCGCACGGCACCGCCGCCACCACCGTCACCGGTGACGGGTCCAAGGCGCCGGTCGGCACCACCGGCGGACAGGTCGTCGCGGCCGACGCGAGCGGGAAGACCCTCGCGCACACCGCGTTCGGGCTGGTCAAGGAGGACGAGCGGTACACGCTCACCGTGCACGTCAAGGACCGCTCCGGCGCCGCGGCCCCGGCCGACCTGACCGTCCAGCGGCTCACCGGGGGCGTCGACCCCGTGCCCGCGCACGTCCCGGACTCCGGCACCCTGGAACTGCGGCTCCCGCGCGGGACGTACAGCCTGGCGTCCTTCCTCGACGTGCGCGGCAGCCACGGCGCCGACTCCCTCGGCCTCGGCTTCCTCGCCGCACCGGAGGTCGCCCTCGACCGGGACCGCGAGATCACCCTGGACGGCCGTGAACTGCGCGAGATCAGCGCCGAGGTCGACAAGCGCACCGAGACCCGGCAGCTCCTCATGGAGTACGACCGCAGCGCCAACGGCTCCGACCTGTTCGGCGCCGTCCAGGTGCCGCTGACGTACGACAGCGTCTTCGCCGCGCCCACGAAGAAGGTCACCCAGGGCGACTTCGAGTACCGCACCGTGTGGCGGCTCGGCAAGCCGCTCCTGGAGGTCAAGGGGATCGGCGAGGCCGCCGTGCAGTCCGGCGGCACCCTGATCGAGGGCCGCACCCGGCTGCCCCTGGTCGACGTCGGCGCCGGGCCCTTCCCGGGCGGCGTCCGCGGCAAGGCGGTCCTCGCCCGGCTCACGGACGGGACCGAACCTACGGCGCTCGCCCAGGCCGCGCAGGACGCGGGCGTCAAGGCGCTGTTCGTCACCGACGACGCGCCGGGACGGCTGATGTCCTGGTGGGGCACCGACGACAACGCCGACCGGCCGCTCCAGATCGCCACGGTCTCCGCGGCCGACGCCGCCCGGCTGCGCAAGGCCGGACGGGTCGACATGACCGGCACCCGCGACACGCCCTACGTGTACGACCTGTCCGAGGGGCACAAGGGCGCCGTGCCCGACCGGGACCTCGCCTACGCGCCCGGACACCGCGGCCTCGCAGTGCTGCACACCAAGTACCACGGCGACGAGCCGTCGAGCGGCGGCGAGTTCCGGTACTCGATCACCGACACCTTCCCGATCGGGCTCGGCTTCCGGGAGCGGATCGCCTACCCCGCCGAACGCACCGAGTACGTGTCCACCGGGCCCGGCCAGCTGTGGCACGAGACCGTGACGAGCGCCGGTGAGGCGCTGGAGGAGCGCGGCGGACTGTCCGAGTACCGGGGCGGCTCGCGCGCGGAGCTGAACTGGTTCAAGCCGGTGTGGCACCCCTACCTCGGCACCGGGCTCGGCTGGGGACAGCAACGGGCCGGGAACCGGCTCCAGTTCAACGCGCCCGGCTGGGGCGACTCGGGGCCCGACCACACCGGTTTCGGCGACGTGTGGAGTGAGAGCAGCGGCATGTCGCAAACCACGTCGGTGTACCTGGACGGTGAACTGGCCGACCAGGGAACGGGTTCCGCCGCGTACGTCTCCGACGCCCCCGCCGACGCGCACACGTACCGGCTCGTCACCGACACCGCGCTGGACGCGGCACGCTGGCCGCTCGCGACCAAGGGCCACGCGGAGTGGACCTTCCGGTCGGCGGCCACGCCGGACGACCGGTGGACCTTCCTGCCGCTGATCAACCTCTCCTTCGACGTGGACACCGACCTCGCGGGCACGGTGCGCGGCGGGAAGAAGCTGCGGGTCGGGCTCGGGGCGGCGCACGTGGCGGGCGCCCCGGACACCGGCACGATCGGCGGCGGCAGGCTGGAGGTGTCGTACGACGACGGGAAGACCTGGCAGCGGGTCGGGCTGCGCGGCGGTGCCGGGGTGGCGTCCTGGCACGGGACGCTGAGCGTGCCGCGCGACGCCGAGCACGTCTCGCTGCGGGCCTTCGCGCGCGACGACCGGGGCGGCTCGGTCACCCAGGAGATCCTGCGGGCGGTGGCCGTGCGGTAGGCCCCGCTCCCGCTCGTCCGCACGCGGACGGCGCCGCCTCCCTGGGACGGGGAGGCGGCGCCGTCGGTTTCTCGGACCGTCAGACCAGCCAGCCGACGAAGTGGACGAGGCCGGCGAGGATGTCGGTGAGAAGGTTCATGATCGTGCAGCTCCTTGCGCTGTTGCTGTGCGGGGCCCGCCGGGCACCGCTGGGACTTACTCGGGACATGTGCGTCAACTACGGTCTGCAGCCCGTTGCTCGCACACCGTAAGTATCGTTGGTCCCTTCAGTCACCTACGCTCTTCAGAGCGACGATCACCTGTTCCAGGGAACACCTGCTCCCTTGTTCGGATCACGCCAAGCCGGGCCAAGTCCTGCGGGCGCAACCGCAGTTGACCGGCCGTCGTCTCCACCTCCTGCGGCGGGCGCTTGAGGATCGCCGCCGCCTGCTCCGGCGCGATGACGGAGAAGTAGCTGTCCGGGGTGGCCCAGGTGGCGCCCGGCGCCGCCAGGGCCAGCGCGCCGCCCGAGCCGCCCTCGCCGATCACCAGCGTGGTGACCGGCGTGCGCACCGAGGCCACGGCGCCGAACAGGTCCGCGATCGCCGGACCCACCCCCTCCCGCTCCGCCTCCGCGTCGTTGGCCGCGCCCGGCGTGTCCACCAGGGTCAGCACCGGGATGCCGAGCCGGTCCGCGAGCCGGAGCAGCCGGGTCGCGGTGCGGTACCCGGCGGGCCGGGTCGCCGTGCCCGTCTGGGCGGCGTACGCCACCGTCCGCCCCGCGTGCGTGCCGAAGCCGCACAGCATGCCCTCCGGGTCCCGGCCGCCGCAGCGGTCGCCGGACAGCGCGACGCGCTCGGTGAAGTAGGCGTCCAGGTACGCCACCGCGCGGGGACGTCCGGGCGCCCGGGCCCTGCGCACCGCGTCCCAGCCGTCGGCCGGCAGGTCCCGCGCGCCCAGCGGCTCCGGCACCGGCGCCGGGTCCCCGGACGGCGCCGTCAGCAGCCGCAGCCACCGGCCCAGCGTCGCGCGCAGCTCCCCGGGCGGTACGACGGCGTCCGCGCTGCCCGCCGCCACCTGCGCCTCGGCCGTGTACGCCGCGGGGTCGGCGTCCGGCGGCCGGACCCGCGAGCCCGCGAAACCGACCTGCGCGCCGGGCAGGGCGAGGACCACGTCGGCGCCCGCGCCCAGCGTCGCCCAGCCGCCCCCGGTCGCCGGGTCCCGCACCACCGCGATCTGCGGAAGACCGGCCGCCCGGGTGAGCGCCGACTGCCGGGCGACCCGCTGGAGCTGGGTCAGCGCGAGCATCCCCTCCTGCATCCGGCTGCCGCCGGTCGCCACCAACGGCACCACCGGCAGCCGGTGGGCACGGGCGTGGGCGTACGCCGCCGCTATCCGGTCGCCGGTGCGGTGCCCCAGCGAGCCGCCCAGGAAGCCGAACTCGAAGGAGATGAGCACGGCCCGGGTGCCCTCGACCCGGCCGGTGCCGCAGACGACGGACTCCGCCTCGCCGGTGCGCTCGGCGGCGCGGGCCCGCGAGGCGTCGTAGCCGGGCCAGCCCAGGGGGCCGTCCGGCCGCCACGCGCCGTCCGGGTGGGGGAGTTCGGCGAAGCTGGAACCGTCGGTGACCAGGGCGAGGAACTCCCGCGCGGTCAGGCGCTCAGCCACGGTCCAGCGCCCGCTTCATGATCTTCCCCATGTCGTTGCGGGGCAGCGCGTCCAGGTACCGGACCACGCGGGGCCGCTTGTGCGGGGCGAGCCGCCCGGCGACGTGGTCGGCCAGCGCGTCGAGGGCGGGCGGCGCGGCGGGGTCGGCCGGGACGATCCAGGCCACGATCCGCTCCCCGAGGTCCGGGTCCGGCTCCCCGGTGACCGCGGCCTCCCGCACCCCGGGGTGTTCCAGCAGCGCGTTCTCGATCTCGCCCGCCCCGATCTTGTACCCGCCGCTCTTGATCAGGTCGGTGGCCTTGCGGCCCACGATGCGGACGTAGCCGTCGGGGTCGCGCACCGCCATGTCGCCGGTGCGGAAGAAGCCGTCCGCGGTGAAGGCGGCGGCGGTGGCGTCGGGGCGGTTCAGGTACTCGGTGAACAGGTTCGGGCCGCGCACCTGGATCTCGCCGACGCTCTCCCCGTCCAGCGCCGCGAGCGGGGTGCCGTCCTCCTCCACCAGCCGCAGCTCCACGCCGGGCAGCGGCACGCCCACCGTCCCGGCGCGCGGCTCGCCGTCGGCGCGGACGCTGGTGTTCATCAGAGTCTCGGTCATGCCGTACCGCTCGATGACCCGGCGTCCGGTGGCGGCGGCGATGCGTTCGTGGTCGTGCACCGGCAGCGCGGCCGACCCCGACACCAGCAGCCGCGCCCCGGACAGCGCCTTCGCCAGCTCCGGGTCGCCGGGGAGCGTCTCGGCGATCCGGTGGTACATCGTCGGCACGCCGAACAGCATGGTCGCGCCGTCGTTCAGCTCCCGGGCCGCGCCCTCGGTGGAGAACCGGCCCAGGTGCCGCACGGACCCGCCCCGGCGCAGCGGGCCGAGGATGCCGAGGACCAGCCCGTGCACGTGGAACAGCGGCAGCCCCTGCACGAGGACGTCGTCGCCGGTCCACCGCCACGCGTCGGCGAGCGCGTCCAGGGTCGCCGCCAGCGCGCGCCGGGGGATGACGGCGCCCTTGGGCGGTCCGGTGGTGCCGGAGGTGTAGACGACCAGCGCGGGGTCGCCCTCGCCGGCGCGGTCCTCGGGGACGGTCCCGCGGGCCCGCACGTCGACGTCGATGCGCTCCAGGGCGCCCAGGGCGGGCGGGAGTCCGGCGCCCGGGGGTGCCAGGACGAGGGAGGGCGCGCTGTCGGAGAGGATGTGCGCGAGTTCCTTGTCGCCGGACTTCGGGTTGAGCGGCACCGCCGGGACCCCGGCCAGCAGCGCCGCGACCACGGCGACGGCGGTCTCCATCGCCGGGGCGGCCCAGACCGCGACCCGGCCGGCGCCGCCGATCCGCCCGGCCGTGGCGCCCGCCGCTGCGGCGAGTTCCGCGTACGTCAGCGAGCGCTCGCCGAACCGCAGCGCGGGCCGGTCGGCCGGAGCGCCGGTCGGGGCCGGGGAGAGGGCCGGGAAGAGAGAGGACACGCGTCGTACTCCTTAACTGTCGCCCGGGAACTGTCGCCCGAGAGCTGTCGTTCAAGGCTGCCGGATCACGGCGGATCGCGCCGGATCGCGCCGGACCCGCGAGGTGGGCCTACCCGAATCGGGGCACCACCAGCACCAGCCAGGCCAGCGCGGGCACGGCCGCCACCACGATCCCGCCGTAGACCATGAGCTGCCGGAAGAAACGGTCCCGGTCCACGTCCGGGGCCGCGGCCAGCACCAGCGCGCCGTTCGTCGAGAACGGGCTGACGTCCACCACCGTCGCCGACACCGCGAGCGCCGCCACCATGCCGGCCGCCCCGATCTCGCCCTGCGCGAGGAAGGGCACCGCCAGCGGGATCAGCGCGCCCATGATGCCCACGGAGGAGGCGAACGCCGACACGAGGGCGCCGATGTAACAGAGCAGTACGGCGGCCAGCAGCGGGACGCCGATGCCGCCGACGCCCTCACCGGCCCAGGTGATGGTGCCCATCTCCTCCAGCACACCGACGTAGGTGAGGACACCGCAGATCAGCAGCACCGTGGACCAGGCGATCTCGCCGACGGCGCGGCGGCTGTCGTCCGGCCAGACGGTGCTCAGGGCGACGGCCAGGGTGACCGCGGTCAGACCGGCGTCCAGGTCGAAGCCGAGGACGGCCACGACCAGGGCGACCAGGGCGACCAGGGTGGCGATGCGCGAGGGGGTGAGACGGAGGCCCTCGGCGGTCCCGCCGGTCTCCTCGCCGGGCCGGACGGCCACGGCGGCGGGGGCGGTGCCGCCGGTGCCCTCGGCCGTACCGGTGCCGGTGCCCGCGTCCGTACCGGTGCCGGGGGCCGTGGTCTCCGTGCCGCCCTTGCCGGGGGCGCCGCCGTCCTGCGGTGCCACCGCCCCGCGCGCCCACAGCCCCCGCCCGCCGAGCACCGCGAACAGCACGGCCGCGATGAGGAGGTTGGCGACCAGGGAGGCGAGGAAGAGGCCGATCTCGCTGCCGGGGAGCTTCTCCCGCTCCACGATGCCGTTGACGATCGAGCCGTAGATGCTGATCGGCGAGAAGCCGCCGGCCTGCGCGCCGTGCACCACCATCGTGCCCATGAGCAGCGGGCTGATCGAGTACCGGGTGGCGAAGCTCAGGGCGATCGGCGCGACGATCGCGACCGCGGCCGGGCTGACCGCGCCGATCGCCGTGAGCGCGCCGGTGAGCGCGAACATCACCCACGGAATCAGCGCCACCCGGCCCCGCACCAGCCGGACGGCCGCGTGCACCAGCCAGTCGGTGGTGCCGTTGGCCCGGGCGATGGCGAACAGATAGGTGACGCCGACGAGGACGACGAACAGGTCACCGGGGAAACCGGCGAAGATGCCGTCCGCGTCGAGGTCGGCGACGAGCGTGCCCACCCCGAACGCGGCGGCGAAGGCGAGCGCGCCCATGTTGACGGAGCGGGTGGTGGCGATGACGAACACCACGACGAGGACGAGGATCGAGATGAGTTCGGGGGACATGCGGGGGCTCCCGAGTGCTGCCCTGACGGTCGGTAGGAGTGGCCGAGTGGCTGAGCCACTTGGCGTGGTGCGGTTGGCTGGTCAGCGTGGGCCCAGCGGTGGGCGACGTCAAGAGGTCGCGCGAGAATTGGTTCAGCCACTCGGCCATCGGGCCACCGGCGGCCCCGGTGCTACGCTCCCGGCGAGAGGGGGGATCTCATGACCGACGCCCTGCGGCCCATGACCAGGCAGCGCCTGTACGAACAGGTGCTGGAGCGGCTGCGCCAGTACGTCACCGACGGCGGCCTCAGGGCCGGCGACCGGCTTCCGCCCGAACGGGACCTCGCCCAGCGCCTCGGCGTCAGCCGCGCCTCGGTGAAGCAGGCGATCGTGGTCCTGGAGGTCCAGGGCCTGGTGGAGGCGCGGCACGGCGGCGGGACCTATCTGGTCCGCGACAGCCTCGACGTCGAACCCGTGGAGAAGATGGTCGAACGCCGCCGGCGCCTCCCGGACGTCCTGGAGGCCCGCGAGGCCCTGGAGACCAAACTCGCCGAACTGGCCGCCGAGCGCCGCACGGAGGACGACCTCGCCGCCCTGCGGTCCGCGCTGGACGTGATGGCCGAGGAGATCGACGGGGGCGGGCACGGCGTCGAGGGGGACCGGCTGTTCCACGCGGCGGTGACGGCGGCGGCGCACAGCAGCCTGCTCGCCGAGTTCATGCGGTCCATCGCCCACCAGATCGCCGAGAGCCGCACCGAGTCCCTGCGCCAGCCCGGCCGCCCCGGCCGCTCCCTGGCCCAGCACCGGGCGATCCTGGACGCGGTGGCCGCCCGGCAGCCCCGGCAGGCGGCCACCGCGATGCGCCGCCACGTCCGCACGGTCGCCAAGGTCCGCCTGCTGGACTGGGACCCGGAGGGCGAACGCTGACCCGGTGACGCGGGGCCCGCGTCACCCACCGACGGCCGTGCGCTGCAACAGGCCCCAGGTGAACTCGGCGGCCACCTCGTGCCGTACGCCGTCCCGGTCCGGGGCGGCGAAGGCCAGCCCCCACCGGGTCGGGGCCGAGCCCTGGAGCGGCCGGGCGGGGGCGAAGGCGCGGGCCGCCTCGTCCACCGTGCAGGACCAGGGCGTGAGGTCCTCCAGCGTGCGCAGCTCGGGCCCCTGCGCGCCGGGGGCGCGCACCAGCCACTCGGTCCAGACGGTGCCCCGGTCGGCGACCAGCACCTCGAAGCGCAGGTCCGGCCACAGGGGCAGCGCCCACCGCCGGGCCTCGCACTCCAGGCCGCCGATCCGGCGGGACGCCACCGACTCCGGTTCACCGAGGACCGAGCGGTACCGCGCGGCGGCCGAACGGGACCGGGGGGAGTGGAGCATCGCCTGCCAGCGCTTGTTCGCCTCGCGCATGTCCGCGACCGAGGCGCCCAGCTCACGGCGGGCGTCCTCCACCGGCCCCGGGTTGTGGTCGGCCATGCGGCGCAGCAGGACCAGCTGGAAGTCGCGCGGGGTGAACGGTGTCGCGGGCTGCTTTCCGGTCGGCATGGCCACCATCATCACCCGCCCATTGCCCAGGCAAACGCGATATGAGTAGCCTGTGTTCGTCATTCCGACCGCCTGTTGAAATCTCGAACATACTCAGGGAGGGGGCTGGACATGGGACGCCTCGTGCCGGCCGTGACCCGGGCTCTCGACATACTGGAGCTCTTCCTCGACGGGGACGGCACGCTCTCCGCCCCCGACATCGTGCGCAGGCTCCAGCTGCCGCGCACCACCGTGCACGAGCTGGTCACCACGCTCGCCGCCCGCAAGTACATCGTCCCGGTCCCCGGGCAGTCCGGACGGTACCGGCTCGGCGTGCGTCCGTACCAGCTCGGCGCCCGCTACGCCGAGCACCTCGACCTCGCCGCGGAGGGCCAGCAGGTCGCCCGCACCGTCGCCGAGACCTGCGACGAGACGGTGCACGTGGCGATCCTGGAGGACACCGACGTCATCTACATCGCCAAGGTGGACTCCACGCACGCGGTGCGCATGGTCTCCGCGGCCGGGCGCCGGCTGCCCGCGCACTGCACGTCGGTCGGCAAGATGCTGCTGGCCTCCCTGCCCGAGCCGGAGGTCGCCGCGCGCTTCCCGGACGGCGCCGAGCTGACCGCGATGACCCCGAACAGCATCACCGACCCGGCCGCCCTGCGCGAGGCCCTGGCCGCGATCCGCGAGCGCGGCACCGCCGTGGAGAGCCGCGAGTCCAACCCGGACGTCTCCTGCGTCGCCGCCCCGGTCCGCGACCGCACCGGCCGCGTCGTCGCCGCGCTGTCGATCTCCGTGCCCATGATCCGCTGGAGCGAGGAGCGCCGCGCCGAACTGGAGCAGCTCGCCGTCAAGGGCGCGGCCGACCTCTCCGAGCGGCTCGGCCACCGGAGCGCGGCATGACCGCGACCGGCACGGTCTTCGAGGTGGCCGTCCGCGCGGAGGCGTCCCTCGGCGAGGGCCCCACCTGGGACCCGGCGACGGGCCGCCTCCTGTGGCTCGACATCCTGAACTCCCGCGTGCACACCTACGACCCGGCCACCGGCCGGCGCACGCTGCGCCGCACCGAGCAGCACGTGGGCGCCGTCAAGCCCCGCGCGGGCGGCGGCCTGGTCCTCAACCTGCGGGACGGCGTCGGCCTGCTCGACCCCGACGACACCTTCCGCTGGCTGCACAGGGAACCGGTCCCCGGCCGCCGCGGCAACGACGCCGCCGTCGCCCCCGACGGCAGCCTGTGGGCGGGCACCATGCGCTACGACGAGGCACCGGGCGGCGGCACGCTGACCCGGTTCACCGGCGACGGCACCGCCGAGACCGTCCTCGACGACGTGACGGTGAGCAACGGCACCGGCTGGAGCCCCGACGGCACGCTGATGTACTACGCCGACACCCCGACCCGCCGTATCGACGTCTTCGACGTCGCCGGGGACGGCCGGATCGCGAACCGCCGCCCGCTGGCCGTGATCGAGGACGGCGCGGGCTTCCCCGACGGCCTGTGCGTCGACGCCGACGGCTGTGTGTGGACCGCCCTGTGGGACGGCGGCGCGATCCGCCGCTACACCCCGTCCGGCGAGCTGGACCGGGTGATCGCCCTCCCCGTCCCGCGCGTCACGGCCTGCGCCTTCGGCGGCCCGGACCTCACCGACCTGTACCTCACCACCGCCCGGGTCGGCCTGGCATCCCCGCACCCCCTGGCGGGCTCCCTGCTGGTGGTGCCGGGCGCGGGACGGGGGGTGGCGCAGCCGGCGTTCGCGGGGTGAACGGCACCGCCGGGCGGCGACACACCGATGCTCCCGCCCCGACCGCCCCGACCGCCGCGGGGGTCGGGCGGGACGGTGCGTGCGCGCCCCGCGCCGCGGGACGGCCTGGACGGCAGCGGCACGGTGCCGCTGCCGGGCGGGGGCTTCGCCGGGTGTGCGACGCTCCCCCGGGCGGGGTCGTCCGCCACGCGGGCGGGGGGCCGGTCGCCGTACCGTCCGCTCACACCCCCGTGCGGTCGAGCCCGGCGAGCACCTCGCGTTCGCCGGGCGTCAGCGGCGGCCCGGTCAGCAGTGGGAGCGGCGGCCCGGCGAGGGCGGCGAGGACCGCCGCCGGGTGGAACAGGCGGGTCGGCGGCGTGAGCATGCTGGTGACGTCCCAGATCGCGGAGGCCGCCGCGAAGCTGGAGGTCGCCGCCCTCGTCATGCGCCGCGTGTACGCCGTCACCGCCCGGTCCACGATCCCCGGCCGTCCGCCGCCGCGCGTCGCGGGGTAGAGGACGTCCTGCCCGACGGCCATGGCCCAGGCCGCGTCCACCGGGCGCGCCGCGCCCCGCAGCACCCGCCGGGCCAGGCCGGGCGTGTCGAGGCCGGCGGCCCGGTCCAGCTCCCGGCCCAGGACGCGGGCGCCGAACGCGGCCACCGACATGCCCTGCCCGTAGGCCGGGTTGAAGGTGCCGAGCGCGTCGCCGAGGACCACCAGGCCCTCCGGCCAGTGCGGCGCCTTGTCCAGGTAGTGCCGCACATTGCTGGTGGACCGGCTCAGGTGCACGTCGGTGAGCGGTTCGGCGCCGGAGATCAGCCGGCCGACGACCGGGTCCGGCAGGTCGAGCGTGTACCGCAGGAAGCCCTCGGGATCGGCCGGCGGCTCACCGCCGCGCGTGCCGCCGCAGCTGACCAGCCAGCGGTCCCCCTCGACCGGCATGACCATGGCGCTCCGGCCCGGCCGGGACACATACGGATCGGCCTGCACGATCGTCAGCGGGAACCGCTCCGCCCCGGCCGGCACCCGGTACAGCCGCGAGGCGTTGACCAGCCCCGAGTCCACCGTCCGCGTCCGGACGCCGGACAGCCCGAGCCCCTCCAGCCAGGAGACGACCCGCGTACCGCGTCCGCTCGCGTCGACGACCAGGTCGGCGTCCAGGTCCGCCTCCCCGTCGGGCCCCGAGACCCGCACCCCCCGCACCCGCCCCGCGGACCCGGACAGCCCGACCGCGGCCGCCCGGCGCACCTCGACCCCCGTGTGGTCGAGCACCGCGGCCCGTACCGTCCAGTCCACCAGCGCCCGGGTGCAGGTGAGCATGACGGGCCCCTCGCGCCGCCACCGGCGCAGCCAGCCCTCGGAGGTGCGCGCCAGCATGCCCGAGCTGAGGGATATCTCGTGCGCGCCGGCCGCGAGCAGCCGTTTGCGCAGGCTGACGCCCGGCACGATCTCCTCCATCGCGGTCAGCCCGCCCGGCATGAGCAGGTGCGCGTGCCGCCCCTGGGGCAGCCCCCGGCGCTGACGGGGACCGTCGGGCAGTTCGTCGCGGTCCAGCACGACGACCTCCTCCACCCCCGCGTCGGCCAGTACGGCGGCGGCCAGCATCCCGGCCAGCCCGGCACCGACGACGACAGCTCTACGCGACATGGGGCTCCTCGGGTTCGGTCAGGGTTCCGGTCAGGGACGACGGGTTGGTGCCGCCGGGCGCGGTGGCCCGGCCGGGCGGGCGGTGCAGTGCCTGGGACAGTTCCACCAGCCCGCTCGGGCCGGGCACCTCGGTGGCGTGCAGCCGGTAGGACCCGGTGGCCCCGGGCGGTTCCTCGTGGGCGGCGGCCCGCCGCGCCGCGTCGGCGAGCATCGCCGCCTCCGCCGCCAGCCGGGCCTCGTGGGCGGAGCGGCCCGCGCGCAGGGCGGCGTCCCGCGCCCGTTCACGGACCCGGTGGTCGAAGTACGGCGCCAGGGTGAGCAGGGCGTCGTGGATGGAGACCTCACGCCACTGGAGCCGGGCGCGGGGCAGCTGCCACCAGGCGGACGGCTGCCGGGGGGCCGTGGACGCCGACTTCACCAGCGACCACAGCGGACCCAGCCGCCGGTAGTCGTCCAGCCCCCGCCAGTGGGCGAGCACGGACGGCAGCAGCCTGGGCAGGGCGAAGCCCACCGAGCACACCAGGGCCGCCAGCGACGCCATCGGCGGGGCCACCGTGGTGGACAGGAAGTCCAGGTCGTGACCGGTCCACCGGGCCGCCACGGCCGTGTACTTGGCGAGCTGGAACCCCACCAGGTCCAGCAGCGCGCCGAGCAGGATGAGCCGCAGCCCGACCCGCAGCAGACCCCGCACCTCACGGCTCCACTTGAGGCAGACGGCGCACATCACCAGCATCGCCGCGCTGTGCCCGAGCAGGTACAGCAGGATCATCTCCCGCATGAACGGGGTGCCCGCGTAGTACGTGTCGAGATCGGTCAGCCGCTCGGTGTCCGCGTCGGCGAGCAGGAACAGCACCACGATGGCGACCACCAGCAGACCGTAGGCGGCCATGCTGCGCAGCACCGCGCGCCGCACCACCGGCCGGGGGCCGCCCCGCCAGTTGATCAGCAGCACCAGCACCGCGCAGCTGTACGCGGAGAGCATGCCGTAGGTCAGCGGGGCCCCGAAGTTGGTGACGCCGGTGAGTTCGTTGACGGTGCGCAGGGTGGCCGGGGCGGCGCACACGAAGACCAGGGCACCGAGGACGATCGCCACACAGGTGGACAGGGTCAGCGGATTGCGCACGGCGGTGCGCGGACGGCGGAACAGCAGCACGGAGGTCATGCCGAACACCAGGGCCGCCAGGTAGACGACGAGACTCACGTCCGACCACTCCTCTCGTGCGGGACCCGAGCGTCCCGGCCGTGCCGGGCGCCCGCGCGGCCGCCCGTGTCCCCGTCGTCCCCGTCGCCGAACCGGCCGGCCCTCACGCGGTGCCCGCCGTCGTCCTGCCGCTCGGCACGGCGGACGGGGCCGGTACCCGCACGGCGCCGGCGAGCACGTCGGCGATCCGCGCGAGGGTCGCCGGGTCCGGTGACGGGCCCAGGGGGCGACCGGTGCCGGCGCCGGGCGGCGACACCGTCCGGGGGCCCGCCTCGTGCCGCAGCGCGTCGACGATCACGGCGGCCCAGGCGCTCGCCCCGGCCAGCTCCGGATCGCCCGTCGCCGCCAGCGCGTCGGCGCGGGTCCGGTCGTACAGGTCCCGGTCGCAGTACGCGTCCAGGTGACCGAGTGCGTTGTGGATGCTGGTCCGGCGCCACATCAGGAGGGTGCCGGGCGAGGCGAACCGCGGGCGCGGCAGTCGCAGCGCCCGGCGCACCAGCAGGTCGTCCAGGACCCGCTCCAGCGGCCCGAGCCGGGCGTAGGCGCGCCCCGCCCGCCGCCACTCGGCCAGCCGCGGCGTCACCAGCGGCACCAGCACCCCGACGACCACCAGCAGGGCGCCGAGGCCGGCGGCGGCCGGGGAGACCGTGGTGCCGAGCGCCGACCAGTCGCGCCCCAACCAGCGGGCGCCCACCGCGACGAGCTTGGCGACGCTGTAACCGGCGCCGCACAGCGAACCGGCCCCGATCAGCGTCAGACCCGCCCGCAGCCCGCCGCGCACCTGCCGCGCCCAGCGCAGCGCGGACACCGTCGTGACGGTCACCGCGGTCAGGTGCGCGACCAGGTACAGCACGATCATCTGGGCGAGGAACGGGGTCGTCGCGTAGTAGGTGTCCAGATCGGTGCGGCGCTCCACGGGCGCGTCGCCGAGAGCGAAGGCCACCGCGATGCCGAGGACCACGGCGGCGTAGGCGAGCGTCCACCGGCGGGCGGTGCGGCGCACCCGGGGTCCGCCGCGCCAGTGGACGACGAGGACCTGGGAGGCGGCGCAGTATCCGGTGATCGCCGCGTAGGTGAGCGGCGCCGCGAGGTTGGGCACGCCGCTCAGCCGGTTGACGGCGCCGACCGTCGGCGGCGCCCCGAGCAGGAAGCAGAGCCCGGCCAGTCCCAGCACCGCGCAGATGGCCCGCAGATACGGATCGTGCCGGTGCCGCAGCAGGTCGGGGGCCCGCACCGCGAGACCGAGCCAGAGCGCGCCGCAGCTCAGGTAGTTGATCAGGCTGTTCATCTGGTCGTCCCGCGGTAGTTGAGCGCGGCCCCGATGCGGCCGGCGAGGCTCTGCGGGCTGGCCGGGCCGCCGCCCTCCGCGGCGAACACCGAGTCGGTGGAGGCGTCCAGCCAGGTGCGCAGCCGGCTGCCCATCAGCATGCCGAAGCGGTCCGCCTCCTGCTCCTCGGCCAGGGAGAAGTCGGTGCGCGCGGCCACCGGCCGGGGCCGGTCGCCCGCCTCCGCGCCGCCCTCCGCCTGACGGCGGCTCATGTGCCACACCTCGTGGCAGAGGATCACGATCTGGTGCCAGACGGCCGCGCGTTCGTCCACCACCACGTCGTCGTGGCTCTCGCGCTCCAGCCACAGTCCACTCGCGGTGTGCGGCGGGAAGGCCGCCCGGTGCACGAGCACCTCCCGGCCCCGCCACGCGCTGACGGAGGCGACCAGTGCCTCGAACAGCACCTCCGGGTCCGCCGGCACGGCCACCTGGATGGGGTCGATGAGGGCGTCAGCGAGGCGACGCATCTCCTTCCTGGTACGCACCGCTGTCTCCTCGTCCCCCCGGCCGTCCGTCGGTCACCCCTGCAATATGCCAAGACGCATGCCCTGTGGGCCAGTTCCGCGGCGGGTCCGGGGCCGTCTCCGCGCCCTCCGGGAAAGTCCTGCCCGAGATCTTGCCCGAACCATTGACGCGCAAGCGCTTCCCACCTACGTTCCCGTTCGAAGTTACGAGCAGCATCCGAAATATCGAACGCCAACGTCCGATTGACGACAGATGGGGCAGGGCATGGGACGACCTGGCCTGAATCGCAGGCACTTTCTGGCCGCGGCCGGCGGTCTGACGGTCGCGGGCAGCTTCGGCTTCGCGGCGCTCGGCACCGGCGCCGACGCGCTCGCCTCCGGGGCGGACACCCGGGTCCGCTACTGGAACCTCTTCAGCGGCGGCGACGGCTACAACATGATCGCGATGCTGGACTCCTTCCGTAAGGAACACCCCGGCATCGACGTGAAGGACTCCACCCTCCAGTGGGGCAGCCCCTTCTACACCAAGCTCGCCATGGCCGCCGCCGGCAACCGTGCGCCCGACCTCGGGGTCATGCACCTCGGCCGCGTCACCGGATTCTCGCCCGGCCGCCTCCTCGACCCCTGGGACACCGCCCTGCTCGCCAAGTACGGCGTGCGCGAGGAGGACTTCAACCCCGAGCTGTGGAAGCGCGCGGTCGTCGACGGCAAGCTCTACGCGCTGCCGCTCGACATCCACGTCCAGCTCTGCTTCTACCGCAAGGACGTGCTGAAGAAGGCGGGCCTGCTCGGCGAGGACGGCCGGATGGTGCCCGTCACCTCCCCCGGCGAGTGGTTCGACGTGCTCAAGGAGGCCAAGAAGGCCACCGCGAAGGGGTTGCAGACCATCGGGCTGTGGCACAACGACCAGAACTTCCAGTGGTGGTTCTTCGTCGCCTTCTACACCCAGCTCGGCGGCACCTGGTTCGACGACTCCAGGACCGAGGTCACCTTCGACACCGACAAGGCCGCCCAGGTCCTGGAGTTCCTGCGCAGGCACGTCGCCGACGGCTACGCCAACCCCGCCTTCGGCGGCAACGCGGGCGCCGAACAGTTCGTCAACGGCTCGCCGTTCGCCTGGGAGGGCAACTGGTCCGTGCCCGTCTTCGACACCGCGAAGCTCGACTACGGCGCCACCCCGCTGCCGCCCGTCTTCGGCAAGCGGGCCACCCACGCCGAGTCCCACTCCTTCGTCCTGCCGCACCAGGCCGGCCGCGGCGGCGCCGCCAACGAGGGCGCGCACCGGCTCGCCGCCTACGTCGTCACACACGCCCGGCAGTGGGCGGTCGGCGGGCACATCCCCGCCTACACACCGACCCTGTCCACCGCCGCGTACCGGAAGCTCCAGCCGCAGAACGAGTACGTCTCGGCCATGGACCACCAGGCCACCGAGCCCAAGGTGTGGTTCGCCGGGTCCACCGGCATCCTCGCCCAGCGAGTCGGCCCGATCGTCGTCTCCTCCACGACGGGCTCCGCGAGGCCCGAGTCCGCCGCCCGCCGGATGAAGGGCACGCTCACCGAACTGCTCGCCATGAAGAACCCCATGGACGGCCGCACCGCCGCACAGGGAGGCAGCGCCGCATGACCGCCACCAGCGCCGAAACGATCATCCGCCCGGCGCGGGCGAGGACCGCCGCCGACAGCGCCGGCGTCCGCCGCGGGCAGGGCTTCCAGCACGGCGGCTGGTTCGTCGCCCCGTTCCTCGCGCTCTTCGCGCTCTTCGTGGTCTGGCCGCTGCTGCGCGGCCTCTACCTCAGCTTCACCGACGCCAACATCTCCGGCGACAGCGCGAGCTTCATCGGCCTCGACAACTACCGCGAGGCCCTTCAGGACCCGCTGATGTGGGACGCGCTCGGCCACAGCGCGTACTTCACGCTGCTCGTCGTGCCCTGCATCACCGTCCTCGCCTTCCTCCTCGCGATGCTGGCCCACCACATCGAGCGCGGCAAGTGGCTGTGGCGGCTCTGCTTCTTCCTGCCGTTCCTGCTGCCGTCCACCGTCGCGGGCAACCTGTGGCAGTGGCTGTTCAACCCCGGCACCGGCATGGTCAACCACGTCTTCGGCCTCGACACCCCGTGGCTGACCGACAAGTCGTACGCGATGCTCGCGGTCGTCATCACCACCCTGTGGTGGACCGTCGGCTTCAGCTTCCTGCTCTACCTCGCCGCGCTCCAGGGCATCCCCGCCCACCTCTACGAGGCCGCCAAGCTGGACGGCGCGAACGCCTGGCACCGCACGGTCCACGTCACCCTGCCGATGCTGCGCAACATCACCGGCCTCGTCGTCGCCCTCCAGATCCTCGCCTCCCTCCAGGTCTTCGACCAGGCCGTCGTGATGCAGGACTTCGGCCCCGGCCCGGAGGACTCGACCCGCACCTTCGTGCAGTACACGCTCGAACAGGGCTTCACCAGCTACCGCGTGGGCTACGCCTCCGCGATCTCCATCATCTTCTTCGTGCTCATCGCGGCCGTCGCCCTCGCCCGGATGTGGCTGCTGCGCAACCGTGAGGAGGGCGGCCGATGACCACCGCCACGGCGCACCCGGCCCGGACCACCAGGCCGCGCAGGGCCTGGACCCCCGCCCAGATCGTGCTCACCCTGCTCGGCACCGCCGTCTCCGCGGTGTTCCTCGCCCCGCTCGCCTGGGCCCTGTTCACCTCGCTCAAGTCGGAGACCGAGGCGGTCGAGGTGCCCACGCACTGGCTGCCGGACGACTGGACCGGCCAGGCCTGGAAGGCCCTCTTCGAGACCGGCAACATCACCAACTGGTTCGTCAACTCGCTGGTCGTGTCGGTGTGCGTGACGGCGATCGTGCTGCTGGTCGCCGCGCTCGCCGGATACGGCTTCGCCCGCACCGAGTTCCGGGGCAAGGGCGTCCTGATGGGCGTGGTGATGACGGGCCTCATGGTCTCCCCGGCCGTGCTCGGCGTCCCGCTGTTCACCAGCGTCCAGCAGATGGGGATGGTCGACACCTACTGGGGCATGATCCTGCCCCAGTGCGCGCCCGCCGCCATGGTCTACATCCTCTACAAGTTCTTCCAGGGCATCCCGCGCGAACTGGAGGAGGCCGCCTTCATCGACGGCGCCGGCCGCTGGCGCGTCTTCTTCACGATCATCGTGCCGCTCTCCCGCCCCTCGCTGGCGGCGGTCGGCATCTTCACCTTCATCAGCTCCTGGAACAACTTCCTGTGGCCCTACATGGTCACCAACAACCCCGACCTGATGACCATGCCGAACGGCATCGCGACCGTCATGAACTCCTACGGCATCCAGTGGGCCCAGCTCATGGCCGGCGGCCTGATGGCGGGCCTGCCGCTGATCATCGTCTTCGTCTTCTTCCAGCGCCAGATCGTGGCGGGCGTGGCGCACACCGGCCTGGCCGGCCAGTAGCGCGCCCCGCACGCCGACACGTCACCCCCGAAAGGAAAAGATGCGCACCGCCCGCTTCACCCTCGACCCCGCCTTCACCGTCGGCACCGTCAACCCCCGCCTCTTCGGCTCCTTCGTCGAGCACCTCGGACGCTGCGTGTACACCGGCGTCTTCGAACCCGGGCACCCCACCGCGGACGCCGAGGGCCTGCGCCAGGACGTGCTGGAACTGGTCCGGGAACTCGGCGTCACCGCCGTCCGCTACCCCGGCGGCAACTTCGTCTCCGGCTACAAGTGGGAGGACTCCGTCGGCCCGGTGGAGGACCGCCCGCGCCGCCTCGACCTCGCCTGGCGCTCCACCGAGACCAACCGCTTCGGCCTGTCCGAGTACATCGCCTTCCTGAAGAAGATCGGCCCCCAGGCCGAGCCCATGATGGCGGTCAACCTCGGCACCCGCGGCGTCGCCGAAGCCCTGGAACTCCAGGAGTACGCCAACCACCCCGCCGGCACCGCGCTGTCCGACCTGCGCGCCGAGCACGGCGACAAGGACCCCTTCGGCATCAAGCTCTGGTGCCTCGGCAACGAGATGGACGGCCCCTGGCAGACCGGCCACAAGACCGCCGAGGAGTACGGCCGCCTCGCCGCCGAGACCGCCCGCGCCATGCGCCAGATCGACCCGGACGTCGAACTCGTCGCCTGCGGATCGTCGAGCCAGGCGATGGAGACCTTCGCCGCCTGGGAGGCGACGGTCCTCAAGGAGACCTACGACCTGGTCGACCACATCTCCCTGCACGCCTACTACGAACCGCACGACGGCGACGTCGACTCCTTCCTCGCCTCCGCCGTCGACATGGAGTCGTTCATCGAGAACGTCGTCGCCACCTGCGACCACGTCGGCGCCCGCCTCAAGTCGAAGAAGCGGATCAACCTCTCCTTCGACGAGTGGAACGTCTGGTACATGAGCCGGACCGAGGCCCAGGTGAGCGTCCTGGACTGGCCCGAGGCGCCGCGCCTGCTGGAGGACAACTACAGCGTCATGGACGCGGTCGTCTTCGGCTCGCTCCTGATCGCCCTGCTGCGGCACGCCGACCGCGTCACCGTCGCCTGCCTCGCCCAGCTCGTCAACGTCATCGCCCCGATCATGACCGAGCCGGGCGGCCCGGCCTGGCGCCAGACGACGTTCTTCCCCTTCTCCCAGGCCTCGGCGTACGGCCGCGGCGAGGTGCTCGACGTGCGGGTGGACTCCCCGACGTACGAGACGGCGAAGTACGGCGAGGCCGACCTGCTGCACGCCACCGCCGTGCGCGCCGAGGACGGTACGGTCACCGTCTTCGCCGTCAACCGCTCCCGCACCGAGGCCCTTCCGCTGGAGGTCGCCCTGAGCGGCCTGGACCTGAGGGAGGTCGTCGAGCACAGCGCCCTCGCGGACGCCGACCCCGACGCCCGCAACACCCTCGCCGAGCCCGAGCGGGTGGTCCCGCACCCGGTGGACGGCACGGCCCTGAGCGACGGCAGGCTCACCGCCGCCCTGGAGCCGCTGTCCTGGAACGTGATCCGGCTGCGCTGAGCCGGACCCGCCCTTCTAGGCTTCGCCCGTGCTCACGACACCACTCGCTCCCGTGGTCCGCGGGACGGCCGCCGCCCTGCTCGTCGTGGCCTCGGCGGCGGCCTGCGACGTCGAGCCCGCGGCCGCGACGGTCTCCGCCGAACAGGTCACCGGGGGCTAGCGGTCCGGGGGCGGGGCGACCCTCGCCCTGTCCTCGGACCGCACCTTCACCGCCCACGGCCTGGACGAGGGCGCACTCGCCGGGGCCGGCTGCCCCGGCGGGCGCACCGAGGGAGGCTGGGCCTTCTTCGCCGACCAGGGCGACGGCGGGTACCGCACCTCCGAACGGGCGGCGTCCGGCTCCGAGATCGGCCTCTCCTTCGCCCGCCCGGCCGGTGAACCCTGCCGGATGACGCTGACGGTGGTGGACGAGGGCGAGGCGCTGTGCGCCACCTTCGATCCCGACGTCCCCTGCGATCTGGACGTCCGCTTCGCGCGCCCCGTCAACCGCGGTGCCGGGCCGGGGAGCTGACGGGCTTCACCGGTACCCCGCCGGCCGCGCTGCCCAGCAGGTCCAGGCGCACCGGCCCTGGGCCCGGCGGTGTGTCGCCGCCGGACAGGACCGCGAGGGCCAGGGTGTTGGCGGCGGCGCGGGTGCGCAGGATGCCGTTGGGCAGGACGACGGTGTGCGGGGCGCCCGTGCCGGCGCCCCCGTACTCGCCCATGTTCCAGCCGTTCAGGAAGACCTGGACGCGCACGTCGCGGGCCCGGGTGTCGCCGACGACCAGGCCGACCGAGGCGTCGGTCTCCGGCGGGACGTCCAGCCGGAAGGTGGTCCGGTACCAGGTCACGCCCTGGCGCCGGTCCGCGTCCCCGGCAGCTGCCGGGGACCCCGGCTCCCACGTGCCGTCGTCGTACCCCGGCAGATGCCAGCCGTGGCGCTCCCCGTACAGCCCGCCGGTGTTGAGCGGCCCGCGCACCGGGTCGGGGGCGGCCGCGCCCATGATCCGCCACCGCACGTCGGGCGAGGCGCCCTCGAAGCGGGCCGAGGTCAGGCCGCGGGCCGCCCGGTACCCGTCCTGGCCGTGCTGGGTGCGCCGGACCAGGACGGACAGGAGGGGGCCGCCGTCCTCGCCGCCCCGCGCGCGCAGGGCCTGCGGCACCCGGAAGTCCGCCGTGGCCGTCCAGGTGCCCTTCCCGTCGCCCGCCCCGCCCGGCCGGTGGCTGCCCAGCGGCTCCCCGTCCAGCCAGGCCATCAGCAGGCCGTGCGCGCCCGTGCGGTACGACAGGGACACCGACTCCAGGCCGGCGGCGCCGGTGAGGCGGGCGCGGTACCAGACGTCGCCGTAGTGGAAGCCGTAGTCGTCGGCGAAGAGCACCGGCTGCCCGTCGGGGACCGGGGTCGTGCCGTGCGTGGTGCGCCGGTCGGCGACCGTCCAGCCCTCGTCGCCGTAGTCGGGCCGGGACTCGAAGTTCTCCGCGCGCCGCCGCCAGCCGTCGAGCGCGGGCAGGACCAGGCGGGGCACGCCGGGCAGCGGCCACACGGTCATCAGGCTCTGGGCGCGGCCGAGGCCCGACTGCACCCGCGTGCCGTTCCAGGTGACGTCGGTGATGCCGGGCGGTGCCCACACCTCCAGCTCGCGCTCGTCGACCGTGTCCCCGGTCAGCCGGATCACGGCACCGTCCAGCGCGGCCTCGCGCAGCAGCTCGGGGCCGCGCACCAGGACCCGGCCCGACGGGGTCTCGTACGGCCACAGCCGCAGCGAGGCGGCGTCGTCGGCGAAGAGCAGGAGCAGGGTGCGGTCGGTCTCGCCGCTGCGCACCCGCACCCGGGTCAGGCGGTCCTCCTTCAGCGGCACCATCACGTGCAGCTCGCCGTGGTCGAAGGTCCAGGCGGCCTCCTCGTCCAGCCGGGTCGGCCACGGCTCGTCCGGGCAGTCCAGGACCAGGTGCGCCATCTCCCCGGCCCGGCCCACGAACGCGGCGATGTCCAGCGTCCCGACGCTCAGCGACAGCATGGGCTGCACCGTGGCGTACGCGAGCGTGCGCCCCGCGCCCAGGTGGAGGCCGGTGGCGAGCAGCTTGGCGTCCCGGGCGGGGACGGTGACCTCCACGTCCCTCCCGCCCATCGGCAGCGTCGAGGTGACGTCGGCGGCGGAGTCGTTGCGCAGGACGTAGGCGTGCGCGCCGGTGTCCGGGTTGGCCAGGTGCCGCACCCGGACCCGGGGGTCCGCGGCCCGCACCTCCTGCGCCGCGGTCATCCGGGTGAAGTCCGGTACGTGGCGCAGGAGATGGCCGAGCTGGTGGAGCGGCGCCAGCTTGGCCGTCGGCCGCCGTGCCTCGTCGATCGCCGCCGTGGGGTCGTACGTCGGGGAGGGCGCCGACGGCGCGGCCAGCCACCCCCACGAGGTGCCGCCGAACGCCATGCGGACGTTGTGCAGCGTGCTGCCCCGCGCCAGGCGGTCGAAGTGCGCCCGCCGCGCCTCGGCGGCGTCCCGGGTCGGCCCCGGCTCCTGCCAGGCCAGCGGCGAGCCGGCGTGCAGCAGCGGCACCTCGATGCCGTCGGCGCGCAGCCGGTCCCGCAGGTGGTCCAGGTCGGCGCGCCCGGGAGTGTCCGCCCGGTAGAGCAGCACCGTGCCGGTGCCCCGGGTGAACTGGTGCCGGGCGGCGATCGCGTTGACCCGGCGCAGCCACTCGTCGGCGTGGCGCAGGAAGGCGGGACCGGTGCTCCCGGCCCGCCCCTCGACCGTCGTCAGCCAGCCGGGCAGGCCCCCGGCGTCCACGTCGGCGCCGATGTACGGGCCGGGGTGCAGGACGACGTACAGACCGCACTCGGCGGCCGTGCGCAGGAACAGGTCGAGGTCGCGGACGCCGGTGAAGTCGTACCGGCCGGGGGCGGGGGAGTGCTGGTTCCAGGCCAGGCGCACGCTGACCGCGTTGTGGCCGTACGCCCGCATCTTCTGGAGCACGTCCCGCCACAGGGACGGGCTCGGCAGCCGGAAGGGGTGCAGCTCGCCGGACCACAGGGCCAGCCGTCTGCCGTCCACCAGCAGCGAGTACCGGTCCAGGGCGATCCGGTGGCGGCGGCCGTCGGCGCCGGGCGGGCCGGGCGGCGGCCCGGTGGGCACCGGGCCCGGAGCGCCGGAGGCGGGCAGCGCCCCGCCGCTCACGCTGCCGCCGAGCGCGAGACCGAGGACGGTGGTGCCCGCGAGGGCGCTGAACGCTCGTCTGCCGAGCTTGCTGGGCCTGCTGAGCTCCAAGGGAGCCTCTCCTGTTGCGCGCGTACCTCTGGTCCCGTCGGTCGCCCGGGACGCCTGTGCCGGGCCATTGTCCCAGCGCGCGCCACAATGGTCGGCATGAGGATCTCGGCGCGGGCGGACTACGCGGTGCGGGCGGTACTGGAACTGGCCGTCCGGCAGGACGATTCCCCGGTCAAGGCGGAGGACGTGGCCGCCGCGCAGGACATTCCGCACAAATTTCTGGAGGGGATCCTCGGGGACCTCAGGCGCGGCGGCGTCGTGGCGAGCCGGCGCGGCGGGGGCGGCGGGTACCGGCTGGCGCGCGAGGCGGCGGCCATCACGGTGGCGGACGTGATCCGGGCGGTGGACGGCCCGATCGTCTCCGTGCGCGGGGAGCGGCCGACGGGGCTGGTGTACACGGGGACGGCGGGGCCGCTGCTGCCGCTGTGGGTGGCGCTGCGCGCCAACGTGCGCAGGATCCTGGAGGGCGTGACGATCGCGGACCTCGCGGCGGACGCGCTGCCGGACCCGGTGCGCGAGCTGGCGGCGGAACCGGCGGCCTGGGAGAACCCGTAGCCCGTGCCCGGGGTCACCTCGCGGCGGGTGATCCGTCCGGACGGCACAGCAGCGGCTTGTCCAGTTCGGCGCAGGGGCGGTGGCCCCTGGAGCGGATGACGTCCTTGCCGACCTCGTCGGCGAGGTAGCGCAGGAAGCCCGCGGCGATCGAGTCGGCCGGGGGTTCGCCGTAGGTGTAGGCGATCTCCGTCTGCCAGTACGGGTAGGCCCCCTGGTCGGCGCCCTCCAGGGTGGCCGGATAGCCGTCGATGCGGACCTGCCGGACGCCGTCGTGCGCGGCGGCGGCGCCCACCTCGCTGTGCCCCAGGGCGCCCGGGGCCGAGGCCACCGTGTCCAGCAGCGCCCCGGTGCCGCCCACCTCGCAGCGGCCCGGCCGGTCGCGGTCCAGGCCGGCGCAGTCGGGCGTGGTGACCGCCGGGAGGGCGCGGCCGCCGAGGACCTGCCGTTCGAGCGTGGTGCGGGTGCCCGAGCCGGGGTTCCGGCTGACCAGGTGAACGGGCACGTCGTTGCCCCTGACCTGGCTCCAGTTGGTGATGTTCCCGGCGTACAGGTCCCGCACCTGCTTCAGGGACAGGTCCTCGACCCCCGCGTCCTCGTGCACGACCAGGGTGAACAGGGACAGCGCGACGGGCCTGGGCAGCAGCCGCGGGCGGCCGTCGGACTTCGGGCCGTCGCTGAACGCCAGCCGGTTCCCCAGTCCCCGGCCGTCCGGGAGCCGGGCTTCGGCACCGGCCGCGGCGAGGGTGTCGAGCCCGTCGACGCTGCCCTTGAACGAGGTGGCGGTCAGCGGGATGCGGGCGTCGGGGCAGGTCCGCTCGTACTGCCGCGCGGCCTCGCGCAGCACCGGCGCGAAGGCCGTGGAACCCGACAGGTGCAGGGTCCCGGCGGCGCAGTCCAGCGGCGCGGCGGCGCCGTCGTCGCTCCCGGCCAGGGTGAACGCCGACTGGGTGGCGCTCACCAGGATCAGCGAGGCGAGCAGCCACCGGACCTGCCGTGAGGCGAACGGGTAGTACGCGGTCTTCTTGATGTTGCCGCCGCGCACCCCGCCCACGACCCCCGCGGTGACCTCCGCCTCGGGGAACTCCGGTTCGGTGAAACCCTCTTCACGGTCCAGGACCGCCAGCACCTTGTAGTGCGCCCTGCGGTTGAGGATCACCTTGGGCAGCTTGATCTCCCGGCCGGTGGTCTCGAACCCCTCGGCCCCCGGCACGAAGAAGGTGGGCGGCACCTGGGCGCTGCGCTCGGTGACGGTCATGCCGACCACGCGGCGGCCGGGGAAGGCGATGCGGATGCCCACGGGGTCGCTCGCGGGAGCGACGTAGTCGCCGGCGACCACGGGGCTCCAGCCGGCGTTCTCGATCCGCAGCAGCACGACCGAGGGGTCGCGCAGGTTCGTACCGTCCCACTGCATGCGTTGCAGCACCGTGGTGTCGGGCCCCGAGGCGGCCGAGTCCCGGATCGTGGTGTCCAACTGGACGCGGTAGCCCAGCCGTTTGCGGCCCGCCAGCACGAACTCCCACAGCGCGGCCACGACGGGCACGGCCAGGCCCAGGACGGCGGCCACGGAACCCCAGGACAGACTCACGCCCGGCTCCCCCTCAGGACGGTGACATGGGAGGCCATGGTGGCGGGGCGGCGGCGGCAGGGAGCGCGGGTCCGGTGATTCGCCGGTTCGCATTCATGCGTCGGACACCTGTGAAACCCGGCGTTTTCCGGACGTTGGCCACCGTCGCCGCGCAGAGCATTGACGCGCAGGGGCATCGACCCTACGTTCCCGTCCGAAGAGGCGACCAATGTTCGACATCACGAACAGTCAGTGGAACGCAACGGAACAGGAGCGCCACCCATGAGCCGCACGCGCACGAGAACCGCACTCCTCGCTCTCCCCGCCGCCGCCCTGCTCGCCCTCGTCCCCTCCGCGGCGTCGGCCTATCCGAACCCCGGCCGGGTCACCGGCTCCGTCGTCACCCACGACCCGACGATGATCCGCACCTCGTCCGGGCAGTACCGGCTCTACGCCACCGGCGGCGGCATCAGCAGCAAGGCGTCCTCGGACCGCACCGCCTTCTCCGCCGGGGCGGACGCCTTCGGCTCCCGGCCCACCTGGTGGTCGCAGTACTCCGACGTCCCCGAGGCGTGGGCGCCGGACATCTCGTACCACGGCGGCAGGTACCTGATGTACTACTCCGTCTCGTCCTTCGGCGTGAACGACTCCGCGATCGGGCTCGCGGTCTCCACCACCGGGGCGCCGGGCAGCTGGACCGACCGGGGCGTCGTCTACACCTCGAACGCCGCGAGCGACTACAACGCCATCGACCCGAACCTCTTCGTCGACGACGACGGCAGGTGGTGGCTGTCCTTCGGCAGCTGGTGGACCGGCATCAAGATGATCCGGGTCGACCCGGCCACCGGCAAGCAGCTCGCCTCCGACACCGCCCGCCGCTCCCTCGCCTCCCGCCCGACCGGGACCAAGGCCGTCGAGGCCCCGTACGTCGTCAAGCGGAACGGGTACTACTACCTCTTCGCCTCGTACGACGTCTGCTGCGACGGCACCAGCTCCACCTACAAGGTCAAGGTCGGCCGGGCGACGAGCGTCACCGGGCCCTACCGCGACCGCAACGGCGTCTCGCTGATGAACAACGGCGGGACGCCGGTCCTGGAGTCGCACGGCAGCGTCATCGGACCCGGCGGCCAGTCGATCATGAACGACGTGGACGGCGACCTGATCGTCTACCACTACTACGACGGCAACGACAACGGCACGCCCAAGCTCGGCATCAACCTCCTGGACTGGAGCAGCGGCTGGCCCGTGGCGTACTGAGCCGCACGCCGGTACGGAACCGCACACCGGCCCCCGGGCATCACTCCGCGTCGTCGTGGCCCCGCAGGTGCAGCGAGCGCAGGGCCACCTCGATGGCGAAGCGGTGGTCGGGGTCGGCGAGCCGGTCGCCCAGGTGGGTGTCCAGCGTCCGCAGGCGGTAGCGGACGGTCTGCGCGTGCACGCCCAGCATCTCGCCGACCTGCTCCGCGGGCGCCCGGGTGGACACGTGCACGCGCAGGGTCTCGACCAGCCGGTCGCGCCGCCTGGCCGGCAACGCGTCGAGCGGGGCCAGTTCACGGGCCGCGATCCGGTCGACCAGGGCGGGGTCGGACAGCAGCCACAGGGTCGTCAGATGGTCCTCGCAGCGGATCAGCGGGGCGTCGGGTACGACATCGTCGTCAACGAGCTGGAGCACGCGGCGGGCCCAGCGCACGGAGTCGGCGGCCTGGGTGATCGGCACGGTCAGGCCCAGCGCGGCGCGGGTGCCGGTCAGGGCGGTGCGGAGCATGTCCAGGCGGGCGGGCGTGAGGTCGCCGGGCACGAGCAGGTGCGGCTGCGGTATGTCCAGGTCGGCGAGGACGTCCCGGTCGAGTCCCGCCTGGATGTGGTCCGGTGCCGGAGAGCGCAGGGCGACGAGGAAACACGACCGGGGCAGCTCCCAGGCGGCGGCCTTGCACAGTTCGGAGACGGCCGTACGGGGCAGCGGCGAGGCGGCCAGGAGGAAGTGCAGTAACTGTCTTCGTAACGCGGACTCCTCGGAGGCGGCCCGCTCCCGGACCTCCGCGTACCCCTCGCGGGTGATCGCCTCCAGTTCCTCGACGTACGCGAAGAGCGCGTCGGCGAAGGCGAGGATCAGCGAGGGGGAGAGGCTGTACTGCCGGCCCAGCGTCTTGGCCCGGCGCAGCGCGATGCGGGCGCCGAGCCGGTAGGCGCCTTGCAGGACCTCCAGGTCGCGGCCCTCGTACGCCTCCACCCGGCCGAACCTGCGCAGCAGTTCGTCCCGCAGCTCCGAGCTGCTGGAGGGGTCGGCCACCCGGTCCACGAAGGCGGTCAGCGCCTGTTCGACGCCCTGCCGGATCGCGTCCCCGTCCGGGCCGTTGAGCAGCCTGCCGTAGACCGGGTAGCTGCGGGTGACCTCGGTGCGTATCTCGTTCAGCAGCCCGGGCAGCAGCGGGCGCATGAAGGCCGCGAACTTCTTCGGGAGGGGGTCGAGCGGTTCACCGAGCACCGAGGGACGCGCGCTTGAGGGCATGAGTGATCCCTTGCCGTCGACATGTCCGGTGGGATGGGCCGACCGGGCCCCGCCCTCGGCGGGCGGAGCCTGGACCGGTCCAAGGCGTTCACCGGTCTGGCAAGCAGACGGTAAATCAACTTTGTTGTGTTGTACATCTCTTGGGGAGGAATCGTGTCACGGTTGTGTACGTCGTCAACCGCGTGCGCACGACCGCTAGTTGACGGCGGAGTGCCAGTTCTTCGAGAGCACCTTGCCGGCGTCGGGGGCGACGGTGCCGGGTGCGTTGAGGCCGGTGAGGTGGGTCCGGGTGTCGTTCAGGGTGAGGCTGTTGTTCCCGGCGGCGGAGGGCAGCCCGGTCTTCGCGTTCACCGCGGCGTTGATCAGACCGACGTTCAGGCCGCAGCCGGTGGCGCCGGGCACCGCGAAGGTGCTGTCGTTCTGGGTGGCGCCGGTGAGGTTGATCCGGCTCATCTCGCCGGCCGCGTCCTCGGTGCCGTCGCCCTGGAAGAAGGTCAGGCCGAACTCGGGATAGTCGCGGTTCTCCGGGCGCAGCACGATCGGGTGGGCGGCCGTCCCGATGTAGCACTTGTCGCCGAGCAGCGGGTTCTCCAGGTGGATGCGGACCGGCAGGGCGACGATGGGCAGGTCGGTGAGGGCACCCGCGGTCTGGTCGAAGGCGTAGGGCGCGCCGACCGACTCCATGGTCGCGGTGATCTTGTTGAGGCCAGAGTTCTCCAGCGACTTGCAGATCCCCGTGATCACGAAGATGTCGCTGGGGCACATCAGGCCGAGCAGTCCGCCGGGCACGGTGGCGGGCTCGGCGACCAGCGCGCCGGAGGCGGGGGCGACCACGCTGCTGGTGCCGTCCGCGTTCTGGACGATGCCCATCTGGAGGTTGGTCCTGCCGGTCGTCACGGTGGTGCCGCCCAGCTTGATGGAGCCGCTCGCCGAGGTGGACACCACGCACTGCGGGGTCTTCTCGAAGCCGTCGGCCGCCAGCATCGCCGGGGCGTCCACGGGACAGCGGGTGAAGGGGGCCCACGCGCCGTTCAGCGCGGGGTCGGCCGCGGTCGCCGTGCCCAGTGAGGCGAAGGCGCCGAGCGCGGTCAGCGCGGACACGGTGGCGAGCCGGGCGCGGGAGGAGATCGGGGGCATGGTGGTGGCCTTCCGTGGAGGTGGGCGGGGAGGGGCGGGGCGGGGTGCCGGGTCAGCGCTCGGCGACGGGGATCTGGGCGGGCTGGAGGTCCTCGGTGCACTCCAGCGGGTTGACGTTCATGACCGCGCACGTCTGCCCCTGGACCTGCTTGATGTAGTTGCCGGGGCCGGAGACGGAGGCGGTGAGCAACCGGTCGAGGTCCTCGCCGCCGGTGCCGCAGCCGGAGAAGGCCGGGATGGTCGCCTCGCCGGACAGCACACCGCCGGAGGTGAGCTGGTAGCCGGTGGCCGGCTGGCCGGTGACCTGCTCGCCGCGTCCGAACAGCACCAGGTGGTCACCGGGGAAGTGCGCGGGGTCCGGGTCGGCGGAGGTGAGGGACGTCTCGGTCCGGCAGCCCGGACCGACGTCCAGCGGTGTCCCGTTGACCTCGAGGGAGGTCACATGGAGGACCAACGGAGCCCGGACGTAGGTGTCCATGGTCGTCAGACCCTCGAGGAGGTACAGCTTCAGACGGGAGTCGATCCTGATGGGACCCGTCTGCTCCAGCACCATGGTGGCGGTCACCGGGACGAAGTCGAAGGACAGGAAGGTGCTCCGGAACGGCGGTGTCCGCTTGCGCCCCTGGTAGTTGAAGTCGCCCCACGACACGGTGTCGAAGATCAGGGCCTCCGGGTCGGGGGGACCGGCCACGGGGTCACCCTGTTCGATCAGCATGCAGGACGGCGGCAGGTACGAGGCGGCCTTCTGCTTGCGCACGTTGGTGTAGCCGGTGATGTAGGCGTTGAGCGACTTCGAGGTGGGCGGGTGCTGCTCGTCGTAGCGGCACGGCGGGACGTCGTCGCGGTCCACGGCGGCGCCGGGGGTGTTCTCCAGCACCTTCGGCGACCTCTCGGACTGCCGCTCCGGCCGCCGGTCGGCCGGTGCGTCCGGCCGTCCCTCGTCCGGCGCCCCGGAGGTTCCGGACGGTCCCGGCGAGGACGGCGAACCGCTCGTTGCCGGCCCGCCCGCGCCGACCGGTACGGTGGCCAGCAGCCCCTGCTCGGGCGCGTCCTCGGCGAGGGCGCAGTCGACGGTCAGCGAGCCGGGGGCCGCGGTGGCCGGGTCCGCCGCCCCGAGTTCCAGGTCGAGGGCGAGGGCGCCCGCGGAGAACGTCAGGTCGCCGTCGCCCCGGCCGGCCACGGAGGGGACGTCGCCCGTCGCGGTCAGCGTCAGCGGGCCCGACCCGGGCAGCGCGACCGGCTCGGAGCCGCCCCGCCAGGTCGCCGTCGCCGTGGCCGCGTTCTGGGCGACGCCGACGGCGAGCCGGGTGGCCGCCCGTACCTCGGCCGCGCCGCGGGCGGTGAGGTCCGCGACCGCCTGGGCCGGCAGCTCGACGGTGGTGGTGACGTCGGACGGCGTGAACGCCTCGCCCGCCCCGGCCCGTTCCGGGAAGTCCGCCGAGATCCGCACCGTCGCGGGCAACTCCCCCGAGGGGAGGGCGCAGACGTAGGGCAGCTCGGCCTCGACCTCCTGGGTGCCCGAGGCGGAGGCCGCGGTCGGGACCAGGGCGGCGAGCGCCACGAGCGCGGCGATCGACGTGGTCCGGGCGCGGGCCCGGGGCGGCCGCGGGGCGGCGGCTGGCGTGGCTTGCATGCGACTCCGCTCGGATGACTCGGACGGGAGGCCGTCTGTTCTCGGGCGCGGCTCGGGGCCCGCGCCCGCCCGGCCGGGGTGCCGGCCGGGCGGACGGGCTGGTCGGCGGCCTACGGGTTGGAGCCGACGATGGTCGGGATGGCGCCGGTGCTGGCCACCTTGACGGCGTAGTTGCCCTTGAAGGTGGGCTTGGTGGCGGTGGTGACGATCGCCCCGCAGTTGACGGGGTTGGTGACCACCAGTTCACCGGCGGTGCTGTTGATCGCCAGCACACCGGTGGAGTTGGTGTACGTGCCCGACGCCTTGCCCGTCACCGTGAACTTGCAGGCGCCGGCGGTCACGTTGGCCTTGACGTTGCCGACGTAGCCCTTGGTGACACCGGTGGAGGCGGTGTAGTCCTGCGCGATGACGTCCCACGGGGTGACCGACGTGGTGGTGACGTTGCCCAGGACGCTGGTGCACGGCGAGCCGGACGCACCGAAGTTCATGGTGGTGATGTCGGCGACGTCACCGGGGTTGCCGGTGGTGCTCGCCATCGTCCCGGCCGCGTTCGAGGTCGTGCACGTCATCGGGATGGTGGCGGTCAGCACGATGTTGCCGACGTTCACGGCCTTGAAGGCGGCCGGCGAGGGGTTGACCGTCCACACCGTGGAGGGCACCGCCGAGGACGGGACGGCGGCGAGGCCGAGCGCCGACGCGGCCGCACACGCCACGAGGGCCGACCTTCTGATGCTCTTCTTCATGACTCGGTCTCCTTGAGGGTTGACCTGCATTGCGCCGTGACGTTACTCGCCGGAAACATAGCCGAACAATGCGGCCGTCCATGATTCTTTGAAAAGGGGAACAAGCTGTTTCCGGGGTGAGTGAATCGCCATTCCTCTTAGTCACCTGCTGCCAAGGTCGAAGCGGCCGTCCCGCACCGCTCCCGCGCCGCCACCGTGGCACGCGCCGGGGTCCTCTTACTCACCCGATGACAAGGTGCCGAGTCGTTTTTGTGTCGCCCCTGACAGGTTCCGGAGGGCCGGGGCCGAGATCCCGGAAAACTCCGATTCCGGTGTTGCCCACCGAGGTTACTCGGCCGTAACGTGCCGGTGCGGTGCTCGGTTCCAGGTCGGTGGCCCCCGTCGGCCGGAGCCATGGCGGACGTGTGCGGGCCCCACCTCCTGTCGGGCCCGGGGGTCCGCCGGCGGGGTCCCGCGGGATCCACACCCCCCGGAACCGCGAGGCCCCGCCCTGTCTCCCCGGAGACAGGCGCGGGGCGGGCGGGTTGTCTGCGCGGTGACAAGGTGAGGTGATATGGGAATCGAAGTAGTGGTCGAGGGTCTGACCAAGTCCTTCGGTAAGCAGAGCATCTGGCGGGACGTGTCACTCACTCTTCCGGCCGGCGAGATCAGCGTGATGCTGGGCCCGTCCGGAACCGGTAAGACCGTTTTCCTGAAGTCGCTCATAGGGCTGCTCAAACCCGAGAAGGGCCGTGTCCTCATCAACGGGGTGGACATGGTGAACAGTCCGGAAAGAGACATCTACGAGACCCGTAAACTGTTCGGTCTCATGTTTCAGGACGGCGCCCTCTTCGGCTCCATGTCCCTTTTCGACAACATCGCCTTTCCGCTGCGCGAACACACCCGCAAGAAGGAGTCCGAGATCCGCCGCATCGTCATGGAGCGGATCGAGGTCGTCGGGCTGCTGGGCGCGGAGGGGAAACTTCCGGGGGAGATCAGCGGCGGTATGCGCAAGCGGGCCGGGCTGGCCCGCGCGCTCGTCCTCGACCCGCAGATCATCCTGTGCGACGAACCGGACTCCGGGCTCGACCCGGTCCGCACCGCCTACATCTCCCAGCTGCTGATCGACCTGAACGCACAGCTCGACGCGACGATGCTGATCGTCACCCACAACCTCGACATCGCCGCCACCGTGCCCGACAACATGGGGATGCTCTTCCTGCGCGAACTCGTCACCTTCGGCCCGCGCGAGGTGCTGCTCACCAGCGACGAGCCGGTCGTGGCCCAGTTCCTGGGCGGCCGGCGCGAGGGGCCCATCGGGATGTCCGAGGAGAAGGACGCGGCCACCCTCGCCGCCGAGGCGAACGCCGCCCCCGCCGTACCCGACGGGCCCCGGGTCATCGTGCCGCAGCTGGAGCCCTCGCCGGGCCTGCCGCCGCGCCGGGCCGTCGCCCGCCGGCGTGAGCGTGTCATGGGCATGATCGACACGTTGCCACCCGCGGCCCGCTCCGCCATCCGGAAGACCTACGCCGAGAACGCCGAGGCGGCCACCCTGCCGATGCCCGCCGCCGGGAGCGGCGCGTGATCACCGGCGCGCTGCGGCAGACCGGGCGGCTGTTCGCCCTCGCCGCCGAGGTCGTCCGGGCCGTCTTCCGAAGGCCCTTCCAGTTCCGCGAGTTCGTCGAGCAGTTCTGGTTCGTCGCGAGCGTGACCATCCTGCCCGCCGCCCTGGTCTCGATCCCCTTCGGCGCCGTCATCGCCCTCCAGGTCGGCTCCCTGACCGAGCAGCTGGGCGCCCAGTCGTTCACCGGGGGCGCCAGCGTCCTCGCCGTCGTCCAGCAGGCCAGCCCGCTCATCGTCGCCCTGCTCATCGCCGGCGCCGGCGGCTCGGCCATCTGCGCCGACCTCGGCTCCCGCACGATCCGCGAGGAACTCGACGCCATGGAGGTCATGGGCGTCTCACCCGTGCAGCGCCTGGTCGTGCCGCGGGTCCTGGCCACCATGGGCGTCGCCGTCCTGCTCAACGGCCTGGTCTCGGTCGTCGGCATCCTCGGCGGCTACTTCTTCAACGTCGTCATGCAGGGCGGCACCCCCGGCGCCTACCTCTCCAGCTTCTCCGCCCTGGCCCAGCTGCCCGACCTCTACGTCAGCGAACTCAAGGCGCTGGTCTTCGGGTTCATCGCGGGCATCGTCGCCGCCTACCGGGGGCTCAACCCGCGCGGCGGCCCCAAGGGCGTCGGCGACGCCGTCAACCAGTCCGTCGTCATCACGTTCCTGCTGCTCTTCTTCGTCAACATGGTGATGACGGCCGTCTACCTCCAGATCGTCCCGCCGAAGGGAGGCTGAGGACCGATGGCCTCCCCGCTCGCCCGGCTCGACCGCTCCGGCGACCAACTCCTCTTCTACGTCCGGGCCCTGCTGTGGATCCCGCGGACCCTGCGCCGCTACCTCAAGGAGGTGCAGCGCCTGCTGGCCGAGGTGGCCTTCGGCTCCGGCGGCCTCGGCGTCATCGGCGGCACCATCGGCGTGATGATCGCGATGACGCTCTTCACCGGGACCGTCGTCGGACTCCAGGGCTACGCGGCCCTCGACCAGATCGGCACGGCCGCGTTCACCGGATTCGTCTCCGCCTACTTCAACACCCGCGAGATCGCCCCGCTGGTCGCCGGACTCGCCCTCTCCGCCACCGTCGGGGCCGGCTTCACCGCGCAGCTCGGCGCCATGCGCATCAACGAGGAGGTCGACGCGCTGGAGGGCATGGGCATCCGCTCCATGCCCTACCTCGTCACCACCCGCATCATCGCCGGCGTCGTCGCCATCGTCCCGCTCTACGCCATCGGGCTGCTCTCCTCCTACCTCGCCTCCCGCTATGTGACCGTCCTGTTCAACGGGCAGTCCCGGGGGACGTACGACCACTACTTCAACCTCTTCCTGTCCCCGACGGACGTGCTGCTGTCCGTACTCAAGGTGCTGATCTTCAGCGTGATGGTGATCGTCGCCCACTGCTACTACGGCTACCGCGCCTCCGGCGGCCCGGCCGGCGTCGGTGTCGCCGTCGGCCGGTCCGTGCGCAACGCCATCGTGCTGATCAGCGTCACCGACTTCTTCCTGTCGCTGGCCCTGTGGGGCGCGACCACGACCGTGAAGGTGGCGGGGTGAGATGAGCCGACCGAGAGGGCACACCCTGCGGCGCCGGCTCGCCGGAGTGGTGTTCGTGCTGGTGCCCGTCCTGCTGATCTGGCTGGCCGTCGCCGTCTACGACAAGCGGTTCACCGACTCCGACCCCGTGGTCGTCGAGACCGGCAGCGCCGGCAACCAGATGCACCCGGGCGCCGAGGTGAAACTGCGCGGCGTCGTCGTCGGCGAGGTCCGCGCCATCGACGCCACCGGCGACGGCGCCCGGCTCACCCTCGCCATGAAGCCCGGCGCACTGGACGACGTACCGTCCGACGTCCGCGCGCAGATGCTGCCCACCACCCTGTTCGGCGAGCGGTTCGTGGCCCTCGTACCGCCCGCGGACCCCTCGCCCGAACCGCTGGCCGCCGGGGCCGTCGTCCCCCAGGACCGGTCCGCGAACGCCATCGAACTCCAGCAGGTCCTCGACGACGTCCTGCCGATGCTCACCGCCGTCCAGCCGCAGAAGCTCTCCGCGACCCTGTCCGCCGTCTCGCAGGCCCTCGAAGGCCGCGGGGAACGGCTCGGCGACACGCTCACGCTGCTGGACGAGCACCTGAAGGAGTTCAACCCGAACCTGCCCGCCCTCAACCGCGACCTCAAGGAACTCGTGAAGGTCAGCCATGTCTACGCGGACGCCGCGCCCGACATCATCACGGCGCTCACCGACTTCACCACCACCAGCGGCACCCTCGCCGAGCAGGAGGCGGACCTGGCCGCCACCCTCGGCGCCACGACCCGGACGGCCGAGGACGTGACGGCCTTCCTGCGGAAGAACAAGGACACCATCATCCGGCTCGGCGACACCAGCCGCCCCACCCTGGAGCTGCTCGCCGAGTACTCCTCGGCCTTCCCCTGCACCCTGCGCACCCTCGCCGACTTCGTGCCGGCCATGGACAAGGCGCTCGGCAAGGGCACCGACCGGCCCGGCATCCACGTCGACGTCACCAGCGTCGCCTCGCGCGGGGCCTACCGGCCCGGCCGCGACACCCCGGTGTACGACGCCGGCGGCGGCCCCCGCTGCCCCTCCGTGCCCTACCTCGGCGCCCTGCCCCGGCCCGCCGCGCCGGCCGCCGCACCCGCGGCCGAGCAGGACCTCGGGCCCGCCAACTCCCCGCAGGAGAACGACCTCGTCAACGAACTCCTCGCCCCCGCCGCCGGGAAGAGCCCCGGCGACCTGCCCGACTGGAGCAGCCTGCTCGTCGGCCCCGTCTACCGCGGTACGGAGGTGACCCTGCGATGACCAGGTCCGACCACGCGCACACCCGGCGCCGCCCGCTGACCGGACCGCTGGTCAAGTCCCTCGTCTTCGTGGTGGTCACCGCCCTCGCCACCACCGTGCTCGGCCTGAGCGTCGCCGGCACCAGCGTCGACTCCGGCAGCGGCGCCGACACCTACAAGGCCCTGTTCACCGACGTCACCGGGCTCACCGACGGCGACAGCGTGCGGATCTCCGGGGTGACGGTCGGCGAGGTGACCGACGTCCGCGTGGTGCACCGGCGCACCGCGCAGGTCACCTTCACCGTCCGCGACGACCGCAGGCTGCCCCGGTCGACCACCGCCGCCGTGAAGTACCTCAACCTGGTCGGCCAGCGCTACGTCGCCCTCGACCGCGGCAGCGGCGACCTCACCGGCACCCTCCCGGAGGGCGGCACCGTTCCGCTGGACCGCACCACGCCCGCGCTCGACCTCACCCTGCTCTTCAACGGCTTCAAGCCGCTGTTCGAGGGACTCTCCCCGAAGGACGTCAACGAACTCGCCGGCTCGATCGTGCAGGTGCTCCAGGGCGAGGGCGCCACCGTCGACAGCCTGATCCGGCACATCGGGTCGCTCGGCACGACCGTCGCCGCCAAGGACAAGGTGATCGGCCAGGTCGTCGAGAACCTCACCACCGTCCTGGACACCCTCAACGACCGCGAGGACGACTTCGACGACCTCGTCGTCACCCTCCAGAAGCTCGTCAGCGGCTTCAACCGGGACCGCAAACCCCTCGGCGAGGCCGTCACCGCCATGGGCGACCTGACCACGGTCACCGCGGGACTCCTGGAGGACGGCCGCGCGCCCCTCAAGAAGGACATCCGGGAACTGGGCCGGCTCTCCACCCATCTCGGCGAACACACCCCGCAGATCGAGGACTTCCTGGAGAAGAGTCCCGCCAAGATGACCGCCCTGGCCCGCCTGTCCTCCTACGGATCGTGGTTCAACCTCTACCTCTGCGAGGCGCGCGTGAGCGGAGTGACCACCTCCGACGGCTCGAAGCCGCCGACCGGCATCGCGATCACCGAATCGAGGTGCCGCGGATGACGCGCCCCCGTAACACGCCGCGCTTCAAGCCGGTCAAGGAGCGCAACCCCGTCGCCGTCGGCGTCGCCGGACTGCTCGTCCTCACCCTGATTGCCCTCCTCGCCTACCACGTCGACCGGCTGCCGTTCGGCGGCGGCACCACCTACAGCGCCGACTTCTCCGAGGCCGCCGGCCTGGACGAGGGCGACGAGGTGCGCATCGCCGGCGTCAAGGTCGGCCGGGTCACCGGCGTCGCGCTCGACGGCGCCAAGGTCAAGGTCACCTTCGAGGTCGAGGACGCCTGGCTCGGCGACCGGACGACCGCCGCCATCGCCATCAAGACCGTCCTCGGCGACAAGTACCTGGCGCTCGACCCGCTCGGCTCCGGCCGCCAGGACCCCGGCGCCCGCATCCCGCTCGCCCGCACCACCTCCCCGTACGACGTGACCCAGGCGTTCCAGGACCTCAGCGGCACCGTCGACGCCCTCGACACCGGGCGGCTCGCGGAGAGCTTCGAGACCATCTCCGACACCTTCAAGGACTCCCCGCCGCACGTGCGCAAGGCGGCCACCGGCCTGTCCGACCTGTCGAAGTCGATCTCCAAGCGCGACGCCAAGCTCGCCGAACTCCTCAAGGGAAGCGCCGACTTCACCAAGACGCTGGAGAACAACAAGTCCAGCTTCGAGACCCTCATCGAGGACGGCGACCCGCTGCTCGGCGAACTCCGCGACCGCCGCACCGCCATCAGCGCCCTGCTCAAGGGCAGCCAGGACCTCGGCACCGAACTCGGCGGCCTGGTCAAGGACAACGAGAAGCAGCTCGGCCCCACGCTGAAGGCGCTCGGCCGCGTCACCGGCGTCCTGGAGAAGAACAACACCCGCCTCGGCGAGACCCTCGCGCTGGTCGGCCCGTACTACCGCCTGGTCGGCAACACCCTGGGCAACGGCCGCTGGTTCGACAGCTACCTGTGCGGCGTCGTGCCCCGCGACTACCTGCCCGCCACCTCCCAGCCCGAGACCGGATGCCTGCCGCCCAAGCAGCCCGCGGCGGCCCAGGGGAGCGGTGCGTGATGACCCGACGCCGAAAGATCCTCACCGGGGTGCTCGCCCTCGTGGTGCTCGCCGCCGGCGGCCTGGTCGCCGCCCGGGTCCTCGCACCCGACGGCACCCGCGTCACCGCCTACTTCGACCGCGCCATCGGCGTCTACGCCGGGTCCGACCTGCGCATCCTCGGAGTGCGCGTCGGCGAGGTGGAGTCGGTGGACCCCGAGGGCACCAGGGTCCGCGTCGGCCTCCGCCTGGACGAGGGGATCAAGGTCCCCAAGGACGCGCGGGCCGTCGTGGTCGCGCCCAGCGTCGTCGCCGACCGCTACGTGCAGCTCACCCCCGCCTACCGCGCGGGCCCCGCCCTCGCCGACGGCGCCGTCCTGCCCGCCGCCCGCAACCACGTCCCCGTCGAGATCGACCAGATCTACGACTCGATCACCGAACTCGGCGACGCCCTCGGCCCGGACGGCGCCAACTCCGACGGCGCCCTGTCCGAACTGCTGAAGACCGGCGCCGACAACCTCGACGGCAACGGCAAGGCCATCGGCGACGGCGTCGAGGAGTTCGGCAAGGCGGCCAAGACCCTCGACGGCAGCAGCGGCGACCTGTTCAGGACGCTCAGCAGCCTCCAGACCTTCACCACCCTGCTGAAGAACAAGGACACCGACGTGCGCACCGCGCAGGAACGCCTGGACGACGTCGTCAGCTTCTTCGCCGACAACAAGGACGACCTCACCGGCGCCCTGGAGGAACTCGGCAAGGCCCTCGGCCAGGTCAAGACCTTCATCGAGGACCACCGGGGCGAGCTGAAGAAGAACGTCGACCGGCTCGTCCCCCTCACCCGGACCCTGGTCGAGCAACGCGCCTCGCTGGCCGAGGCGCTGGACGTGGCACCCCTGGCCGCCGGCAACGTCGTGAACGCCTACAACCCCGACACCCGCACCCTGGACGGCCGCGCCAACCTCAACGAGATCAGCAGCGGTGGCCCGCTGCTGCCGCTGCCCGTGGCCGGTGCGACCGGCGAGGCGACCGATGCGACCGATGCGAAGAAGACGGAGAAGGGGGCCGGGCGATGAGGCGCCCCGGGACCGGCGCGGGCCGGGCCGCGGGCCTCACCGCCGGCGGACTGGCCGCCGTCGGACTCGCCCTCGCCCTGACCCTCGGCGGGGTCACCGTCGTACCGAGCGGCTTCGACGGCATCGAGGACCTGCCGCTGCCCGGCGGCGCCGACCTCGGCGACCACCCCTACACCGTCACCGCGGAACTCCAGGACGTGCTCAGCCTCGTCCCGCACGCCGCCGTACGCGTCAACGACGTCGCCGTCGGCCGGATCACCGGCATCGAACTCGGCGAGGACGACTGGTCGGCCCGCGTCACCATGGAGATCAACGGCGACGTGCGGCTGCCCGCCGACGCCACCGCACGCCTCCAGCAGTCCAGCCTGCTCGGCGAGAAGTACGTCCAGCTCGTCGCCCCCGCCCGGGAGACCGGAACCGGCCGGCTGACCGACGGCAGCGTCATCCCGCTCTCCCGCACCAGCCGCAACACCGAGGTCGAGGAGGTGTTCGGCGCGCTGTCCCTGCTCCTCAACGGCGGCGGAGTCAACCAGCTCAAGACCATCACCCGGGAACTCAACGCCGCGCTCGGCGGCCGCGAACCCGAGGTCCGCTCGCTGCTGAAACGGGTCAACACCCTGGTGGGCGACCTCGACGACCACCGCAAAGACATCACCGACGCCCTCGACGCCGTCAACCGGCTCTCCTCGACCCTCGCCACCCGCAAGGACGACGTCGGCACCGTCCTCACCGGCCTCTCGCCCGGACTGAAGACGCTGGAGCGGCAGCGCGGCTCCCTGCTGACCATGCTGCGCTCCCTCGACACCCTGTCCGGCGTCGCCGTCTCCACCATCGACGCGAGCAAGGAGGACGTGATCGCCGACCTCAAGGCCGTCGCGCCGACGCTCAAGGCCCTGGCCGACGCGGGCACGGACCTGCCCGACTCGCTCCAGGTGCTGCTGACGTACCCGTTCACCGACGAGGTGCTGCGCGGCGTGAAGGGCGACTACCTCAACACGTACCTGAGCGTGACCGCCGTGCCCGGGACCCAGGTGATCCCGCCGCTCGTGCCCGGCGACACACCGGCGAAGAAGCGGTCCTCCTCGCCCCTGCCGCTGCCCTCCGTGTCCGAGCCCGGAGGTGACCGGGAATGATCACCCTGGCCGTACGGCTGAAGAACCTCGCCTTCCTCGTGATCGCCGTCCTCGCCCTGTCCTACCTCGGCATCCGCTACGCCGACCTCGGCCGGTACGTGGGCGCCGCCGACTACTACACCGTGGACGTGCGACTCCCGCGCACCGGCGGCCTCTTCACCCACTCGGACGTGACCTACCGGGGCGTCTCGGTGGGCCGCGTCGGCCCGATCGACCTCACCGCCGAGGGCGTCGTCGCCGAACTCCGCATCAAGAAGTCCGCGCCCCGCATCCCGGCCGACACCAAGGCCGTGGTCGCCGGGCTGTCCGCCGTCGGCGAGCAGTACATCGACCTGCGGCCCGAGAGCGACGGCTCCCCCTACCTCGCCGACGGCACCCGCATCGAACAGGCCGACACCGAGGTGCCCGCACCCGTCACCGACGTCCTCACCAGCGTCGACGACCTCGTGAGCTCGGTCCCGCTGGAGGACCTGCGCACGGTCGTCGACGAGTTCGGCAAGACCTTCGAAGGACACGGCGACGACCTCCAGGTGCTGCTGGACAGCGGCAGCGACTTCGTCGCGGCCGCCGACCGCGCCCTGCCCTCCACCTCGCTGCTCATCCGCGACGGCGAGACCGTCCTGCGCACCCAGGCCCAGGAGTCGCGGGCCATCCGCGACTTCGCCGTCGGGGCCAAGGACCTGGCCGCCGCGCTCAAGGGCTCCGACGCCGACCTGCGCCGCCTGCTCGCGGTCACCCCCGAGGCCGCCACCCAGGTCAGCGGTCTGCTGCGGGACCTCGACCCGAGCCTCGGCGTCGTCCTCGCCAACCTCCTGACCACCTCCGAGGTCGCCGTCACCCGGCAGCGGGGCATCGAGGAACTCCTCGTGACGTACCCGGCGGCCGTCGCCGCGGGCGCCACCGCCGTCGACGGGGGCAAGCTGAACCTCGGCCTGGCCGTCACCTTCTTCAGCCCCCTGCCCTGCACCGAGGGCTACGGTGCCACGCGCTACCGCAACGGCCTCGACCTCGGCACCGCGCCCGCCCTCAACACCGGCGCGGCCTGCACCGCCCCGGCGTCGAGCGGGAAGAACGTGCGCGGCTCGGCCCACGCCCCGAAGGGCGGCGCGGTGCCCGACCCGGCCACACCCGGCTCCCTGCCCTCGGGCAGCGGCGGCCGGACCACCCCCGGCAAGGACGGCACCCCGGCCCTGCCCGGCGCGCTCGCCCTGCCCGGACAGAGCGGTGAGGCACCGGCCGGCCTGACCGGTCTCCTCGCCCCGGCCACCGGGAGCACACGATGAGGCGGGCCAAGATCCTCACCGGGGCGGGGCTGGTGCTGGCCCTCGCCGTCTGCGGCACCGGCGCGTGGACCTACGCCGAGGCCCGCACCGACGACGCGCTCGCCTACGGCCGGGAGCGGGACGAGGCGCTCGCCGACGGGCGGGACGGCATCGCCGTACTCACCACGCTCGACGCCTCCACCCGGCAGCACGCGCAGCGGAGCATCCGGGACTGGCGCGCCGTCTCCACCGGGCCGCTGCGCGAGGAACTCGGCGACACCGAGGCGGCGGCCGGGACCTCGGCGCGCGGCACGGTCACCGAGGCCGCCGTCACCGCGCTCGACACCCGGTCCGGCACGGCCGAGCTGATCGCCACCGTCCGCGTCCGGGTCACCCCCGCCGGGACGAAGAAGCCGTCCACCGACCGCAAACGCCTGGAGGCGGTCCTGGCCCGCACGGGCGAGGGGGAGTGGAAGGTACGGGCGCTGAGCGCCGTGCCGGTGGCGCAAGGGAAGGGCGAGCAGTGATGACACCGACGTGGCTGCTGCGCGGGGACGCCGCACCGGAGCCCGGCACGGAGCCGGACCAGGAGACCCAGCGCACGGACGCGCCCGCCGAGAAGGGCCCGCCGAACGGGCGCCTGCGGAGGGCGGCCCTGGCCGCTACCGCCGCCGCCCTCGTCCTCGGCGGCTGCGGATTCTTCTACGCCGCCCACCAGGTGAGATCGCAGGCGCCCGCCCAGAACCACGCGCTCACCGACACCGAGGCCACCACCCGCGTCGCGGGCGAGGTCGGCGACGCCCTCGCCCGGATCTTCTCCTACACACCGGACGGCACCGCGGCCGCCGAACGCTCCGCGACCACCGTCCTCGACGGCCGCGCCGCCCGCCAGTACGAGACCCTCTTCGCCCGGGTCCGCGACGACCTCGCCGAGCAGCGCGTCACCCTGAGCACCCGGGCCGTCCGCACCGGAGTGATCGAACTCGACGGCGACCGGGCCCGCCTGCTGGTCTTCCTCGACCAGACCTCCCACCGCGGCGAAGACAAGGCCAAGGGCAAGGCCACCACCGCCGCGGCCCAACTCACCGTCACCGCACGCCTCGACGACGACCGGTGGCGGATCGTCGACATCAAGGCCCGCTGACCATGCGCGGGAGACTGGAGCACCCCATGACACGCGCGGTCCCGGCCCTGGCCCTCGCCCTCACCCTCGTGGCGGGCGGTTTCGCCGCCTGGGCCGGTCAGGACTGGTACGGAGCGGCCCACGACGAGCAGGCCGCCTACGCCGCCCAGCGGGACGCGGCACTCTCCGCCGGTGAGCAGGCCGTGCAGAACCTCAACACGCTCGACCACCGCGAGCTGAAGCGCGGCCTGGACCTGTGGGAGTCGTCCACCACCGGCGAACTGCACGAGCAACTCGCCTCCGGGCGGGACGCGTTCACCGCCCAGGTGAAGGAGGCGAAGACGGTGAGCACGGCCCGGGTGCTGTCCGGCGCCGTCACCGAACTCGACGACCGCGCCGGACGCGCCCGGGTGCTGGTCGCCCTGCGCGTCACCGTCAAGGCGGCCGACGGGGCGAAGAGCGACAAGGACAGCCGCATGCTCGGCGAACTCACCCGGACCGACGGCCGGTGGAAGCTCAGCGCCCTGGGACAGGCACCCGTCGGCGGCACATCGACCGGCTGACCCGGTTCCCGTACCGCGAAGCCGGCCGCAGCGAGGAGGACACCGCACCATGTCGACGACCCGTCACCACATCAACCGCCAGCGGCGCCGCCAGGCCCGCGAGACCCGGCCCGCCGCCTCCGCCGGGAACCCGGAACACACCGAGCGCACGCCGGTGGCGACCGGTACACGCGGCGCCACCGCCGTCCTGGAGCCCGCCGGGGCCGCCGCCACCGACCCGCCCACGGACGGAGCGGCCCCGAAGGCCACCGGGGACCGGCCGCGCCGCCGCCCCCCGCTCCTCGTGCTGCTCTGCGCGCTGACCGTGCTCCTCGGCGGCTTCGCGGGCTGGGCGCACGCGAAGGCCGAGGGGCTCAGGTCCGAGCCCGCGCGGAGCAACACCGCGCTGACCGACCTGGCCCGCACCAGCGAGATCAAGGGACAGGTGACCAAGGCCGTCGACCGGCTCTTCTCCTACGACCACGCCGACCCCGGCGCCCTCGACGAGGCGGCCAAGGACCTGCTGACGGGCAAGGCCGTCGACCAGCACCGCGATCTGCTCGCCGACGTCCGCGCGCGGGCCGACGAACAGAAGGCGGTGATCACCACGACGGTCACCGAGAGCGCGGTCGAACGGATCGACGGCGACCGGGCCCGGGTCCTCGTCTACGCCGACCAGAGCAGCGTCGCCACCAGGGGCAAGAAGAGCAAGGCAGGCGAGGAGGCCGCGCGGGACGAGGGCGTGTACGCGGCGGCCATGCTCGCCGTCGACGTCGTGCACCGCGACGGACGCTGGCTGGTCTCCGCCCTCGACACCTTCGGCCGCTGAACCGCCGCACCACCGACCACACTTCGCCCCGCAGCCCCGACCCGCCTCCCGCCCCCCCCGACGGAACCGACAGGAGTGACGACCATGTCCGTACGCCGTGCCCGACGCCTGTACCGCGGGCGGGCCCGCAAGGGACTGCGCACGACCGCCCTCGCGGTGGCGGCCATGGCGGCCCTCACCGCGTCCCAGGCCCCCGGCCTCACCGGCGACGCGCGGGACACCCGCACCGGACCGGCGGCCGACGACCCGAGCCTGCCGACGACGGACGGCCCGTTCGCGGCGCTCACTCCGCCGGGCGACGGCTCCTACCACACCGAACTCCCGCCCCTGACGCCCCGGAACGGGGGAGCGGCGGCCGCTCCCGCGCTCGGGCCGGAGATCCGCGCCCAGTCGGGCATCCCGGCCACCGTGCTGCGCGCCTACCGCGCCGCCGAGACGGTCGTCGGCAGGACGGACCCGGGCTGCCGGCTGCCCTGGGAACTGCTCGCGGCGATCGGCAAGGTCGAGTCCGGCCAGGCACGCGGCGGCGCGGTCGACCGGAACGGCACGACCCGCGGCCGTATCACCGGACCGCCGCTCGACGGACGGGGCTTCGCCCTGATCCGGGACACGGACGGCGGCGCCCACGACGGCGACACGGTCTACGACCGGGCGGTGGGCCCGATGCAGTTCCTGCCGTCCACCTGGGCCCGCTGGGGCGCCGACGGCAACGGCGACGGCCGCGCCGACCCGAACAACGTCTTCGACGCGGCGCTGGCGGCCGGGCACTACCTGTGCGCCGGTGACCGGGACCTGGGCCGGGCGGCGGACCTGGACCGGGCGGTCCTCAGCTACAACAACTCCCGCACCTACCTCGCACTGGTCAGGCACTGGCTGGAGTTCTACCGCCGGGGAGTCCACACCGTCCCCGACGGCGCGGGCGTGGTCCCGAGGAGCCCCGGCGCGGGCGGCGAGACCCGGGCGACCGAGCCCGTCGACGGCGAGAGCGGCAGCGGCGGCAGCGGCGGGGGACACGGCGGCGGGAACGGCGGTGGAGGCGCGGGCGACGGCATCGACATCGGCCCGGACCCGAGCACCACGCCGGGCGGCCCCGGACCGTCCCCGTCGGCGTCCCGCCCCGTACCGTCCACGGGCCCGTCCTCCCCGACGGCGCACCCGACGAGCCCGGACCCCTCCCAGTCGCCCACCGGGTCCCCGGACCCCTCGCCGGACCCGACCGGCCCGAGCCCCTCGCCGACGCCCACGGACGGCTGCTCCACGGAACCGGGGACCGCGTCCCCGGACCCCGCGGCCTCCCCGACGGGCCCGGCCTGCCCGTCCCCGTCGGGCAGCACGCCGGCCACCTCGGCGGCCTCGGCCGGGTAGGAGCGCCCGGCGCGGATCAGCCCACGCGGCCCATCCCCGCCGCGTTCGGCCAGCCCGTCGCCGGGACCGACTCCAGACCGTCGGTGCCCCGGACCTGGGCGGCGGTGAGGCCGCCGCGGGCCGGGACGCCGGGCGGGGTGGGCCCGAACGGCGGCGGGTACGCGGCGGCCGGGGCGGGCACCGGCACCGGCGCCGGCCCGGGCTGCGGGGCCGGTGCCGGGTGGGGGACCGGCGCCGGCCCGGGATACGGCACCGGCTGGGGGCCCGGCACCGGCTGGGGCACCGGCGCGGGGCCGGGCACGGCGGCCGCCGCCGGAGCGACCGGCACCGCGGCGGGGAGCGGCATGCCGGTGCCGGTGCCGGTGCCGGTGCCGGGGGCCGGAGCGGCGGCGAGCCCCGGGGCACCGGCACCGGCGGTCTGTGCGGTGATCGCGCGCATACCGGAACCGTTGGTCTCGTGCATCAGGCGGTCCACCGCCGCCGTGCCCGAGCTGTAGCCGGTCCCGGTGGCCGGCCCGGGCACGGCGGCTCCCCTCCCGGTCCCGTAGAGCACCTGTTCCAGGCCGGACACCAGGCGACGCACGTCCGCCTGGGGGCGCACCACGAGACGCAGGAAGCGGCTGGACGAACCGATCTTGTTGCCGCACTCCCGGACCAGCACCCGGTGCTCGGTGAGCATGCGGTCGCGCACGGCGGTGCCCTCCGCGCCCACGGGGAGCCGGACGAAGAGGAAGTTGCCCTGGGAGGGGTAGACGGTCAGACCGGGCAGCGCGGACAGCTGGGCGGCCATCTCCAGGCGGTCGCGGCGCACCTGGTGCAGGCTCCGCGCGTACTCGGGACCGTGGTCGCGCAGCATGAACACCACGTGCTCCGCCAGGGAGTTGAGGTTCCACTTGGGCAGCATGGCGCGCACCCGGCCGGCGAGCGCCGGGTTGGCGACGAGGTAGCCGAAGCGGATGCCGTGCAGCCCGAAGTTCTTGCCGAGGCTGCGCAGCACGACGACGTTGGGGCGGAGCATCGCCTCCTGGACCACGCTGGGTTCGGCCTCCGCGTCGGCGAACTCCAGGAAGGACTCGTCGATCACCACCAGGTCCCGGTCGGCCATCGCGTCCATGAACTGCACCAGCGCCTGCTTGTGCAGATAGCCGCCGTCGGGGTTGTTGGGGTTGCAGACGACCACGGCCCGGGTGCCCCGGGCCCGGACGAACTCGGCGTACCGGGCGAGGTCGAGGGCGAAACCGCCGGCCTCCTGGAGCGGGAACATGTCGACCCGCTTGCCGGTCTCCATGGGCTGGTCGGTCCAGCGGCCGAAGGTGGGGACGGGGACGGCGAGGGACTCCCGGACCAGCAGGTGGTCGATCCAGGTGATCAGCTCGGTGGAGCCGTTGCCCATCGCCACGCACTGCGGCGGGAGCTGGAGCAGGCCGCACAGCTCGGCGGTGATGGTGTCCGCGCCGCTCGGGTAGTACGTGATGATGTCGCGCAGCCGGCCGGCCAGCTCGTCGAACATCGCCGGGGTGGGGAAGTACGGGTTGCAGGGGGTGCAGAAGTCCACCGGACCGGCGCCCGCCGCCTCGCCGCTCTCCCGCGTCAGCGCCGCCATCGAGGGGCTGTGCGCCGCGGTGCTGCGGAACAACGAGGTGACGTTGCCGGACAAGGGGACCTCCGTGAGTGGGCGGCCCGCGCGGGGGCACGGGCCGCCCTTGTGTACGGAGGCGGACGGGGCACCGTTCAACAGGTGTGAAGAAAGTGTGCCCGCGCCCCGTCGTCGGCTAGGCGTCGAAGGAGTGCACCGTCGACGTCCGGTAGGTCTCGCCGGGCCGCAGCACGGTCGACGGGAACGACGGCTGGTTCGGCGAGTCCGGGAAGTGCTGCGTCTCCAGGCACAGGGCGTCGCCCTGGCGGTAGAGGGAGCCGCCGGTGCCGGTGAGGGTGCCGTCGAGGAAGTTGCCCGAGTAGAACTGGAGCCCGGGCTGGTCGGTGGCGATGCGCAGGGTGCGGCCCGAGCTGTTCTCGCGCAGGGTGGCGATGTGCTCGGGGCGGTCCGTGATGCCCTTGTCGAGCACCCAGTTGTGGTCGAAGCCCTTGGCGGTGACCAGCTGCGGGTGGGCGTCCCGGATGTCCCGGCCGATCGGCTTGGCCCGGCGGAAGTCGAAGGGCGTGCCGGACACCCGGGCCAGCTCGCCGGTGGGGATCAGGCCCGCGTCGGTGGGCGTGAAGCGGGAGGCGGCGATCGACAGCTCGTGGTCCTCGATCGTGCCGCTGCCCTCGCCGGCCAGGTTCCAGTAGACGTGGCTGGTGAGGTTGACGACGGTGGCCTTGTCGGTGGTGGCCTCGTAGTCGATGCGCCAGTCGCCGCGCCGGGTGAGGGTGTACGTCACCTTCGCCTTGAGCGTGCCCGGGTAGCCCATCTCGCCGTCGACGCTGGTGTAGTGGAGCACCAGACCGGTGTCGGAGCCCTCGGTGAAGGGCTCGACGTCCCACACCCGGTAGTCGAAGCCGAGGGCGCCGCCGTGCAGGGAGTTCTCCCCGTCGTTGACGGAGAGCTGGTACTCCTTGCCGTCCAGGGTGAAGCGGCCCTTGGCGATGCGGTTGCCGTAGCGCCCGATCAGGGCGCCGAAGTGCGGGCTGCGGGCGACGTAGTCGTCGAGGTTGTCGAAGCCCAGCGAGACGTTCGCGTAGCGGCCCCGGCGGTCCGGGATCTCCAGGGACTGCACCACGCCGCCGTACGACAGCACCTTCATCCGCGTGCCGCCGTTCTCCAGCGACCAGCGGTACACCTTCGTCCCGTCGGCCAGTTTGCCGAAGAGTTCCTTCACCGGTTTCCTGCCTCCCGACGCGTGCGCCGTGCCGCCGACCGCGGTGGCGGCCACGCCGGCCGCGGCCGCCGACGCGATGACCGTTCGTCTGCTCAGTTCCATACGTGCGGCTCCTGTACTTCCGAGAAGAAGCGGGCCCCGCCGTGAGTGGCGGGGCCCGAGATCCGTTACGAACCGACCCTGCGCTTGTTCCACACGTCGAACCCGACCGCCGCCAGCAGCACCGCGCCCTTGATGACCTGCTGCCAGTCGGTGCCGATGCCGACGAGGTTCATGCCGTTGTTCAGCACGCCCAGGACCAGACCGCCGATGATCGCGCCGAGGACCGTGCCGACGCCGCCGCTCATCGACGCGCCGCCGATGAACGAGGCGGCGATGGCCTCCAGCTCGAAGTTGAGGCCCGCCTTGGGCGAGGCCGCGTTGAAGCGGGCGGCGAAGACCAGACCCGCCAGGGCCGCGAGCATGCCCATGTTCAGGAAGACCAGGAAGGTGACCTTCTTGTCCTTCACACCCGACAGCTTGGCCGCGGGCAGGTTGCCGCCGATGGCGTAGATGTGGCGGCCGACGATCGCGTTGCGCATCAGGTAGCCGAAGCCGACCACCAGCGCGCCCAGGATGAGCAGCACGATCGGGGCGCCCTTGTAGCTGGCCAGCAGCAGCGTGACCACGAGGACCGCGGCGATCAGCGCGACCAGCTTGAGCAGGAACAGCTTGACCGGCGGCACGTCGAGGGAGAACTCCTGCTGCCGCTTGCGGTCGCGGACCTCCTGGTACACCACGAAGGCGATCAGGGCGAAGCCCAGCAGCAGGGTGAGGTTGTGGTAGTTGGTGTTCGGGCCGACCTCGGGCAGGAAGCCGTTGGCGATCTTCTGGAGGTCCTTCGGGAACGGGCCGAGGGTCTGGCCCTTGAGGAAGATCTCCGTCAGACCGCGGAAGAGCAGCATGCCCGCGAGGGTCACGATGAACGACGGTATGCCGAGATAGGCGATGAAGAAGCCCTGCACGGCGCCGGCCGCGGCGCCGATGGCCAGGCAGAGGATCACCGCCACCGGCCAGGGCAGGTCGTGGTTGACCATCAGGACGGCGGCCGTCGCGCCGACGAAGGCGGTCAGTGAGCCCACCGACAGGTCGATGTGGCCCGCGATGATGACGAGCATCATGCCGATCGCGAGGATCAGGATGTAGCTGTTCTGCAACACCAGGTTGGAGACGTTGCGCGGCAGCAGCAGGTCGCCGTCGGACCACACCGCGAACAGCACCACGATCAGGCCGAGGGCCATCAGCATGCCGTACTGGCGCATGTTGCGGCGCATGCCGTCGAGCATCAGGTGGAGCAGGCCGCCGCCGGAGGCCGAACCCCCTCGGCCGGGCGGCGCCGGTGCCGGGGTCTTGGCGGTCACGTCGGTGCTCATCGGCTTACCTCTTCGTCCTTCCGGTCCAACTTGTCCTTCGTCATCTGCCGCATCAGCGCTTCCTGCGAGGCTTCGGCCCGCGAGAACTCACCCGTCAGCCGTCCCGCGGCCATCGTGTAGATGCGGTCGCACATGCCGAGCAGCTCCGGCAGTTCGGAGGAGATGAACACGACCGCCTTGCCCTCGGCCGCCAGGCGGTCGATGACCGTGTAGATCTCGTACTTGGCGCCCACGTCGATGCCGCGCGTGGGCTCGTCCAGGATCAGCACCTCGGGACCCGCGAAGATCCACTTGCTGAGGACGACCTTCTGCTGGTTGCCGCCGGACAGCTTGCCGACCGGCTCGAAGACGGTCGGCGCCTTGATGTTCATCGACTTGCGGTAGCCCTCGGCGACCTGGCGCTCGCCGTGCTCGTCGACCACGCCGCGCTTGGAGACCTTGCCCAGCGCGGTCAGCGAGATGTTCCGGTTGATGGTGTCGATGAGGTTGAGGCCGTAGTGCTTGCGGTCCTCGGTGACGTACGCGATCCCGTGCCCGACCGCCTCCGGGACGGACTTGGTGCGGATCTCCTTGCCGTCCCTGAGCACCGTGCCGCCCGCGTGCCGGCCGTAGGTGCGGCCGAAGACGCTCATCGCCAGCTCGGTGCGGCCGGCGCCCATGAGTCCGGCGATGCCGACGATCTCGCCGCGCCGCACCTCGATCGAGACGTCGTCGACCACCTTGCGCTGCTGGTCGATGGGGTGGTGCACGGTCCAGTTGCGGATCTCCAGGGCCGGCGCCGCGCCCTGCTCGGGCTGGTGCGGGGTCCGGTCCGGGAAGCGGTTCTCCAGGTCGCGGCCGACCATGCCGCTGATGATCCGGTCCTCGGTCGTCTCCGCCGCCTTCACGTCGAGCGTCTCGATGGAGCGCCCGTCGCGGATGATGGTCACCGAGTCGGCGACCGTGCGGATCTCGTTGAGCTTGTGCGAGATGATGATCGAGGTCATGCCCTGTTCCTTCAACTGAAGGATCAGGTCGAGGAGTTTGCCGCTGTCCTCGTCGTTGAGCGCCGCCGTCGGCTCGTCGAGGATGAGCAGCTTCACCTTCTTCGACAGCGCCTTGGCGATCTCCACCAGCTGCTGCTTGCCCACGCCGATGTCGGCGACGCGGGTCTCGGGGTGCTCGTCGAGACCGACCCGGCGCAGCAGTTCGGTGGCGTGCTTGAGGGTGTCGTTCCAGTTGATCAGTCCGCGCTTGGCGTGCTCGTTGCCGAGGAAGATGTTCTCCGCGATCGACAGGTACGGCACCAGCGCCAGCTCCTGGTGGATGATCACGATGCCGTGCTGTTCGCTCGCCCGGATGTCCTTGAACCGGCAGGTCTCGCCCTCGAAGAGGACCTCACCCTCGTAACTGCCGTGCGGATGGACGCCGGAGAGCACCTTCATCAGGGTCGACTTGCCGGCGCCGTTCTCCCCGCAGATGGCGTGGACCTCGCCCTGGCGAACGGTCAGCGTGACGTCCGACAGCGCTTTGACACCGGGAAAGGTCTTGACGATCGAGCGCATTTCCAGGACGGGTCCCGCCATGGTCGTGCCTTCCAATCCTTGAGGGGTCCCGGTCAGTTGAGCTGGTCGGCGGTGTAGTAACCGCCGTCGACCAGGGTCTTCTCGTAGTTGGACTTGTCGACGCTGACCGGCTGAAGCAGGTAGGCGGGGACGACCTTGGAGCCGTTGTCGTACGACTTGGTGTCGTTGACCTCGGGCTTCTTGTCGTTCAGGACCGCGTCGACCATGTTCGCGGCGACCTTGGCCAGCTCGCGCAGGTCCTTGAAGACGGTCTGGGTCTGCTGGCCCGTCTTGATCGACTTCACCGAGGCGATCTCGGCGTCCTGGCCGGTGACGACCGGCATGGCCTTGCTGCCGGAGCCGTAGCCGTCCGACTTCAGGGCGGACAGGATGCCGATGGAGATGCCGTCGTAGGGCGAGAGCACCGCGTCGACCCGGGCGCTGCGGTAGGTGGAGGTGAGCAGGTCGTCCATGCGCTTCTGCGCGGTGCCGCCGTCCCAGCGCAGGGTGGTGACCTGGTTGAGCGCGGTCTGCTTGGAGCGGACGACCAGCTGGCCCTTGTCCAGGTACGGCTTCAGCACCTTCATGGCGCCGTTGAAGAAGTACTTGGTGTTGTTGTCGTCGTTGGAGCCGGCGAACAGCTCGATGTTGAACGGGCCCTTCTTGCCGGCCTTCAGGCCGAGCTTGTCGACGATGTAGCCGCCCTGGAGCTCGCCGACCTTCTCGTTGTCGAACGAGGCGTAGTAGTCGACGTTCTCCGTGCCGAGGATCAGCCGGTCGTAGGAGATGACCGGGATGTCGGCGTCCTTGGCCTGCTGCATGACGTTGCCGAGGGACTTGTTGTCGATCGCGGCGACGATCAGCGCGTCCACACCCTGCGTGATCATGTTCTCGATCTGCGAGACCTGCTGGTCCGGGTCGTCCTCGCCGTAGACGAGCTTGGTCTTGAGGCCCTTGGCCTTCAGTTCCTTCTCGACGTTGGCGCCGTCGGTGATCCAGCGCTCGGAGGACTTGGTCGGCATCGCGATGCCCACGGTGGCGCCGTCGCTGCCTGACTTGTTGTCCTCGCTGCCGCCCTCGCTGTCCTGGCCGCAGGCGGTCAGCGTGAGGGCGAGCGAGGCGACGGAGGCTATCGCGGCGAGAGCGGCTCTGCGGTTGCGCATGGTCATCATCCTTGATGTGAGGACTGGGTCGGCGAGGCAGGTGTGTGGGATTGTGCGCGGTCGTGTCGTCTTTTGAGAAGGAAGTTTCCGGAACGTTATGACGAGATCTCGAACCGGTTGAGCGACCCCGGCAGTCGGGTGCCGAGCGGCGCCATGTCGCCGTCCGCGCCGTGCCGGGCGAGCAGGTCCAGGGCGAGCCGGCCGCGCCGCACCCGCTCCTTCGCGGTGGCCAGCGTCAGTTCCCGCAGGTGGTGGCCGTACGGATAGATGCCGGGCGCCTTGGACAGGCCGAACTTCAGATACAGCGGGGCGCCGCGCCGGATCAGCTCGGCCACCTCGTACATGCGCACATAGCCGCCGAGGTCGTCGGGAGCCTCGATGTACATGTCCATCGGCGCGGCCGAAACCCGCCGTATTTCGGTCAGGTGATCCAGCGTCAGGTCGCTGGGCACGTTGATGGAGTCGGCGCCCAGCCGCTCGTACACCGCGTACGAGGCCGGGTTGACCGGCCCGACGAGCGCCGAGAGCTTCAGCGTGGTGCCGGCGGGGAGGATGCCGGCGGCGCGGGCCCGGTGCAGGGTCCACAGCACGCCCTCGTCGGCGACGAGCAGGCACGCGACGCCCAACTCGGTGGCCCGTACGGCGTCTTCGACGCATCCGGCGACCGCGTCGTGGCCGCGGGCGCGCAGGCCCGCGCCGCCCGAGTCGGTCCGGGTGGAGCCGCCGATGTCCCAGGTGCCGCGCGGGCCGGTGAACAGGCACAGCTCGATGTCGCGTTCGGCGGTGGCCTCGACCATCTCGGTGATCTCGGCGTCGGTCAGCATCCACACGCCGCTGCCCTGGCTGATCCGGTGGATCGGCACGTCCAGGCGGGAGGACTCCTTGAGCACCACCCCCAGCGCCTCCGGCCCCTCGCAGGAGGGGATCTCGGTGCGCCAGCGGCCGCCGCCCGGGAAGGAGTGCGGCGAGGCGTCGGCGGGATCGGGGGCGGGCACGGCCAGGCCGAGGGCGGTGAGGGCCTGCTCACCGGGCCTGCGTGCGGCGGCCGTGGCGGAAGCGTCGGTCACAAGCGTTCCTTAGTGTTCGATATGTCGGACGAGGTTCGCGGCCGTGGGCGCGGGTGGCGCGGGCGGGCGACGTCCGGTCCGGTGGGTGTACGCCGGTGGGGAGGCCGTCAGGTCGCCGCCGCACCGGCGTACGGCTCAGGGGTGGGCGTCCGGGCGCAGCAGCACCTTGCCGACCTTCGGGTCGCCGGAACCCACCAGTTCGATGGCCTGCGAGAAGTCGGCGAGCGGCAGTTCGTGCGTCACCAGGGGCCGCGGATCGAGCAGACCGGCCGCGAAGACCCGCACCGTGTGCGCCCAGGCGTCCGGCGGCGCCCCGAAGACCGTGTGCACCTCCAGCTGCCGTACGACCAGGTCGGTCGGGTCGAGGCCGTCGGCGCCCGGCGCGGGGATGCCGGTCAGCACCAGCCGTCCGCCCCGGCGCAGCAGCGCGGCGGCGGTGCGGGCGGCGTCCGCGGACCCGGCGGTCTCGATCACGACGTCGACGTCGTCGGGGAGCGGCCGGTCCTTGGTGCGGAAGTCGGTCGCGCCGAACTGCCGGGCCAGCGCCTCCCGGTCGCCGCGCGTCCCGACGACCAGCAGCTCGGCCGGGGAGGCGGCCCGCAGGAACTGCACGGCGAACATGCCGAGCGTGCCCGTGCCGACCACGGCGACCCGCTCGCCGGGCCGGGCGTTCGCCTTCAGCGCGGCGGCGGCGATGCAGGCCGCGGGCTCCAGCAGGGCGGCGCCGGTGAGGTCGGCGTCCTCGGGCAGGACGTGCAGCAGCCGGGCGGGCAGCGTCAGCGTCGGCGCCATGGCGCCCGGCTGGGTGAACCCGGTCTCCTCGTACCCGGCCGTGCACAGCGTCGTCTCGCCCGCGTGGCAGCGGTCGCACACCTGGCAGTTGCGGAAGCCCTCGCCGACGACCTTCCGGCCGGCGAGCGCGTCCGGCACCCCGGCGCCGACCCGCTCCACGGTCCCGGACCACTCGTGTCCGGGGGTGAGCGGGTACCGCACGTACCCCTCGGGGCGGTTGCCCTGGTAGACCTCCCGGTCGCTGCCGCAGATCCCGGCGGCGTGCACCCGCACCAGCGCCTCGCCGGGCCCCGGTTCGCGCGGCTCGTGCGGCACCAGCCGGTGCTCGCCCGGTGCCTCGACGACGACCGCGCCGCTCATGCCCCGGTCCCCTTGGGGGCGCGCTTCTCCCAGCCCTCGGCCCACAGGTCGAACCGCGCCTGCTGCTGCGGGAACTCGGCCGCCGCGTCGGTGTCCAGCTCGACCCCGAGACCGGGCGCGTCGGACAGGTGGAAGCACCCGTCCTCCGGGTCCACCTGCGGGGCGCCCTTCACCACCTTCTTGATCTCCGCGTCCGCGAAGTCGTTGAAGTGCTCCAGGATCTTGAAGTTCGGCGAGGTGAACCCGACCTGGAGGCTGGCGGCGGTGAGCACGGACCCGCCGACGTTGTGCGGGGCGACCAGCGTGTAGTGCGTCTCGGCGGTCGCGGCCAGCTTCCGGGTCTCCCAGATGCCGCCGATGTGACCGACGTCGGGCTGGATGACGTCCACCGACTGGTCCTCGAACAGCTCGCGGAACTCGATCCGGTCGTGGATGCGCTCACCGGTGGCGACCGGGATCTCGACCTTCTCGGCGACCTTCTTCAGCGCCTTGAGGTTCTCCGGCGGCACCGGCTCCTCCAGCCAGGCCGGCTTGAACGGCGCGAGTTCCCGCGCGAGCCGGACGGCCGTGGAGGGCGAGAACCGGCCGTGCATCTCCAGCATCAGCTCGGCGTCGGGCCCGATGGCGTCCCGCACGGCCTCGATCAGCGACACCGCGTAGTTCGTCTGCTGCTGGTCCAGCTCGAAGTGCCCGGTGCCGAACGGGTCGATCTTCAGCGCCCGGTATCCGCGCTCCATGACCCCCTGCGCGGCCTTGTGGTACGCCTCCGGCGTCCGCTCGGTGGTGTACCACCCGTTGGCGTACGCCTTGACCTTGTCGGTGACCTTCCCGCCCAGCAGCTGCCACACGGGGACGCCGAGGGCCTTGCCCTTGATGTCCCAGCACGCCATCTCGACGACCGCGATGCCGGACATCACGATCTCGCCCGCGCGGCCGTAGTCGCCGTACTTCATGCGGCGGACCAGGTCCTCGACAGCGAACGGGTCGGAGCCGAGAATGTGGTTGGCCTCGGCCTCCTTCAGATAGCCGAGGAGCGCGTCGGTGTGCCCCAGCATCCGGGTCTCGCCGACTCCGGTGATGCCCTCGTCGGTGTGCACCTGGACGTAGGTCAGGTTGCGCCACGGCGTCCCGACCACGTGTGTGCTGATTCCGGTGATGCGCACGGAGGCTGCCCTTCACTCTGTTCGATATTTCGTCACTCGTTCGAAATGCTGGCGTGACAGTAAGGACGGGGTGCGCGGAGTGTCAATGGGTCGGACACATAACGGTTTCGGCAGTTTCGAAAGTCGGGGAGCGGCCGCCTCGCGTGCTTCCCCACACAACCTTCACAGTGGCCTCTAGGAACGCGCCCGTCCCGGAACTTAATCTTCCCGCGTCATGGACTACTGCCACCCGTGCCGACGGCACCTCAACGGCGCCCTCGCCTGCCCGGGGTGCGGCACGCCCGCCCAGGAACTCGGCGCCCCGGACGCTCACCTGACGGCGCGTGAGGAGATCCCGCCGCGACGCGCGGACGAGGCGGCGGCGCCCGACGAGAACTCCGGCGACGGTACGGACGACGCCACCCCCGGCGACCGGTCCAGCCGCCGCGACCGCAAGGCCGCCGCACACCGCAGGCGCCGCCGCCGGACCCTGCTGGTCGCCGCGGGCTTCGTCCTGGCCGCCGGCGGACTGAGCCTCGCCGAACTCGGCACGGACGCCCCGCACTCCCCGGACAAGCCGGCCGCGGCGGGCGGCGAGACCACGGACGGCGAGGCGAGGGAAGAGGTGGGGGAGGGGGCGTCGGCGGTCCCGGTCGACGCCCCCTCGCCGACGACCACGGCCTCGGGCACCCCGTCCCCCGACGCATCGGCGTCGACAACGGTGTCGCCGTCCCCGTCGTCCTCCACCGCGACGACGGAGCCCGGGACGGCGACCGGCTCCGCCCCTGCACCGTCCTCCCGCCCCCACTCCCCGGCCCCGACCGACCCCGCGAACCCGGACCCGTCACCCCCCGAGTCCGACGACCCCCCACCCCCGACGACGACCCCCACCCCGCCCCAGTCCCCGGACCCGACCCCGACGCAAACCTGCGACCGGTTCCTGTGGTGGTGCACGTAAGGCGTTTCGCGGACGCCCCGCCGGCGAGCTAGCGGGTGGCCCCGGTGTGCTCCCGCTCAGCCGCCGCCTTGCTCGCCGTCGTCCCGGCCCCCGGCCCGGCGCTCTGCTGCGCGAATCCGCGCCGGCCCGGCAGGATGGCGAGGACGATCAGTGTTCCGGCGGCCATGATGATCCCGCCGATGAGGCTGGTCTGGGCGACTCCGTGGGCGAAGGCCTGGTGCACGGCGTCCACGGCGGCCTGGGCCTGCTGGGGCCCGGCGGAGGGGTCCTGCCCGACCCGCTCCGCGACGGCCAGACCGGCGCCGACCGAGTCCTTGGCGGTCTCCATCGCCTCGCCCGGGAGCCGGTTGCCGACCAGGTCGGTCAGCTCGTCCCGGTAGGCCGTGCCCAGCAGCGAGCCCAGCACCGCGATGCCCAGCGCCCCGCCGAGTTCCAGCGCGGTGTCGTTGACCCCGCCGCCGACGCCCAGCTCGGACTCGGGGAAGGAACCCATGATCGTGTCGGTCGCCGGGGAGATGGCCAGTCCGAGCGCGAGGCCCAGCATCATCAGCGGCGCCAGGAAGTCCCCGTACGTCGACCCCTGGTCGATCTGGGTGAGCAGGAACATGCCCGCCGTGCCGAGGGCCAGGCCGGTCACGGCCATCACCCGCACCCCCAGCTTCGGGGCGAGCACCCCGGTCACCGCGGACCCGAGGAACACCGCACCGCCCAGCGGCAGCAGCCGTACACCCGTGTCCAGGGCGCCGTAGCCGAGGACGAACTGCAGGAACTGCGTCGCGTAGTAGATGACGGCGAACATGCCGAAGAAGAAGAACATCACCGCGAGCATCGAGCCGCTGAAGGGCCGCAGCGCGAACTTCCGGACGTCCAGCATCGGGTGCGGGTGCCGCAGCTCCCAGGCGACGAAGGCGACGAGACCGACACCGGCGACCACGGCGGCGGTGACGGGGCCGACGCCCCAGCCGGCGTGCGGGCCCTCGATGGCGGCGTAGATCAGGGAGCCGACGGTGACGATCGACAGCAGACCGCCGACGTAGTCGATCCGGCCCATGCCCTCCGCCTTGGACGGCGGTACCAGGGCGAGCGCGCCGAACACGGCGAGGACGGCGATCGGCACGTTGATCAGGAAGGTCGAGCCCCAGGCGTGGTCTTCGAGCAGCCAGCCGGAGACCAGCGGGCCGACGGCTATCGCCACCCCGGAGGTCGCGGCCCAGGCGGTGATGGCCTTGGCCCGCTCGCTCCGGGGGAAGGTCGCGACCACCAGGGACAGCGTGGCCGGCATCACGACCGCGGCGCCCACACCCATGATCGCGCGGGCCACGACGACCAGCGAGGTCTCGTCGACCATGCTCCCCATCACCGAACCGCCGGCGAAGATCAGCAGTCCGAGGACCAGCGCGCCGCGCCGGCTGTACTTGTCGCCGATCGCGCCGAGCACCAGCATCAGCGCCGCGTACGGAACGGTGTAGCTGTCGACGACCCACTGCAGATCACTGCTGCTCAGGCCCAGGTCGGTGGTCATGTCGGGGGCGGCGACGATCAGCGACGTATTCGCCATCACCGTGATCAGCAGGCTCAGGCACAGCACGAGCAGTGCCCACCAGCGCCGCGCGTACGGCCCGGTCATCTTCTCCACGGGGGTGTTCGCAAGGAAGGACATCAGTGGCTCCCCCGGACGGCCGCGTCGGTGTCCGCGGTGGCCAGCATCCTGTTGATGTAGTCACCGGCCAGCGCGCCGGCCGCTGCGGAGGCCCCGACCTGGGCGACCGGATCGGTGGCGTTGCCGGCCACCCACACCCCCGGCACCTCGGTGGAGCCGGCCGTGCCGGAGGCGACACCGCGGCCCATGTGGTTCGGCAGATCCTGCACCTGCAGGCCCAGACCCTCCAGGCCCCGGGTGCGGGCCTCCATCCGCGGGGTGACCGCGAGGACGCGGCGGGCCACGACCCGGCCGTCGGCCAGGCGCACCCCCGCGAGGGCACCGTCCTCGTCGCCGACGACCTCGGTGACCGGGGTGTCGATGACGCGGATGCCGCGGGCGGCGAAGCGGGCGCGGCTGTCCTCGTCCAGTTCGGTGCCGTGGGTGAAGTAGGTCAGGTCCTCGGTCAGCTGGCGGAACAGATACGCGTGGCCGACGGAGGCGGGGCCGGTGGCGAGGATGCCGATGGGCTCGTCGCGCACCTCCCAGCCGTGGCAGTACGGGCAGTGCACCACACCGTGCCCCCAGTGCTCGGCGAGCCCGGGCACCTGCGGCAGCACATCCGTGAGGCCGGTGGCCACCAGGATGCGGCGGGCGGTGATGCGGCGGCCGTCGGCCAGGGTGACGGTGAACCGCAGGTCCCCGTCCGCCGACGGGGCGGCGGACTCGGCCGAGGCCACCTCGCCGAACACGACGCGTCCGCCGTACTGGCGCACCTGCTCCCGGCCCCGGCGAAGGATCTCGAACGGCGGGGTGCCGTCCAGGACGATGAAGCCGTGCATGGCCTCCGCGGGCGCGTTGCGCGGAGAGCCGCTGTCGATCACGACGACCGAGCGGCGGGAGCGGGCGAGGATCAGCGCACCGTTCAGCCCCGCGGCGCCCCCGCCGATCACCACCACGTCGACGGTCCCCTCGGCCAGTGCGTCGCTCGCGTACGGAGGAGGCGCCACAGTCGTGGCCTCCTGCCTGTCCTGATCAGTCATGGTTCGGTCAACCCTTTGAGTTCTGGGCGGTGGGAGGGGGAGCGGCTGTGCGGAAAGCCGAGGATGCGGTCGGTGACCGTCACGGGATGTTCGCGGTGCGGGAGGGGCCCCGCGCCGGGACCGGGCCTCGCCGGCCTGCCTGGCGCCAGGGGTGCCCGCAGCCTGTCCGATGAGCTCAGGACAGTTATGTACTGAACAGTCAGAAACCTAGGCGGTTCTGTACTGGGTTGTCAAATATGCCGGGCCGGCTTTACCGTCGAGGTATGGCGAGACCGCGAAGCTTCGACCCCGACCACGTCCTCCATGCCGCCGAGCGGCAGTTCCGCACCTCGGGGTACAACGGCACGAGCGTCGACGACATCAGCGCCGCCACCGGCCTGGGCCGCGGCAGCCTCTACGCCGCGTTCGACGGCAAGCACGGCGTGCTGCTGCGGGCGATGGCCGGGTACTTCGCCCGGCTGGGGCAGTTTGTGCCGCAGGCACTCGCCGGACCGGACGAGGGCGCCCTGGAACGACTGCACGCGTACTTGCTCCGCGCCGTCCACGGCGTGCCACTCGCTGCCGACGTGCCCCCCGCCCCCGACCGGGCGGCGGCGGCCTGCTTCGCCGCCAAGATGGCCCTGGAGATCGGCGCCTCCGACGCCGAGGTGCAACGCGTGGCCAACGACTGCTTCACCGTGGTCGCGTCAGCGGTGGCCGAGTGCCTGCGAGCGGCGCAGCGCAACGGCGACATCGACCCCGACGCGGACGCCGACGACCTTGCGTACCTTCTGCTGACCCTCGTCCGCGGGACCGATGTCGTAGGCGCGTACGGCCACAGCCCCGACCGCCTGACCGCGATTGCGGAGAGCGCGTTCGCCCTGCTGCCTCGCCCGCGCCACGCCTGACACTGGGCGGTGAGGGTCAGCCCTCCCGCGAGCCCTCCCCGACCATCAGGCGCAGCGCGTCCCGGAGGGCCATCCGCTCGCCCTCCGACAGTCCCGCCAGCGGCTCCCGGGCGAAGCGCAGGGACTCCCGCAGCCCCCGTGCCACCCGGCGGCCCTCCTCCGTGGCCGCCGCGACCTTCACCCGGCGGTCGCCGGGGTCGGGTCGGCGCTCGACCAGCCCCCGCGCCTCCAGCCGGTCCACGATCCCCGTGACGTTCGACGGCTCGCACTTCAGCTTCTGGGCCAGCTTCCGCATCGGCAGCGGCTCCAGCGACAGCAGGCTCAGCAGCTTGGCCTGCGCCCCGGTCAGGGCGCGCTCCGCCGCCGCCTCCTCGTAGTCCGCGTGGAAGCGGGCCACGACCTCACCGATCAGCTCGACGACTTCGAGGGTGAGAGCGTCGGGTCGGTGCGTGGTGTCGCGTGGTGGGGCCATGGAATCCAGGGTACCCATTTGTTTGACAACCTGAAATGTTCAGCCGCATGGTTGTTTCAGAGCCTGAAACATTCTCGGCAGGCAAACCCCGAGCAAGCCCCAGGAAAGGTGCCTCATGACCGACTCCCCCGCCCTCCCCGCCGTCAACCGCGAGTGGCACCTGGTCACCCGCCCGGTCGGCTGGCCCAAGCCCGAGGACTTCGCGCTCGTCGAGGCGGAGGTCCCCGCCCCGGGTGACGGACAGGTGCTGGTACGCAACCTGTACGTCTCCGTCGACCCCTACATGCGCGGGCGCATGAGTGCCGCCAAGTCCTACGCCGCCCCCTACGAGCTGGGCAAGCCCATGCTGGGCGGCGCGGTCGGCGAGGTCGTCGCCTCCAACGCCGAGGGCCTCGCCGTCGGCGACCACGTCCTGCACTTCTTCGGCTGGCGCGAGTACGCCGCCGTGGACGCGGGCAACGCCGTCAAGGTGGACCCGGACGCGGCGCCGCTGTCGACGTACCTGGGCGTGCTCGGCATGACCGGGCTCACCGCCTACGCCGGTCTGCTGCGCACGGCCGCCTTCAAGGAGGGCGACTCCGTCTTCGTCTCCGGCGCCGCGGGTGCCGTCGGCAGCCAGGTGGGCCAGATCGCCAAGCTCAAGGGCGCCTCGCGGGTCATCGGCTCGGCCGGCTCGGACGAGAAGGTCAAGCTGCTCCTCGACGAGTACGGCTTCGACGCCGCCTTCAACTACAAGAACGGCCCGGTGAGCGAGCAGCTGCGGGCCGCCGCCCCGGACGGCGTCGACGTCTACTTCGACAACGTGGGCGGCGACCACCTGGAGGCCGCCATCGGCTCCCTCAACCTCAACGGCCGCATCGCCATCTGCGGCGCGATCTCCGTCTACAACAACACCGAGCCCGCGCCCGGCCCGAAGAACCTCGCCCGCCTCATCCAGACCCGCGGCCGCATCGAGGGCTTCCTGGTCGGCGACCACTACGACCTCCAGCCGCAGTTCGTCGAGGAGGTCGGCCCCTGGGTCCGCGAGGGCGCGCTGAAGTACCGCGAGACGGTCGTCGAGGGCATCGAGAACAACCTGGAGGCGTTCCTCGGGGTCCTGCGCGGCGACAACACCGGAAAGATGATCGTCAAGCTCTGACCTCCTCTGACCTCCGGCAGGGAGAGGACGGGCTTCACTGGACTTCCGGCATGCGGTAGCGTCATTCCGAAATCCGTCGTGATCGTGGGCGCGAGTCACGGCGGACCGAGGAGGAAGACACCCGTATGCCCATCCAGCAGTCCGAAGTCCTCTACACCGCCGTCGCCACCGCCGAGAACGGCCGCGACGGCCGGGTGGCCACCGACGACGGCAAGCTCGACGTCGTCGTGAACCCGCCCAAGGAGATGGGCGGCAACGGCGCCGGCACCAACCCGGAGCAGCTGTTCGCCGCCGGGTACAGCGCCTGCTTCCAGGGCGCGCTCGGCGTCGTGGCCCGCCAGGAGGGCGCCGACATCACCGGTTCCACCGTCACCGCGAAGGTCGGGATCGGCAAGAACGACGACGGCTTCGGGATCATCGTCGAGATCTCCGCCGAGATCCCGTCCGTCGACGCCGCCACCGCGCGGTCGCTGGTCGAGAAGGCCCACCAGGTCTGCCCGTACTCGAAGGCGACCCGCGGCGACATCACCGTGACGCTCGCCTGAGCGAGAAGGGGCGGGCGCGCCGACCGGTAGAGTGCCGCCCATGCGTGATCTCGGGGCGGGGTTCGGCCACCTTCTCAAGGGCCAGCGGTGGGTGGCCCGGCACGGCCGGAGCTACGGCTTCGGGCTCGTCCCGGGCCTGATCACCCTGGTCCTGTACGTGGGCGTGCTGGTCGCGCTCGCGCTGTGGGGCGAGGACGTCGTCGGCTGGGCGACCCCCTTCGCCGACGACTGGTCGAGCCCCTGGCTCGGGCTCTTCCGCGGCTTCCTCACCGCCGTGCTCTTCGCCCTGGCCCTGCTCCTGGCCGTGCTCACCTTCACCGCGGTCACCCTGCTGGTCGGCCAGCCCTTCTACGAGGCCCTCTCCGAGCGCGTCGACCGGGACGTCTCCCCGGACGGCACCGCTCCCGAGTCCGGCCTGCCGCTCTGGCGCGAGCTGTGGATCTCCGGCCGCGACAGCCTGCGGATCCTGGTCCGCGCCGCGCTCTGGGGCGTGCTGCTCTTCGCGCTGGGGTTCATCCCGGTCGTCGGCCAGACCGTGGTCCCGGTGGTCGGCTTCTTCGTCACCGGCTTCTTCCTCACCGAGGAGCTGGCCGCCGTCGCCCTCCAGCGCCGCGGGGTCGAACTGCGCGACCGCCTCGCCCTGCTGCGCTCCCGCAGGATGCTGGTCTGGGGCTTCGGCACCCCGCTGGGCGTGTCCTTCCTGGTGCCGTTCGTCGCCGTGTTCCTGATGCCGGGCGCGGTCGCGGGCGCCACGCTCCTCGCCCGGGAACTGCTGGGCGAGGAGACCCGCGACGGCGCCGAGGACCGGACCGGGGACGGCCCGGCCGACCCGGCGGTCAGCCCCGCTCCGGCCCCGAGGCACTGACCGCTACGGCCACGATCGCCCGGGTCTGCGCCACGATGTCCAGCCGGTTGCGCACGAACTCCGGGTCGGTGACCGACCCGGTCGCCGGATCGGTGTTCCCGGCCCCGAATTGCAGCACCGGTGTGTGCACGTGCCCGCCCGGCAGCGTGCCGCGCAGCCCGAGCCGGTCCCGCAGCAGCGTCGCGCGGTAGGCGATCTCGTTGGAGAGGTAGTTCCCGCCGCCGCCCTCCCGGGCCGTCGAACCGGGCGTGGGCCCGTCGGGTCGTACGACCGCCTCGGTGCCTCCCGCCGGGATCTCCGTCACTCTCGTGTTGTCGTACACCGGGAAGCGGCCGGTGTCCGCGGCCGTGATCGCCGCGTACGGCAGCGTGGTCGTCGTCCACTGCGGCTGCGAGGCCGGGTCCGCCACCGGGACGGTCTCCGTGCGGGAGACGTTGTCGTTGTCCGGGAAGCCGCCCCGCCAGGCCCCGTTGGTCCGCTCCACGTCGAACCGCCCGACCCGGCCCTGGCTCACCGTGGTGAACAGGTCGACACGGGGGAGGTACGGCCGCAGCGCCCGCTCCACCGCCCCCTCGGCGAAGTCCCGCCAGCGCACCGGGAACACGGCCGTCTCCACCCGGGCGGGACCGCCCGGGGTGTCGATCACCGTGCCGTCCAGCGCGAGCGCGACGGCGCCGGACGGGTTGGAGATCCGGATGTCCCGGTCCAGCGTGAACGGGTCGAAGCCGGTGAGCAGCACCCGCTTCAGCCCCTTGCGGTGCCCGCCGTGTCCGTCGCGCGGCAGGCGCAGGTCGCGCTGGCCGCGCGAGGCGCGCTCCAGCTCCGTCAGCAGCGCGGCCCGCTGCCGCTCGCTCAGCGCGAACCCGGGCTCCCAGGTGCGCAGTTCCCGCGTCATCCCGAGCCGCGCCCAGTACAGCGGCCGGTCGTCGTCGCGGCTGAGGTCCCCGCGGGCCGGCCCGCGCCCCTGCACCCGGTCCACCGCCCGCCGCCACAGCGCCGCGCCCTCGTGCGCCACGACGGCACTCGCCTCGCGGTAGGAGTCCGCGCGCCCGAGCCCCCGGGCGAACGCCGGTGCCACCGCGGCGAATCCGGAGCGCCGCAGGATCTCCTGGGGCACGTCCCCGTCGAGCCGCCGCTCCTCGACGGTCGGTGCGGGGGCGGCGCCCGCCGGGGGAGCCGCCCCGGCCGCCGTCGCCGTCGTGGGGGCCGCGAGCCCCGCCACCAGGGCCAGTCCGAGTACGCCGATCCGAACACGTAGAGGTGCCAAGGGAGTCCAGGTCCTTCCGTCGCCGTGGGGTGCTGCCGGAACGGCGGCAGTATCGCGTGACGGAAGGGGGATGCGCCATGGCGCGTGACCGACCGACTCGTGGCCGTTTGTGAAGGGTTCGTACGAACTCCTGATCGCACACCCGATCGCGGACCGCCGGATCACCGCGGCGATTACCGTCTGACGCGGGACGCCCGCGAGCGCGTCCCCCGTGAACAGCCCCGGTCCGGGACCTGACGGCCGGGCCGGGGCTCAGCCCTCCCGGGGGCCTACCGGCGGACCGAGAAGCCGTACACCGTCTCCGAGCGGAACACCTCGCCCGGCCGCAGCACCGTGCTCGGGAAGCCGGGCCGGTTCGGGGAGTCCGGGAAGTGCTGGGTCTCCAGCGCGACGCCGTCACCGGGGGCGAAGGGCGCGCCCAGGTGGTCGGCGGTGTACAGCTGGAGCCCCGGCTCGGTCGTCGCCACCGTGAGCACCCGCCCCGACGCCGGGTCGTACAGCTCGGCGACCTCCTCGGCAGTGGCGGTCACGCCCTTGTCGAGGACGAAGTTGTGGTCGTAGCCCGAGCCGATCTTGCGCGCCCGCCGGAAGTCGAAGCGGGTGTCCGTCACGTCGTCCAGGCCGCCCGTCGGGATCAGGGCGGCGTCGACCGGCGTGATCCGGGAGGCGGCCAGCCGCAGTTCGTGCCCGCCCGTGTGCCCGGAGCCGCCCAGGTTGAAGTAGCTGTGGTTGGTCGGGTTCAGCACCGTCGGCGCGTCCGTGACCGCCTCGTACCCGATCCGCAGCGCGCCCGACCCGTCCAGCGTGTACGTCGCCGACATCTCCAGGCGCCCCGGGAAGCCCTCCTCGCCGTGCGGGGAGACCCGGCTCAGCCGGACGCCGTGGGCGACCGGTTCCACGTCCCACACGCGCTTGTCGAAGCCGCGCTCGCCGCCGTGCAGCGAGTTCGGCCCGTCGTTGAGCGCCAGCGCGTACGTCCGGTCGTCCAGCGGGAAGCGCCCGCCCGCGATCCGGTTGGCGTACCGCCCGACCAGCGCGCCGAAGTAGGGCTCCGGGTGCGTCAGATAGCCGTCCAGGTCCGCGAACCCCAGCACCACGTCGGCGGTGTCGCCGTCCCGGTCCGGGACCTCGGCCGACTGCACGATCCCGCCGTACGACAGGACCCGTACCCGTACGCCGGCCCGCTCCAGGGTCCAGCGGTGTACCGGGGTGCCGTCGGACAGGGTGCCGAAGAGTTCGCTCATGGGCGGAACTCTAGGACACGCCCAGGTCAGCGGCCGGGTCAGGGACTCTTCGCGGTGACCGCGCGGTAGGCGATCTCCGCCAGCCGCGCCTGGCCGTCCACGCTCGGGTGGAACCAGTCCCAGTGGCTCAACTGGTCCGTGCCGAACCGGTACGCGTGCACCGCGCCGTCGTCGGTGCGGCACCGCCGGTCCTTCGCGCAGACCTCCCGCAGCACCTCGTTGTAGTCCTCCACCCGGTCCCGCACCGTGTTGCGCCGCAGGGTCGCCGCCGCGTCCATGGAGTCCGCGTCGCCCAGCATCGACGGGCACAGGCCCAGCTTCCACACCTGCTTGCCCAGCGCGTTGGTGCGCCCCTGGGACCACAGCCGCTTCAGGTCCGGGATGCTCGACACGTACACCTGCGCCTTGGGGAGCTTCGCGCGCAGGGTGGCCATCGCCTCCTGGAACTGGGCCCGGAAGTCCGCCACCGGCGTCATCGCCGAGGTCGTGGACCGGCACGCGTCGTTCGCCCCGGCCATCACCGCCACCAGCTCCGGCTCGCGCCGCGCCGCCCGCGTCACCTGAGCGGTCAGATCCGCCATCCGGGCCCCGGTCACCGCGTAGTTCCAGCTGTGCCCGGCCGCGTCCGCCTTCCCCAGCAGCCGTACGGCGAGCGAGTCGACCTTCGCACTGCTGCCGGTCGCCCACGACACCTCCGGGCAGTCCGACAGCACCGCGCAGGCGTCGAAGCCGCGCGTGATGGAGTCGCCCACGGCGGCGACGGACGCCGGGCTCGGGTCCCAGGCGGGCGCCGTCCTCGTCCGCTTCGACGGGCTGCCGGACGGAGCGGGGGAGTCGCCGCCCGCCGCGTCACAGCCCGCCGCACCCGCGCCCAGGACGGCGGCGGTCAGCACGGCGAGCGCGGCACGCGCCCGGCGGCGCCCGTACCGCGTCCCCTGCTCCGTCCCTCGCCCCATACCGGTCCCACCCCTCGCCTCGTGCCTCCACCGTGCTCAACCCATGACACCGCGCGAGGGTTCCCGACGCCGGCGATGCAACGTCTCACACCCGTACAAGCGTCCTGCCGGGTGAATGGCGGAGGTTTGTCGGCGGCGGGACCGACGGTACGTCACACTCCTTGCCCCGTCGCACGGTAGCCTCGCCATCAACGTGGCCCGCCCGGTCACGGCCGTTCCACCCCGTTCCGAGATGTCCCGCTCAGCCCGGAGGTTCCGGTGACGACACGTGGAGTCCTGTACGTGCACTCCGCGCCGCGCGCGCTGTGCCCGCACGTCGAGTGGGCCATCGCCGGGGTGCTCGGCACCCGCGTCGGCCTGGACTGGATCCGACAGCCCGCCGCGCCCGGCACCTGGCGCTCGGAGTTCTCCTGGCAGGGACAGCCCGGCATCGCCTCCAAGCTCGCCTCCGCACTGCGCGGCTGGCAACTGCTGCGCTTCGAGGTCACCGCGGAACCCTCCACGAACGCCGAGGGCGAGCGCTACAGCTGCACCCCGGACCTCGGCATCTTCCACGCCGTCACCGGCATGCACGGCGACATCATGATCCCCGAGGACCGGCTGCGCGCCGCCCTGGTCCGCTCCCAGCGCGGCGAGACGGACCTCGAGTCGGACCTCGCCAAGCTCCTCGGCAAGCCCTGGGACGACGAGCTGGAGCCCTTCCGCCACGCGGGCGAGGGCGCCCCGGTCCGCTGGCTGCACCAGGTGGTGTGACGCCCCGCCCCACCCGGCCCGCGCACACGTGAAGAGGGCCCCCACCGTCCGGTGGGGGCCCTCTTCACGCGCGTACGGCGGTCGCTCAGACCGACCGGAACGCGAGCACCACGTTGTGGCCGCCGAAGCCGAACGAGTCGTTCAGCGCGGCGATACGGCCCTCGACCGGCAGCTTCCGGGCCTCGCCGCGGACGATGTCCGCGTTGGCCTCGGCCTCCGGGTCGAGGTTCTCCACGTTGATGGTCGGCGGCGCCACCCGGTGGTACAGCGCGAGCACGGTCGCCACCGACTCCACGCCGCCCGCGCCACCGAGGAGGTGACCGGTCATCGACTTGGTGGCGGAGACCGCCATGTGGTCGACGTCGTCGCCGAGGACCTTGCGCAGCGCCTTCAGCTCGGCGATGTCACCGGCCGGCGTCGAGGTGGCGTGCGCGTTGACGTGCACGATCTCCGCCGGGTCCAGGTCGTTGCGGTCCAGCAGGTTCTGGAGCGCGGCGGAGATGCCGCGGCCCTCCGGCTCCGGCTGCACGATGTCGTGGCTGTCGGCGGAGACGCCCTGGCCGACCGCCTCCGCGTAGACGCGGGCGCCGCGCGCGGCGGCGTGCTCGGCGGACTCCAGGACCAGGACGCCGGCGCCCTCACCGAGGACGAAGCCGTCGCGCGCCGTGTCGAAGGGGCGCGAGGCACCCTGCGGGTCGTCGTTGTTCTTGGACATCGCCATCATGTTGCCGAACGCGGCGATGGGCAGCGGGTGGATCGCAGCCTCCGTGCCACCCGCGACGACGACGTCGGCGCGGCCGGTGCGGATCATCTCGATGGCGTAGCCGATGGCCTCGGCGCCCGAGGCGCAGGCCGAGACCGGGGTGTGCACGCCCGCGCGGGCGCCCACGGCCAGGCCCACGTTGGCCGAGGGGCCGTTCGGCATCAGCATGGGGACGGTGTGCGGGGAGACGCGGCGGACGCCCTTCTCCTTCAGCACGTCGTACTGGTCGAGCAGCGTGGTCACGCCGCCGATGCCGGAGGCGATGACCGCGCCGAGCCGGTCGGGGTCGACGTGGGCCGCGCCGTCCTCGGCGGGGCTCTCGCCCGCCTTGCCGACGTACCCGGCGTCCTTCCACGCCTCCTGCGCCGCGATCAGCGCGAACTGCGCCGAGCGGTCCAGGCGGCGGGCCTGCGGCCGCGGGATGACCTCGGAGGGGTCGACGGCGGCGGGCGCGGCGATGCGGACCGCCTGGTCGGCGGCCCACTCCTGCTCCAGGGGCTTGGCTCCGGACGTGCCGGCGACCAGGCCCTCCCAGGTCGAGGCTGCGTCGCCACCCAGCGGTGTGGTTGCGCCGATACCGGTGACGACCACGGTGCGATTGGTCGAGCTCACGGGAATTCTTTCTCCAACGGGATACGGATTCGTACGGCGCCACCGCCGGGTGGCGGGGCAGTCTGCCCGGATCTGCCCGATACTCGGGGTGTGCCCGAGTATCGGAAGATCAGGCCTGGTGGTCGAGGATGTACTTCGTCGCGTCGCCGACGGTCTTGAGGTTCTTGACGTCCTCGTCCGGGATCTTGACGTCGAAGCGCTCTTCGGCGGCGACGACGACCTCGACCATGGACAGCGAGTCGACGTCCAGGTCGTCGGTGAAGGACTTGTCCAGCTGGACGTCCTCAACCGGGATGCCGGCGATCTCGTTCACGATCTCCGCGAGACCGGCGACGATCTCTTCCTGAGTGGCGGCCATGATGGCGCTCCTTCTTTGTTGTCCAGAGGGTGTGGCGGCCCGCCGCGTCGGCGGCGGGTGTTGCTGCTCTCCGTTCCGGACCGCGTGATCCGGCACGGAGTGCCTAGGGGAGGGTAACGACCGTCGCGGCGTAGACGAGACCCGCCCCGAAGCCGATGACGAGCGCGGTGTCGCCGCTCTTCGCGTCGCCGGTCGCCAGGAGCCGCTCCATGGCGAGCGGAATCGAGGCGGCCGAGGTGTTGCCGGTGGTGCGGATGTCACGGGCGACCGTGACGTGCTCCGGCAGCTTCAGTGTCTTCACCATCGAGTCGATGATCCGCACGTTGGCCTGGTGCGGGATGAAGACGTCCAGGTCGTCCGGGCTGATCCCGGCCGCGTCCAGCGCCTGCTGCGCGACCTTCGCCATCTCGAACACGGCCCAGCGGAACACCGCCTGGCCCTCCTGCGTGATCGCAGGAAACTTGACGTTGCCCGCGGAGTCGACGGGCAGTTCGGAGACGTCGCCGGTGGGGGTCCCCCCGCCGGAGCGGAGCCGGAGGTGGGGGAGGAAGCGGTCCCAGGGGACCGTCTGCTTGATCGTTTCGGCCTTGTCGCCCTCCGAGCCCCAGACCGTCGGACCGATCGCCGGCTCCTGGGACGGGCCGACCACCACCGCGCCGGCCCCGTCGCCGAACAGGAAGGCCGTGGCCCGGTCCTCCAGGTCGGTCAGGTCCGAGAGCCGCTCCACGCCGATGACCAGCACGTACTCGGCCGAGCCCTCGACGATCATGCCCTTGGCCAGGGTCAGGCCGTAGCCGAAGCCCGCGCAGCCCGCCGAGATGTCGAAGGCCGCGGCCCTGTCCGTGCCGAGCCGGTCGGCGATCTCGGTGGCGATGGCCGGGGTCTGGCTGAAGTGCGACACGGTCGAGACGACCACGGCGCCGATCCGGGAGGCGTCGATCCCGGCGTCCGCGAGCGCCTTGCCGGACGCCTCCACGGACATCGCGGCGACGGTCTCCTCGGGACCGGCCCAGTGCCGGGTCTCGATGCCGGAGCGCGAGCGGATCCACTCGTCGGACGAGTCGATCTTCTCGAGGATCACCTCGTTCGGCACCACCCGGGTCGGACGGTATCCGCCGACGCCGAGGATGCGCGCGTACGGGGCGCCCTTGCTGGGCTTGATCTTCGACATGCTCTCGCGCTCCTTGTCAGGCCTGGGTGTGCTCGGCGACGAGCTCGCGGGCCGCGTCGAGGTCGGCGGGGGTCTTCAGGGCCAGCGTCCGCACGCCGGGCAGCGCCCGCTTGGCCAGCCCGGTCAGCGTGCCGCCCGGACACACCTCGATGACCGCGGTGACGCCCAGTTCCTTGAACGTCTCCATGCACAGGTCCCAGCGCACCGGGTTGGCGACCTGGCCGACGAGCCGGTCCAGCACCTCGGTGCCGGCGGCGACGGTCCGGCCGTCCTTGTTGGAGACGTACGTCACCTTCGGGTCGGCCGGCGTCAGGGCCTTCGCGGCCTCGGCGAGGCTGTCCACCGCGGCCGCCATGTGGTGCGTGTGGAAGGCACCGGCCACCTTCAGCGGCACGACCTTGCGGACGCCCTCGGGCTTGTCCTCGCTCAGCGCGGCCAGCTGCGCCATGGTGCCGGCCGCCACGATCTGACCGGCGCCGTTCACGTTCGCCGGGGTCAGGCCGAGCTTCTCCAGGTGCGCGACGCTCACCTCGGGGTCGCCGCCGAGCAGCGCCGACATGCCGGTCTCGGTCACCGCGGCGGCCTCGGCCATGGCCAGACCACGGCGGCGTACGAGGGTCAGCGCGGCGGTGTCGTCGAGGACGCCCGCGAAGACGGCCGCGGTGATCTCGCCGACGCTGTGGCCCGCGACCGCGCCGGGCGCGATGTCGGAGATGTCACCGAGTGCCGCGGCGGAGAGGATTCCGGCGGCGACCAGCAGCGGCTGGGCCACGGACGTGTCTCGGATCTCGTCCGCGTCGGCCTTGGTGCCGAAGTGGGCGAGATCGAGTCCGATGGCGTCGGACCACGCGGCGACGCGGTCCGCGGCGCCGGGGAGGGCGAGCCAGTCAGTCAGGAAGCCGGGCGTCTGGGCACCCTGGCCGGGAGCGACGAGTACGAGCACTCTCACACTCTCTCTTGAGGACGGCCACGACCGCCCGTGGGGACAGGGACGAAGAACAGGGGCGGGTTTTGTGGACCCTGCACAAAATCCTAGGACTGCGGATCTCCGTCGGCGAGACGCCCCAGGATGAGCGCGATCCGCAGTGTGAACGCAGACCGTACATCAGAGGGCGACCATCCGGTGACGTCAGTCACACGTCGGAGCCGGTAGCGCACGGTGTTCGGGTGAACGAAGAGCATCCGGGCGGCACCCTCCAGACTGCTCGCCTGTTCGAGATAGACGCTGAGCGTCTCCAGGAGCGCCGCCCCCGCCTCCTCCAGCGGTCTGTAGATCTCCTCCACCAGTTGCTCACGGGCCGAGGGGTCCGAGGCGATCGCGCGCTCGGGCAGCAGATCGTCGGCGAGCACCGGGCGCGGCGCGTCCTGCCAGGCGGTGCACGCCTTGAGCCCGGCTGCGGCGGCCTGGGCTGACCGGGTCGCGGCCTGCAAATCCGGCACCACGGGCCCGGCGACGACCGGCCCCTGGGCAAACGGCCCGATCAGCGACTTCGCCACCGCCAGCGGGTCGTTGCGGCCTCCCGCGATCACCACCAGGCGGTCCCCGAGCACCCCGGTCAGCACCTGGAGCTTGGCGTGCCGGGCCGCCCGCCGGATGGCCTCCACGGTCAGCTCGGAGTCCCCGTCGGGAGCGGTGCCCAGCACGACGCACACGTGCTCCGGCGAGTTCCAGCCGAGGGCGGCGGCCCGCGACACGGCCCCCTCGTCGGCCTCCCCGCTGAGCACGGCGTTCACCACCAGCGACTCCAGGCGCGCGTCCCAGGCACCGCGTGCCTCGGCGGCCTGCGCGTACACCTGGGCGGTCGCGAAGGCGATCTCCCGCGCGTACACGAGCAGCGCCTCGCGCAGCACCGACTCGTCACCGGGGGCGGCGACCTCGTCGATCGCGGACTCCATCACCTCGATGGTGGTCCGCACCATCTCCACGGTCTGCCGCAGCGTGATCGCCCGGGTCAGCTCGCGCGGCGCGGTGCCGAACACGTCGGTGGAGATGGCCTGGGGCGCGTCCGGCCGCCGGAACCACTCGGTGAACGCGGCGATGCCGGCCTGGGCGACCAGCCCGATCCAGGAACGGTTCTCCGGTGGCATCGCCCGGTACCACGGCAGCGTCTCGTCCATGCGCGCGATGGCCTGCGCGGCGAGCGATCCGGAGGACTGCTCCAGCCGCTTGAGCGTCGCGGTGTGCGAGTGGGCGGGCTGGGCGGGGGCGTCGGGCTTGCCGGTTTCGGGTTCGGGCACGGGGACAAGACTGCCTTATCGGGCCGGGCGGGTGTGCCGCCGGGGCTACGGTGAACGACGTGATGGACGTACGCCGCGCCGACGAGCGCTACCCCGGGGGCGACGAGGCCGCGGGCATCGTCTCCCGCCACGCCTTCTCCTTCGGGCCCCACTACGACCCCGACAACCTCCGCTTCGGCGCCCTGCTCGCCTGCAACGAGGAGCGCCTCGCACCCGGCGCCGGCTTCGACGAGCACCCGCACAGCCACACCGAGATCGTCACCTGGGTCGTGGAGGGCGAGCTGACCCACCGCGACAGCGCGGGCCACGAGACGGTGGTGCGCGCCGGTGACGTGCAACGCCTCAGCGCGGCGGGCGGTGTCCGCCACGTCGAACGCAACGACGCCGCCGTCCCGCTGACCTTCGTCCAGATGTGGCTGGCCCCGCGCGAGCCCGGCGGCGACCCCGGCTACGAGATCGTCCGCGGCATCGCCGACTCCACCCCGTACGCCGTCCCGGAGGCGGGCGCGATGCTCCACGTGCGGCGCCTGGCCGCGGGGGAGCGGACCGCGGTGCCGGACGGGGCGTACCTGTACGTCCACGTCGTGCGCGGCGAGGTACGCGTCGGCGACGCGGAACTGGGCGCGGGCGACGCGGCCCGCGTCACGGACGCCGAAGGGGTGGAGGCGGTGGCGGTGACGCGGGCCGAGGTGCTGCTGTGGGAGATGGCCTAGGACCGGCTCCGTGCCTCGGCCAGCACCGCGTCCGTGAAGGGCGGCCACGCCTCGACCGCCCACGGTCCGAAGGCGCGGTCGGTGAGGGCCACGCAGGCCAGGGCGGCGTCCGGGTCGATCCACAGGAACGTGCCGGACTGGCCGAAGTGGCCGAAGGCGCGCGGGGAGGACGAGGCGCCGGTCCAGTGCGGGGACTTGCCGTCGCGGATCTCGAAGCCGAGGCCCCAGTCGTTGGGGTTCTGGTGGCCGTAGCCCGGCAGGACGCCCTTCGTGCCCGGGTACTGGACCGTCATCGCCTCCGCGACCGTGCGCGGGTCCAGCAGCCGGGGCGCCTGCACCTCGGCGGCGAAGCGGAGCAGGTCCTCGACGGTGGAGACACCGTCCTTCGCCGGGGAGCCGTCCAGCGAGGTGTGCGCCATGCCCAGCGGCTCCAGCACCGCCTGCCGCGCGTACTCGGCGAACGGCATGTCCGCCGCCTTCGCGATGTGGTCGCCGAGCTGCTCGAAACCGGCGTTGGAGTACAGCCGGCGCTCCCCGGGCGCGGAGGTCACCCGGTGCTCGTCGAAGGCGAGCCCCGAGGTGTGCGCGAGCAGGTGGCGGACCGTCGCCCCGGGCGGCCCGGCGGGCTCGTCCAGCTCGATCGCGCCCTCCTCGTACGCCACCAGCGCCGCGTAGGCGGCCAGCGGCTTGGTGACCGAGGCGAGCGGGAAGCGGTGCGCGACGGGGCCGTGGGTGCCGAGGGCCGTGCCGTCGGCCCGTACGACGCCCGCCGCCGCGGTGGGGACCGGCCAGTTCTCGATCGACGCGAGGCTGTTCAAGGACATGGCGTCGAGCCTAAGCGGCTCAGAGGTGCAGCCGCATCGAGGGGGTCGCGTCGTGCGTGAAGCCCATCGACGCGTACAGGGGCTCGGCGTCGGGGGAGGCCGTGAGCATGACGTGCCCGGCGCCGCGCTCGCGGAACCACTCCAGCAGCTCGTCCATGCACGCGCGCGCGTACCCGCGGCGCCGGGCGTCCGGGTCGGTGGCGACGCTGAAGACGTAGCCGATCAGGCCGTTCGCCGGACGGCCCGGCCCGCCGATCCGGTACTCCAGCGTCCCCACCACCAGCGCCGCCAGCGCGTCCGGCCGCTCCGGGTGGTCGACCACGAACGCCGCGAAGCTCCCGTCCGGGTCCGCCAGTCTGGTCCGCAGGGCGGGCAGGGACTCCGCCTGCCAGTCGGTGGAAGCACCGGGGTCCATGGAATCGATCATCACCTGTCGCAGGCGGAGCACTTCCTGCGCGTCTTCGACCACGGCACGGCGTACGAGGCTCATGCCCGCACGCTAGCGACCCGCCGGATCGCGTGTCCCGTGGATTTCCCGCCGGACGCGCTTGCTTGGAGTGCACTCCAAGGTCATAGCGTTGAGGTCATGACGGTGATGCAGACCACGGCCGGGACCCTCGGTCCGAACGCCACCAGCAACGCCACGAGAACGGACATCTGCTCCGCCCCGCCCCGGCGCCACCCGCGCCCCGACGGGCAGGACCGCTACACCATCAGCGAGGTCGTCGCCTTCACCGGCCTGACGGCCCACACGCTGCGCTGGTACGAGCGGATCGGCCTGATGTCCCACATCGACCGCTCGCACACCGGGCAGCGCCGCTACAGCAACCGCGACCTGGACTGGCTCGACTTCGTCGGCAAACTGCGCATGACCGGCATGCCGGTCGCCGACATGGTGCGGTACGCGGAGCTGGTGCGCGAGGGCGAGAGCACCTACCTGGACCGACGGGAACTGCTGGAGTCCACCCGGCGCGACGTACTGACGCGGATCGCCGAACTCCAGGACACCGTCGCCGTACTCGACCGCAAGATCAGTTTCTACGGGGACGCCGGACGTTCCCGTGACACGGAGGGCACCGGATGACCGACAGCAGCATGCCGACGGCCCGGCTCGGCACGGACGGCCCGGAGGTGGGCGCGCAGGGCCTCGGCTGCATGGGCATGAGCTTCGCCTACGGACCGGCGGACGCCGACGCCTCCCGGGCGACCCTGGAACGGGCGCTGGAGCTGGGCGTGACGCTGTACGACACGGCGGACGTCTACGGGCTCGGCGACAACGAACGGTTCCTCGCGCCGTTCCTGCGGGCGCACCGCGACGAGGTCGTGCTCGCGACCAAGTTCGCCCTCTCGCTGGACCACGTCGACCCGACGAAGCGGACGATCCGCAACGACCCGCCGTACGTACGCCAGTGCGTCGAGGCGAGCCTCGAACGCCTCGGGGTCGACGTGATCGACCTCTACTACATGCACCGGCGCGACGTGAAGGTGCCGATCGAGGAGACCGTCGGCGCCATGGCCGAGTTGGTGCGGGAGGGCAAGGTCAAGCATCTCGGCCTGAGCGAGGTCACCGCCGAGGAGCTGCGGGCGGCGCACGCCGTCCACCCGATCGCGGCCGTGCAGTCGGAGTGGTCGCTGTTCAGCCGGGACATCGAAGCGGGCGTGGTGCCCGCCGCCGCCGAGCTGGGCGTCGCCCTGGTGCCGTACTCACCGCTGGGCCGAGGCTTCCTCACCGGCTCGGTCACCAGTACCGACGGGCTGGCCGACGACGACTTCCGGCGCCAGCAGCCCCGCTTCACCGGCGACAACGCGGCGGCCAACGCGGCGCTCCTCGCCCCGGTCCGCGCCGTGGCCGAGGCGCACGACGCCACCCTCGGGCAGATCGCCCTGGCCTGGGTCCACCAGCGCGCCCGGGTCCACGGCCTCCCGGTGGTCCCGATCCCGGGCACCCGGAAGCCGACGCGGGTGGCGGAGAACACGGCGGCGGCCGGGATCGTCCTGACGGACGACGAGCTGGCGTCGCTGGAGCCGATCGCGGAGAAGGTGGCGGGCGACCGCTACGCGGACATGACGTTCACGTCAGCCGGCCGGGAGTAGCACAGCACCCCAGGGCGCGGGGCTGCATCGATGTGCGGCTCCGCCGCGCGGGCGCGACCAGCCACATCGGCGCCGCACCGGAAAACGAAACAGAACCCGGCAGACGCTAAAGCTCCGCCAGCAACTCCGCCTTCTTCGAAGAGAACTCCTCGTCCGTCACCAGCCCCTGCTGGTGCAGCTCGCCCAGGTGCCGTATCCGCTCGGCGATGTCCGCGGGGTCACGACGGGGGGCCGGCACCGGAACCGGCACCGGGGTGCTCGCGCCCCGTTCCCGCACCGCCGCCAGCACCGCCGCGGCGAACGGCAGCGACTCGTGCACCGGCCCGTACCCGAGCCCGAACACGACCGCCGCCGGGTCCTGGTCCGCCTGCGGGACGGCCGGCGCCGCACCGCCGGCCGAGGCGTCGATGTCGCGCGGCAGCAGCCGCAGGTACCCCTCGAACAGCTCGGGGGAGCGCCACTCCACCCCGCCCAGGCCGGCGACCGGGAAGCTCTGGTCGCCGGCCTTCCACTTCGCCGAGGACGCGCCCGTCCAGGACCACCGGAAGGACACCGCCTTCCCGTCGAAGGACGCCTTCCCGTCGTACGCCTTGAACTGCAAGGGCGCCTCGGGCGCGGCCACCAGGTAGCGCTCGGTCTTGCCGGACTCGGTCAGCAGTCCCCGCAGCTCGTCGGCGTAGTACTCCGCGAGCGTCTCCCGTTCGGCGGGCAGCACCAGCCGGTAGGGGTCGCCGCTCTCCTTCAGCTGTCCGGCCGCCGCCTCGATCAGCGGATCGGCACCCGCGCGCGGTTCGACGCGCAGCACGACGGTGCCGCGCCTGCCGGGTGTGAGCGTCACGCCCTCGATCGCCTCCAGGGGCACACGACGCTCCCCCAGGGCCTGGAACAGCTTGGGTGTTCGAATCCCCCGTTCGTAACGGATGAGCACGGAGTCGGACTCGAACTCCCAGGCGGCATGAAATCCGGCCAGTACGTCACCCATGCGGCTCATCGTATGCGGCACGAGCCTTCCCGTCCCCTCCCCGTGCAAACCGGAGTTTCTGCGCCTCTACGCGCGTCCGGCCGCCGTCGCCGCGGACAAATCCGCCCGGCATGTGTCGTCTTCGGCGGCGCAGGAGACCGTGCGGTACGCGCCAACCCCGATCCCCGCGAAGTTCCGCAGGCTGTCCGTGCCGGGCACGAAGTAGCCGCCGTGCCCCCGGGCGTCCCGCGCGGACAGCACCCGCGCCCCGAAGTCGGCGGACACCGGGTCGGCGCCGTGCCCGAGGCCGCCGACCTCCAGATACGGCACGTCCTGGATCCAGTCGTCGGCGTCCCGCATCGCCCACACCCGGGCGGAGGTGTCCAGGCGGGAGGCGTTCTCGGCACGCATGCCGGGACTGCCGGCCACCGCTATGTCGCTCACCCGGCCGGGCAGCCGGTCGGCGGCGAGGCCGCACACCACCGAACCGTAGCTGTGGCAGAAGAGGGATACGGGGGCCTTGCCGGGCAGCGCGCGCAGCAGCGCGTTCAGCCGTACGGCCCCGTGCGCGGCGCGGTTCGCGGTGGCCGCCTCCATGCCGAGGCCGCTGGGGGAGGTGTAGTCGGCCCAGGCGATCACGGCCGTGTCGGTGCGCGGCCCGGCCGCGCGCTCGGCCGCGTACAGCGACTCGGCCATGCCGACCGGCGCCGCGTACTTCTTGCGGTCGGTGCGCTGGAAGGTGAGCAGCTCGGTGTCCACGCCGGGCACGACCACGGACACCCGGTCGGCGCGGTTCAGGTCGCCGAACACCTCGGCGACCTTGCCCGAGCCCGCCGGGTCGAAGGCGAGGATGTGCCGGCCGGGGTCGAGCAGCGACTCGTAGTTGCGCATCCGCCGGCCGGCCTCGCGCTGCCCGGCCGGGGACAGGTGCTCGTCGTGCATACGGGCGCGCTCGACCGACCGCGCCTGCTGGAGCGCGGAGCGGTTGGCGAGGTAGCGCAGCCGGACGGGGGCGCCGTTCATGTTGCCGACGGCCAGCGGATACCGGTGGGCCAGGCTGGTGCGCTGCCCTGTGGTGAGCGAGGCGAAGAAGCGGGCCAGCCGGGCCGGCGCCGCCTGGGCGTCGGGCAGCCGCCGTCCGTCGATCCGGCCGTGCTCCCAGGCCGTGACCGACGCTTCGAGTGCCGTGGGGTGCCGCTGGTTGCGCAGGGCGGTCCAGCCGGTGGTCGCCAGCATCACGAACACCACGGCCAGGGCGAGCAGTGCGCGCCAGACGTTCAGCTGCGGGGAGGTGTCGAAGGAAGTCACTGGGAGGACACACTAGGAGAACGGGACGGTCTCGCGTGAATCCAGTGACACGGATCACGTTTCGGAGCGCTGCCAGTCCCCGGTGAGCGCGGGCGCCACCTGGTCGAGGTAGGCGGCCGTCAGGTCCCGCAGGGCCGCCAGACCGGCGTCGTCGCGTGCCGACCAGATCCGTTCGGTCACCCGCATCACCGCGCCGAAGACGGCCACGACCACCCGGGGCCGCGGGTCCGTCTCCAGGTCGAGCCCCTCGCGGGCCGCGACGACGCGGGCGATCTGCTCCTCCAGCTCCGTCGCGCGCCGCAGATGGGCGGCGAGCAGCGCGGGCGTCGACTCGATGACCCGGTAGAAGCGCATGTGCAGCTCCAGCGGGACCAGCTGCTCGACCGCCTCGCCGATGGTGTCCCAGCTCTCCGTGAGCGCCAGGCGCAGCGCGTCCAGGGGCGCCTCCTCGGGCGGGCGGGCGAGCACGGCCTCGACGAAGTGCGACTCCGCGAGCCGTGCCACGAAGAACGCCGCGTCCTCCTTGGAGGCGAAGTAGCGGAAGAAGGTGCGCTGCGAGACGTCGGCGGCCTCGGCGATGTCGTCGACGGTCGTCTCCTCGTAACCGCGCTCGGTGAACAGTTCGAGGGCGGAGCGCAGCAGCAGGTCCCGGGTGCGCTGCTTCTTGAGTTCACGCAGGCCGGGGCGGGAAGCCGCGGGTGCCGCGGTCTCCGAGGGCGGCGGTGTGCCGGCCACCTTCAAAAGTTCTCTCCTTCATACGGTTTGCGCAGTTCAGGCTATACGGGGGAGGTCCTGTCAGTTACTGACTCGTGAATTGGTTTGTCAACTGTCAGCGACTGTCATTAGCCTCGGCGGTATGACTAGTCAGACCACCGTCGACAAGCCGGGACCGGGTGGCGGCACCCCGGCGGGTTCAGCGCCCGCCAAGGGATGGCGCGGCCATCCGTGGGTCACCCTCGTCACCGTCGCGGTCGGGGTCATGATGGTGGCCCTGGACGGCACCATCGTGGCGATCGCCAACCCGGCCATCGGCAAGGACCTGGGCGCCAGCTGGTCCGAGCTGCAATGGATCACCAACGCCTACTTCCTCGCGCTCGCGGTCTCCCTGATCACCGCGGGCAAGCTCGGTGACCGCTTCGGTCACCGGCAGACCTTCCTCATCGGTGTGGCGGGCTTCGCCGCCTCCTCCGGCGCCATCGGACTGTCCGACAGCATCGCGACGGTCATCGTCTTCCGGGTCTTCCAGGGCCTGTTCGGCGCGCTGCTGATGCCGGCCGCGCTCGGCCTGCTGCGGGCCACCTTCCCGGCCGAGAAGCTCAACATGGCCATCGGCATCTGGGGCATGGTCATCGGTGCCTCCACCGCGGGCGGCCCGATCCTGGGCGGGGTGCTGGTCGAGCACGTCAGCTGGCAGTCGGTGTTCTTCATCAACGTGCCGGTCGGTGTCCTCGCCGTGGTGCTCGGCGTGCTGATCCTGCTGGACCACCGGGCCGAGAACGCGCCGCGCTCCTTCGACATCCTCGGCATCGTGCTGCTGTCGGCCTCGATGTTCGCTCTCGTCTGGGCGCTCATCAAGGCACCCGAGTGGGGCTGGGGCTCCGGCCAGACCTGGCTGTACATCGGCGGGTCGGTGGTGGGCTTCGCCCTGTTCGCCGCGTGGGAGACCAGGGTGAGGGAGCCGCTGATCCCGCTGGCGATGTTCCGCTCGGTGCCGCTGTCGGCCGGTGTGGTCCTGATGGTCCTGATGGCCATCGCCTTCCTGGGCGGCCTGTTCTTCGTCACCTTCTACCTCCAGAACGTGCACGGCATGAGCCCGGTCGACGCCGGCCTGCACCTGCTGCCGCTCACGGCGATGATGATCGTCGCCTCGCCGCTCGCCGGCGCGATGATCACCAAGGTCGGCCCCCGCATCCCGCTGGTGGGCGGCATGGCGTGCACCGCGATCGCCATGTACGGCATGTCCACCCTGGAGACGGACACCGGCAGCCTGGCGATGTCCGTCTGGTTCGCGCTGCTCGGCCTCGGTCTGGCGCCGGTCATGGTGGGTGCCACCGAGGTCATCGTGGGCAACGCGCCCATGGAGCTGTCGGGTGTCGCGGGGGGCCTCCAGCAGGCGGCGATGCAGATCGGCGGCAGCCTGGGCACGGCGGTCCTGGGCGCCGTGATGGCTTCCAAGGTCGACAACGACCTGGCGGGCAACTGGGCCGACGCGGGCCTGCCCGAACTCACCCCGGCGCAGCAGGAGCTGACGGGCCAGGCCGTGCAGCAGGGCATCGCACCGGTACCCGAGGGCACTCCGGCCCAGGTCGCCGAGAAGATCGCGGGCGTCGCCCACGACACCTTCATCTCCGGCATGAGCCTCGCCTCGCTCGTCGCCGCCGGGGTCGCGGTCGTGGCGGTGTTCGTCGCCCTGCTCACCAAGCGGGGCGACAACGCGGAGGCGGGCGCCGGCGTCGGACACATCTGAGCCGCGCCCCTGAGGCCCACGGGCCCGCGCGTTCCCGGCCGCGTCACCCTGGTTCGTCCATCAGGGTGACGCGGCCCGCGAACTCTCCCCTCCGCCGGACACCGCAGGTCACAGTGGGTCAAGTCCTCCGCAGGGCATGGAGGACGAGAGGCTGCGGCGTGCCGCCGGAGGGGGGCGGCGCGCAGGCAGCACGTTCGAAGCAGGCATGACACGCCGCACGGGGGTACCCGAACTCCACGAAGAGTTCAGGGAGTTGATGATGACGAGCTTCGGACAGGGATCGCGCAGGCACCCCCGCTCACGTGGCCGGACGTGGTCACGGACCGGGCCGGACGGCGCGACCCTCGCGATCGTCGGCGTCGTCTGCGCGGTCGCCGGCTTCTTCGCACTGGGCATCGTCCTCGGTCCCGCGGCGATCGTCTGCGGCTGGCTCGCGATGGGCCGCAGCTGGGCGGGGCCCCACCCGGTCCCGGCCGTGGTCGCCCTGGCCCTGGGCGCCATCGACACGCTCCTGGCACTCATCGGGCTCATCGGAGCGACGACTCCGGGCTACGGCGTGTTCTAGCACCGTACGGCGGCATCACCTGTCGCCCGGATGTTCCCCACCCCCGCCCTTCGAGGACGGGGGTGAGCCATGTGCCGTGGACGGCACCGGCCGCCGTGGGACACGGCGGCCGGCAGCACGCCCTACGCGTCCCCGCCGGCCACCCCCGGGTCCGCCGCCGCCACGTCGAGCAGCCGGTACCGGTCGATCGCCTGCTTCAGCGCCGACCGGTCGACCTTCCCCTCCCGCGCCAGCTCGCTCAGCACGCCCACCACGATCGACTCCGCGTCGATGTGGAAGAACCGCCGCGCCGCGCCCCGGGTGTCCGCGAAGCCCCAGCCGTCCGCGCCCAGCGACTGGTACGTCCCCGGCACCCAGCGCGCGATCTGGTCCGGCACCGACCGCATCCAGTCGGACACCGCCACGAACGGCCCCTGCGCGCCCGCCAGCTTGCGGGTCACGTACGGGACCCGCTGCTCCTCCTCGGGGTGCAGCAGGTTGTGCTCCTCGCAGGCCACCGCCTCGCGCCGCAGCTCGTTCCAGGAGGTGGCCGACCAGACGTCGGCACGCACGTTCCACTCCTCGGCGAGGATGCGCTGCGCCTCCACGGCCCACGGCACCGCGACGCCCGACGCCATGATCTGCGCCGGGATCGAGCCGCCCGTGCCCTCGCTGAAGCGGTACACGCCCTTGAGGATGCCCTCGACGTCCACGTTCTCGGGCTCGGCCGGGTGCCGGATGGGCTCGTTGTAGACGGTGAGGTAGTAGAAGACGTCCTCGCCGTGCGGGTGCCGCTCGTCCCCGCCGTACATCCGGCGCAGCCCGTCCTTGACGATGTGCGCGATCTCGAACCCGAAGGCGGGGTCGTACGCCACGCACGCCGGGTTGGTCGAGGCCAGCAACTGCGAGTGGCCGTCCGCGTGCTGGAGACCCTCACCGGTCAGCGTCGTACGGCCCGCGGTCGCGCCCAGTACGAAACCGCGCGCCAACTGGTCGCCCATCTGCCAGAACTGGTCGCCGGTGCGCTGGAAACCGAACATCGAGTAGAAGACGTACACCGGGATGAGCGGCTCGCCGTGCGTGGCGTACGCCGAGCCCGCCGCGATCAGCGAGGCCGTGCAGCCGGCCTCGGAGATGCCGTCGTGCAGCATCTGCCCGTTCGGCGCCTCCTTGTAGGCGAGCAGCAGATCGCGGTCCACCGACTCGTACTGCTGCCCGAGCGGGTTGTAGATCTTCGCGCTCGGGAAGAACGAGTCCATGCCGAAGGTCCGGTACTCGTCCGGCGCGATCAGCACGAACCGCTTGCCGATCTCCTTGTCCCGCATGAGGTCCTTCAGCAGCCGCACAAAGGCCATGGTCGTCGCGATGGACTGCTGACCTGAGCCCTTCTTCACGGTCGCGTACGTCTTGTCGTCCGGCAGGGGGAGCGGCTTCGCGCGGACCACCCGGGTCGGCACGTACCCGCCGCAGGCCCGGCGCCGGTCGTGCATGTACTGCATCTCCTCGGTGTCCCGGCCCGGGTGGTAGTACGGCGGCGGGCCGGACTCCAGCTCCTTGTCGGAGATCGGCAGGTGCAGCCGGTCGCGGAAGCGCTTGAGGTCGTCGACCGTCAGCTTCTTCATCTGGTGCGTGGCGTTGCGGCCCTCGAAGTTGGGGCCCAGCGTCCAGCCCTTGATCGTCTTGGCCAGGATGACCGTCGGCTGGCCCTTGTGCTCGAGGGCCGCCTTGTACGCCGCGTAGATCTTGCGGTGGTCGTGGCCGCCACGGCCCAGGTGCAGGATCTGGTCGTCGGTCATGTTCTCGACCATCGCGCGCAGCCGGTGGTCGTCACCGAAGAAGTGGTCGCGGATGTAGGCCCCGGACTCGGTGGCGTACGTCTGGAACTGGCCGTCCGGGGTCGTGTTCATGCGGTTGACCAGGACGCCGTCGCGGTCCTGGGCCAGCAGCGGGTCCCAGGTGCGGTCCCAGACCAGCTTGATCACGTTCCAGCCGGCCCCCCGGAAGATCGACTCCAGCTCCTGGATGATCTTGCCGTTGCCGCGCACCGGGCCGTCCAGGCGCTGGAGGTTGCAGTTGACCACGAAGGTCAGGTTGTCCAGGCCCTCCCGGGCGGCGATGGACAGCTGCCCCAGCGACTCCGGCTCGTCCATCTCGCCGTCGCCGAGGAAGGCCCACACGTGCGACGCGGAGGTGTCCGCGATCCCGCGCGCGTGCATGTAGCGGTTCATCCGGGCCTGGAAGATCGCGCCGATCGGGCCGAGGCCCATGGAGACCGTCGGGAACTCCCAGAAGTCCGGCATCGACCGCGGATGCGGGTACGAGGACAGCGCGTGCGGCGCCCTGGACTTCTCCTGGCGGAAGCCGTCGAGGTGCTCCTCGCTGAGCCGGTCCAGCAGATACGCGCGCGCGTAGATGCCCGGTGAGGCGTGTCCCTGGAAGAAGACCTGGTCGCCGCCGTCGCCCTCGTCCTTGCCCCGGAAGAAGTGGTTGAAGCCCACGTCGTACAGCGAGGCGGAGGAGGCGAAGGTCGCGATGTGACCGCCGACGCCGATGCCGGGCCGCTGCGCGCGCGAGACCATCACCGCCGCGTTCCAGCGGGTGGCGTTGAGGATCTTGCGCTCGATCTCCTCGTTGCCCGGGAAGAACGGCTCGCTCTTGGTCGGGATGGTGTTGACGTAGTCCGTGCTGCGCATCTCGGGCACGGCCACGCGCTTCTCGCGGGCCCGCTCGATCAGCCGCAGCATCAGGTACCGGGCACGCTCCCGGCCGCGCTCGTCGACGGCGGCGTCGAGGGAGTCGAGCCACTCCTGGGTCTCCTCGGGATCGAAGTCAGGTACCTGACTCGGAAGGCCGCCAATGATGATCGGACTGCGATCACTGCGATCGGATGCGGAAGCCACGCTGTTCCTTCGCTGTCAGAGGGCCGATTTTCCGGTTGTTTTCCGGGGTTTGTTTCCGGGTTCTTTCCGGGTTTCTGCGCCGGTTCCCCCGCCGGTTCCCCATCGTGTACCTCGCGGGGGCCGTCGTCATCTGTACCGTGGGGTAACCGGTCCTCCCGTGAGGGCCGGGGGTACGTTCATTCGAGTCTCGTACCCACCCATGGTTCCCAAATACGCAAACGGGGCAGATAGGTGTGGTGTACGTCACCTTCGGGCTGGACGGCATGGCTGGAGTTGCGACGACACGGCCGGGATCGTCACCGTTTCGGCGGTCCCGGACGCCGGGTACTTGCGCGATCCGCCCCGCCCGTGTGGACTACGCCCAAGCTTCGCGCACGCGCGTGGCTGAAGACATCTACCGAAACATGATCAGGAGGCAACCCGTGAGCGCGACCGCGGACCACGCGGAGGAGCGGACGAACCCTGCCGCCAGGCTGGGTTTCCAGCCCGGGCAGGTGGTCCAGGAGATCGGCTACGACGACGACGTCGACCAGGAGCTCCGCGAGGCCATTGAGGGCGCCGTCGAGGGCGAGCTGGTGGACGAGGACTACGAGGACGTGGCCGATGCCGTCGTGCTGTGGTTCCGTGACGACGACGGCGACCTGACGGATGCGCTGGTGGATGCCACCACGTACATCGAAGAGGGCGGCTCGATCCTCCTTCTCACGCCGAAGACCGGCCGTGACGGTTACGTCGAGGCCAGTGACATCTCGGAAGCCTCGACGACCGCCGGACTGACGGCGTCCAAGAGCGTCAGCGTCGGCAAGGACTGGAGCGGCAGCCGGCTGGCGACGCCCAAGGCCGCCAAGTCCAAGCGGTAGCCCGCCGGGCTCCGCTCCGTGACACCCCGGACCCCGGACGGGCCGGCAGCGACCGCTGTCGGCCCGTCCGCGGGTCCGCGACCGTCCCTGCGTAGGGTGTGTCCAGCGCATCATTCACGGAGAACCTCCTGCGGAAGGGACGAACGGGACATGGCGATCCAGGTCGGCGACAAGGCCCCCGACTTCGAACTCAAGGACAACCACGGCGCGACCGTCCGGCTGTCCGAGTTCCGCGGCCGCAAGAACGTCGTGCTGCTCTTCTACCCCTTCGCCTTCACCGGCGTGTGCACCGGCGAGCTGTGCGAGGTGCGCGACAACCTGCCGCAGTTCTCCGACCGTGACACCCAGGTGCTCGCCGTCTCCAACGACTCCATCCACACCCTGCGCGTCTTCGCCGAGCAGGAGGGCCTGGAGTACCCGCTGCTGTCCGACTTCTGGCCGCACGGCAACGTCTCGCGCGCCTACGGCGTCTTCGACGAGGACAAGGGTTGCGCCGTCCGCGGCACCTTCGTGATCGACCAGGAGGGCGTCGTGCGCTGGACCGTGGTCAACGGTCTGCCGGACGCCCGCGACCTGACCGAGTACGTGAAGGCGCTCGACGCCCTGTGACCGGCGTCCGTCGGGCCGACACCACGTGATTCGTCGGCTCCGGGGACTGCGGGGCGCGGGAACCCGTCACTAGGATCGAGTCGTTGATCCGATATCCACGCACTACGGGGCGCCCCGCCCCTGGACACCAATGGAGGACTCGTGGGAGTCAGCCTCAGCAAGGGCGGCAACGTTTCGCTGACCAAGGAGGCCCCCGGCCTGACCGCGGTCATCGTCGGTCTGGGGTGGGACATCCGCACCACGACCGGTACCGACTTCGACCTCGACGCCAGCGCGCTGCTGCTGAACAGCGCCGGCAAGGTCGCCAGCGACGCGCACTTCGTCTTCTTCAACAACCTGAAGAGCCCGGACGGCTCGGTCGAGCACACCGGCGACAACCTCACCGGTGAGGGCGAGGGCGACGACGAGCAGATCAAGATCAACCTCGCCGGGGTCCCGGCCGACGTCGAGAAGATCGTCTTCCCGGTCTCGATCTACGACGCCGAGAACCGCCAGCAGTCCTTCGGCCAGGTCCGCAACGCGTTCATCCGCGTCGTCAACCAGGCCGGCGAGGCCGAAATCGCCCGCTACGACCTGAGCGAGGACGCCTCCACGGAGACCGCCATGGTCTTCGGCGAGCTGTACCGCCACGGCGCGGAGTGGAAGTTCCGCGCCATCGGCCAGGGCTACGCCTCCGGCCTGCGCGGCATCGCCCAGGACTTCGGCGTGAACGTCTGAGCGACTGAGTGACCGGACGGCCGGGGCGAGGCCCCGACCGTCCGGCGGGGCCACGGTCCCGACCCGTCCGGCGCCGCACGGTTTACGTGCGGCGCCGGACGCGCAGGAAACCAGGAACCATCACCCGGGGAGGGACCATCACCATGGGCGTCACGCTTGCCAAGGGCGGCAACGTCTCCCTGTCCAAGGCCGCACCGAACCTCACACAGGTACTGGTCGGGCTCGGCTGGGACGCGCGTTCCACCACCGGAGCACCCTTCGACCTCGACGCGAGCGCACTCGTGTGCAGCAGCGGCCGGGTGCTCGGCGACGAGTGGTTCGTCTTCTACAACCAGCTCAAGAGCCCGGACGGCTCGATCGAGCACACCGGTGACAACCTCACCGGCGAGGGCGACGGTGACGACGAGTCGCTGCTGGTCGACCTCTCCAAGGTGCCGGCCCACTGCGACAAGATCGTCTTCCCGGTCTCGATCCACATGGCCGACGAGCGCGGCCAGACCTTCGGCCAGGTCAGCAACGCCTTCATCCGGGTCGTCAACCAGGCCGACGGCCAGGAACTGGCCCGCTACGACCTCAGCGAGGACGCTTCCACGGAGACCGCGATGATCTTCGGCGAGCTCTACCGCTACCAGGGCGAGTGGAAGTTCCGTGCAGTGGGGCAGGGGTACGCGTCGGGGCTTCGCGGCATCGCTCTAGACTTCGGAGTCAACGTTTCGTAAAGCCGAGTACGGCGCGGGGGAGCCCCGTACACACACGATTGGGTAGCCAGTGCTTCTGAAAACCTTCGGCTGGTCGTTCGCGGTCACCGCGCTCGGCCTGGTCGCGGCGGTCTTCTACGGGGGGTGGACCGCCTTCGGCATCGTCGCGATCCTCTCCATCATGGAGATCTCGCTGTCCTTCGACAACGCGGTGGTCAACGCCGGGATCCTGAAGAAGATGAATGCCTTCTGGCAGAAGATCTTCCTCACCATCGGCATCCTCATCGCCGTGTTCGGCATGCGCCTGGTCTTCCCGGTCGTGATCGTGGCGATCAGCGCCCAGCTCGGACCGATCGAGGCCGTCGACCTCGCGCTCACCGACAAGGACCGCTATCAGGAGCTGGTGACGGACGCCCATCCGTCGATCGCCGCCTTCGGTGGCATGTTCCTTCTGATGATCTTCCTCGACTTCATCTTCGAGGACCGGGACATCAAGTGGCTGGCCTGGCTGGAGCGCCCGCTGGCCAAGCTCGGCAAGGTCGACATGCTGTCGGTCTGCATCGCCCTGATCGTGCTGCTGGTCTCCGCCATCACCTTCGGCGCCCACGCCCACCAGCACGGCGGCGCCCACGCCGACAAGGCCGAGACGGTCCTGCTGGCGGGCATCGCGGGCCTGATCACCTACATGATCGTCGGCGGTCTCTCCGGCTACTTCGAGGACAAACTCGAAGAGGAGGAGGAACGGGAGCACGAGGAGGAAGAGGCCGCCGCGCGCACCGGCAAGCCCAAGTCGGCCGTCAAGCTGGCCGGCAAGGCCGCGTTCTTCATGTTCCTCTACCTTGAGGTCCTGGACGCGTCGTTCTCCTTCGACGGCGTCATCGGCGCCTTCGCCATCACCAACGACATCGTCCTGATGGCCCTCGGCCTCGGCATCGGCGCCATGTACGTGCGTTCGCTCACGGTCTACCTGGTCCGCCAGGGCACCCTCGACGACTACGTCTACCTGGAGCACGGCGCGCACTACGCCATCGGCGCCCTCGCCGTGATCCTGCTGGTCACCATCCAGTACGAGATCCACGAGATCATCACCGGCCTGGTCGGCGTCGCCCTGATCGGCTGGTCCTTCTTCTCCTCCGTGCGCCGCAACCGCGCACTGGCGGCGGCCGGGGGAGACGGCGACAAGACGAAGGCGGAGGTCTCCTCCGGGGTGTGAAACCCCTGATCCCCGGGCCGGGGCGCGCCCCCGGTGCGCCCGCACCCCTGGTGTGAACCCGGCCCGGACGAGGAACGCTCTGAGCGGGGCGGCCGACGAGGACGACTCCTCGGGGCCGCCCCGTCGGCGGTGACGTGAAGGTGGGGCGGGAATGGGCTTCTTGGACGGGCTGTGGCGCGGCCGCGAGTCCGAGTTCGACTCGGGCAGCGCGGCGACCAACTCCATACAGCTGACCAAACGGCACAGCCAGGTCTCCCTGACCAAGCAGGGCGCGGCGACCGGCAACCTCCGGGTCAACCTCTCCTGGCGGATGCGGACCTCCGACATCTCGGGCGTCCAGCGGGAGAGCCTGCTGCGCCACCCCTTCAAGGCGCTCAAGCCCCCCGAGGTCGTCGGCCACAGCCAGAGCATGGTCAACGTCGACCTCGACCTCGGCTGCCTCTACGAACTCCAGGACGGCACCCGCGGGGTGGTCCAGCCGCTCGGCGGCTTCCTGGGCGACGTCAACGCCCCGCCGTACGTCAAGCTCAGCGGCGACGACCGCTTCGGCTCGGCCTCCGGCGAGACGCTCTACATCAACCTGGACCACAAGGACGCCATCAAGCGCCTGCTGCTCTTCGCCTACATCTACGACCAGACCCCCGCCTTCGACCGGACCCACGCCATCGTCACGCTCTACCCGAGCAACGGTCCGCGCATCGAGATCGGCCTCGACGAACGCCATCCGCAGGCCCGGTCCTGCGCGGTGGTGATGATCGAGAACGTCAAGGACGAGATCATCGTCCGCCGCGAGGTGAAGTTCGTCTACGGCTTCCAGGGCGAACTGGACCGGCTGTACGGCTGGGGCCTGCAATGGGGCCGGGGGCACAAGAGCAAGGCGGAGCGCTGAGCCCGGCCCGAACCGCCCCGGCCTCCCGGGGCGGGGCGGGGCCCGTGGTGGTTACCGGCCGAGGAACTGCGGCCCCTGCGGGGGCAGCCGGAAGTCCGGATCGGGTGCCCCGGTGACCGGCTGCGGATAGCCGTAGCCGGACTGCGCCCCGGTGACCCCGGCCGCCGCGGGCGCCTGCGGATACCCGTACCCGGGCCGGCCGGCGTCCGGCTGGGGATAGCCGTAGGCGGGCGGGGCCGTCGGCGGCTGCTGCGGATAGCCGTACGTGGGCTGCGCCGGTACGCCGGTGGGCTGCTCCGGCGGCAGCGGCCGCGAGGTCTCCGGGAGGGGCTGCACGGCCGTCGGATGGTCGGGTCCGACGACCTGCGCGGCGGGGGCCGCCGGGGTCTGTTCGGGCCGAGGGGCCGACATGGGGTCGTCCGCCCCCTCCGACTCGTCCACCGAGATGCCGAAGTCGGTCGCCAGGCCCTTGAGCCCGTTGGAGTAGCCCTCGCCCAGCGCCCGGAACTTCCAGCCCTCCCCGCGCCGGTACAGCTCGCCGCAGATCAGCGCCGTCTCCTGGCCGGTCTCCGGGGTGACGTCGAAGTACGCCAACGGTTCCGCGTCGGCCGCCGCGTCGTGCAGCAGGATGCGCAGGGACCGGACGTGTTCGAAGGGCACGCCGTCCGCCGAAGCGACCAGCAGGATCCGGCCCACGGAGGGCTCGACACCGGACAGGTCCGTCTGGATGGTGTCGGTCAGGCCCTCGGCGACGCGCTTCTTGCCGAGCCGCCAGACCTGACCGGAGGGGTGCCGTGGCTGGTTGTAGAAGACGAAGTCCTCGTCGGAACGCACGCGGTCGTCCGGCCCCAGCAGCAGCGCGGAGGCGTCGACGTCGGGGACCCCCTGCCCAGGAGTCCAGCGCAGCACGGCGCGTACCGTGGTGGCTTGCAGCGGGACGTTCGACCCCTTCAGCATCGCGTGCGTCATGCCGTCATCCTGCCCTCTCGGTCCTGCTCACGACAACGCGGGGCGGGTACTCGGCCCGTGTCCGCCCGCCTCGGGTCGCCGTCGACGACACGGCCGGGTTACCTGGAATTCATGCCCGGTGGGAACCTCCGACATGGATACCTACGTACTATTACCGGCCACCTTTCGACGATTCCAGGTCGCCCAGACATCACGGGGGAGTTTAAATGCGTCATTTCGGACAGATAGCCCCTGATGTACGGAAGCGTCTCTTTCACCAGGAGCCCTGCTCCTTCACGGCGGACTCGCCGGCCAGGCTGCTGTCCGCGGCCCTGGGCGCCACGCTCTACAGCCCGGCCACCCGACCGAGCCTCGCCGACGACATCCTGAAGCAGGGTGCGCGCGGACTGGTGTCGATGGTGCTGTGCCTGGAGGACTCGATCGACGACGCCGACGTACCCGTCGGCGAGGAGAACCTCGTCCGTCAGCTCACGGACCTGGAAAAACGTTCCGACGCCGATGTCCCCCTGCTGTTCATCCGGGTCCGCACCCCCGAACAGATCCCCGACCTCGTACGGCGCCTCGGCCCCGCCGTCCGGCTGCTGTCCGGATTCGTGCTGCCGAAGTTCACCGAGGAACGCGGCATGCCCTTCCTGGAGGCGCTCGCCACCGCCGAGGCCGGCAGCGGACGCAGGCTCTTCGCCATGCCCGTGCTCGAATCCCCGGACCTGCTGTACCGCGAGTCCCGGGTGCAGACGCTGGAGGGCATCTTCCGCGCGGTCGACAAGTACCGGGACCGGGTGCTCGCCCTGCGGCTCGGCGTGACCGACTTCTGCTCCTCCTACGGGCTGCGCCGAGGCCCCGACATGACCGCCTACGACGTCCAGATCGTGGCCTCCGTGATCGCCGACGTGGTCAACATGCTCGCCCGCGCCGACGGCACCGGGTTCACGGTGACCGGCCCCGTGTGGGAGTACTTCCGCGTCCAGGAGAGGATGTTCAAACCGCAACTGCGGCAGAGCCCCTTCCTCGAGGGGCAGGCCGTCGAGCTGCGCCAGAAGCTCATCGAGCACTCCATGGACGGCCTGCTGCGCGAGATCTCCCTGGACCGGGCCAACGGCCTGCTGGGCAAGACCTGCATCCACCCCTCGCACGTGCTCCCCGTGCACGCACTGTCCGTGGTCAGCCACGAGGAGTTCAGTGACGCCCAGGACATCCTGCGGCCCGAGCGAGGCGGCGGAGGCGTGATGCGGTCGGCCTACACGAACAAGATGAACGAGGTGAAGCCCCACCGCGCCTGGGCCGAGCGGACCCTGCTGCGCGCCGAGGTCTTCGGGGTGGCGAACGAGGACATCGGCTTCGTGGAACTGCTCGCCGCCGGCCTGTCCGACTGAACGCCGGGCGACCGGACGCAAGCGATCCATGACCGACGCCGGGGCCCGTGCCGCGGCGGACAACGGGAGGCACGAGTACATGACCGACAGGGCGCACGCCGACGGGCACGCCGAAGAGCGCGCCGGAACCTGGTCCGGCAGCTGGGTCGCCGAGCGGCTCGGCGTCGAACTCACCGGCGACGAGGCGCTGACCGGCCTGCTCGGGCTCGCCCTGCGCCGCAACCCCAAGAGGGCGCACCTGCTCGTCTCCAACGTGCTCGGCAAGCACGTCCCGCAGTCCCCCTCCGTCGTCTACGGCCACGGCGTCGCCCTCGGCCGCCGCGTCCGCGCCCTGCTCGGCGCCGAGGCCGCCGAGCGCGCGGTCGTCCTCGGCTACGCGGAGACCGCCACCGGACTCGGCCACTCCGTCGCCGACGGGCTGGGCCCCGCCCCCTATCTGCACTCCACCCGCCGTCCGGTCACCGGAGTCGCCCGGGCGGGCGGCTTCGAGGAGTCCCACTCGCACGCGACCTCCCACCTCCTGCTGCCGGAAGACCCCGCGCTGCTGGCCGGGGACGGGCCACTGGTCCTCGTCGACGACGAGTTCTCCACCGGCAACACGGTGCTCAACACCGTCCGCGCCCTGCACGAGCGCTATCCCCGCAAGCACTACGTCGTGGTGGCCCTGGTCGACATGCGCTCGCCCGCGGACGCCGGCCGGCTGGACGACTTCGCCCGGGAGATCGGCGCCCGCGTGGACCTGGTGACCACCGCCTCCGGCACCGTCCGGCTGCCCCCGGGCGTACTGGAGAAGGGCCAGGGACTGGTCGCCCGCCACGAGACGGCGGCCACGGACCCGACGACGGACCCGATCACCGACCCGACCGGCCGCACCTCGGCCGCGGCGGCGTCCGGAACCGTCCGGCGCCTGGAGCTGCACTGGCCCCACGACGTGCCCGACGGCGGACGGCACGGCTTCACGGCGGCCCACCGGGCCCGGCTGGAGGCCGCCCTGCCCGCCATGGCGGCGCGGATCGCCGAGGCGCTGCCCGCCGGGGCCCGCCGGGTCCTCGTCCTCGGCTTCGAGGAACTCATGTACGCCCCCCTCCGTCTGGCCCACGCGCTGGAGCAGACCGTCGGCGGCGACGTCGCCGTGCGCTACTCCACCACCACCCGCTCTCCCGTCCTCGCCGTCGACGACCCCGGCTACGCCATACGCACCCGCCTGGTCTTCCCCGCGCACGACGACCCGGCCGACGGTCCCGGCGAGCGCTACGCCTACAACGTCGCGGGCAACGGCTTCGACGCCGTCGTCGCCGTGGTCGACTCGGCCGCCGACACCCCCGCGCTGCACGCCCCGGACGGGCTGCCGGCCCGGCTCGCCGCCCACGTCCCCCATGTCCTGCTCGCGGTCGTCCCGTCCTACGTGCCGACCGCCCCGCACGCCCCCGAAAGGCCCTCCATGCTGCCCGAGCCCCTGCGCGGCCCCGACTTCTCCTCGTACGCGCGGGACGAGGTCGGCTGGCTGCTCCAGGACCTCTCGGACGTGACGCTGGAGGCGCCGACCGAGGAGCGCGAGGAGGCGATCCAGAGCGGCGGCGCGCACTACGCGGAGTCGCTGCCCGTGGAGTACCAGCCCAGCGAGCAGTACCAGCAGCTGTTCCACGCGGCGCTGGAGACGTCCGCCGCGCGGCTGGCGCGTGCCGTCGGCGCCGTCACCGAGATCGTCCTCGCCGAACGGTCGCCCCGCCCCGTCCTGGTCTCCCTCGCCCGCGCGGGCACCCCGATCGGTGTGCTGATGCGCCGCTGGGCGCAGTTCCGCCATGGTCTCGACCTCCCTCACTACGCCGTGTCGATCGTCCGGGGCCGCGGCATCGACGCCAACGCGCTGCGCTGGCTGGCCGACCATCACGACCCCGCCGATGTCGTCTTCGTCGACGGCTGGACCGGCAAGGGCGCCATCACCCGCGAACTCGCCGCCGCCCTGCGCGCGTTCGAGATCTCCGACGGCATCACCGGTTTCGACCCGGAGATCGCCGTCCTGGCCGACCCCGGCTCCTGCGTGCGCACCTACGGCACCCGCGACGACTTCCTCATCCCCTCCGCCTGCCTCAACTCCACCGTCTCCGGACTGATATCCCGCACCGTGCTCCGCGCCGACCTGGTCGGCCCGCACGACTTCCACGGCGCGAAGTTCTACCGCGAACTCGCCGGCGCCGACCTGTCACCGGACTTCCTCGATGCCGTCTCCGCCCGCTTCCCCGAGGTCACGGAAACGGTCGACGCCCAGGCGAAGGACCTCCTCTCCGCCGACCGCACCCCCACCTGGGAGGGCTGGGCCGCCGTCGAGCGCATCAGCGAGGAATACGGCATCCACGACGTCAACCTCGTCAAGCCCGGCGTCGGCGAGACCACGCGGGTGATGCTCCGCCGCGTCCCGTGGAAGGTGCTGGCCCGGGCCGGTGCCGGCGCCGACCTGGACCACGTCCGCCTGCTGGCCGAACAGCGGGGCGTACCCGTGGAGGAGGTCGCCGACCTCCCGTACACCTGCGTCGGACTGATCCACCCCCAGTACACGCGGGGCGCCACCGGCGCCGACGGCAAGGCGGTGACGCTCTGATGCCGGTGCTCGTCGCCAGCGACCTCGACCGCACGCTCATCTACTCCGCGGCCGCCCTCGGACTGACCATGCCCGACCTGAGAGCGCCCCGCCTGCTGTGCGTGGAGGTCTACGAGAGCAGACCCCTCTCCTACCTGACCGAGACGGCCGCCCACCTGCTGACCGACCTCGGCGACTCGGCCCTCTTCGTGCCCACCACCACCCGGACCCGCAAGCAGTACCAGCGGATCAACCTCCCCGGCCCGCCGCCGAAGTACGCGATCTGCGCCAACGGCGGCCACCTCCTGGTCGACGGCGTCTCCGACCCCGGCTGGCACGCCCGGGTGACCGCACGGCTGGCCGACGAATGCGCCTCGCTGGCCGAGGTCCGCGACCACCTGACGAACACCGCCGACCCGCTGTGGGTGCGCAAGCACCGGGTCGCCGAGGACCTCTTCGCCTACCTGGTCGTCGAACGCGACCTGCTGCCCCAGGACTGGGTGAAGGAACTCGCCGTGTGGGCCGAGAACCGCGGCTGGACCGTGTCCCTCCAGGGCCGCAAGATCTACGCCGTCCCCAAACCGCTCACCAAGAGCGCCGCCGTGCACGAGGTCGCCCGCCGCACCGGAGCCGAACTCATCCTCGCCGCCGGCGACTCGCTCCTCGACGCCGACCTGCTCCTCGCCGCCGACCGCGGCTGGCGCCCGGGCCACGGCGAACTGGCCGACTCCGGTTGGACGGCTCCGACGATCAGCGCCTTGCCCGAGCGCGGCGTCCTGGCCGGTGAGCGGATTCTCCGCGAGTTCCTCCGTGCGGCGGGCCCGGCTCGCTGAACCCGCCGTCCGGGTCCCCGGCACCACCGCCGGTGCCGGGGTGGCCGTCGTCGTCGGCCGGCGGCCGTATGTCCCGCCGCCCGTCGTCGCCGCGCCCCCGCCGCCGGTGACCGGCGCCCGGCCGCAGCAGACGCATGCCGACGAAGACCACCAGCGCCAGGGCGACCGCCGCGAGGATCACCTTCGAGTAGGTGGAGGCGATGCCCGAGACCTTCGACCAGTTGTCGCCCAGCGCGTAGCCCGCGAGTACGAACACGGTGTTCCAGATCGCGCTGCCCAGCGTCGTCAGGGCGAGGAAGACGGGCAACCGCATCCGCTCCACGCCCGCCGGCACGGAGATCAGACTGCGGAAGATGGGGATCATCCGGCCGAAGAACACGGCCTTGGTCCCGTGCCGGAGGAACCACGCCTCCGTCTTCTCTATGTCGGACACCTTCACCAGCGGCAGCTTCGCCGCTATCGCCACCGTGCGGTCCCGGCCGAGCAGGGCACCGATCCCGTACAGGGCGAGCGCGCCGATCACCGAACCCGCGGTCGTCCACAGCAGGACGGCGATCAGGTTCATCCGGCCGGAGCTCGCCGCGAACCCGGCGAGCGGCAGGATCACCTCGCTCGGCAGGGGAGGAAAGAGATTCTCCAGAGCGATGGCGAGACCGGCGCCGGGGGCACCGAGGGCGTCCATGAGGTCGTTGATCCACTGCGGTGCCGCACCGCTGTCCGCGGCAGGCTGCGCTGCGATGGCTGTCATGACGACCACGCTAGAAAATCGCGGCTGAAGGGACCCTGAGGAAGACCGCACGATCGGCTGCGGTACCCCGCAGTCGGGAATTGCGGTTTTCCGCAGTGTGCGCGGCCAACGCGCCCGGCTAGCCTCGCGATCATGCGAAACATGGCGCGACGTGCAGTGCGGTGCGGGGTGGGCCTCATCATGGGGACCGCCGCGGCCGCCGTCGAGCTGCTCTTCGCCCTGCTGGCCGGCGTGGCCCTGCTCCCGGTGGCGGCCTGGCCGGACGGGCGCCGTGCCGTACTGCGCCCGGTCCTCGCGGGCGCGCGGACACTGGCGGAGCTGGAGCGGGCCCGGCTGCGGATATGGCTCGACCTGCACGTCACCCCCGCGTACGAGGACGTGCGGGCGCTGCGGTACATCGCCTGCCGCTGGACCCTGGGCGTCCTGGGCGGGGTCGTGATGCTGACGGCCGCCATCGGCCTGGCGTACGGCACGTTCGGGCTGTACGGCTGGCTCCTGCTGGACGGCATACGCAACCCCGGTTCACTGGTCCTGGGCAGTCTGGGCGGCTTGTTCCTCGTGTTCCTCGCCGTGCAGGGAATATTCGGCGTGGCCGGACTGGAGGGGCAGCTGGCGCGGCATTTCCTCGGCCCTCGCCACCAGGAGGAGCTGGAGCGGCGGATCGCCGAGCTGTCCGCCAGCCGCGCCGCGGTCGTCGACGCGGTGAACGACGAGCGGCGCCGCATCGAGCGGGACCTGCACGACGGTGTGCAGCAGCGCCTCGTCGCCCTCGGCATGCTGCTCGGCCGGGCCCGCCGCAGTCAGGACGCCGACCGCCGGGACCGGCTGCTGGGCCAGGCCCACGACGAGAGCCGCCGTGCCCTGGACGAGCTGCGCGAGGTGGCCTGGCGGATCTACCCGACCACGCTGGACGAGGCGGGGCTGCGCGCGGCCCTGGAGACGGTGGCCGAGCGGGCGTCCGTACCGGTGGGGGTGGAGTACGACCTCGCCGAGGAGCCCGAGCAGGCCGTCGCGACCGTCGCGTACTTCGTGGTCTGCGAGGCGGTCACGAACGCGGTCAAGCACGCGGCGCCGACCCGTATAAGCGTCGCGGTCACAGCGGAGGAGGAACGGATGTACGTGAGCGTGCGGGACGACGGCTGCGGCGGGGCGAACGCCGCGGGGAGCGGACTGTTCGGACTCGCCCGGCGCGTCGCCGCCCTCGACGGCAGCCTCAGCGTGGTCAGCCCGCCGGGAGGACCGACCCTCGTGGCCGCGGAGTTGCCATGCGGCTGATCCTCGCCGAGGACTCGACCCTGCTGAGGGAGGGGCTGGTGCGGCTGCTGGCGGAGGAGGGCCACCAGGTCCTTGCGGCGGTCGGCAACGCCGAGCTGTTGCTGAAGGCGGTCGCCGAGGACCCGCCGGACGTGGTCGTCGCCGACGTCCGGATGCCGCCCACGCACACGGACGAGGGCCTGCGCGCCGCCTTGGAGATACGCGCGCGGTGGCCGGACGTCGGCGTGCTGGTGCTCTCGCAGTACGTGGAGAAGCGGTACGCGACCGAGCTGCTCACCGGAGACACGGAAGGGGTCGGCTATCTGCTCAAGGACCGGGTGGTCCAGATCGACGAGTTCCTGGACGCGCTGGAGCGGGTCGCCGCCGGACGCGCCGCGTTCGACCCGGAGGTGGTCCGTCAGCTGCTCGGCCGCACTACACACACCGACCTGCTCGCCCGGCTCACCGCGCGGGAGCGGGACGTGCTGGCCGAGATGGCGCAGGGCCACACCAACGCCGCGATCGCGCGCCGGCTGCACATCTCGCAGAGCGCGGTGGAGAAGCACACCAACGCGATCTTCGAAAAGCTGGAGCTGACAGGAGGTGAGGGGTATTCACGCAGGGTGCTGGCCGTGCTGCGCTACCTGGGCAGCTGACGGAGCCGAAACGACCCGACGGGAGCGGAAGGAGTCCGACGGGACGGGAGAGAACGCCGGTCTCAGCCGCAGCAGCCGCCACCGCAGCAACCCCCGCCACCGCCACCGCCACCGCCGCCCGACGACGGTGCCGGTGCGGAGGCCGAGCCGCCGACCGCGACCGTCGACAGCAGCTTCACCGTGTCGTCGTGGCCGGCGGGGCAGGCGGCCGGAGCCGAGGACTCGGCCATCGGACGGCTCAGTTCGAAGGTGTCGCCGCAGCTGCGGCAGCGGTACTCGTAGCGAGGCATGCGCACAGATTAACCGGCACCCGTGTGCCGAGGGTCCTGGTTCTCCAAGGGGGCTGATTGCCCGCCGGTCCTGGCTGCCCGCTGGTCCCGGCCGGCCCCGGTGGTCAGTGCCCGGCCCCGCGCTCCTCGCGGATCTGCCCGACCACGTGGGCCACCGTCTGCCGGACCGCTTCCGTCTCCGTCAGGAAGTGCCAGTAGTCGGGGTGCCGGCCCTCCAGCGTGGTGATCGCCCGTTCCAGCCGGGCCACGGCGTCGTCCAGGGGGCGCGCATGACGGGGCTCGGGAGTGTTGCGCCCGGCCATGGCCAGGCGCTGGGCGTCGCGGATCGCGAAGCGGGTGCGCTCGATCTCCTGCTGCGGGTCCTTCTGCACGGCGTTCAGGCGCCGCAGCCGGTCGCCGGCCGCCGAGACGGCCTCGTCGGTCGAGTTCAGCAGCGCTCGTACCGTCGAGAGCAGGGCGGTGGCGTCGGGCCAGCGCTGCTCGTCGCGGGCGGTCTGCGCCTCGGCCAGCTTCCGCTCGGCCTGCTCCACCGATTCGGCAGCCTGGTCCGGCACGTGCTGGAGGTCCTGCCAGCAGGCGACGGTGAACCGGCGCCGCAGTTCGCTGAGCACCGGCTCGACCTGTTCGGTCCGGGTGGTCAGCGCCTGGGCGCGGGTGCGCAGGGAGACCAGGCGGTGGCCGATCTCGGCGGCGCGCTCGGGCAGCCGTTCCGCCTCGGCGCGGACCGCCTCTGCCTCACGGGTGACGCGTTCGGCCCGCTCGAGCGTCTGGGGCACTCCGTGCTGGCCCGCGCCCTGGTTCAGCCGGGTCAGCTCCGGGCTGAGAGTGGCGAGACGGGTGGCGAGGTCGTCCGCCTTCAGACCGGAGCCACGCGCGGCGTCCAGGGCGTTGGAGGCGGCGAGCAGGGCCTGCCGGGCGCGCTCGACGGCGGGCGCCAGCCGGGCCAGCTGGGTCTCGGCCTTGCCGAGGAGGGGGCCGAGGCCCTCGGCGAAGCGGTCCAGTTCCTGTTTGACCCGGCCCAGCTCGGTCTTGGCGGCGGTGAGTTCGGTGCGGGCGCGGGAGGCGGCCGACGCCTCCAGGTCGTCCCGGTCCAGGTCGTGGGCGTCGACGGCGCTGATGTACTGGCGGCTGGCCTCGTCGATGCGCCGGCCCAGGGCCTCGAAGTCGGAGACCGCGCGCCGGGCGGCGGGGGAGGAGTCGACGGCCGCGATCGTCTCTATCGAGATCCGCAGGTCCCGCTGCGCGGTGTCCAGTTCGTAGAAGGCGGCGGCCGCGTCGTCCTTCGCGGTCTGGGCCTCGGCCCGCTGGCTCTCGGCCCGCCCGCCGAACCAGCGCCGGGTGCCGCCCCCGGCGAACGCCGCGGGCAGCGCCAGCACGGCGAGCAGTGGCAGGCCCATCAGGGTGAGCGCGTCACGGACCGGGCCCCTCGGGCGCCGGCGGGAGCGGTGCGGCAGGCGCTCGGCGCGCGCCACCATCGGCGAGTACGGCTGCGATGGTGTCGCCGTCACATCCCTCTCCCGTGTCATCCGTCCTGCCCGGGTTCATTCTCCCACCCGTTAGGGACGAACACACGGGCCGGTCAGTTCGCGGTTCGGACGGTGATTTTGCCGTCACCGGACCGGGCGTCGACCACATGTGCGCTGGTGTCGTCGGTGGGCACGGACACGTCGACCGAGCCGTCGCCGGTGTCGGTGGCCACCTTGTACGTGGCGCGGGGCAGCGAGATCGTCACGGAGCCGTCGCCGCTGCGGGACTCCACCTGGTCGGGGACGGTGCCGAGTTCCAGCCGGACCGAGCCGTCGCCGGTGTGCGCCCGCACCCGGCGGGAGGAGACCTCGGCACGTACGGAGCCGTCATTGGTCCGCAGCTCCAGCGGCCCGGAGGAGTCGGTGACGTGCACGGAGCCGTCGCCGGTGCGGATGTTCAGCGCGTCCTCGAACCCGCTCGCCCGTACGCTGCCGTCCCCGTCCTTCACCTTGACGGCGACGCCGCGCGGCACCTCGACCCGGTGCTTGGCCGCGCAGTCGGCGACCACGCCGGAGCAGTGCATCCGCAGCACCAGTCGGTCGCCGTCCATCTTCCAGGTCACCTCGGGATCCGAGCCGACCGCGACCGAGCCGGAGAACCACCGCGTGACCTCGATCTTCCCGGACGCGTGGTCGTCCGAGGCGACGATCTCCAGGGAGGAGTCGTCGGAGTCGACGGTGAGCGTGCGGCCCTGGAGGGCGAAGGACCGGTGCTCGGGGTCCTTGTCGTCCGAGGCGGAGGCGCAGGCGCTCAGCCCCGCGACGAGAACGGCGACGGCGCCGACGGCGGCCAACGCGCGGACGGGAACGGTACGGGCGGGCATGACGGTCTCCCCCTGGAACGGACGACGAGGTGCCGCACCCGGGGCCTTCCGCGGTGCGCGGAGACCTGCTCGATGAGGCTCTTCGACCGTACGGAGCACGGGCCCCCGGCGGGATCCGGGCCGCTACCGGATCGGGGGTGGGGTTAACCCCCGGAGCCCCCAAACCTCTCGGAGCCGCCGAGCCGTCGGGCGCCGGGTCGCCGTGCCGCCGGCCGGAGCACGGCGTCAACGCGTTTGCCGGGCAGCGCCCCGGGCCATGTAGGCTGTCGACTCGTCCTGGGTGCGTAGCTCAGGGGTAGAGCGCCTGCCTTACAAGCAGGATGTCGGCGGTTCGAAACCGTCCGCGCCCACCAGGACCGGCGCCGTCGTCGGTGCGTAAGGCCCCCGGAGATCTTCCGGGGGCCTTACGCGTGCGGTCGTTCCGAGATGGCCGGGACCGAGGAGGCCGAGGGCCGCTACGCACCGGTCAAGTTCCCGCTCGGGTGACGCTCCTCAGGCGTCCCCGGGCGGGGACTCCGGCAGCGGTGCCTCATGGGCGTGTTTCAGCTCCGAGCGGGCGCTGACCTGGTCCGAGCCGGTCATCTCCGACCAGTAGCGATGGGTGCTGACGAACACGGCCAGCTCGCGCTCGCGCCGACGGAGCTTCTCGACCTCAGCCTGCTCGTCCGCCGACCAGCCCGGGGAGGCAGGGCGTTCGACCTTCCGCCAGCCGTTGTCGTCGCTGAATCCGTCGAGCGGCTCGACCGACCAGGGAAGTCTCTTCAGCAGGGCCGACAGCTCGGCCCGGACCTGATGCAGTTCCTCCTGACCGGCGAGGAGATCACTGGGGAAATCATAGGTCGTAGCCACGTGCCAATGATACGCCTGTTCGATTTTGAGGCGCGCGTTCCCGTTGGTGGTTCACGCGAACGGGTGGCCCCGCGACCCGGCCCGACTGTCAGACCCCTGCCCTACCGTGAAAGACATGGACGGCGGGTGTCGGCCACGCCGCTTCCAACGCAGGTCGATTTCGAGTATCCGAAGGGCCACTGGAGCAGGTCGAACGACTGGCGGGTGGACCTGGTGAGGGGAGACTGACGTCATGTGCCGCAGTATCAAGACCCTGCGTCCGCCCGTGCTGGCCGAGGAGGCCACCGAGGACGAGATCAGGGCCGCTGCCCTTCAGTACGTACGCAAGGTCTCCGGATTCCGCGCGCCCGCCGCGCACAACCAGGAGGTCTTCGACCGCGCCGTCGAGGCCGTCACCCAGGCCACGGCCGAGCTGCTGGCCGACCTGGAGATACGGGGAGGCGCCGGAGCGCGTCGGGCCTCCTGACGTCGGGCGGTGGCTCCAGTGGTGCTACGACGCCTTCGTCGTGCGGGGCTGGCGGCGCATCAGGTACGCCGCTCCCGCCCCCGCGCCGAACAGCGCCACCAGTGACACGCCCGTCGCCAGCCAGGACGCGCCCAGCCACTGGCCGCCGAAGTAGCCGAGGGCGACGCTGTACGCGGCCCAGGCGAGGCCGGCCAGCGCCGACCAGGGGAGGAATTCGCGGACCCGGCGATGCGCGGCGCCGGCGACGAGTGAGACGACCGAGCGGCCGGCCGGGGCGAATCGGGCCAGCACCACGAGGGCGCCGCCGCCGCGGGCCAGCGCGCCGCCGAGACGTTCCTGCGCGGTGGTCAGCCGCCGGGAACGGGCGATCGCGCGGTCCAGCCGTGCCCCGCCGCGCCAGGCGAGGCGGTACACGGCCAGGTCACCGATGACGGAGGCGGTCGCCGCGCAGAGGGTGAGGACGAGGATGTCGGGAACGTCCTGCGGAACCCGCCCGGCTGCCGCCGCTCCAGACCCCGCGGCCGCCGCCGTCGCCGCCGTGATCACGAGGACCCCGCTGGGCAGCACCGGCAGGAAGATGTCGAGGAGCACCGAGACGGCCACGAGCGCATAGATCCATGGGCTGCTGACCAGCGACCCGATACTTCCCAGACCTTCGACCACCACAACTCCCCGATCCTCCCCCGTGGGCCGGGCCTTGCCGCGAGACGCGGGGACGGCAGGAGCGGCCGATACAGCCATACAGCGTACGCCCGGGGTGTGACAGAGGGTTCACAGGGGGCTTGAGTGATCGACGCATGGCGTTCACACACGCGGGACGGCGGTACCTCCCCGTCAGGGTGGGCACCGCCGTCCCGGCTGGCGAGGGGAGGGGCAGAGTGGGGAGCCGGGGCGGGATCACCGGTCTCCCGGTCTCCCGGTCTCCCGATATCCCGGAAACCCCGTGGCCGTCCGGTCAGGCCGCGACCGGTGTCTGCCGCTCCGGGGCGGACTGCTCCCGCTCGGACGTGCGCCGGGCGAGGAGCCGGTCCAGGCCGAAGGCGCCGGAACCGGTGAAGGCGAGCAGCAGGAAGGCCCAGCAGAACATGACGGAGGCCTCGCCGCCGTTCTCCATCGGCCACAGGGCGCCCGGCTGGTGCACCTTGAAGTACGCGTAGGCCATGGAGCCGGAGGAGATGATCGCCGCTGGCCGGGTGCCGAGGCCCAGCAGGACGAGGCCGCCGCCGACCAGTTGGATCACGGCCGCGTACCAGCCCGGCCAGGTGCCGGCGTCGATCGTGCCGCCCGACCCCGCGGCGCCGCCGAGGACGCCGAAGAGGGAAGCGGCGCCGTGGCAGGCGAAGAGCAGGCTGACAACAATGCGGAACAAGCCGAGTACGTAGGGCTGGGCGCTGGCGCTGTTGAGGCGTCCGAGCATGCGGGAGTGCTCCTTCGGTCGGCCGGCCGGGACGGGCCGGTGGGGGACGGAACCGAGTGGGCTGCCCACGTTAGGTGCGCCTAATGAATGCTTGCAAGTTCAACATTCCGCCATAGCGTGACGTGCGGTCACCGGCCCGCCGCTGCCCCCAGGCCAGGTGGGAGCGCTCCCACACTCGCGGCGCGACCCGCCAACGTGTCTCAATTCATACCCCGCTCCACCCCCGTCCCATGCCGGACGAGCCCGTCCCCTCTCCGTGGGGGACGGACTCGTCCGCGGCTACGCCAGCTCCCGGTCCGTGACCGTCCGCAGGACGGTCGTCCCGTCCCCTTGCGCCCGGGCCTGTTCCAGACGCAGCCGTGCCGACCGCCCCCGCAGGGTCAGCGTCATGATCTGGTTGCCGAACCAGGGCCCGCCCGTCCGGCGCCAGCTCACCGCCGGGGGCGCGCAGCGGCCGTGCCGGGCGATGCGCCGCCCGAGGGCACGTGCCGGGGCGCTCCAGCCGAAGCGGAAACCGAGACGGATCGAGAGCGGCACGGAGTTGTGGACGGGGGAGCAGGTCAGCTGGGCCACCCGCGCGTCGGGTGCACGCCCCGGCCACGACGGCTCGGCCACGTAGGCGTGGTGGACGTCGCCCGAGAGCACGCTCACCGTCGCGGGTGCCCCCGGCCCGGTACCGGCCTCGGCGATCAGGTCGCCGAGGGCGTCGAAGGAAGAGGGGAACGCGGCCCAGTGCTCCAGGTCGGCCCCGCGCCGTACCCGTTCCCCGAGCCGCGCCCAGCGCGCGCCCCGTTCGCCGCCGCACATCGCGGCGTTCCACGCCTCCACGTCATGCACCAGGTGGGGCAGCAGCCAGGGCAGGGAGGTGCCGATCAGCAGGTGGTCGTACGCGGCACGGCCGCCGCCACCCCCATCCTCACCGCCGCCCCCGTCTCCGTCTCCGCCCTCGTTCTCGACCTCGCCCCGCCCGTCCCGCCCGTCCAGGACCTGCTCGCGCAGCCACGCTGCCTCGCCCGGGTCGAGCATCGTACGGCGGTCCTCGTCGAGGACGCGGGCGGCGCGGGAGTCGACCATCAGGAGCCTTATGCGACCGAAGTCGCGCCGGTAGCTCCAGCGGACGGAGGCCGGATCGGCGTCGGCCCGTTCGGCGAACTCCCGCAGGGCGTCGGTGCCGTCGGGCGCCTCGCGGACGGCCGTGTACAGCGGGTCGGCGGCCAGTTCGTCCGGGGAGAGATTGCCCAGCTGCTGGTACACCCAGTACGACATGAGCCCGCTCAGCAGCCGTTCCTGCCACCAGTCGGTGGCCCGCATGTCGGCGAGCCAGGCGGCGGAGGTGTTCCAGTCGTCGATGACGTCGTGGTCGTCGAAGATCATGCAGCTGGGCACGGTGGACAGCAGCCAGCGCACCTCGGGGTCGAGCCAGGACTCGTAGTAGAGGCGGGTGTACTCCTCGTAGTCGGCGACCTGGTCACCGGGGGGCCGCTCCAGGTCGCGGCGGCCGGCGATCCACTGACGCGTGGCGTCGGAGACCTCGTCGGCGTACACCTGGTCGCCGATCAGCAGCAGCACGTCGGGGCGGGCGCCTCCGGGGTCGGCCGCGACGCGGGCGGAGAGGGTGTCCAGCGCGTCCGGGCCCACCGGGTCCTTGCCGCCGGCGGGCGGCGCGGCCCAGCGGCAGGAGCCGAAGGCGACGCGCATGCCGTCCTCGTCCGTGGGCGTGGCGATCACCGAGGGCGGGAAGCGGGAGTCCGGCAGCGGCCACACGGGCGCGCCGTCGAGGAAGACCTCGTACTCCGTCGCCGTACCGGGGGTCAGGCCGCCGACCGGCACCAGGGCGTAGTGGTGGTCCGCGATCCGGAAGCTGGGGGCCGTCCCCCGGGCGCCGTCGGCGCAGCGCACCTCGGCCGTGCAGGGGCCGTCCGTCTCGACCCAGACGGTCGCGCGGGAACCGTCGGTGTACCTCAGCAGTGGTCCCAGGCGCAGTTCCGCCACGATGATCCTCTCCTTCGTCGCCCCGTACGGTACGGGGCGACGAAGGCCGGTGGGGAGGGTCCGCGCCGAACGGACGGTGGACGGGGCGTCAGCAGTTGGCGAGGTAGCCCTGGAGGGCGGACTTCTCCGCCGAGTCGACCGAGAGGTCGTAGTAGTACTTCACCTGCACCCAGGCGCGCACGTAGGTGCAGCGGTAGGCGGTGCGCGAGGGCATCCAGGTGGCCGGGTCCTGGTCGCCCTTGGCCTGGTTGACGTTGTCGGTGACGGCGATGAGCTGGGGCCGGGTCAGGTCGTTGGCGAAGGACTGCCGGCGCGAGGTGGTCCAGGAGTCGGCGCCCGAGTCCCACGCCTCGGCGAGCGGCACGAGGTGGTCGATGTCGAGGTCGGAGGCGACGGACCAGGTGGCGCCGTCGTAGGGGGAGTACCAGCTGCCGCTGGTGGCGGCGCAGGCGGAGTCGGTGACGACGTTCGTGCCGTCGCGCTTGAGGACCGTCTCGCGGGTGTTGCAGGTGCCCGACTGGGTGATCCAGTGCGGGAAGAGGTCGCGGTCGTAGCCGGTGCGGTCCTCGGTGGCCACCGTGAGGGAGGCGAGGTAGGTGCGGGCGGTGGCCGCGCTGACCGGGGTGGGGAGGGCGGCGGAGGCGGCCGGGCCGTTGAGGAGCCCGGCGGAGGCTATGAGTCCGGTGAACGCGGCGAGGAAACCGAGCCGTCGACGCGCGTAGAACTTCGGCATGCGAACTCCCTTGGGATGTGGGGACGTTGGGACGCGGGCAGGGGAATGCTCGCGACGCCGCATGGCGTGCAGGTGTGCGGTCGGTAAGAAGTTAGTGACGTGTGCATGGCACGTCTAGAAGTCCGACGGGACTCGTGACACGAGTCGGGGCGCGGTCGTGGCGGGACCTTCGGCCCTCGGTGCCGCCCGGGGGGTCGCGTACTATGGACGGCGCAGAAGGGGAGTAGCTCTTCGCCGGACCGTCGACATACTGCTCAGCTCGTCTGAGCCGGCGCCCGGAGGCAGGTCCCGTACGCGGGGCAGGCCAGCGAGACCTTCGGCAAAGCAGTGCACGCCCGTGCCGTACGGCAGGGGTGGTTCCGTGTGCTGCCGTGCCGAGGTGTCGCGTGTCGCGGGGATCGTGAGGTCCGCGCAACCAGCACTCTCGGTGGGGTGGCCCCGACCGATTGAGGAATCTTGATCAGCCTGACCGTGACGGCGCTCGTCTTCGGTGTCGTCTTCCTCGCCGAACTGCCCGACAAGACCGCGCTCGCCGGCCTCGTCCTCGGCACCCGCTACCGCGCCTCGTACGTCTTCGCGGGCGTGGCCGCGGCCTTCCTGCTGCACGTCGTGCTCGCGGTCGCGGCCGGCAGTGTGCTGACGCTGCTGCCCCAGCAGATCGTGCACGCGGTGACCGGGGTGCTGTTCCTGGGCGGCGCCGCCGTGCTGCTGATGAAGAAGGACGACGAGGACGAGGAGATCCGCAAGCCGCGGGACCAGTCCTTCTGGAAGGTCGCCGGGGCCGGATTCATGCTCATCCTGGTCGCCGAGTTCGGCGACCTGACGCAGATCATGACGGCCAACCTCGCGGCCCGTTACGACGATCCGCTCTCCGTCGGTCTCGGCGCGGTGCTCGCGCTGTGGGCGGTGGCCGGGCTCGGCATCGTCGGCGGGAAGGCCCTGATGAAGCGGGTGCCGCTGGGGCTGATCACGAAGATCGCGGCGGTGCTCATGCTGGGCCTCGGCGTGTGGAGCCTGTGGGAGGCGATCGCGGGCTGAGCGGCGAGCGCCGGGGCGGGAGGTCCCGGTGGCGTGCACCGGTGGCGCGAACCCCGGTCTGTTTTGTACCGTGGATGAACAAAGTGGCTCCCGCCCGCTCTCCCTGACCGGCGGGCGGGGCCGCCTTGTTCCCTCCCCGCGCCTTGGAGTCTGCCGATGACGGCCACCGCCACCACCGTTCTGCCCGCCCGTGCCCTGCTGCTCGACATGGACGGCACCCTCGTCAACTCGGACGCCGCCGTGGAGCGTGTGTGGCGGCGCTGGGCCGACCGGCACGGGCTGGACGGCGACGAGGTCATGAAGGTCGTCCACGGACGGCAGGGCTACGCGTCGATGGCGCTGCTGCTGCCGGACCGGCCCATGGAGCAGAACCACGCCGACAACGCGCGCATGCTCGCCGAGGAGACCGCCGACACCGAGGGCGTCGTCGCGATCCCCGGCGCGGACCGGTTCCTCGCCTCGCTGCGCGGCCTGCCGCACGCCCTGGTGACCTCGGCCGACGTGGCCCTGTCCACCGCGCGGATGGCCGCCGCCGGGCTCGCGCAGCCGGACGTCCGGGTCACCGCCGAGTCGGTCGGCGCGAGCAAGCCCGACCCGGAGGGCTTCCTCAAGGGCGCCGCCGAACTGGGGGTCGCCCCCGCCGACTGCATCGCCTTCGAGGACTCCGGCGCCGGCATCGCGGCCGCGCGGGCCGCCGGGATGCGGGTCGTGGGGGTCGGGCCGCGCGCCGGGTTCCACGGGCCGGACGTGGTCGTGGAGGACCTGACGCGGGTACGGGTCGAGGCCGACGCGGACGGCACCTTGCGCCTGCACATCGGCTGACGGCACCTTGAGCCCGCGCATCGGCTGACGGGCCCCTGAGCCCGCACACCGGCTCGCGCCGCACACCGGCTCGCGCCGCCTGCCGGGCTCGCGCCGCCTGCCGGGCTCGCGCCGCCGTTACGGCTCGCGCCGCCGTTACGGCTCGCGCCGTCGTTACGGCTCGCGGGTCTCCGACTCCAGCCTGCGGCGGGTGTCCGGGCCGTAGATGCCGGCTCCGTCGGTGCGTATGCCGCGCTCCCACTGGTACTGGCGGACGGCGTCCTCGACCTGGCGGTCGTAGTCGCCGTCGAGGTCGCCCCAGTACATCCACTTCTCCTTCAGGCGCTGCTGGAGTTCGACGACCTCAGGCCCCCGGTCGCCGCTCCGCAACGTGGGGCCGCCGCCGGAGTCGCCGTCGTCCTCGGGCTCCTGCGTGGTGTCGACGGACGGCGCGGCCGTGCTCTGCGTCGGCTCGACCGACGGGGACGGTGTGGGCGAGGCGCTCGACGCCGACGGCGACGGTGAGGCCGAAGCGCTCGCGTCGGCCGACGCGGAGGCGGACGCGGAGGCCGAGGGGGACGCGGAGGGCGACGGCGCGGCGGACGACGCGCTCGGGTCCGCGCTCGGCGCGTCCTCGCTGGTCGACGGGGACGGCACGCTCGCCCGGACCTCGTCCGGCAGCGCCCCGTCCCGCGACGGGGTGTCGTACGAGAACAGCCCGCTCGCGAATCCCGCCGCGCCGATCACGACCACGACCGCTCCGGCGGCACTCAGCAGCACGCCCTTGCGCCGCCCCCGCGGTGGCCGACCGCCGCCGCCCGCACCCCCCGTGCCCGGGTCCGCCTGGGGGAGGGGCGCGGTGGCGGAGGTTTCGAACAGGCGCAGGTCGCGCGCGCTGGGCGAGCCGGCCGACGGGGCCAGCGGCGTCGGCAGCGCGGCGGTCGCCTCCGGGTCCCCGCCCGCGGAGTCCGCACCGGCTCCGGTGTCGGGAGGGGGCGGCGTCGGTGCCGTGGGCGCGTCAGAGTGCTCGCCGGGGGCGTCGGGCGTGCCGGACGCGTTCGGGGCCTTTCCGGTCCCGTCCAGCTCGACGTACGGCCGTATGCGCAGCGGGTCGAAGTCCTCCGCCGCTGCCGCCTGGGCCGTGCGGGCACGAGGTCCCCGCAGGCCCCTCCTGCGGGGGCTCCTTCCGCTGATCCACGCGTTCGTCCCTCCCCTCGCGACTCCCCTCGCGAACTCCAGAGATTATGCAGAGCTTCTCCATACTTCGGCGCACACGCCCCCGGAATGCCGGCTTCCCGGAGGACTGAAACGGCCATAACTGGTCACACCGACCAGGATGGGCCGTGTGCGTCGACACCCGTGAGGGTCATGACACCTGTGGAGGTCGGGATGGCCGAAGAAGTGCGCGAGGCGACGGAGCCGGACCCGGCGCGGCCCGCGGCACCGGGGGAACGGGAGCAGGTCTCCAGCGGCGTACTCGTCTCGATCGGAGCCCTGCTCCTCGGCATGCTGCTCGCCGCGCTCGACCAGACCATCGTGTCGACGGCGCTGCCGACCATCGTCAGCGACCTGGGGGGCCTGGAGCACCTGTCCTGGGTGGTCACCGCCTATCTGCTGGCGGCCACCGCCGCGACTCCGCTGTGGGGCAAGCTGGGCGACCAGTACGGGCGCAAGAGGCTGTTCCAGCTGGCGATCGGGATCTTCCTGGTCGGTTCCGCGCTGTGCGGCATCGCGCAGGGCATGTCCGAGCTGATCGCCTTCCGCGCCCTCCAAGGGCTGGGCGGCGGCGGGCTGATGGTGCTGTCGATGGCGATCGTCGGCGATCTGGTCCCGCCCCGCGAACGGGGCCGCTACCAGGGGCTGTTCGGCGCGGTCTTCGGTGCGACCAGTGTGCTCGGACCGCTGCTCGGCGGGGTCTTCACCGAGCACCTCAGCTGGCGCTGGGTCTTCTACATCAACCTGCCCATCGGCGTCGTCGCGCTCGCCGTGATCGCGGCGGTCCTGCACATCCCGCGCCGCACCACCCGGCACGTCATCGACTACCTCGGCACCCTGCTCATCGCCTCCGTCGCCACCTGCCTGGTCCTGGTGGCCTCGCTCGGCGGCACGACCTGGGCCTGGGGCTCCCCGCAGATCATCGGCCTCGCGGTGCTCGCGGTCGTCCTGGCCGTCCTCTTCGTGGTCGTGGAGCGCAGGGCCGCCGAGCCCGTCCTGCCGCTCAAGCTGTTCCGCGTCCGCACCTTCACGCTCTCTGCCGTCATCAGCTTCGTCATCGGCTTCGCGATGTTCGGCGCGATGACGTACCTGCCGACGTTCTTGCAGGTCGTGCGGGGTGTCACGCCCACCATGTCCGGTGTGTACATGCTGCCGATGGTGTTCGGCCTGCTGCTGTCGTCGACCGTCTCCGGGCAGATCGTCAGCCGTACCGGCCGCTGGAAGGTGTTCCCCGTCGCGGGCACCGCCGTCACCACCCTCGGGCTGCTCCTGCTGCACCAGCTCGACGAGACCAGCTCCACCGCCGAGGTGAGCACCTACTTCTTCGTCTTCGGCCTGGGCCTCGGCCTGGTGATGCAGGTCCTCGTCCTCATCGTGCAGAACGCCGTCGCCTACGAGGACCTGGGCGTCGCCACCTCCGGCGCGACCTTCTTCCGGTCCATCGGCGCGTCGTTCGGCGTGGCCATCTTCGGCACGGTCTTCGCGAGCCGCCTCGGCGACCAGCTCACGGACGCCTTCCGGGGCGCCGCCCTGCCGCCCGGCGTCTCCGTGGACACCCTCAAGGCCGACCCGCGCGGCATCGGCGCCCTGCCGCCCGCGCTGCGCCCCGAGGCGATCCACGCCTACGCCTCCTCCATCACCGACGTCTTCCTGTACGCCGCCCCCGTCGCCCTGGTCGCCTTCCTGCTGGCCTGGTTCCTCAAGGAGGACCGGCTGCGCGGCTCGGTCACGGCGCCGGACGCCACCCAGACCCTCGCGAGCAACCCGGTGGAACGCTCCTCGCACGACGAGGTGTGCCGTGCCCTGTCCGTCCTCGGCACCCGGGAGGGCCGCCGGGAGATCTACCGCAGGATCACCGCGCGGGCGGGCTACGACCTGCTGCCCGCGTCGAGCTGGATGCTGCTGCGGGTCAGGAAGTACGGCCGGGTCGAGCCGGCCCAGCTCGCGGAGCGCAGCCCGGTCCCGCTGGCCACCGTGATGGCCGCCGCCCGCCAGGTGGAGGAGCGGCACCTGGCCGTCCGCGAGGGCCCCGACCTGGTCCTCACCGACCGGGGCCGCGAGGTCGCCGAACGGCTGGCGCTGGCCCGTGAGGACTCGCTCGCCGAGCTGCTCGGCGACTGGTGGGGCCCGGACCGCCCGACCGACCTGGTGCGGCTGGTGCGGGAGCTGACCGGCGAACTGTGCGGCTCGGAGCGGGAGCGGCCGCACGAGGAGCGTACGCCCGCGCGGGCGGGCTGAGTCCTCTCAGGAGCCGCCGGGAGCCCGCCGACCAGCCCTTTTCCGAGAGCCGGCTCAGGTCTCCTCGCGCAGCGCCTTGTGGAACCAGTGCTCTGCGTACGGACTGTCGTTGTACGCCTCGATCTCGGTGTAGCCGAGGCGCGCGTACAGGGCGCGGGCCTCGACGAGGTCGCCCCGCGTGTCCAGGACCATGCGCCGGGCCCCGAGCGCCCGTGCCGCGTCCTCGGCGGCCCGCACGAGCAGCGCCGCGCCGCCCCGGCCGCGCATCGCGCCGTACAGGAACACCCGGGTCAGCTCGGCGGTGGTGTCGTCCAGCAGCCGTACGCCCGAGGTGCCGGCCGGTTCACCGCCGTAGCGCGCGACCAGCAACTGCCCCCGGGGAGGCACGAGGTCGGCGCCGGGGTACGCGGCGATCTCCCGCTCCAGCTCCGCCGGGTCGGTGGAGCACCCCTCGTACAGCTGGTACCAGCGGTCGCTCACCTCCGTGTAGTACGCGCGCCAGAGGGCGGCGGCTACGGGGGAGTCGTACGGTTCCGGGGCGACGGTCCAGGTCATGACGGGCATGGTCGGCAGGGACCGGTGCGGCGGGCAAGCGTATTTTCCCACCGGTGTGCCCTCGGCGCACGCGGTGCGCCGTTTGAGCGCGGACTCCGGGGCAACACGAACGGCGAACCGGCCCGCTCGGAGAGCCGGCAGGCCGAAGAACCCGGAAGGCACTCATGTCCACAGGCGTGATCATCGCTTTGATCGTGATCGTGGCGGCCGTGCTCGCCGTCGCGGCCGTCCTTGCCCTGCGCGCACGGGGCCCCCAGCACGGCGGAAGCCTGAAGCGGCGCTTCGGGCCCGAGTACGACCTGGCCGTGGCCCGGCACGACGGCGACACCAAGGCCGCGGAACGGGAACTGGCCGAACGGGTGCGGCGGCACGGGTCGCTGCGCACCCGGCCCCTGGAGCCCGCCGAGCGCGAGCACTTCGAGGCGCGCTGGGCCGCGGCCCAGGAGCGCTTCGTCGACTCCCCGCGCGAGGCGGTCGGCGAGGCCGACCGGCTGCTCGCGGAACTCGCCGGTGCGCGGGGCTTCCCGGACGGCGGACAGTACGAGGAGCAGCTCACGGCGCTGTCCGTGCACCACCCGCACCATGTCGAGGGCTACCGCCGCGTGCACCGCGTGACGCACGCGCGCGTGGACGAGACGCAGGACGGCGGTGCGGCCACGGAGGAGATGCGGGCGTCCATGGTCGAGGCCCGCGCGCTGTTCGAGGCCCTGGTACACACGGGCCGTCATGACGCCGGGCGGCAGCGGACCGGCGTGGACGCCGGCGAACAGGCGCCCGCCGCCCACGCACCCCACGCGCCCCACGCGTGGTCGCTCGGCAAGCGCCGACCGAAGGAGAGCTGACGCGATGCCCGACATGGCAGGCAAACCCGGCCGCGACGCCGCGGTCGAGCCCGGCACCACCGCCGGACCCGGCACCACCGCCGGACCCGGCACCTCCGCCCGACGCGGCGCCGCCGCCCGGCCCGAAGCCGGGGTCACCGGCCGACCCGCGCCCGGCACCACCGCCGAGTCCGCGCCCGGCGTCACCCCCGAGCCCGCGCCCGGACCCGGTACCACCGCTGGACCCGGCACCACCACCGGACCCGGTACCACCGCCGGACCCGGTACCACCCCCGAGCCCGCTACCACCGCCCGACGCGGCGCTGCCGCCCGGCCCGAAGCCGGGGTCACCGCCCGGCCCGAGGTCGGCTCCACCGCCGAGCCCGGACTCGGCACCACCGCCAAGTCCGCGCCCGGCGTCACCGGCGAAGCACCTCCGGCGGGCGCCCCAGCGGGAGCTTCCGCCTCCGCCTCCGCGGCGGCCGGCGGGTCGCTGTTGCCGGCCGATGAGCTGGACCGGCTCGGGCAGCGGCTGCATCACGCGGTGGCCGGGTTCATCGACGCGCCCCGCGATTCCGTCGAGGAGGCCGACCGCGTCCTGGAGGAGGTCGCCGCCCGCTTCACGGACGCCGTGACCCACCGCCGCCGCACCCTGCGCACCTCCTGGCAGGAGACCGGGCCGGACAGCGGTGCGCCGAGTCCGGACACCGAGCAACTCCGCCTTGCCCTGCGGGACTACCGCGAGCTGGCGGACCGCCTGATGCGCCTGTGAACCACTGGCGTCACCCCGCCGCCTGGCCCTCCCGCCACCGCCGTACGACCTCTTCGACGTCGTAGGGCTTCAGACCCAGCGGAGGGCCGGGCGGCGGCTTGAACATGACGTCGCGGATCTTGACGTTGATCTCCTCGACGATCCGGCGGACCACCCGCTCCGACGGTGCCTTCGCCGCCGCCTCCAGGGCGTCCTCCGCCTCCTTGCGCAGGGCCAGCGTGGGCGGCAGCACGGAGAAGCCCTCGCGGGCCATCTTCCGCTTGACCCACCACAGTTCGTCGTAGGTGCTCTCCATCTCGCCGGGCAGGGGCTTGCCCGCGCCGGGCAGGTCGGCGAACTCGCCGCGGGCGTCGGCGTCCCGAATCTGTTTGTCGACCCAGGACTCGAAGTCGACGCCTGGTGGCTTTCGCTCGGTCATGACCCCATTGTGCCGGACACCACTCCACCGGTCGATCTATCATGCGGCGGCGACCAGCCCACGGACCCGAAGGAGCGCACGTGCTCGAACTCACCATGGCCGCCGTCACCGCGGCGGACGCGGGCGCCACGGCCGGCATGCAGATGGCCGACGCGCCCAGCGAGCCGGACGCGGTGCTGCGGGTGGGCAGGGACAGGTCCGTGTGCCGGCTGGCGACGCCGGACGACTGGCTGTTCGTCTCCCGGGTCCACCTGGAGTTCCGGTGCGGCCAGGACGGCACCTGGCGGCTGACCTGGCTCCGCGGCTCCCAGCCCGACCCCTCCTGCGAGGTCCGGCTGACCGTCGCCGGACACGCGCAGGCGCAGCCCATGACGTACGGCGGCACCGTGCCGCTGCCCAGGGGCGGCAGCGGCGAGGTGGTGGTCCAGGACCGCGCGGAGCCGCGCAGCGTCAACGTCGGCTTCTACCACGAGGTGTAGGCCCGGCCCCGCGGTCAGGGCAGCACGCGCGCCAGCGCGAACCCGTCGTACCCCTTGCCGCCGACCGTCTGGAGCGCGGTGCCGCTGAGCCGGGGATGGCTGCCGATCAGCTCGATGGCGGCGCGGGTGCCGCGCACGTCGTCGGCACTGTCGTCGGCGTCGGCCACCCGGCCGCCGCGGACCACGTTGTCGAGGACGATCAGGCTGCCGGCACGGGTGAGTCTCAGGGCCCACTCGAGGTAGTGCGGGTTGTTGCCCTTGTCGGCGTCGATGAAGACCAGGTCGAAGGGCGGCGGGTTCTCGTCGGCGAGCTTCGGCAGGGTCTCCAGGGCCGGGCCCACGCGTACGTCGACGAGGGCGTCGAGGCCGGTCCGGGCGATGTTGCGGACGGCGACCTCCGCGTGCCGGGCGTTGTACTCCAGCGTGACCAGCCGGCCGTCGGCGGGCAGGGCGCGGGCCAGCCAGATGGTGCTGTAGCCGCCGAGGGTGCCGATCTCCAGGACGGTGCGGGCGCCCTGGAGCTGGGCGAGGAGCTGGAGGAGCTTGCCCTGGTTGGCGGTGACGTTCACCGGCGGCAGCCCGGCGGCGTCACTCTCCCTGCGGGCGGCCGCCAGGGCCTCGTCGTCGGGTGCGAGGTGGCTGATGAAGTAGGTGTCGACGTCGTCCCAGAGCTGCGACTCGCTCATGCGGGGCCTCCTGCGGCAACGGTGCGGGGGCAGAGAAGCCCCGCTCCTTCCGCAAGTCTCACCCATCACCCCGGCAGAGCGGCCCCCTTACGGCCCTCCACCGCCGGTGCCGAGCCCGGCAGCGGGCGTCCCGCCGACTCCGTCATGAACCACACCGCCACGCCGCCGATCACGGCCGCGGCCATCATGTAGTACGCGGGCATCATCATGTTGCCCGTCGCCCCGATCAGCGCCGTCACCACCAGCGGCGTCGTCCCGCCGAACAGGGACACCGAGACGTTGAAGCCGATCGACAGCGAGCCGTACCGCACCCGCGTCGGGAACAGCGCAGGCAGCGCCGACGGCATCGAGGCCGTGAAGCAGACCAGCAGCAGGCCCAGCGCGGCCATGCCGAGGGCCACCGCGAGCAGGCTGCCCTCGCGGATCAGCAGCAGCGCGGGGACGGACAGCAGCAGGAAGCCCGCGCAGCCCGCGGCGATCACCGGCCGCCGCCCGACCCGGTCGGTCAGCGCGCCCGCGAACGGCTGGACGACCATCATCAGCGCCATCACGGCCAGCACCACGAGCAGTCCGTGCGTCTCGTCGTACTTCAGCTCGCTGGTCAGATAGCTCGGCATGTACGACAGCAGCATGTAGTCGGTGACGTTGAAGACCAGCACCAGGCCGACGCAGAGCAGCAGCGCCCGCCACTGGCCGGTGACCATCTCCCGCAGCGGCACCTTCGGCCGGGTCGTCTCCGCCTTCGCCACCTCGGCCGCGAACGCCGGGGTCTCCTCCAGGCGCATCCGCAGGTACAGCCCGACGATGCCCATCGGACCGGCGATCAGGAACGGGATGCGCCAGCCCCAGGACATCAGGTCGCCGTCCGACAGCAGGGCCGTCATCAGCGTCACCAGACCGGCGCCGCCGATGTACCCGGCGAGCGTGCCGAACTCCAGCCAGCTGCCGAGGAACCCGCGCCGCTTGTCCGGCGCGTACTCGGCGATGAAGGTGGAGGCGCCCGCGTACTCACCGCCGGTGGAGAAGCCCTGCACCAGCCGCGCGGCCAGCAGCAGCACCGGCGCCCAGACGCCGATCGTCGCGTACGACGGGATCAGGCCGATCGCGAACGTGCCCGCCGCCATCATGATCATCGTCACGGCGAGCACCTTCTGCCGCCCGACCCGGTCCCCGAGCGGGCCGAAGACCATCCCGCCCAGCGGCCGGACCAGGAACGCCGCCGCGAAGGCGCCGAAGGTGGAGAGCAGCTGCGCGGTCGGGTTGCCCGACGGGAAGAAGACCTTGCCCAGCGTCACGGCGATGTAACTGTAGACGCCGAAGTCGAACCACTCCATCGCGTTGCCCAGCGCCGCCGCCTTGACGGCGCGCCGGACGAGCGCGGGATCTGTGGCGGTGGGGGGACCGGCGGCGGCACGCGGGACGGGTGCGGGGGCCGTACGGGACGGAGGGGCAGCGGCGACGGGGGCGGCCGACAAAACTACGCTCGCCTACTTTCGACGGGGACAGGGACGAAGGCGGGGTACGCCACGACCCGCACGGCGGCGCTGTCGCCGGGCCGGAAAGAACCCGCGGCTCTCGGCCACGGGCGGAAAAGCGACCATAGGCGCTGATGCGCCGCTTACGCCCGGTATGCTTTTCGTTGCACAGTGCACCAAAACGGCGTACACGCAGGGCACATGCCCGCGCCGAGCGCCGCCCGTCCACCCGCGAGCTGTGATCCTTCTCGCTCTCCGCAGCGAAAAGCGGGCGGCTGTCAGGTTGGGTGGGGGGTGCTCGCGTCTTCCTCCGGGGGTGGTGCGAGCCTCATAGGGTTCGCAGGGACGACACATCGCGTACACGAACGCGGTACGTACGGTACGTACGGACGGTACGAACGGGGCGGAGGCCGACGAGGCGTGGCGAATGCGGAGCACAGTGGGCGACCGGCGGACTCCTTCGGAGCCTCGGCCGCCGACGCGACCAGAGTACGGCTGCGCGTCGCACGCCTCGGCCTGTGGCTGATCGCCGCCGTCCTGGCCGTACGACAGGTGGCCGCGGTCCTCGGCACACCGCGCGGGGAGCGGCTGACGGACCTGGAGACCTGGGTCGGCGAGCACGGCGTCCTGCACGTGGAGGGGTCCCTCTACGACTCCACGCAGTTCACCGGCACCCCGTTCGTCGGCCTGGTCCTCAAACCCTTCACCCGCGCCGCCGAACAGGCCCTCGGCTGGGGCTGGACCTTCGGCTCGCTGCTGCTGGTCGTCGCCCTCGGCCTGGTCGCGGCCCGCGCCCTGCCCCGGCCGGTCGGACGCCGTACGGCGCTGCTGGCGGCGCCGGTCGCCATCAGCCTGCTGATGCTGTCGCTCCCGGTGCGCAACGCGTTCTGGCTCGGCCAGACCAGCATCATCCCGGTCCTCCTCGTCTTCCTCGGCTGCTTCGCCGTGCGCGGGGCCCAGGGCGACCGGGTGGGCGGCGTGCTGATCGGTGTCGCCGCCGCCTTCCAGCCGACCGTCCTCCTCTTCGTCCCGCTGCTGTGGTTCACCGACCGCAGACGCGCGGCCGTGACGACCGGGATCACGTTCGCCGCCTGCACGGCCGTCGCCTGGGCGGCCATGGCGCAGGACTCGTACACGTACTGGGTGCACCACATGGCCGGTGTCGGCCTGGGCGGCGAGGCCGACGACCTCGCCAACCAGTCGCTGCACGGCGCCCTGCTCCGCCTCGGCCTGAACGGCCCGCTGGAGATCGCCCTCTTCCTGCTGCTCGGCGCGGCCGTCGCCGTCCTCGCCCTGCGTCGCGCCGTGCGCTACGCCCGCGACGGCCAGCTGCTGCTCGCGGTCGCCGTCACCGGCTGCGCGGCCGTCGTCGTCTCCCCGGCCACCTGGCAGCACCAGCTGCTGTGGGTGCTGCCCGCGGTCGTCGGCCGGGTCGGCAAGCGGGCCTCCGACCGGCTGGTGTGGCCGGTCGCCGTCGTCCTGGTGATGACGCTGCCCGCGAAGATGATGCTGCCGAACATGGCGGCCCTGTACCCGCTGCGGGACAACGTGGTGCTGCTCGCCGCGCTGGCCGCCGCCGTCGCCGTGCCCTTCCTGCCGCGCACGTCGCCGTACTTCGAGACGCCGGTCCCGACGGCCTACGCGCCGCCGGTCCCGGCCCGCTTCAAGCACGTCCCGCTGCTGCCGTTCCTGCGCCGGGTCCTCACCCGCCCCAACCTCCTCCTGGAGCTGCTCCTCATCCGGGTCACCTACGCCGCCTACTCCCAGGTCCGCCTCGCGGCGACCGGCGGCAGCAACTCGGCGGGCCGGGCGCGGGCCGAGGAGCACGGGACGCAGATCCTCGACATCGAGCGCTTCCTGCACCTCGACATCGAGCACGCGATCAACCACGCGGTGGTCAAGGTCGGCTGGCTGCGGGACTTCTTCGACTTCTACTACACGTCGTTCCACTTCATCGTCCCGCTGACCGTCCTCGGCGTCCTGTACTGGCGCCGCCCGGTCGACTACCGCTGGGCCCGCGCCTCCCTGGGCTTCGCCACACTGCTGGCCCTGGTCGGCTTCTGGCTCTACCCGCTGGCCCCGCCGCGGCTGATGCCGGGGCTCGGGATCATCGACACCGTGCACGGCGTGCAGGACTTCACGAAGCCGGACTACGGCACCCTGACGCACCTGACCAACCAGTACGCGGCGATGCCGTCGCTGCACTTCGGCTGGTCGCTGTGGTGCGGGGTGGTGATCGCGATCATCGCGCCCAGGGTGTGGATGAAGGCCCTCGGCCTGCTCCACCCGCTCTTCACGGTCTCGGCGATCGTGGCGACCGGCAACCACTGGGTCCTGGACGCGGTGGGCGGCGCGGCGGTGGTCGCGGCGGGCTTCGGGCTGACGTACTGGTTCCAGGGCCCGCGGGCCAGGACGGTCACGGCGGTGGCGGCGGGCAAGACGGCCGCGGAACCGGCGGCGGACGTCAGCAGCGGTCCCCCGACCCCGGCGAAGGACCGTACCGCGAGCTGATCCGGTACTCGCCCGGCGCCTCCACGGTCAGCCGGGTGAACTCGCCCTCCCGCGTGAGGCACCCGCCGTCGCTGCGCAGCCACGGCGACCAGGCGACCCGCACGGTCACCGCGCCGGGCCGGTCCACCCGCAGGACGAGGTCGGCCGGGGTGGTGTCCACGACGGTGCCGGGCGCGGAGGCGAGCGGTACGGCGTCCCGCACCCGGTAGACCTGCCAGTGCGCGTCCCGCCAGACCGGCTCCAGCCACTCGGGCCGCAGCTCCGGGTCCCGCACGAGCGCCGCCTCGTCCTCGGCGGGGCCGTCCGGCTTGGCGGACGGGAGGACGACGAAGCCCACCGCCCAGCGGTCCAGCCACTCCCGGTAGGTGGCCGCGGAGAAGGTGCCGTCGTAGAAGAGGCGCCCGCGTTCCACGTCCAGCTGCCGGTTCCAGCCGCGGGCCAGCTGGACGTGCGGCGCCAGCAGGGTGGCCTCGCGGTGATTGCGGGCGGGCACCACCTCCACCCGCGCCCGGTCGGCGCCGAGCCCCTCCAGGGCGTCCACGACACCGTCCGCATTCGCCGCCCAGGCCGGGACGACGGTGGACACCTTCAGGTCGTCGGCGGTCTTCTTGCCCACCCAGCTCGCGGAGTAGACGACCGCGACGGCCAGCAGCCCCGACACCAGCCGCCGCGACCGGGCCGCGGTGAGCGCGGGAGGGGCGGAGAGCAGCGCGGCCAGCAGCACGGCGGGCGCGAACAGCTCCGCGAACCGCTCGACGTTCGTGCCGACCGGCGAGGGGATCAGATACGTCAGCACGGTCCCGAGCGCGTAAACGGCCCCGCTCCACCGGGCGACCCGCCAGGTACGCGGGGCCAGCACGGTGACGGCGAGGCCGAGCAGGACCGGCGGCCAGATGCGGCCCGCCGGCATGGGCTGCTCCCCGGTGAAGGGGAAGAACAGCGTCGTCAGCCCGACGACGGCGGCCGGGGGTATGAGCAGCACGAGGGCCCGCCGCCAGTCCCGCACCAGCAGAAACGCGGCCCCCACGACGGCCAGGAACAGCCCGGCCACCGGTGACGCCATGGTGGCGAGCGCCGCATACCCGGCGGCGAGCCACGGCCGCCGCTCCCGCACCAGCGGCACACAGGCCGCCAGCGCGAGGGCGACGCCGAGCGCGAAGGTGGTCCGGCCCGAGGCGACGTCGCACCACAGCGCGAGGGAGGCGAGCAGCGCGGGCCACACGGGCCGGCGCACCCCGCACCGCACGACCAGCACGGCCGCCAGCCAGGAGGCGGCGAGACCGGACACGACCGTGACCGTGCGCACGCCCACCAGCGCCATCAAGTACGGCGAGAAGACGCTGTAGTTGGCGGTGTGCGCCCCGCCGTACCAGAACAGCCCGTACGCCGAACCCCCGTGCCGCGAGGCGAAGTCCGCCCACGCCTCCTGCGCGGCGAGGTCACCGCCGCCCGTGGCGAGAAACGCCCACCACACCACGTACAGCGGGAGGGTGGGCAACGTGGCGAGCAGCGGCACGCGATGCCGGTGCCCGAAGTCGCGCAGGGCGTCGCTCGGACGTCTGACCCGACGCCGTTCGGGCCGGAGGACGGTGAGTTCGGCAGGGGCCACGGTCGGGGGGTTCCGTTCGGCGTCGTCGAGGGTGCCCGGGATGGACACACGTGCGAAGACGATAAATCGAACAGAAACGTTGGCCCGGACCGGGCCTGATTACTCGCCGGTGGCGGCCCAGCCGACGAAGGCGGTGAAGGTGGCGGGGGCCAGCGTGAGGATCGGGCCCGCCGGGGTCTTGGAGTCGCGTACGGCGACGGTGGCGGGCAGTTCGGCGACTTCGACGCACTCACCGCCCTGGTCACCGCTGTAGCTGGACTTACGCCACTGGATCATCGTCGGTATCGCCTTGCTCACCACAGCGTTCCTCCATCACCCGGCGGATCAGCTCCGCCGAGTCCCTGAGGGAGAGCGCGGCGGCCCGGAGGTGATCGTAACGGAGCGAACAGTCCTTGACCGTGTCCGGGTTGGCGGTCGGATGCCCCGCACCGTACCCCTCCGTGTAGACGATGGCCGGGTCCCGCGTGAAGCGAAAGAGAGTGAATGAGCCTTGGAGCCCCGGGTGCGCTCCGACCGAGAACGGCAGCACCTGGACGTTGATCCGGGGGTTGTGCTCGAACGACAACAGGTGAGCCAGTTGACCGCGCATTGTCTCCCGGCCGCCGATCTCCTGATGGAGGGCGGCCTCACTGAGGACCGTCCAGAAGACCGGCGGCTCCTCCTTCTCGAAGATGCGCTGGCGGGCGAGCCGCACCGCGGTGCGGTCGTCGAGGTCGCTCGGGTCGAGCGTGCCCAGCACGGCCCGTACGTAGGCGTCGGTCTGGAGCAGGCCGTGGATCATGTGCGTCTGGAAGGTGCAGATCTCTACGGCTCGCCCCTCCAACTCGGCCACCTGTTGGAACCAGGCCGGAACCTGGCTGCGCATCACCAGGTCGACCAGCCGGGACAGCAACCCGCCCGTCCCCAGCGCCGCGTCCACCCGCTCGCTGAACTCCGGCGTCGGCAGTTTCCGCGCCGTCTCGATCTGGCCCACCAGGGAGCCGGTGTAATTGACGATGTCGCCGAGCTGCCGCTGGGTGAGCCCGGCCGCCTCCCGATGGCGGCGCAGCTCGTAGCCGTAGTAGTCGAGCGGTGACGCGCCCGGGTCGAGGACGTTGATGTGGGTCATGCGCAGAGCCCCCTCTCGCACAACTCGGTCCACGGCGGGACCGGTTGTATCCGTTCGGTAGCCCACGGTAGTCGTCCGACGTCAGGCTCGTGCCGTGAACGAATACTTTCCCTCGGTCCTCCTGGGCCACTGCGCGAACCAGTACCGGATGAGCTTCACGGCCGGCGCGCACTCGGCGCGGCACGTCCGGCGCATCGTCCGCTCGTACCTGCGCGAGTGGGACCTGGCCGAACTGACCGACGCGGTCGAACTCGCCGTGACCGAGCTGCTGGCGAACGTCGTACGGCATGTCCCGGACCGCCGCTGCGGGTTGCTGATGCGGCGGCGGATGGGCGGGGGAGGGGGCGGGGTCCGGGTGGAGGTGTCGGACGGGAGCCCCCGGCAGCCCGTCCCGGCCGGGCCGGTGAGCGACGACTCGGAGTGCGGCCGGGGGCTGACGCTGCTGGACGCGGTGGTCGACAAGTGGGGTGTGGAGCCGAGGCCCGGGGGTGGCAAGACCGTGTGGTTCGAGTGCGGGCGCGGCTCCGCGCCGGCCTAGCCCAGGGACTCCTGCGACGGTACGACGACGCCGTACATGTCGGCGACGGTGGCGAGGGCGCTCTGGTGCACCTGGCGGGCGTCGATTTCGGTGTCCGCGACGGGCAGGGCGCGGGTGGCGCAGGCGTCGGCGACGACCGTGGGGCGGTTGCCGCGCAGGAAGGCGCCCTGGGCGGTGAAGGCCACGCACATGTGGGTCATGAAGCCGACGACGACGAGGTCGTTGTTGCCGGCCGCGTCGACGTGCTCGCCGAGGTCGGTGCCGAAGAAGGAGTCGGGTGCCTTCTTGGTGACGACGGGCTCGCCGTCGACCGGCGCGACGCTCGGGTGGATCTGCCCGACCTCGGCCTGGAGGTCGTACGGGCTGCCCTCGCCGCCGTCGTGGACGACGTGGATGACCTTGGCGCCCTCCTGCCGGGCGCGGGCCAGCAGCCGGGCGCCGGCGTCGAGCGCGTCCTGCCAGCCGTCGAGTTCCATCACGCCGGTCGTGTAGGTGTTCTGGTAGTCGACGAGGACCAGCGTGGAGTCGGCGAGCTTCGCGGGGGTGTCGTCGAGCCCGCTGAGGCGGCGCAGCGTGGTTCTGGGCATGGGAACTCCCTGGTGTCGTTCGGGGCGGTGCGGTGACTGATCGACCCGCGACTACGACGCTAGGGCGGTCGGGCGATGTCAGCAATGTCGTCTAACCTGCATATACCGACATGGCCGTGCGACCGCGGGAGGAAACCGTGAACTCCGCCGGACGACTGATCGTCGTCGTGCTCTTCGAGGGCGTCGACCTGCTCGACGTCACCGGACCGCCGGAGGTGTTCTCCCTCGCGCGGCGCGAGACGGAGGACGCGGCGGGCTACGAGGTGGTCCTCGCCGCCGAGAGCACCGACCCGGTCACCACCGGAGCCGGTGTCCGCGTCCTGCCCGACGCCACCTTCGACGACCTGACCGCGCGGCGCATCGACACCCTGATCGTGCCCGGCGCGGTCGAGGTCGACGATCGGCGCCGGGTCCGGGCGCTCACCGACCCGGCCGTGGTGGAGTGGGTGCGGCGGCTCGCGGCACGGACCCGGCGGGTCACGTCCGTCTGCGTCGGCGCACACGTCCTGGCCGCCGCCGGGCTGCTCGACGGCAAGCGCGCGACCACGCACTGGTCGACCGCGCGGCAGCTCGCCGACGAGCATCCGGCGGTCGAGGTGGACGCCGACCCGATCTTCATCCGCGAGGGCGACGTGTGGACCGGCGCGGGCATCAGCTCGTGCCTCGACCTGTCCCTGGCCCTCGTCGCCGACGACCTGGGGGAGGCGGTGGCGCTGCGGGTGGCCCGGCAACTGGTGATGTACCTGAAACGGCCCAGTGGGCAGAGCCAGTTCAGCGTGCCGCTGGAGCAGGTCGCCACCACCCGGCGCGTCGAGGACCTGCGCCACCACATCATGCGCAACATCGCCGCCCCGCTCACCGTCGCCGACCTCGCGGCCCACGCCCACGTCAGCGACCGGCAGCTCACCCGCATCTTCAAGACCGAACTCGGCACGACCCCGTACGCCTACGTCGAGTCGGCGCGGGTGGAAGTGGCCCGCCAGCAACTGGAATCCACCGACGCGACCCTGGAACGCGTCGCCTCCGCCTGCGGCTTCGGCACCGTCGACACCCTGGTCAGAGCCTTCCGCCGCAGACTCGACACGACCCCGACCGAGTACCGCCGCCGGTTCCGGACCCTCCCCGCCTGAGGTGGGATCTCCCGGGCACGGAACGCCGAGCGCGGGAGCCCCGCCGGGGCAGGTGGCCGAGGGCCCCTGCCCCGACGGGGCTCGATCTGCCGGACGGGCGGCTCACCGGCGCCCGGCGAAGGCCGGTGCCGTGCGCGGCGCTCCTCGGCTCAGCCGAAGTTCACGTCGCTGCACCACATGTACGCCTGGTCGAGGTGCGAGGCCTGCCAGATCACGAACAGCACGTGGTGTCCGGTGTACCCGGAGGTCTGGACGGGGAAGGTGATGTTCTGTGCCGGAGCGAAGCGGCCGGTCTGCGTGATGAAGTCGAGGTTGCCCCAGCCCAGGGTCTGGGTCTTGGGGTCGAAGCCCTGCTTGCTCACGTAGACCTTGAAGTAGTCGGCGCCATGGGACGCCTGGTCGTACAGCTGCACCGAGAAGTTGCTGCCGACGTTGGTGGTCTTCCACGGGCCGGACTTGTTCAGACTGGCGTTCCTCGACAGGTTGTTGCTGCAGAGCGTCCCGTCGGGGGTCTTCGCCTGGAACTGGCCGCCGAGGCCGTCGCGCAGGGCGCTCATCCAGTTCCACATGGTGTCGGCGTTGGCCTGGAAGGCCTGCCAGCACATGGGGTCCTGGGTCTGCATGGCCGGGTTCGTGTGGTTGCTTCCCCACGTCTGCCAGCACTGGTACGCGCGGGTGGCGGGAGAGACGATGGTGCCGTGGGCCTGGGCGGGGGTGGACCAGGCCAGTGCGCCGACGACCACGGCGAACAGCATGACGAGCGCCTGGAGGGGCCGGCGGAGGGCCGACCGCGAACGCCCGGTTAACGGACTCGTTGTGTGCATGTGGGGGGAACTCCTTCCAGAGACGAGGCTGTAATGGGAGCGCTCCCAAAGTGACGACTCCTCAATGAAATGTCAATGAAACAGACAAACTTGATCACGGGGGTGGGTCGCGGTCGGCTTACGATGACGCCGCGTCAGTTCACGGTCCCGCGCATCCGGGCCGGCAGAGGAGACCGCCGTCACGGCCGAGTCCCCGCCAGCACCACGCAAGCCGTTCGGTCAACCGTCACTCCATCGAGATGAGGTTCCATGAACCGAAACCGAACCGCCGTCGGCGCGTTCGTCGTGGCCCTGTGCACCGCCGGCCTCGCCCTCGGCCCGGCGAGCGCCGCGAGCGCCGACGAGGCGAAGTCCCGCGTCGGAGCCGACTGGGAGACCCAGTCGATCGTCTTCACGGCCGCCGCGGGCCACACCAACGACCTCAACGTCTTCTTCATGTACACCAGCGACGGCATCCAGCGGATCGGCTTCCGCGACGTGGTACCGCTCCAACCGGGCGACCACTGCGCGTACTCCTCGGCCGAGGACACCACCGCCGTCGTCTGCGAACTGCCCGCCGACGCCCCCCGTCCCGACCGGATCGACATCCACCTCGGCGACGGCGACGACACGGTCGCCGCCTTCGCCCCCGGGGTCGGCACCGTCAGCGGCGGCTCGGGCGACGACGAACTGCACGCCCACACGGCACGCACGGTGCTGGGCGGCGACGGGGACGACATGGTCATGGGGCCCGCCGTGCTGCACGGCGGCGACGGCATGGACCACCTCATGGGTGACGACGAGAACCAGCGGATGTGGGGTGGCGCGGGCGACGACATGATCGAGGGCTACGGCGGCGACGACACCGTGTACGGGGGCTCCGGCGACGACCATGCCATGGGCGGGGACGGCCGCGACATCGTCCTCGGCGGCCCCGGCGACGACATGGTGCACGGCGAAGGCGGCGACGACCTCGTCGGCGGCGGCCTCGGGAAGGACACCGTCGACGGCGGACCGGGCCGCGACATCGTCCTCCCGTAGGCGCACCCGGCGCACCGTCCTCCCGTGCGCGCGCCACCCCGTACGAAGGCCCCGCCCCGCGGCGCGACCGGCGTCGCGGGCGCGGTCGGCGTGGTGGCACCGCGCTCGGCGCCCCGGTCACGTGGCGTCGGTCAGCCGGTCGGCCGCTCGAACGTGACCGGGGCCTCGAAGGCCGCCCGGCGGGTCGCGCGGCGCAGGGCCTTCAGGACCGGGGTGCCGAGGGCGAGGGTCAGGACGACCGTCATGGCGGCGCGGCCACCGTCCCAGCCCAGCGACGTGGCCAGGCAGTAGGCGAGGAAGCGGGCGAGGTTGGCGGCGACACCGGCGTCCGGGTCGGGGGCGATGGTCGAGCCTTCCGGGTCCAGGAAGGGCCAGCCCTGCATGTTCATGATCGTCCCGTACGCGAAGGCCGCCAGGAAGCCGTACGCCGCCAGCATCAGCAGCTCCGCGCGGCCGCGCAGGCGGTCGGGGCCCGGCAGCAGGCCCGCGCCCATCGTGAACCAGCCCATCGACAGCATCTGGAACGGCATCCACGGCCCCACCCCGCCCGTGAGCAGCGCGGACGCGAACATCGTGACCGAGCCGAGGACGAAGCCGAAGCCGGGGCCGAGGACCCGGCCGCTGAGCACCATCAGGAAGAACATCGGCTCCAGGCCCGCCGTCCCCGCGCCGATGGGGCGCAGCGCCGCGCCCGCCGCCGCCAGCACGCCGAGCATCGCCACGGCCTTCGGACCCAGCCCCGACTCCGAGATCGTCGCCGCCACCACCGCCACCAGCAGCACCAGCAGGCCCGCGAACAGCCACGGCGCGTCCTGCGCGTGCGCGTTCAGCGAGGCGTCCGGCGGGGCCAGGAACGGCCACCCGAAGCCCGCCACGCCGACCGCGCTGACCAGCACGAGGGCGGCGACCGAGCGGGGGCCCAGGCGCACGGCGCGGGCCTGGCGCTGGGGAGGGGAGCCCCCGGTCATGACAGGGCCTCCCGAACCTGCGCCACCGTGAGCCACTGGCGCGGCGCCAGCACCTTGGCGACCTGCGGTGCGTAGGACGGTGAGGCCATCACCACGTCCGCCGCCGGGCCGTCGGCGATCACCTCTCCGTCGGCGAGCAGGACGACGCGGTGGGCCAGCTCGGCGGCCAGTTCCACGTCGTGCGTGGCCAGCACGATCGCGTGGCCCTCGGCGGCCAGGTCGCGCAGGATGCGGGCCAGGCGGGCCTTCGCCGCGTAGTCCAGGCCGCGCGTCGGCTCGTCCAGGAGGAGGAGCGGGGGGCGGGCGGTGAGGACGACGGACAGGGCCAGGGTGAGGCGCTGGCCCTCGGAGAGGTCCCGGGGGTGGGTGTCGTCCGTGACGCCGGGGAGCAGTTCGGTGAGCAGGGCGCGGCAGGTGCCGGGCGTCGCCCCCGCGTCCCGGTCGGCGGCCGCGCACTCGGCGGCGACCGTGTCGGCGTACAGCAGGTCGCGCGGCTCCTGCGGGACCAGGCCGACCCGCCGGACGAGGTCGCGCGGCGCCGTGCGGTGCGGCACGGCGTCCCCGGCGCGGACCGAACCGGCCGACGGTTCGACCAGGCCGACGAGCGCCGAGAGCAGGGTCGACTTCCCGGCGCCGTTGCGGCCCATCAGGGCGACCGTCTCGCCGGGGGAGACGGTCAGGTCGACGTGGCGCAGGGCCTGGACGCGGTCGCGGCGCACGGCGAGGGAACGGACCTCGGCGGCGTACGGGGAGGGGGGCGAGGAGGTCTGCGGGGCCGTCCCGCGGCGGAGCCAACGGCGGGCGGCGGGGCGCGGGGCGGGGAGCGCCGGGAGCGGCGCGGACGGCGGCGGGGTGTGGTCCGGGATCTCCCGGCCTGCCAGACGTTCGCGCAGGGGAGCCGCCCGGCGGCGGGCGTCCCGGATCGTCAGCGGCAGCGGGGACCAGCCCGCCAGCCTGCCCAGACCCACCACCGGCGGGTACACCGGGGACACCGCCATCACGTCCGCCGGAGCGCCGATGAGCGGCGCCTCGCCGGGGGCCGGGAGCAGGACGACCCGGTCGGCGTACTGGATGACCCGCTCCAGGCGGTGCTCGGCCATCAGGACCGTCGTACCGAGGTCGTGGACCAGGCGCTGGAGGACCGCCAGGACCTCCTCTGCGGCGGCGGGGTCCAGGGCGGAGGTCGGCTCGTCCAGGACCAGGACGTCCGGGTGCGGGGTGAGGACCGAACCGATGGCGACCCGCTGCTGCTGGCCGCCGGAGAGCGTGGCGATGGGGCGGGAGCGCAGGCCGGACAGGCCCAGCAGGTCGAGGGTCTCCTCGACGCGGCGGCGCATCACGTCCGGGGCCAGGCCCAGGGACTCCATGCCGTAGGCCAGTTCGTCCTCGACGGTGTCCGTCACGAAGTGGGACAGCGGGTCCTGGCCGACCGTGCCCACCACGTCGGCGAGTTCGCGCGGCTTGTGGGTGCGGGTGTCGCGGCCGGCCACGGTGACCCGGCCGCTCAGCGTGCCGCCGGTGAAGTGCGGGACGAGGCCGCCGACCGCGCCGAGCACGGTGGACTTGCCGACGCCGGAGGGACCGGCGAGCAGCACCAGTTCGCCCTCCGGGACCTCGAAGTCCACGTGCCGGACGGTGGGTTCGGCCGCGCCGTCGTACGTGACCGACACGTCCTCGAAGCGGATCACGACGGCTCCTTCACGGCGGTCTCGGGTGCGGGGGTGAGGAACGCCGGGAGCAGGCCGACGAGTACGGCCGCCGCCGGCCACAGCGGCAGGGACGGCGCGACCAGGGGCACCACGCCCGGGTGCAGCGCCGCCGGGTCGCGGGCGGCGGCCAGGAACAGGAGCGCCGCGACCGTCGCGCCGGAGGCGGTGACCAGCCAGGCGCGGGCGTCCCAGCGGTCGGGGCGGTAGCGGGTGCGGACCGTGCGCCGGCCGCCGAGCCACAGGCCCGCGAGCGCGGCGGCGACACCGGCCAGGAGCACGGGGATGCCGTACGTGCCGCCCGCCGCGGTCAGCAGTCCGTACGTGCCGGCGCAGACGCCGAGCAGGCCGCCCAGGGTGAGGGCGGCGGTGGTCCGGCGGACCCGGGCCGGGACCTGGGCGGTACGGCCGTAGCCGCGGGCGTCCATCGCGGCGGCGAGGGCGACGGAGCGTTCCAGGGCGCCCTCCAGGACGGGGAGCCCCACCTGGAGCAGGCCCCGCACCCCGTGGTCCGGGCGGCCGCGCAGGCGGCGGGCGGCGCGCAGGCGCTGGACGTCCGCGATGAGGTTCGGCGCGAAGGTGAGGGCGACGACGACGGCGACGCCCATCTCGTACAGGGCGCCGGGGAGGGACTTGAGGAGGCGGGAGGGGTTGGCGAGGGCGTTCGCCGCGCCGACGCAGATGAGGAGGGTGGCCAGCTTCATCGCGTCGTACAGCGCGAAGGTAAGGCCCTCCGCGGTGACCCGGCCGCCGAGGCGGATGCCCTGCGCCCAGTCGGGGAGGGGGACTTCGGGGAGGGTGAGGAGGGTGTGGGTGCCGGGGATGGGGGAGCCGAGGACGGTGGTGAAGAGGATGCGGATGAGGAGGACGGCGAGGGCGAGTTTGACGAAGGCGCCGTAGGAGCGGGACCAAGGGGCGTGCGGGCGGCGGGTGATGACGACGTAGGCGGAGACGGTGATGAGGAGGGCGAGGAGGAGGGGGTTGGTGGTGCGGGTGGCGGCGGTGCCGAGGGCGAGGGCCCAGAGCCACCAGGCGCCGGGGTGTACGGGGTCGCGGCGCCGCTGGTGGGGGGCGGGGGTTGGGGCGCTTGCCGGCGCTGACAGGGTGCCGCCTGCGCCCACCCGTGCCGCCCCAGCGGCACGACTGCACGCAGGGTTAGCGGGGGGCATTCCTGCGCCGCCTTGCCTGCCAGGCGCCTGCCGCGGCCAGGGCGGCGATTACCGCGATGCCCGCGTAGAGGCCCACCGATGGGCCGTCGTCGTCCTCCGCGGGCTTCGGGGCGGGTGCGGCCGACGCGTTCTGCTTCTGCGACACCTGTTCGCCGCAGCCCGACTTCGGGTAGCCCGCGATCGCGCACAGCAGGGCGTTGGTGTCGTAGCGGAGGGGGCCGGCGACGGCGGCCAGGGCGTCGGCCGTCGTCGCGTCGGGGGAGACCCGCGCGCAGGCGGTGCGCGGGGCGGGAGGGGTCTCGCCGGACGGGGCGTCGGGGGCCGTGCCGAAGTCGAGGACCAGCGCCACCCGCTTGCTGCCGTCCTCGGCCGGGGTCTTGGCGCAGATCGCCGCGAAGTCCGCCGTGCCGCGCGGTCGGGCCGCGTCGTCCGAGTTCTCGGTCACCGCGAAGCGGAAGCCCTGCACATCGCCGTCGGAGGGGCGGACCAGGGACGGGCCCTGGGTGGCGTAGACCCACTTCCCGCCGTCGCGGTCCCAGAAGGACCAGTAGCGGTACCCGGCGGCCTGTGCCTGGCCCGCGGTCCCGGTGAGTAGGACCACGGCCAGGAAGAGGAGGACGAGGCGACGCGGGGTCACGGCTGCTGCTTCTTGTTGCGGTTGCTGAGCAGGAAGCCGATGCCGATGCCGAAGACCAGGCAGACGCCGACGAACCACCAGACGCCGAACGGCGAGTCGTCGTCCTTCGTCTCGTCCGACTTCTCGTCCGCCTTCGCGGTCGCGGTGTCCTTCGCCGCCACCCCCTGCGGAGCCGGTCCCGTCGCGTTCAGCTGCTCCACCAGGTCGGTGCCCCCGAAGTCGCGCGGGTCGGTGCCCGTGGCGTGGGCCGCGAAGATCAGCTGGGCGTAGGCGGCGGGGCCGCTCTGCGCGGCCCACTTCCCGGCGTTCTTCTCCAGCCAGGCCAGCGGCTCGGCCGCCTTGTCCGCGCCGCCCTGCGCCGCGAGGGCGACGACGGCGTCGGCGGTGTTGCCGTAGTCGGGCTGGTCGGCGGAGCCGCCGAGGGCGGAGACGAGGTGGCCGTCCTTGGCGAGCGTGTCGGTGAGATAGGCGGCGGCGTTGGCGGCGGCGCGCTCACGGCTGGGCTCGCCGGCGTCGGCGCACGAGGCGGCGCCGGTCTTCGCACCGGCCTCGGTGACCAGGCCCTTGCCGAGCGCGCCGAGGACACCGGCGGCGGTCGCGTCCGCGTTGGCGAGCAGCTTGCCGTCCTTGTCGGGCTGGAAGGCGAAGGCGCCCGCGCCCTTGTCCTTCGCGCAGGGCAGGGCGAACGTCAGCAGGGCGTCGTACGGGGACTTGCCGCCCTTCTCGACGTCCTCGGGGTTCGTCTCGGTGGCGGTCAGGGCGCCGATGACGACGGAGGTGGAGTTGGCGTCGCTGGGAGTGCCGGGGCTGTAGCCCCAGCCGCCGTCCTTGTTCTGTACGGACTTCAGCCAGCCGAGCGCCTTCTCGATCACGTCGCCGTGCCCGCCGACGGCCCACAGCGCCTGGACGGCGGCGGCCGTGTTGTTGCTGTCGACCATGGTCTTGGCGTCGCAGGGCTTGCCCGGGTCGGCGCGGAAGGGGGCGAAGGCGCCGTTCGCGCACTGCTGGTCCGTGAGCCACTTCACGGCCTTCGAGGACGGGATCACGCCCGCCGTGTCCTGCGCGAGCAGCGCGAGGGACTGGCGCCAGACACCGTCGTACTGGGGGTCGGTGGTCCCGTACAGCCCGGACGGTGCGGACGCGGACGGGGAGGCGGACGGCGACGGATCGGCGGCGACCGCGGGCGCGGTGGCGGCGCCGATCACGGCTATGGCGGCCAGAGCCGCGGCGCTGCTGCGACGGCGGACGTTCATGATCGGCGGGTGCCTTTCCCTGTGCGGGGCCCGGCAGCACGGGGCACCCCCGGCGGCTCGGCCCCGTATGCCTCGACGGTGCCCGTGCACCGGCGGGGGCCGGGCACGTGAGCCGGTCACATACGCGCGGGGCAGTCCGGCTCACCGTCCAGGAGCCCCAAGGGGCCCGGCGGGCGGCTCACGGTTGCGGGTCAGCGCCGGAATTGCACCGGCTTCCCCCCGTACGGGTGATGACGACGCCGCCACTTTACCCGCCCCCCGGTGCCGGACCGAGGGGCGGCTGGACGGGAGCAGCGGCCGCTCCCGGCTGGGGTGACCGGTTGCGCTTACCGGTGCGTGGCGGTTTTCGCTTCCCTTCCGGGCTCGGTCAGGGCGATCAGGCGGCATACCGTCTCGATGTCCACCCGTACTTGGGTGAGCGAGGTGCGGCCGGCGAGCCAGGTGATCAGGGTGGAGAGCCAGGTGTGCTCGATGACCCGGACCGCCGACAACTGCTCGGGGGTCGGGGTCTCCAGGCCGCCCATCGCGTCCAGGATGATCGCCGTGGTCTGCCGTGAGACCTGGTCGACCTCCGGGGAGACACCGCGGTCGGCGAAGGTCAGGGCGCGGGCCATCGCCTCGGCCAGCCGGGGCTCGCGCTGCAACGCGCCGAAGGCCCGCATCAGGGTCTGCGCCACCCGGTCCGCGGCCGTCTCGCCGGTGGGCGGGCTCTTGCGCAGGGTGCCGTGCAGCCGCTCCAGCTGGTCGTGCATGGTCGCGACCAGCAGGTGCACCTTGGACGGGAAGTACCGGTACAGCGTGCCGAGGGCGACCTGCGAGGACTCCGCGACCTCCCGCATCTGCACCGCCTCGAAGCCGCCCCGGCAGGCCAGCTGCGCGGTCGCGTGCAGGATGCGGCGGCGGCGCTCCCGCTGCCGCTCGGTCAGGGGCGGCGCGGAGGAGCGGTGCGCCGGGCCGGATGCCTCCGCCGCCTGGCCCGGGTGGTCCACCTCGCTCACCTTCTCCCCCGTGTCTCCCCGTGGCGCGAATCACCTGATCCACTCGTCACAGCCCGGCTACCTGCCGGTAGATTCGAAGCCGCCGACGATCAAGCTGACGATTCAAGCTGACGATCAAGTCTGAAACTTGTTCTAGATTAACCTCCCGACGTAGTCTCGCGGGAGCGCAGGGAGAAGGGGGCCCAGAGTGACCGCCGAGGCCAGTCAGAGGGGTCCCCGTCCGGAGCCCGCCGCCGACGGCTCGCCGCCGCTGCGCATCGCGCTCCTCACCTACAAGGGGAATCCGTTCTGCGGCGGCCAGGGCGTCTACGTCCGCCACCTCTCCCGCGAACTGGCCCGCCTCGGCCACCGCGTCGAGGTCATCGGCGCCCAGCCCTATCCCGTCCTGGACGTCCTCGACGGCCGCGAGGACCGGCTGTCCCTCACCGAGCTGCCCAGCCTCGACCTCTACCGCCAGCCCGACCCCTTCCGCACCCCGAAGCGCGGCGAGTACCGCGACTGGATCGACGCGCTCGAGGTCGGCACGATGTGGACCGGCGGCTTCCCGGAGCCGCTGACGTTCTCGCTGCGCGCCCGCCGCCATCTGCGCGCCCGCCGCGGCGACTTCGACGTCGTGCACGACAACCAGACCCTCGGCTACGGGCTGTTGGGGGACGTGGGCGCGCCGCTGGTCACCACCATCCACCACCCCATCACCGTCGACCGGCAGCTGGAACTGGACGCCGCCGAGGGCCGCAAGCGCCGCTACTCCGTGCGCCGCTGGTACGCCTTCACCCGGATGCAGAAACGCGTCGCGCGCCGCCTGCCCTCCGTGCTCACCGTCTCCGGCACCTCCCGCCAGGAGATCGTCGACCACCTCGGCGTCCGGGACGACCGCATCCACGTCGTCCACATCGGCGCCGACACCGACCTGTTCTCGCCCGACCCGTCGGTGCCCAAGGTGCCGGGCCGGATCGTGACGACGTCCAGCGCGGACGTGCCGCTCAAGGGCCTGGTCTTCCTCGTCGAGGCGCTCGCGAAGGCGCGCACCGAGCATCCCCGGGCCCACCTCGTCGTCGTCGGCAAGCGGCCCGCCGAGGGGCCCGTCGCCCAGGCGATCGAGCGCTACGGCCTCGAAGGCGCCGTCACGTTCGTCAAGGGCATCTCCGACGCCGAACTGGTCGACCTGGTGCGGTCGGCGGAGGTCGCGTGCGTGCCGTCGCTGTACGAGGGGTTCTCGCTGCCCGCCGCCGAGGCCATGGCGACCGGCACCGCGCTGCTCGCCACCACCGGCGGGGCGGTCCCCGAGGTCGCCGGACCCGACGGGGAGACCTGCCTCGCGGTGCCGCCGGGCGACGCCGACGCGCTGGCCGCCGGGCTGAACCGGCTGCTGGGCGACCGCGCACTGCGGGTCAGGCTCGGCGCCGCCGGACGCGAACGCGTGCTGCGCCACTTCACCTGGGCGCGCGCCGCCGAGGGCACCGTCGCCCGCTACCGCGAGGCCATCGGCTCCGCCCCCACGACCACCCCGAGGATCGTGCCCGCGACCCCCACCCCCAGTGACACCGGCGTCTACCCCGAAAGCAGGGCCACGTGCTGACCGTCGACTTCTCCCGGTTCCCGCTCGCCCCGGGCGACCGCGTCCTGGACCTCGGCTGCGGCGCCGGCCGGCACGCGTTCGAGTGCTACCGGCGCGGGGCACGGGTCGTCGCGCTGGACCGGAACGCCGAGGAGATCCGCGAGGTCGCCCAGTGGTTCGCGGCGATGGAGGAGGCCGGTGAGGCCCCGGCCGGTGCCACCGCCACCGCGATGGAGGGCGACGCCCTGGCCCTGCCCTTCCCGGACGAGTCCTTCGACGTCGTCATCATCTCCGAGGTGATGGAGCACATCCCCGACGACAAGGGCGTCCTCGCCGAGATGGTCCGCGTCCTCAAGCCCGGCGGGCGCATCGCGGTCACCGTGCCGCGCTACGGCCCCGAGAAGGTCTGCTGGACCCTCTCCGACGCCTACCACGAGGTCGAGGGCGGCCACATCCGCATCTACCGGGCCGACCAGCTCCTCGACCGCATCCGCGAGGCCGGGCTCGAGCCGTACGGCACCCACCACGCGCACGCGCTGCACTCGCCGTACTGGTGGCTGAAGTGCGCGTTCGGCGTCGACAACGACAAGGCGCTGCCGGTGCGGGCGTACCACAAGCTGCTGGTCTGGGACATCATGAAGAAGCCGCTGGCGACCCGGGTCGCCGAGCAGGCGCTGAACCCGCTGATCGGCAAGAGCTTCGTGGCCTACGCGACCAAGCCGCACCTGCCGCCGGTGGACGCCGCGTGACGACCTCGCGCTCGCCCCGCACCCCCCGTACCGAACACCTCGTCCTGCCCGGTGTCCTCACCGAGGCCGAGGCCGCCGCGACCGTCCGGGGCATCCTCGCCGTCCAGCGCGAGGACGGCGCCATCCCGTGGTTCCGCGGCCACCACCTCGACCCGTGGGACCACGTCGAGGCGGCGATGGCCCTGGACACGGCCGACGAGTACGAGGCCGCCGAGCGGGCGTACGCGTGGCTGGCCCGGCACCAGAACCCGGACGGCTCCTGGTACGCCGCCTACGCCGACGGGGACTTCGCCGACGTCACCGACCGCGGCCGGGAGACCAACTTCGTCGCCTACGTCGCGGTCGGCGTCTGGCACCACTACCTCGCCACCGGCGACGACACCTTCCTGGAGCGGATGTGGCCGGTCGTCCACGCGGCGGTCGAGTTCGTGCTGCGCCTCCAGCAGCCCGGCGGGCAGATCGGCTGGCGCCGTGACGACGACGGCACCGGCACCACGGACGCGCTGCTGACCGGCAGCTCCTCCGTCCACCACGCGCTGCGCTGCGCGCTCGCCATCGCCGAGCAGCGCGAAGAGCCGCAGCCGGACTGGGAGTTGGCGGCGGGCGCGCTGCGGCACGCCATCCGCCGCCACCCGGAGCGGTTCCTGGACAAGAACCGCTACTCGATGGACTGGTACTACCCCGTGCTGGGCGGCGCGCTGACCGGCACGGAGGCCAGGTCCCGCATCCAGGAGAGCTGGGACCGGTTCGTGGTCCCGGGCTTCGGCGTGCGCTGCGTCGTCCCCAACCCCTGGGTGACGGGCGGCGAGTCGGCCGAACTCGCGCTCGCCCTGTGGGCGGTGGGGGAGTCGGACCACGCCCTGGAGGTCCTCCAGTCCATCCAGCACCTGCGGGACGCGGACAGCGGCCTGTACTGGACGGGCTACGTCTACGAGGACGACGCCATATGGCCGCGCGAGCTGACCACCTGGACGGCCGGTTCGCTGCTGCTCGCCGTCGCCGCGCTCGGCGGCCACGAGGCCACCTGCCGGGTCTTCGCGGGCGACCGGCTGCCCAGGGGACTGGACCCGGACTGCTGCGTCTGAGCGGCCCCGGGCCCGGCGGTCAGTGCCGGCCGAGGCGATTGGCGACGGCGTGGCCGATGAACAGGTAGACGACCGCGGCCAGTCCGTAGCCGGCGACGACCCGGGCCCAGTCCTCGTCGAAGGTGAAGAGGTCGTGCGACCAGCCGGCCAGCCAGTTGGCCGCGTCATGGACGAACTGCACCAGGTCGTTGGCCCGGTTGGCGTCCAACAGGTACATCAGGATCCACAGGCCGAGGATGAAGGCCATGATGTCGGCGACTATCGCGATGGCCCGGCCGGCGGAGGTGGAGCCGTGGTATCTAGACATGCCTTCCGTATGGCCCCGCAGGCCCGGAGGAAACCTGTGCCGACGGCCCCCCGTCCGGAACCGCTTCCGGACGAGGGGCCGTTGAGGTGTCGGCGGGGTCGGCGCGATCAGCCGCGCTGGATGCCCGAGGTGTCCTGGAGGACGCCGCGACGGCCGTCCTGGGTCTGCGCGACCAGGTGGGCGCCGCGCTGCTCGACGGCCAGATACCAGGTGCCCGGCGCCAGCTCGGCGATCGGCGTCGGGGAGCCGTCCTCCGCGAACAGCGGACGCGGCACCGGCACGGCGAACCAGAACGGGGAGAAGTCCCCGGCCGGCTGGGCCTGGGCCTGCGCCTGCTGCGGTGCCTGCGGCTGACCGGGCTGCGGCTGACCGGGCTGGGGCTGACCCGGCTGCGGCTGGCCGCCGAAGGCCGGACCCGGCTGACCCGGCTGTCCCGGCTGCCCGGGGTGGCCCGGCTGGCCGCCGTACGGCTGCTGCTGGGCGCCCGGGTAGCCGTAACCACCCTGGGGCTGGCCGCCGTAGGGCTGCGGCGCGGCGGGGCGGGGGGCCGGGATCAGGGTGCCCTTGAGGGCGGGGAGCAGCGGCGTGGCCACGGCCGCGGCGGCCATGAGCAGCGTGGCGACGAGGGCGAGGATCAGGCCGATCCCGGCCCCGATGTTGTCCAGGCCCCCGTCGTTGTCGAAGGCGCCCGCCGGGTCGAAGATGTTGCCGAGCGCGCACCACGCGGCGAAGACCGTGAACGCGGTGCCGAACTGGCCGAGGTCGAGACCGGCCACCTTCATGGGCTGCGGCATGGCGCGGTTCACGACGACGAGCGCGGCGCCGATGACGCCCGCCAGGACGACACCGAGCACGACCGAGCCGCTGCCCCACAGGCTGGGGATCTCCGCGCTGTCCGGCGCACCGTCGATCGAGTAGATGTCGAGGAACGACGCGATCAACAGCAACACCGCTGCTCCGATCACCACGCCGTCGCCTCGAGTGAGCGAGCGGATATTCACTTCAGGTCCTTCGTAGGTCGTGTCGTCGTCGGTAGAGGCGTCGCTGTCACGACGGCGCCGAAAGGTTCCGGTGTGAAGCGCGGGGGTGGCCCCTCATCGTACGGACGACACTATCGTCCGGACCTCGGGGCTGTCCGCAGGGATCGGAACGCCGATCACTACCCGCGCAGGAAACTCACAATCCCCTCAGACATCCCTTGCGCCGCCTTCTGCCGCCAACTGCCGCTGGTCAGCAGGGCCGCGTCCGTGGCGTCGCGCATGTTGCCGCACTCGATGAACACCTTGGGAACCGTTGACAGATTGAGACCGCCCAGGTCCGTACGCGTGACCAGACCGGTGCCGTCGCCGAGGTAGTTGGAGGGCGCGGTGCCCGTGATCCGCACGAAGCCGCCCGCGACGCGCTCGCCCAGTTCGGCGGAGGGCGCCACGATCGCGCGGGTGTCGGCGGCCCCGTCGTGCACCGGGCCCGGCAGGATCACGTGGAAGCCGCGGTTGCCGGCCCCCGACCCGTCGGCGTGGATCGAGATCGCGGCGTCGGCCTTCGCCTCGTTGCCGATCCGGGCCCGCTCGTCCACGCAGGGGCCGTACGGACGGTCGCCGTCCTGCGTCAGCTTCACGGTCGCGCCCTGCTTCTCCAGCAGGTCGCGCAGCCGGTGGGCCACGTCGAGGGTGAACTTCGCCTCGGGCCAGCCCGCGTTGGTGGCCGTGCCGGTCGTGTCGCACTCCTTCCAGTGGGTGCCGATGTTCACCTTGCGGTTGATCTCGGACGCGTGCTGGAAGTTGGCGGGGTTGTGCCCCGGGTCGATGACGACGACCTTGCCCTTGAGGGCGTCGGAGCCCGCGGCGGGCGCGGACGTCGAGGCGGACGCGGACGGTTTCCCGGACGCGGGCGCCGGTGCCGGACCCGAGGGCTTCCCGCCGTCGCCGCCCGGGGAGCCGGGTGCGTCGGCCGAGGGAGCCGCCGACGTCCGTACGCCCGCCGCGGGTCCGCCGTCGCCGCCGCCCCCGTCGTCCGGGCCGCCGACCGCCGCGTACACCCCCCACCCGAGCAGCGCCCCGGGCACGAGCGCGGCGACCACCACGGTCAGCGGGCGGCGCAGCGGGGAACGGCGGGGCTGGGGAGGTTCGAAGTCCGGGCCTGTGTACGACACGTCAGCGACTCTAACCGCGGCCCCGGACGCCCGCGTCCGTTCGCCGCAGGACGCGCAGCGAGTCGGTCGCGGAGACCTCGGTGAACGCGCCGGACGCCAGCGCCCTGAGGTAGACGCGGTACGGGGCCTGGCCGGTGAACTCGTCGGCCGGATCCGGGAAGACGTCGTGGATGACCAGCAGCCCGCCCTCGGCCACGTGCGGGGCCCAGCCCTCGTAGTCGGCGTTCGCGTGCTCGTCGGTGTGGCCGCCGTCGACGAAGACGAGGCCGAGCGGGGCGTTCCAAACCGCCGCGACCTGGGGGGAGCGTCCCACCAGGGCGACCACGTGCTCCTCCAGACCGGCCCGGTGCAGGGTGCGGCGGAAGGCGGGCAGCGTGTCCATCACGCCCAGTTCCGGGTCGACCGTCTCCGGGTCGTGGTACTCCCAGCCCGGCTGCTGCTCCTCGCTGCCCCGGTGGTGGTCGACGGTGAGCGCGGTGACCCCGGCCCGGCGGGCCGCGTCGGCGAGCAGCACGGTGGAGCGCCCGCAGTACGTGCCGACCTCCAGCAGCGGCAGCCCGAGCCCGCCCGCCTCCACGGCGGCGGCGTACAGCGCGCGGCCCTCGTGCGCGGGCATGAACCCCTTCGCGGCCTCGAAGGCGGCCAGGACTTCGGGGGAGGGGGAGGGGGTGGGGGTGGGGACGGAGGCGGGGGCCGCGGTCATGGGGGCCTTTCGGTGGTCGTGCGGACGGGGGCCCGCGCGCTCGGCGGTGGTACGGGCGGGCCCGCGCCCCATGCTGCCGCACCCCCGGCCGCGTGGTGCGACAGGGGGTGCGGGGACCGGCGCCGGGGCCGGGCGGGGGGATCTGGGTCAGGCCGGGACCGTCTCGCCCGGCAGCGACAGGTCCAGGTCGACCGGGCGGTCGCCGCCGTGGGTGGCCGCGTGGGCCAGCGGGGCGTGGCCCGCGGCGCGGGCGGCCAGGACGTACGGGCCCTCGGCGGGCACGGCGAGGGCGTAGCTGCCGTCGCCCGCGGAGAGGGTCGCGCCCGCCTGCCGTCCGTGCCGGTCGATCAGCGTGACCTTGGCACGGGGGACGGGGACGCCGTCGGCGGCCAGCACCCGGCCGCGGAAGCCGTGCGGCGGCTGCCCGGCCCCGGCGAGCGCCTGCTCGGCGCGGGCCAGGTTCGCGTCCTCCTCGCTGCTCGCCCGCAGCTGCGACACCGTCGCCGGAGTGCGGCGGGGCAGGAAGAAGGCCAGCACCAGGCCGACGGCGACGGCGCCCGCCGCGATCATGAAGGAGACGCGGAAGCCGTGCAGGGTGGGGACGGCGACACCGCCCGCGTCGTTCGCCGTGTTGGCGAGCACCATGCCGATGACGGCGCTGGACACCGACGTACCGATGGACCGCATCAGCGTGTTGAGGCCGTTGGCGGCGCCCGTCTCGGAGGCCGGGACGGCGCTGATGATCAGGGCGGGCAGGGAGGAGTAGGCGAGGCCGATGCCCGCGCCGATCAGCACCGAGGTGACGACGGTCTGCCAGGCGGCGCTCATCAGGCCGAGGCCGCCGGTGTAGCCGACCCCGATGATCACCAGGCCGATGATGAGGGTGGTGCGGGGGCCGTAGCGGGCGGACAGCCGGGCGTAGACCGGTGCGGTGAACATCATCGTCAGGCCCAGCGGTGCCACGCACAGGCCCGCGACGACCATCGACTGACCGAGGCCGTAGCCGGTCTCGGAGGGCAGCTGGAGGAGCTGCGGCAGGACGAGGGAGATGACGAAGAAGGAGACGCCGACCATGATCGAGGCGAGGTTGGTGAGCAGCACCTCGCGGCGGGCCGTGGTGCGCAGGTCGACCAGCGGGGCCGCGACGCGCAGCTCCATCAGGCCCCACAGGAGCAGGACCACGACGGCGGCGGCGAACAGGCCGAGCGTGGTGGGCGACGACCAGCCCCAGTCGCTGCCCTTGCTGATCGGCAGCAGGAAGAGGATCAGACCGGCCGACAGGCCCAGCGCGCCCGGCAGGTCGAAGGAGCCCTTGGCGCGCAGCGGGGACTCCGGCACGACCAGCAGGGTCAGGGCGATGGAGAGGACACCGAGACCGGCGGCGCCGAAGTAGAGGGCGTGCCAGTCGGTGTGCTGCGCGACGAGCGCCGCGGCGGGCAGCGCCAGTCCGCCGCCGACGCCGATCGAGGAACTCATCAGCGCCATCGCCGAGCCGAGCCGCTCCCGGGGCAGCATGTCGCGCATCAGGCCGATGCCGAGGGGTATCGCGCCCATCGCGAAGCCCTGGAGCGTACGGCCGACGATCATCGGGATCAGGGCGTCGGTGAGCGCGCTGAGCAGCGCCCCGACGACCATCACCGACAGGCTGGCGATCAGCATGCGGCGCTTGCCGAACAGGTCGCCGAGCCGGCCCATGATCGGGGTGGCCACGGCTCCGGACAGGAGCGTGGAGGTCAGGACCCAGGTGGCGTTGCTGGGTGAGGTGTCCAGAAGTCGGGGCAGGTCCTTGATGACCGGGACCAGCAGGGTCTGCATCACCGCGACGACGATGCCCGCGAACGCGAGCACCGGGACGGTGGCCCCGCTCGCTCGCCGCGCGGGCTCGTCGGTCGTCGTGTGGGACATGGGGTGGGGCCTCCAGGCCGAAGGGAGCGGATGCGGTGCGTGATCGGGATGTGTGCAGACTGAACCTCGTGCGCCGGGGCAACTATTCCGTTGCTTCGAGTCGCTAACTAATTCTTGACCTTCTCTTGGGATGGCGATCAGGTGACCAGTCAGGTGACCAGTCGGTCGGACGAGTGGGCCGGAGACGAGTAGGTCGGAGACGAGTGGGTCGGACGAGTAGGTCGCTGGACCTAGGGCGGTCCGGGGCCGAAATACCGATGCAAGGGGCACAGTCGGGTTGAGACCATGACACCCATGCTGGAAGCCAGCGGTGCCCCCACCGCATCCCGAATATCGCCGCGCCGCCGTACCCCACCGACCTGGCTGGTCGTGGCACTCGCCTGCGCCGGGCAGTTCCTGGTCGTGCTCGACGTGTCCGTCGTCAACGTCGCCCTGCCGTCGATGCGGGCCGACCTCGGGCTGAGCGCGCAGGGGCTCCAGTGGGTGGTCAACGCCTACGCCATCGCCTTCGCCGGGTTCATGCTGCTCGGCGGGCGGGCCGGTGACCTGTACGGGCGCAAGCGGATGTTCCTGGTCGGGCTCGGGCTCTTCACGCTGGCCTCGGTGGGCGGCGGTCTCGCCCAGGAGGGCTGGCAACTGCTGGCCGCCCGCGCCGTGCAGGGGCTCGGCGCCGCCGTGCTCGCCCCCTCGACGCTGACCATCCTGACCGCCGCGGTGCCCGAGGGCGCGGCACGGGCCCGCGCGATCGCGACCTGGACCGCGGTGGGCGCGGGCGGCGGCGCCGCGGGCGGCCTGGTGGGCGGCGCCCTGGTGGACGGGCTGTCCTGGCGCTGGGTACTGCTGATCAACGTGCCGGTGGGCGCGGTCGTGCTGGCCGGCGCCGCGCTGTGGCTGGCCGAGAGCAAGGGCGGCCCACGGCGCCGCCTCGACCTGCCGGGCGCACTGCTGGTGACCGCCGGTCTGGCCACGCTGGCCTACGGCATCTCGCAGACCGAGTCCGAGGGGTGGGCGGCGACGGCGACCCTGGTGCCGCTGCTGGCCGGGCTCGCGCTGCTCGGGCTGTTCCTCCTCGTCGAGGCGCGGACGGCGGCGCCGCTGATGCCGCTCGGGCTGCTGCGGCTGCGGCCGATCGCGTCGGCGAACGTGGCGATGCTGGTGTCCGGCTCGTCGATGTTCTCCATGTGGTTCTTCATGACCCTGTACGCGCAGAACGTGCTGGGCTACTCCCCGCTGGAGGCGGGCCTGGCCCTGGTGCCCAGCTCCCTGGCGGTGATCCTCGGCTCGAAGGCGGCCCCGCGGTTCCTGCCGGTGCTGGGGGCCCGCAACGTGGCCGTGCTCGGCACGCTCGTCGCGGCGGTCGGCTTCGGCTGGCAGTCGACGATGACCGCAGACGGCGGCTATCTGACCGCGATCATGATCCCGGGCGTGCTGATGATGCTGGGCGCGGGCATCGCGGCGACCCCGCTGGCCTCGCTGGCCATCTCCGGCGCGGCACCCGGGGACGCGGGACTGGTCTCCGGGCTGATCAACACGTCCCGGACGATGGGCGGTTCGCTGGGACTCGCGGTGATGTCGACGATCGCGGCGGCCCGGACCGGGGGCGAGGACGCGGGCCTGGTGGCCCTGACGGACGGCTACGCGCTGGTCTTCCGCACAGGAGCGGCCGTCCTCCTCGCCGCAGCCCTCCTGATGCGGGCCTGGCTCCCCCCGGGCCGCCCCAAACCCGACCCGACACCCCACAGCACGGCCTGACCACCCAACAAGGGGCAACCCTCTGCCGCGGGGCGCGTGGAACGCCCCTGGAAGGGGCGCGGGGAACTGCGCGCACACCCCCCACCGGCCCGCGGCCGAGGAACGGCCCTTGGAAGGGGCGCGGGGAACTGCGCGAGCACCCCGCACCGGCCCGCGGCCGAGGAACCGCCCTTGGAAGGGGCGCGGGGAACTGCGCGAGCACCCCGCACCGGCCCGCGGCCGAGGAACCGCCCTTGGAAGGGGCGCGGGGAACTGCGCGAACAACCCCCACCGGCCCGCGCCCGACGAACCGCCCCGGCCGCGGCCGACGCCCCCCCCCGGCCCAGACCCCGGTCTCATACCGGTGACGCTACGGAGCGCGCGGGGACGGAGTCCGGGAACATGTCACCGGCGTCCCGCGTCCCGTACCGTCGGGCTGATCGTGATCACCGTCGTGACCGGGAGGAGCAGCAGGGCCATGCCCATCGACGCGGCCGGGGCACTCGGCGCCGCACCCCGGGTCCGGGAGATCGCCTGGGACCACAAGGACGTCCAGCTCTACCACCTCGGCATCGGCGCCGGCCGGCCCGCCACCGACCCGCGCGAGCTGCGCTACACCCTGGAGTCCCGGCTGCACGTCCTGCCGAGCTTCGCGACCGTGGCCGGCGGCGGCGCCCCGGGCGTGATCGCCGCGCTGTCCGTGCCCGGCGTCGACGTCGACCTCGGCCACGTCCTGCACGGCGGGCAGCGACTGCGCCTGCACCGGCCCGTCCCGGTGCGCGGCCGGGCCACCGCGGCCTCGCGCGTCGTCGCCGCGTACGACAAGGGCACCGCGGCCGTCCTCGTGCTGCGCACCGAGGTCACCGACCCGGACGGGCCGCTGTGGACCGACGAGGCCGAGGTCTACGTACGCGGGGAAGGCGGCTGGGGCGGCGAGCGGGGCCCGTCCGGACGCCCCTCGCCACCGCCCGCCGGGCCCCCGGACCACGTCGCCGAACGGACCCTGAGGGAGGACCAGGCGCTGCTCTACCGGCTCTCCGGCGACTGGAACCCCCTGCACGCCGACCCGGAGTTCGCCGCGCGCGCCGGCTTCGCACGGCCCGTCCTGCACGGCCTGTGCACCTACGGCGCCACGCTCAAGACGGTCGTGGACACGCTGCTGGACGGCGACGTGTCCCGGGTGCGCGCCTACCGCACGCGGTTCGCCGGGGTGGTGTACCCGGGGGAGACGCTGCGGGTGCGGATGTGGTCGCCCGCCGGGGCGCGCGGTGCCGGTGCGGGGGAGGTCCGGGTGGCCGTCGGCGCCGTCGAGCGCGACGACGCGGCCGTCCTCGCCGACACGGTCGTCCGGTACGGGTGAACGACCACGGCCCCGTCCGCCGGATGCGACGAACGGGGCCGGAGCCGCTTGCGCTGGTACTTGTCCGTGCCGTCAGGCGGCCGTCTCGGACTCCTCGGCCGGCTTGCGGTGGCGGCCCCGGGGAGACGCCACGCCCTCCTGGCTGGAGACCGGTCCGCGGTGCTTGCCGTGGCCGGTGCGGGACTCGGAAACGTCGGCACCGGCGGCCTGTATCGGCTGGGTCGTGCTGGTGTCGTTCATCGGAAGGAATTCACCCCGTCAACATGATCTTTCCTACAGCCGGGCGAGTCTAACCGGCACACCTCGGGCGGAATCCAGGCGGCGGCGCCAACCGGCACTACTTCGTTACAAGCCGTGCCAGCGGGGCCTGTTGCAGCGGCACGGGGCGAGGTTGAGCGGGGGCGGGAGTGGGCGTCGAGGTGTCCGGCGCGGTGTCCGTGGCACCGGGTTCGCGGGGTTCGCGGGGTTGGCCCGGAGCCGTATTCTCCGGAGTCGGCTCCTCCGGTCCCTCCGGCCGCTCGCTGTCCGTGCCGGGAACACCGGGTGCGGCCAGCCGGGCCACGCCGCACGGCGACTGCGGTGTGGAGCAGGGCAGCCGCAGCTCCCCGTCCGGGGTCCACAGTCCGGCGCCCGCCAACCACCCCTCGGGCGCCGGAAGATGCCGTACGCGCCGTTCGGCGGGCCGCCACACGCCGACCCAGCTGCCGAACGCGCCGTCCACCCGCAGGGCCACCGCGCAGCGTTCCGGAGTCAGCACCTGCCCCGGCTGGACGGCGAACGGCGTCACGACGCAGTCCGGCAGCCGCAGGCACTCCGGGAAGCGCACCGGCAGCGTGCTGCCCAGCACACCCCAGCCGAGCCGCTGCCGCCCCGGCGAAGGGGCGTCCGAGCCGATCAGCACCAGCCCGCTGTCGGGGTCGGCCAGCAGGAGCCGGTCGTCGCTGTCCGCCGCGATCTGGAGCAGCGGTGACACCTCGCCGTCCCGCTCCAGGTCCACCACGACCGCCTTCACGCGCCCGCCGGTCTCCCGGTCCACCGCCAGCATCCGGCCGGCGCGGTCCAGCCAGACCCCGCCCGAGCACCGGCCGGGGATCTCGGCCACCCGCTCCGGCCCGAAGGCGCCGCCCGCGACCTGCCACAGCACCGTCGAGCGCGGACCGGCCGCGAGGGCGTACGCCCGCTCCCCGCCCGGGACCGGCGGCAGCAGCCGCAGCCCGGGGCCGTCCGCCGCGCACTCGACCGCGCCGAGCGGCAGCTCGCCGGTGCCGGGCCCGGTCGGGTACAGCAGCGCGAAGACGTGCCGGCCGGCCGCGATCCGGTGGACCAGGACCCGCCCGTCGCCCATCGGCTGCACCTCGGTGCCCGGCTCCTCGGGTTGGTTGCCCGGCAGCGGCACCGCGTACGGCTCGGGCCCGTCCAGGGTCCAGCGCTCCGGGTACCAGGAGTCGCCGCCGTCCCCGCTCGGGGCGAGACGCGCGGCGTAGGCACCCTCCGCCGTGATGCAGCAGTCCGCCTGCGGGCCCCCGCCGTTCCCGGGGTCCGCCGAAGGCTCGATCGCACAGGCCGTCATCGTTCGGTCACCTCCGGCGACGAAGCTAGTTTTCGTACGCACGGGCGGGGGACCGGCAGCCGTCCCCATCACACATACGTGTGTCACAGGAACGATTCGCCTGAGGGAAGGGCACGGTGTGTGCTGTGCCGGAGCGGACGGCCGCGGCGGCGGGCGGCGGGCGCATCGGCGGGTACAACGGCGCAGAACCTCCAGGTAGCCTTGCACGCGTGCCCCGTCTGTCAGAAGTCATCGCCGCGCTGGACAACCTGTGGCCCGCCGAGCGGGCCGAGTCCTGGGACGCGGTCGGCACCGTCGTGGGCGAGCCCGGTCAGGAGGTCTCCCGCGTCCTGTTCGCCGTGGACCCGGTCCAGGAGATCGTCGACGAGGCCGTGCAGCTCGGCGCCGACCTGCTCGTCACCCACCACCCGCTGTATCTGCGCGGGACGACGACGGTCGCGGCGTCCACCTTCAAGGGCCGCGTGGTGCACACGCTCATCAAGAACGACATCGCCCTGCACGTCGCCCACACCAACGCCGACACCGCCGACCCGGGCGTCTCCGACGCGCTGGCCGGTGCCCTCGACCTGAACGTCGTACGGCCCCTGGTGCCGGACCCGAGCGACCCCGAGGGGCGCCGCGGGCTGGGCCGGGTGTGCGAGGTGCCGCATCCGCTGACGGTCCGCGAGCTGGCCGCCCGCGCCGCCGAGCGGCTGCCCGCCACGGCGCAGGGCATCCGCGTCGCCGGCGACCCGGAGGCGACCGTGCGCACCGTCGCCGTCAGCGGCGGCTCCGGCGACAGTCTCTTCGACCACGTGCGGGCGGCCGGCGTCGACGCCTTCCTCACCGCGGACCTGCGCCACCACCCGGTGTCCGAGTTCTCCGCGGACCGCGCCCACCGTCCTCTCGCGCTGCTCGACGCGGCGCACTGGGCCACCGAGTGGCCCTGGTGCGAGCTGGGCGCGGCCCAGCTCGACGAGATCTCCGACCGCCACGGCTGGGACCTCAGGGTCCACGTCTCGAAGACGGTCACCGACCCCTGGACCGCCCAGGTGGCGTCCGCCCCGACCTCTAGCGCAATGGGAGCCCCCAACTGAAAGCCGAGCCCGCCGACCAGATCCGACTCCTCGACGTCCAGGGCCTCGACACGCGTCTCCAGCAGCTCGCGCACAAGCGCCGGTCCCTGCCCGAGCACGCCGAGATCGAGTCGCTGACCAAGGACCACACCCAGCTGCGCGACCTGCTCGTGGCCGCGCAGACCGAGGAGAGCGACTGCGCCCGCGAGCAGACCAAGGCCGAGCAGGACGTGGACCAGGTGCGCCAGCGCGCCGGCCGCGACCAGCAGCGCCTGGACTCCGGCGCCGTCACCTCCCCGAAGGACCTGGAGAACCTCCAGCGCGAGATCGCCTCCCTCGCCAAGCGCCAGGGCGACCTCGAGGACGTCGTCCTGGAGGTGATGGAGCGCCGCGAGTCCGCGCAGGAGCGGGTCGCCGAGCTGACCGAGCGGGTCGGCGCGGTGCAGGGCAAGATCGACGACGCCACCGCGCGCCGTGACGCGGCCGTCGAGGAACTGGACGGCGAGATCGCCTCGGTGACCAAGGAGCGCGAGGTCATCGCGGGCTCCGTCCCCGACGACCTGCTGAAGCTCTACGACAAGCTGCGCGAGCAGCAGGGCGGCCTCGGCGCGGCCAAGCTGTACCAGCGCAGCTGCCAGGGGTGCCGCCAGGAGCTGGCCATCACCGAGCTGAGCGAGATCCGCTCCTCGGCGCCCGACACGGTCGTACGCTGCGAGAACTGCCGCCGCATCCTGGTGCGCACGGCGGACTCCGGGCTGTAGGGGGCCGGTCGGTGGGTTCCGCGCGGGAGTTCGTGGTCGAGGCGGACGGCGGGTCACGGGGCAACCCGGGGCCCGCGGGCTACGGCGCGGTGGTGCTGGACGCGGCGACGGGGGAGACCCTGGCGGAGGCCGCCGAGTACCTCGGGGTCGTCACGAACAACGTCGCCGAGTACCGGGGCCTGCTGGCGGGCCTGCGCGCGGCGAAGGAACTGGACCCGGACGCCACCGTTCACGTCCGCATGGACTCCAAGCTCGTCGTCGAGCAGATGTCGGGCCGCTGGAAGATCAAGCACCCGGACATGAAGCCGCTGGCGGCCGAGGCGGCCCGCGTCTTCCCACCGGGGCGCGTGACGTACGAGTGGATCCCCCGCGCGGACAACAAGCACGCCGACCGCCTGGCCAACGAGGCGATGGACGCGGGCGCCCGCGGCGAACAGTGGTCGCCGTCGGCGTCGACGGCGGACCTGGACACGGGCGACGCCGACCGCGCCGCGCGGGCCGGTGCGCAGGCCGTCGCCGGTGGCGACGCTCCGGCCGCGGGGGAGCGCCTTGCGCAGGCGGCCCGGACCGGTGCGGAGACGGTGGCGCCGGGTGCGGTGGCTCGCCCCTTTGCAGCAGGCAGCACTGCCGGGGCTTCGGCCACCGGTGGCACTGCCGGGGCTTCGGACGGCGCTGCCGCCGATGTGCGGGCCGCGAAGGCTGTGGCCTCGCCCGGTTGGGGGCCTCCCGACATGGGCGCCCCCGCCACCTTCGTCCTCCTGCGGCACGGGGAGACGCCGCTCACCCCGCAGAAGCGGTTCTCCGGGAGCGGCGGCAGCGATCCGGCCCTGTCGGCCGTCGGCCGCGAGCAGGCCGAGAAGGTCGCCGAGAGCCTCGCCCGGCGCGGCACGATCGAGGCGATCGTCGCCTCGCCCCTGGCCCGCACCCGCGAGACCGCCGGCATCGTCGCCGCCCGCCTGGGGCTGGAGGTGACGGTCGAGGAGGGCCTGCGCGAGACCGACTTCGGCGCGTGGGAGGGGCTCACCTTCGGCGAGGTGCGCGACCGCCACCCCGCCGACCTGGACGCCTGGCTGGCCTCCCCGGACGCGGAACCGACCGGCGGCGGCGAGAGCTTCGCGGCCACCGGCGCCCGGATCGCCGCCACCCGCGACAAGCTCGTCGCGGCGTACGCGGGCCGCACGGTGCTGCTGGTCTCCCACGTCACGCCGATCAAGACGTTCCTGCGGCTGGCCCTGGGCGCCCCGCCCGAGTCGCTGTTCCGGATGGAGCTGTCGGCGGCGTCGCTGTCGGCGGTGGCGTACTACGCGGACGGCGGCGCCAGCGTCCGCCTGTTCAACGAGACGTCCCACCTGCGCTGAGTCCACCCGCGTTGAGCGCCGCCGCCTCGCGGGCCAGCGCCTCGACGCGCCCCCAGTCCCGGCCGGCCACCGCGTCCTTGGGCAGCATCCAACTGCCCCCGACGCAGCCGACGTTGGGCAGCGCCAGATACTCCGGCGCGGAGGCCGCGGAGATGCCGCCGGTCGGGCAGAAGCGGGCCTGCGGCAGCGGCGCGGCGAGCGCCTTGAGATAGGCGGTGCCGCCCGCGGCCTCGGCCGGGAAGAACTTCATCTCCCGCACCCCGCGCTCCAGCAGCGCCACCACCTCCGACGTGGTCGACACCCCCGGCAGGAACGGCACCCCGGACGCCCGCATCGCCTCCAGCAGCGCGTCCGTCCACCCCGGGCTGACCAGGAACCGCGCCCCGGCCGCCACGACCTCGGCGACCTGCTCCGCCGTGATGACCGTGCCCGCGCCGACCACCGCGCCCGGCACCTCACCGGCGATGGCCCTGATCGCGTCGAGGGCGACCGGTGTCCGCAGCGTCACCTCGATCGCGGGCAGCCCACCGGCGACGAGCGCCCGGGCGAGCGGCACGGCGTCGGCGAGGTCGTCGACGACCACGACGGGCACCACGGGCGCGAGATCCAGCACCGAGGCGGCGGGGGAGGAGGGCAGCGGAGAACTCATGCCCTCATCGTGCCGCCCCAACGCACTCCCTGCAATCACCGTTGCAGTCAGCGCAACGGCGGCGCGATCGACGGATCAGTGCACCTCGTCCACCAGCACGTCCAGCGACCACGGCCGCCCGGCCTTCGCGGGCGCCGCCGCCTCCACCTCGTACCCCAGGTCCCGCAGGGCCTCCACCAGCTCCGCGGGCCCCGAGGGCGCGGTCCCGGACGCCAGCAGACTCCGTACGATCCGCCCCTTGGTCGCCTTGTTGAAGTGGCTGACCACCTTCCGGGTCGGCGCGTGCAGCACCCGTACGGTCGCCGTCCGCGAGGCGACCTCGCCCTTCGGCTTCCACGCCGCCGCGTACGCCGCCGAACGCAGGTCGAGCACCAGCCCGTTCCCGGCCGCCTCCGGCAGTACCTCGGCCATCGGCTCCCGCCAGTGCGCGCCCAGTGCCCCGAGCCCGGGCAGCTTCACGCCCATCGAGCACCGGTAGGAGGGAATCCGGTCGGTCACCCGCACCGCACCCCACAGTCCCGAGAACACCAGCAGCTGCCTGGCCGCCCGCCGCTTGGCGGCGGCATCCAGCGAGGCCAGGCCCAGGGCGTCGTACAGCACACCGGTGTAGATCTCCCCGGCCGGACGCGCGCCCGCCGTCAGCAGCTCCACGTTCTTGGCGACCTCGCCGCGCAGCCCCTCGCTCAGCCCGAGTACCTCGCGGGCCTTCTCCTCGTCGCCGGCGCACAGCTCCACCAGCTCGGCGAGGACGGCCTCCCGGGCCGCGGTGAGCCCCGGCAGGGACAGCGACCCGGTCTTCAGCGGGGCGCCCCGGCCGGACGCGGCCTTCCCCTCGGACGGCGGCAGCAGGACAAGCACACGTACTCCTTCACAACAAGCTCCGGGCCCCAGGTCAGGGTACGGCGTACCCCTCCCGTGCCTGCTCGACGGCCCGTACGAGCGCCCCGGGGTCGTCGGCGTGACACCGCACCACGCGGACCTCCCGCCGCCGTCCGAAGAAGGAGACGTGGGCGACGGGCTCGGCCAGTTCGAGGGTGACGGAGGTCTGGGACCCCACGGGGAGGTCGAGCGCCCCGTCCGTCCGCTCGTGCGTCGTGCGCAGCTCACGCCGGACGGAGGCGATCCGCTCCAGCGGTATCCGCACGTCGACGTGGCCGGCCCGCCGGACCCGCAGCGTCCCGGCGGCCGGGTCCAGGACGTGCGGCCGGACCACGGACGCGGCGTGCAGCCCGACCACGACCAGGACCGTGTACACGTCCAGCACCAGCACCACGTGGTGCACGGCGGGCCGGCTCCGCAGCAGCACGGACATCATCACGGACTCGACGACACACACGAACGCGAACCCGGCCATCATCGCGCCCTGCCCCCGCGCGTACCCGAAGACCGACCCGCCGGCCACCGCCCCGTGGGTCCGCCGCACCGCCCACAGCCACAGACTGGCCAGCAACCGCAGCTCGTGCCGGATCAGGAGGGACGGGACGGTGACGAAGGACGGGCGGCCCGGACCCGGGCGCGTCATGACCGCCGCTCCCGCGACACGAGGGCGAGCGCCTGCCGCACCGCCTCCGACTGCCCCGGCGCGAAGTCGGCGTACATGGCGCGCAGGACACCGTGGCCGGAGTCGAGGTCGACGCCCTCCGCGGGCAACAGCTCCGCCGGGATGCAGTCGGCGAGCGCCCGCGCGGCCCCGGCCACCCGGGGATCGTCGGCATCGGCGTCGGCCAGCTCGTCCAGCAGGGCGTACGCCTCGTGGGCGCGCGCCACCGCCTCCGGCGACTCGAACGCCTCGCGCAGCGTGGCCAGCAGCCCCTCCCGCTCCTCCGGGCCCACCGCGCCCTCCATGAACGCCAGCATCTCCCGGTCCCGCAGGGCCATCGGCGAACCGGACACGTCGCCCATCCCGGCGAACAACCCGGCCAGCTCCGGCGAGACCGGCCCCTCGGCCGGCAGCCCGCCCTCCGTCTCCAGCAGCGCCCGCAGCCGCGCCCGGCGGTCCCGGATCGCCGCCTCCTGCCGCGCGAGATCCGCGTCCAGTTCCTCCAGCACCTCGGCAAGGTCCTTCCCGGCCTCGTCCGCGAGCACGTCCCGCACCTCCGCGAGCCCGAGCCCCAGCTCGGTCAGCCGCCGGATCCGGGCCAGCACGACGACGTGCCGCAGGGTGTACGTCCGATACCCGTTGGCCAGCCGCTCCGGCTCCGGCAACAGGCCCTGGTGGTGGTAGTGCCGCACGGTCCGCGTGGTGACGCCGACGGCGCCGGCGAGTTCTCCGATCCGCATGACCCCAGTAGAAACGTTGACGCTGCGACAGGGTCAAGCGCGACGAGCCCGCCTTCCGGACAGGGACCTCGCTCCTGTGCCACGATCGAGGGAACGGTTCCCGATCTCTCGGACAGGTGATCAGCCGATGTCCCAGTCTGGCGAGCGACCGAAGGAGGGGCGTGACATGACTGCCATGGCCCATGAGCCGCTGGCGCAGGCGGATGTCCTGCTGGAGGGGTTCCTCGCCCTGGAGACGCCGGAAGGCTTCCGGGCCGAGCTGATCGAGGGGGAAATCGTTGTGACGCCGCCGCCGGACGGGGATCACGAGGACTACATCAACCTGATCGTGAAGCAGGTGATCAGGAGGTCCAGGGCGGACATGGACTTCTCCGGGAACAAGGGGCTGAAGCTCAGAGGCGGCCTCGACCTGCCCATGGATCACGTCATCCCGGACGCCACCTTCGCTCCCACCGACCTGCGCCTGTATCGCGGCGCCGACCCCTGGATGCCCTGTCAGGGAGTTGCCATGGTCCTGGAGGTGACGTCGAGCAAACCCCGGGTCGACCGCGAGGCCAAGCGCCGCTGCTACGCAGGTGGCGGTATTCCCCTCTACCTGCTGGTCGACCGGCACGCGTCCTCGATCACGCTGTTCAGTACCCCGCAGAAGATCGACCATCGGGACGACTACCGGGAGCACTGCACCCGCCCCTTGGGCAAGTCACTCACGCTCCCCGCCCCCTTCTCCTTCGACCTGGACACCGCCGACTTCCTCTGATCCCGTAGGGGCAGGGGGTGGGCAGCGGTGGGCGCACGGGGTGAACAGGCGCGCTGGACCAGGGCGCGGCTGGGGGCGGCAGGACCGCCGCTCGATCTCCTGACCGCACGCTTCGACCGGCACGTCTACGCCCCGCACGCCCACGACGAGTACACCGTCGGCGTCACCGTCGGCGGCCTGGAGGTCATCGCCTACCGGGGCGGGCACATCCACTCGGGGCCGGGCTCCCTCGTCGTCCTGGAGCCGGGCGAGGTGCACACCGGCGGCCCCGCCGCCCCCGACGGCTACTCGTACCGCGCCCTGTACGCGGCCCCGGACCTCCTCACCGACGGCACCCGCGCCGCCGCCCTCCCGCACTTCCGCGAGCCCGTCCTCGACGATCCCGAACTCGCCGCCGCCCTGCGCGCCGCCCACACCGACCTGGCCCGCTGCCCCGACCCGCTGGAGGCGGAGTCCCGCCTGCCCTGGCTGCTCGCGGCGCTCGCCCGCCGCCACTCCACGGCCCGCGCGGCCGACGACACGGTCCCCGGCGCCGACCGCGTCGCCCGCGCCGTACGCGACCGCCTCGCCGACGAACTCCTCGCCCCGCCGTCCCTGGCGGCCCTCGCCACCGACCTCGGCCTGTCCCGCTACCAACTCCTGCGCGCCTTCCGTACGGCGACGGGGATGCCGCCGTACGCCTGGCTCGCCCAGCACCGGGTGGCCCGGGCGCGCGGACTCCTGGAGGCGGGCCTGCGCCCGGCCGAGGTGGCGGCGCTGGTGGGCTTCGCCGACCAGGCGCACCTGACCCGCTGGTTCCGGCGGGTGCTCGGGGTGACCCCGGCGGCGTACCGCAACAGCGTTAAAGACCGCACCCGCTGACCCGGCGGAGACTCGCCGCATGACTGCACGCGGCTGGTTCCTGTTCTCCCTGATGGGAGTGGTCTGGGGCGTTCCCTACCTGATGATCAAGGTGGCGGTGGACGAGGTGTCCCCGTCCGGAGTGGTGTTCACGCGCTGTGCGCTCGGCGCGCTGCTCCTGCTCCCCTTCGCCCTGCGCAAGGGAGACCTCCTCGGCACCGTACGGAGCCACTGGAAGCCCATGCTGGCCTTCGCCGTGATCGAGATCATCGGCCCCTGGTGGACCCTGACGGACGCCGAGCGGCACCTGTCCAGTTCCACCGCGGGGCTGCTGATCGCGGGCGTGCCGATCGTCGCCGTGCTCCTGGCCCGCTTCTTCGGCGCCGAGGAACGGGTCGGCGCCCGCCGGGTCACCGGACTCGGCCTCGGCCTCGGGGGCGTCGCCGTGCTCACCGTGCCGCACCTCACCGGCGGCGACGCCCGTTCGCTGGCCGAGGTGCTGGTGACGGTCGTCGGTTACGCCACCGCCCCCCTGATAGCCGCCCGCCACCTCAAGGACGTCCCCACCCTCCAGCTCATCACCCCCTGCCTCACCCTCGCCGCCGTCGTCTACGCACCCGCCGCCTTCCTGACCCGGCCCACCACCCTGCCCTCGGGCGAGGCCCTGGCAGCCCTGGCCGGCCTCGGCCTGGTCTGCACCGCGATCGCCTTCGTGGCCTTCCTGGAGCTGATCAAGGAGGTCGGTCCGACCCGGGCCGGCGTCATCACGTACGTCAACCCGGCGGTCGCCGTCGCCGCGGGCGCTCTCCTCCTGGACGAGGACCTGACCCTCGGCATCGGCGTCGCCTTCACCCTGATCCTGGCCGGCTCGGTCCTCGCGACGGCCGCCGCCGGTCCGGGGCGGGAGGTCCGCCGGGTACCATGGTCGACACGGCAGACGAGCCGGGCGGGCGGCCGCGTGGAGTCCCTCACGGGACTTCCCGAGGAACGTCCGGGCTCCACAGGGCAGGGTGATGGCTAACGGCCACCCGGGGTGACCCGCGGGACAGTGCCACAGAAAGCAGACCGCCCGGGACCTCGGTCCCGGGTAAGGGTGAAACGGTGGTGTAAGAGACCACCAGTGCCCAGGGCGACCTGGGCAGCTAGGTAAACCCCACCCGGAGCAAGGTCAAGAGGAGCGCTGTGAAAAGCGCTCTGCGCGGACGTTCGAGGGCTGCCCGCCCGAGTCCGCGGGTAGACCGCTGGAGGCCGGTGGCAACGCCGGTCGTAGATGGATGGCCGTCGCCGGAAGGCCCGCGAGGACCTTCCGGAACAGAACCCGGCGTACAGCCCGACTCGTCTGCCGCTGTGCGGCTCACGCCGCTGGATGCGACCCCCACCCCCCGCTCCGCACCCGATGCGTCGAAAGTTTCGGTGGGGGGCCTCCTGCTTTCCGGGTCCTTCGGTGCGGGGTTTCTGCTTGCGGTGCGCTGTCCTGGGGTGAGGGCTAGCTGATCTGCATATACGGCCGATCAGAGGCGTCTCCTGGCGCGTCGAAGGTTTCGAAATATTTACCGAAACTGTTGACGCTTGATGGGTGCAGGTCAACACTGTCGCCGTTGTCCGAACCCGCAGGAGAGGAACACCCCCCATGAACCTGCTCGTCCCACCGAGGCGTCGCAGACGAGGTCCCGTCACCCTGCTCGTCAGGAGCGCGTGGGTCGTCGCCCTCGCCGCGCTCGCCGCGCTGATGCTGCCGGGCACCGCCCAGGCGGACACGGTCGTCACGACCAACCAGGAGGGCACCAACAACGGCTACTACTACTCGTTCTGGACCGACAGCCAGGGCACCGTCTCCATGAACATGGGCTCCGGCGGTCAGTACAGCACCTCGTGGCGCAACACCGGCAACTTCGTCGCGGGCAAGGGCTGGAGCAACGGCGGGCGCAGGACCGTGCAGTACTCGGGCAGCTTCAACCCGTCCGGCAACGCGTACCTGGCGCTCTACGGGTGGACGTCGAACCCGCTCGTCGAGTACTACATCGTCGACAACTGGGGCACCTACCGGCCCACTGGCGAGTTCAAGGGCACCGTCACCACCGACGGCGGTACGTACGACATCTACAAGACGACGCGGTACAACGCCCCCTCCGTCGAGGGCACCCGCACCTTCGACCAGTACTGGAGCGTCAGGCAGTCGAAGCGGACCGGCGGCACCATCACCACCGGCAACCACTTCGACGCGTGGGCGCGGGCCGGGATGCCGCTCGGCAACTTCAGCTACTACATGATCATGGCCACCGAGGGCTACCAGAGCAGCGGCAGCTCCAACATCAACGTCGGGGGGACCGGCGGCGGTGGCGGCGACAACGGGGGCGGTGGCGGCGGCGGGTGCAGCGCGACGCTGTCCGCCGGGCAGAAGTGGAGCGACCGGTACAACCTCAACGTCTCCGTGAGCGGTGCCGCCGACTGGACGGTGACGATGAACGTGCCGTCCCCGGCGAAGGTCCTGTCGACCTGGAACGTCAACGCCAGTTATCCCAGCGCGCAGACGCTGACCGCCAAGTCGAACGGCAGCGGCAACACCTGGGGTGCCACCATCCAGGCCAACGGCAACTGGACCTGGCCGACCGTGTCCTGCACCGCGGGCTGACCGAGCCCGGCCCCGGTCCGTACCCGTGGCCACGGCTCACGGGTACGGGCCTCTGCGGTCACTCACTCACTCGCTCACTTACTCATTCACCCAGCGAGCGTCCAGCCACCCGCGCCAGGTGCCGGCCGAAGACCTCCCGGGCCTCGGGCGTCAGGGTCCGCAGGGCCACCATCGCCGTGATCACGACGTCGCACAGCTCCGCCTCCACGTCGTCCCAGGTGTGGGTGACGCCCTTCCTCGGATTCTGGCCGATCGCGCCGATCACCGCCTCGGCGACCTCGCCGACCTCCTCCGACAGCTTCAGCATGCGCAGCAGCAGGCCCTCCCTGCCGCCGACGGGCTGGTCCGCCTCCAGCCACGTCCACAGGGCGTCGACGGTGTTCCAGAGGTCGTCGGCCCGCGCGCCGTCCGGGTTGTCGCTCATGTGGAGCAGCGTGCCACGGTCTCGCTAGCTTCAGTCGAAGAGTGCTTCCTGCCGCCCCTCGGCCGCCCTGCGCAGCCGCCTGTTCCGCGCCCCGACGACCACCGTCGTAGCCGCCGCCGTCACCGCGAGGGCGGCCGGGACCATCCAGTTCCGGTTGACCGCGTGGCCGAGGGCGTGGTCGAGGGAGAGGCGGCCGGGGCCCGAGACGGCGAGGCCCGCGGCGGTCAGACCGAGGGAGACCGCGTACTCGTAGCCGCCGGCCGGGGCGAAGAAGCCGTTCGGGGCGTGCACCGCCGCGGCGCCCGCCATCGCGCCGGCCGCCGCCGCGCCCGCGGCCGGCGTGGCCAGGCCCAGCGCCAGCAGCGTCCCGCCGCCCGCCTCGGCGAGGCCCGCCGTGGTGGCGCTGGCCCGGCCCGGCGCGTAGCCCATGGCCTCCATGGCCCGGCCGGTCTCCCCGAGGCCACCGCCGCCGAACCAGCCGAGCAGCTTCTGCGTGCCGTGCGCGGCCAGGACGCCGCCGGTCCCCAGGCGGAGCAACAGCAGTCCCAGATCACGCCGGTCACAGCACTTCACGTCGACTCCTCGCGGACGATGGCGGCTCATCTGTCCACCGTCGCCCGTCGGCGGCGTCCGGGCCCGTCACCGGGCGCCGTTCGGGTGGCGGCGGACGGGCGAAGCACGGCGGGCCCGGTGGCGGGGGTGCGGGGCCGGTGTGACGCTGCGGCCATGACCATTCAGACCACGCGACTCAGCGACCCGGCCGTCCGCGCCTTCGTCGCCGCCGTCAACGCCCACGACCGCGAGGCCTTCCTCGCGCTGCTCGCGCCGGACGCCACCATGGCCGACGACGGGGACGAGCGGGACCTCGACCAGTGGATCGACCAGGAGATCTTCTCCTCCCACGGTCACCTGGAGGTCGACCGGGAGTCCAACGGCGGTCGCGCCCTCATCGCCCGCTACCGCAACGACACCTGGGGCGAGATGCGGACCCGGTGGGACTTCACTGTCGACGAGGACGGCCGGATCGCCCGCTTCGAGACCGGGCAGGCGTAACCGGGAAACGGTGCGGCGGCCGTTCCGTCCACCGGTGCGCCGGTGTGGCGGAACGGCCGCCGCCTCCCCCCTCGGTATGGCTCATGGAGCGTCGCGGAAGGGTCTTGTGAAAGACCGTCTTGCGGAAGACCGCCTTGTGGAAGACCAACGCTTCAAGTGTGAAGTTCCGGTGAAGGAGATTTGAGCATACGGCCTGCACCGGTCGCAATACCGCGGACGTTGAAATTCCGAATGTATGAATCTGCTCAGCCGCGCCCCACGTACGGCATCGCCGTCGCCATGACCGTCGCGAACTGCACGTTGGCCTCCAGGGGCAGCTGGGCCATGTGCCGCACCGTGCGCGCCACGTCGGCGACGTCCATCACGGGCTCGGGTGCCGTCTCCCCGTTGGCCTGGAGCGCGCCGGTCTGCATGCCGACCGTCATGTCGGTCGCCGCGTTGCCGATGTCGATCTGGCCGACCGCGATGCCGTAGCGGCGGCCGTCCAGCGACAGCGACTTGGTCAGACCCGTCAGCGCGTGCTTGGTCGCCGTGTACGCCACCGAGTGCGGGCGCGGCGTGTGCGCCGAGATCGAGCCGTTGTTGATGATCCGCCCGCCCCGCGGGTCCTGCTCCTTCATCTGCCGGTACGCCGCCTGCGCGCACAGGAACGCCCCGTTGAGGTTGGTGTCCACCACGTGCTGCCAGGCCTCGTAGGGCAGATCCTCGACCGGCACGCCGCCGGGGCCGAACGTCCCGGCGTTGTTGAACAGCAGGTCCAGTCGCCCGAACCGGTCGCGCACGGCGCCGAACAGGGCCGCCACGTCCTCCGGGCGCGACACGTCGGCGCGGACGGTGAGGGCCGAGCCGCCGCCCGCCGGTGCCGCCGCGGCCGTCTCCGCCAGCGGCTCGGGGCGGCGGCCGGCCAGGGCCACCGACCAGCCGGCGGTGAGCAGTTCGACGGCGACCGCCCGGCCGATGCCCGATCCGGCGCCCGTGACGACGGCGACCTTCCGTGCGCCGGTGCTTTCCTCGGCGCTGGTTCTCACGGTGTTCATGAGTCGGCAGCGTACGGGTCGCGGAACATCCGGAACTCATCCGTCCGACATGCGATCGCCATGTCCGCGCCAAGCATGGGTCGTTCCCGGCCCGTCGAATTCCCCTGGCAACCACCGCTAGGGGAGGAACGGATGACACCCGCGAACCACCAGGCCCCGACCCCGGTCCCGGCCCAGTCGCAGTCCTCGCACGCGCCCGAACTCCGCGCCGCCGCCCGCAGCCTGGGCCGCCGCCGCTTCCTGACCATCACCGGCGCCGCCGCCGCGCTCGCCTTCGCCGTGAACCTGCCGGCCGCCGGCACCGCGAGCGCCGCCGAGCTGGACGCCGCGCAGCTGACCGCCGACCCCTTCACGCTCGGTGTCGCCTCGGGCGACCCGCAGCCCGGCTCCGTGCTGCTGTGGACGCGCCTGGCCCCGGTCCCCTACCAGGCCGACAGCGGACTGCCCGCCAAACGCGTCGAGGTGAGCTGGGAGCTGGCCCTGGACGAACGCTTCCGCCGCGTCGTCAGAAGGGGCCGGGCCACCGCCCACCCCGAGTTCCACCACACCGTGCACGTCGAGGTCGACCACCTCGCCCCCGGCCACGTCTACTACTACCGCTTCCGCGCCGGCCGGTACGTCAGCCCGGCCGGCCGCACCCGCACCGCGCCCGCCCAGCACAGCCGGGTCTCCGACCTCACCTTCGGCCTGGTCTCCTGCCAGAAGTACGACGAGGGCTACTACACCGCCTACAAGCACCTGGCCCAGGAGGACGTGGACGTCGTCTTCCACCTCGGCGACTACCTCTACGAGTACGCCGTGAACGCCACCGGCGGCTCCCGCGCCTACCCCGCGGGCACCCTGCCCGCCCACTTCAACCACGAGACGGTGACGCTGGAGGACTACCGCCTGCGGTACGCCCTCTACAAGTCGGACCCCGACCTGCGGGCCGCGCACGCCGCGCACCCCTTCATCGTCACCTGGGACGACCACGAGACCGAGAACAACTACGCCGACGAGACCCCGGAGAACAGCGTCCCGCCGGAGGAGTTCCTCATCCGCCGGGCCGCCGCCTACCGCGCCTACTGGGAGAACATGCCGCTGCGCCGGCCCCAGCTGCCCGACGGCCCCGACCTCAAGCTCTACCGCCGCCTGCACTGGGGGCGCCTGGCCCAGTTCGACGTCCTCGACACCCGGCAGTACCGCTCCAACCAGGCGTACGGCGACGGCTGGCAGTTCCCCGGGCCCGAGTCCGAGGACCCGAGCCGCACGCTCACCGGCGACGCCCAGGAGCGCTGGCTGATCAACGGCTGGCACCGGTCGAACGCCCTGTGGAACGTGGTGCCCCAGCAGGTCACCTTCTCCCGGCGGTACAACATGACCACCACGCCGTCCAAGGTCTCCATGGACTCCTGGGACGGCTACCCGGCCTCCCGCGAGCGGGTCCTGGCCGGCGCGCAGGCCGCCGGGATCGAGAACCTCATGGTCCTCACCGGCGACGTGCACGTCTCCTACGGCTTCGACATCAAGCGCGACTTCGACGACCCGGACTCCCGGACCCTGGGCACGGAGATCGTCACCACCTCCGTCACCAGCGGCCGCGACGGCTCGGCGAAGCCGTCCAACTGGGACACCCTCATGACCGCCAACCCGCACCTGAAGTTCTTCAACGGGCTGCGCGGCTACGCCACGGTGGCGCTGGGCCGGGAGTCGGCGCGCGCCGACTTCAAGACCGTGTCCCACGTCAGCACCGAGGGCGCGCCGCTCACCACCGCCGGGTCCTTCGTGACGGAGGCGGGGGAGCCGGGGCTCAAGCCGGCGTGACGACCGGCTCCGCCGCTTCTCCCCGGTCCCCGGGTGTGCCCTGGTCGCCCTGGTCGCTCTGTGCGTCCTGTGTGCCCTGTTCGCCCGGGTAGTGGACGCCGACGCGGTCCCGGATCGCGTCGAGCGTCCGCATCACGGCCAGCGTGCCGTCGAGGGGGACCAGCGGCGACTCCCTCTCCCCGGCGCGCAGGGCCCGCATCACCTCCTCGGCCTCGTGCCGCAGGCTCTCGCGGGGGCCGTCGGCCGGGTCGGCGCGGAACTCCTGCGGGTCCCGGCCGGTGCGGTGCAGTACGAAGTGGTCCGGGAAGAAGAAGCCGTTCGGGACGTCGATGCGGCCCTCGGAGCCGGTGACCGACGCGGAGTTGGGCGTACCGCCGGTGATGGAGCAGTGCACCGAGGCGAGGGCGCCGCTCCCGTAGGAGAGCAGCGCGCCCGTCTGGAGATCCACGCCCTCCTCGGAGAGCACCGCTCGCGCCGCGACGTCCGAGGGCTCACCGAGCAGCAGCTGCGCGAACGACACCGGGTACACCCCCAGGTCCAGCAGCGCGCCGCCGCCCTGCGCGGGGTCGCGGAGCCGGTGCGCGGGCGGGAAGGGGCCCGCGAGGCCGAAGTCCGCCTGGAGGCTGCGGACCTCGCCGATCGCGCCGTCGTCGACCAGCGTCTTCAGGCGCCGCACCAGCGGGTTGCAGTACATCCACATCGCCTCCATGAGGAAGACGTGCTTCTCCCGGGCGAGCGCGACCAGTTCCGCGGCCTCCCGCGCGTTCAGCGTGAACGGCTTCTCGCACAGCACGTTGCGGCCCGCCTCCAGGCACAGGCCGGCCGCGGTGCGGTGCGCCGAGTGCGGGGTCGCGACGTACACCACGTCGACCTCTTCGTCCCGGGCGAGCGTCTCCCAGTCGCCGTACGCCCGCGGTATCCCGAACCGCTCGGCGAACGCCTTCGCCGACGCCTCCGTCCGCGAGGCCACCGCCACGACCTCCGCGTCCGGCAGATCGACCAGATCCGCCGTGAACCGCGCCGCCATCCCGCCGGTCGCGAGAATCCCCCAGCGCACCTTCTGTCCGGTCACCGCTGACACCCTGCCCCACCCTCGCTCAGGTTCGTTCGTCGTTCGAGTTTGTTCGTTCGAGTCCGTACGAGCTGAGAGCATAGGTGGCGGATCTGTAGAAGAGGGAGGGGCACATCACATGCCCGAGCGCGGGCCGTCCACGCACATGCCGCACACATCGCAGTCGTCACCCATACCGCAGACCCTGCCCGCCGCCCGGCGCGTCGGTCTGCTCGTCACCCTCATCCTCGGCAGCCTGACCGCCACGCCGCCGCTGGCGATGGACATGTACCTCCCCGCGCTCCCGGAGGTCACCCGGTCCCTGAGCGCACCGGCCGCGACCGTCCAGCTCACGCTCACCGCCTGCCTGGCCGGCATGGCCCTCGGGCAGATCGTGGTCGGCCCGATGAGCGACAAGTGGGGGCGCAGGCGTCCCCTGCTGGCCGGCCTCGCCGTCTACGTCGTCGCCACCGCGCTGTGCGCCGTCGCCCCGAACGTGGAACTCCTCGTCGCCTTCCGGCTGGTCCAGGGGCTCGCGGGCGCCGCCGGGATCGTCATCGCCCGCGCCGTCGTACGCGACCTGTACGACGGTGTGGCCATGGCCCGCTTCTTCTCCACCCTCATGCTGATCTCCGGTGTCGCGCCGGTCGTCGCGCCGCTCATCGGCGGGCAGATCCTGCGCGTGACGGACTGGCGGGGCGTGTTCGTCGTCCTCGTGGTGGTCGGGGTGGTGCTGGGCGTCGTCGTGTGGGCCCGGCTGCCGGAGACGCTGCCCGTCGAGGAGCGGCACGCGGGCGGTGTCGGCGACACCCTGCGCGCGATGCGCGGCCTGCTCGCCGACCGGGCCTTCACCGGGTACATGCTCGCCGGCGGCTTCGCCTTCGCCTCGCTGTTCGCCTACGTCGCGGCGTCGCCGTTCGTCGTGCAGGAGATCTACGGTGCGTCCGCGCAGACGTTCAGCCTGCTGTTCGGCCTCAACTCGATCGGCCTCGTGGTGGTCGGGCAGATCAACGGCAAGGTCCTCGTCGGGCGGGTCCGGCTGGACCGGGTGCTCGGCCTCGGCCTCGTCGTCGTGATCGCCGCCGCGACCGCGCTGCTGCTGATGTCCCTGGGCGTCTTCGGAGAGGTCGGGCTCGGGCCGGTCGCCGCCGTGCTGTTCGTGCTGATGTCGGCGATGGGCATCAGCCTGCCCAACACGCAGGCGCTCGCGCTGATGCGGGTCAAGAAGTCCGCCGGGTCCGCCTCCGCGCTGCTCGGCACGTCCTCCTTCCTCATCGGCGCGGTGGCCTCGCCGCTGGTCGGGATCGCGGGGGAGGACACCGCCGTACCCATGGCCGTGGTCCAGCTGGTGGCGGCGGTGATGGCGCTCGGGTTCCTCGTCACCCTGTGCCGGACCCCGGCCGGGCAGGGAGCCGGCAAGGGGGAGGACAACTGAGCGCTCCCAGACTGCGCGGCGACACCCCGGAGCGGGCCGGACTCGACGCCGGGCAGCTCCGCCGTGTCGTCGCCCAGGTACGCGGCCTCACCGCCGGCGAACGCCCCTGGGCGGCGGGCGCCGTCGTGGCCGTCGGACGCGGGCCCGTGCTCGCCGTCGAGGAGGCGGCGGGCTGGGCCGTGCGCTACGCCTCCTACGACCCGCGCACCGACAGGGGCGTGGAGCTGCCGGCGGGCTCGCGGGTGCCGGTGAGCGTGGACACGCCGTTCGATCTCGCCTCGCTGACGAAGCTGTTCACGGCGGTCGCGGCCGTGCAGCAGATCGAGCGGGGCACGCTCGGCATCGACGCGGAGGTCGGCGCGTACCTGCCGGACTTCCGGGCCGCGGCCCGGCACCACGTCACCGTGCGGCAACTGCTCACCCACACCTCCGGGTTGCGGCCCGAACTCCCGCTGTACGACTGTGCCGACGAGGAGGAACGGCTGCGGCGGCTGCGGGCGGAGCCGCCGGTGGGGGTGCCGGGCACGTACTGCTACTCGGACCTGAACCTGCTGCTCCTGCAACAGGTGCTGGAGCGGATCACCGGGCGGGGCCTGGACGTCTTGGTCCGGGACGGGATCACCCGGCCGCTGGGCATGACGGCGACGCGCTTCGGACCGTGTCCGGACGCCGCGGCGACGGAGGACCAGCGGCGGCCGTGGGCCAAGGTGGACCGGGGGATGCTGCGCGGGGTCGTCCACGACGAGAACGCGTGGGCGCTGGGCGGGGTGGCGGGGCACGCGGGGCTGTTCTCGACGGGGCGGGACCTCGCGGTCTTCTGCCGGACGCTGCTGGCGGGCGGCTCCCACGGGCCGGCGCGGATCCTCGGGCCGGACTTCGTGGAGCTGCTGCTGACCGCGCCGGGGCTGGGCTTCGCCCTGGACCAGCCGTGGTTCATGGGCGAGCTGGCGGGGCGCGGGGCGGCGGGGCACACCGGGTTCACCGGCACGATGCTGGTCCTCGACCGGGCGACGGACACCTTCGCGGTCCTCCTCGCCAACACGGTCCACCCACGCCGCCGGGCGCCGGACAACCGCCCACGCGCGGCACTGTGCACACGGGTGGCACGGGCGGTACGGGTCTGACGGGCGTGCGCGTAGCGCGGTGCGTCCGGTGGGTGGCACGGGCGGTGCGGGTCTGACGGGGGTGCGCGTAGCGCGGTGCGTCCGGTGGGTGGGTCGGGGCCGCGCCGGGGGGTGTCCGTCCTCGGAACGGCGCGGAATCGGTCGGCTACGGGGGTGCGGGGCGTTGACGCGCCAACCGCTGCGGGCGGACACCCCCCGACACGACCCCTTCGCGCCGTACGCGGCTTTCCCGCAGCGTCGCCCCAGCTGCGGGCAGTCGTGCCGCCGGGGCGGCACGGGTGGGCGCAGCGGCACCCGGCCAGCGCCGGCCCGCGTCCCCCCACCCCGCGCCCACACCCGCGCCGGGCACCCTGGCAGCGCCGGGCTCGCGTCCCCACCCCGCGTCCACGCCCACCCCGGGTGAGCCAGGGACCCCGGACCAGCTGGCCGCGCCCGCACCCACCCCCGGTGACCAAGGAACCCGAGCCCCACGGAGTGCCTCGTACAATCGCCGGGTGAACCACCCCGCCGACACCCTGCGCACCGCCCTCGCCGACCTCGTCGACGGGTTGCCGCCCCGGCAGGCCGCGCAGGCCGTGGAGCGGCTGATCGCCAACTACCGCGGGGACACCCCGACCGACACCCCCATCCTGCGCGACCGCGCCGACGTCGTCGCCTACGCCGCCTACCGCATGCCCGCCACCTTCGCCGCGGTGCGCTCGGCGCTGGACGCGTTCGCCGCGGCCGTGCCGGGCTGGGTGCCCGGCAGTCACGTGGACGTGGGCGGGGGGACCGGCGCCGCGACCTGGGCCGTCAGCGACATCTGGGACGGGACGCGTCCGGTGACCGTGCTCGACTGGGCCGAGCCCGCCCTCACCCTCGGGCGGGAGATCGCCGCCTCGCTCCCCGCCCTGCGCGAGGTCCACTGGCGGCGGGCACGGATCGGAGCCGCGCTCGCCGTCGAGAGCGCCGACCTCGTCACGGTGTCCTACGTACTCAACGAGCTGACCGGTGCCGACCGCGCCGCCCTCGTCGACGCCGCCGCCGCTGCCGCGCAGGCGGTCGTCATCGTCGAGGCCGGCACCCCCGCCGGGTACGCCCGGGTCATCGAGGCCCGCGACCGGCTGATCGCCGCCGGGTTCCGGGTCGCCGCGCCCTGCCCGCACAGCGCCGCCTGCCCCATCGTGCCCGGCACGGACTGGTGCCACTTCGCGGCCCGCGTCAGCCGGTCCAGCCTGCACCGGCAGGTCAAGAGCGGGTCCCTCGCCTACGAGGACGAGAAGTTCAGCTACGTCGCCGCCACCCGGCTCCCCGCCGAACCCGCCCCTTCCCGGGTGGTCCGGCGTCCGCAGCTCCGCAAGGGGCAGGTGCTGCTCGATCTGTGCGAACCCGATGAGCAGGTGCGGCGCCGTACGGTCACCAAGCGGCACGGCGACCTGTACAAGGCGGCCCGCGACGCGGCCTGGGGCGACTCCTGGCCCGCAGAGGAGCCCCGTGGAACGTGACGTGCACCGCGCCCTGCGGATCGTGATCGCCGAGGACGATCCGCTGCTGCGCGAGGGGCTCGCCCTGCTGCTGCGGGCCGAGGGACTGGACGTGGTGGCCACCGCGGACACCGCCGACTCGGTGCTCGCCGCCATCGACGAGCACGAGCCCGACGTGGCCATCCTGGACGTGCGCATGCCGCCCACCCATACGGATGAAGGGGTCCGCGCGGCCGTCGAGGCGCGGCGGCGGCGTCCCGGGCTCGCCGTCCTGGTGCTGTCCGCGTATGTGGAGCAGTCCTTCGCCACCGACCTGCTGACCGGGGGCGTGGGCGGCCTCGGCTATCTGCTCAAGGAACGCGTCGGGCGGGTCGAGGAGTTCATGGACGCCCTCGGCCGGGTCGCGGGCGGCGGCACCGCCATCGACCCGGAGGTCGTCGCGCAGCTGTTCACCCGGATCCGGCAGGACACCCGGCTGGAGCGGCTCAGCCCGCGGGAGCGCGAGGTGCTCGGTCTGATGGCCGAGGGCCTGGGCAACAGCGCCATCGCCGGACGGCTCGTGGTCACCGACGGTGCCGTCCACAAGCACATCCGCAGCATCTTCGCCAAGCTCGACCTGTCCCCGGCGGACCAGGTCGACCGGCGGGTGGCGGCCGTCCTGCACTACCTGGAGAACGCGCGGGCGCCCCGCCACTGAGCGGTCCCCGACGCGGTGGCGAGACGTACCGTCTTGTCGACCTGGTAGCTTCGGAGCATGGCCACCATCCGGAAAACCGCCCGCACCACGCCCCCCGCCGCCGAGCGGCCGCACCCCGACGCCACCCGGCGCAGCCAGCGCTCCCGCCAGGCCATCTACGACGCCGCCCTCGCCCTGGTCGGGGAGGTCGGCTACCCGAAGACCACCATCGAGGGGATCGCCGCCCGCGCCGGCGTCGGCAAGCAGACGATCTACCGGTGGTGGTCCTCCAAGGCGGAGGTCCTGCTGGAGGCCTTCCTCGACCTCGGGGAACAGGCCGTGCACGCGCAGGGACAGGAGGCGCCCTACGCCATCCCGGACACCGGCGACATCGCCGCCGACCTCAAGGCCGTACTGCGCGCCACCGTCGACCAGCTGTACGACCCGAAGTTCGAGGCGCCGTCCCGCGCCCTGGCCGCGGAGGGGCTCGTCAACGAACAGCTCGGCCGGGAGTTCGTCGCCAAGCTGCTCGAGCCCTCGCTCCAGCTCCACGTCGACCGGCTGCGCGCCGCCCAGGCGGCCGGGCAGGTGCGGCCGGAGATCGACCCCCGCATCGCGCTGGAACTCTTCGTCTCGCCGCTCGCCCAGCGCTGGCTCCAGCACACGGCACCCGTCTCCTACGCCTACACCGACACCCTCGTCGACTACGCGCTCCACGGGCTCGCTCCGCGGCGGTGACCAGTCTGACCAGGGAAGTTTGTCCCTTCACGGCCCCCAAGCGCGGAATGGTGCGACGATAGGGCATGCTGGTGCGCACGACGGCGAGGCAAGGGGATAGATGAGCGCGGAGTTCGGCGGTCGGAGCGGTCTGCAGGGCAAACTCTCCTCGTGGCTGCGCGGACGCCGGCCCAAGGAGGTCACCGGAGACGGTGGCCGGGAGGACCTGCTGCTCGCCGCCGCCGGTGCCGGACTGCCCCTGGCGCCCGCCGCGCACCCCGCCGGATACCGATGCTCGTGCGACCGCGTGGGCTGTCCCACCCCCGCCCGGCACCCGGTGTCGTTCGCCTGGCAGACGCAGTCCACCACCGACCGCGCCCAGATCGAGCGCTGGGCCCGGCACCAGCCCGAGGCCAACTTCATCACCGCGACCGGCATGGTGCACGACGTCCTGGACGTGCCGCTGGAGGCCGGTCGGGAGGCGCTGGAGCGGCTGCTCGCCGCCGGCGTCGAGGTCGGGCCGGTCGCCGAGAGCGACGACGGACGCATGCTGCTGTTCACCCTCACCCGCGGCACCCCCGAGGACGAGGACGAGTGGTGGCCCTGCGAGCTGGACTGCCACCCGGAGACCATGGACGAGCACCCCGGGCTGCGCTGGCACTGCCGCGGTTCCTATGTGCTGGTGCCGCCGGCCCGGCTGCCCGGCGAGGACCGGACCGTGCACTGGGTGCGCGGCCCCGAGCACCCGCTGCCCGACCCGCTGACCCTGCTGGAGACCCTCACCGACGCCTGCGCCCGGCACGCCGGAACGGAGAGCGACCACGAGGGAGCCTCCTGGCCGCTGCGCCGCTGAGGCCCCCGGCCACCGCTACTCGCCCTTCCCCGACGTCAGGCCCTGGACCCGGCCCAGCACCGCCACCTGTCCGTCCGCGGGGTCGAGCGCGACCTGGTTGGAGACGAACTCCATCGTCAGCGACTGCTTGATCTCGCCGTCCGTCAGCGCCAGCACGTCCTTGTTCGGCGTCGGCACCGACGCCCCCCGCGCGGCGGTCTGCTTCTCGAAGTGCCGCGTGGTGAAGAACACCAGCGCGTCGCCGTCCTTCGTGCGCAGCGCCAGCGGCGCGTGGTCGCCGCTGGTCAGCGGCTCGTCGAGGTACTGGGTGACCAGGCCGGGGCGGATCGACCGCTTCTCGCGCAGCGCGCGCCAGGAGCTGGTGTGCACGCCGTCCGCGAAGGACGTGCCGCCGTCTTGCAGATACCTCGTGTAGCCCTTGCTCAGGTCGGCCGGCGGGACGCTCACGCCGGTGGAGTTCGCGGGCACGGCCTCGGCCCAGCCGTCCCGGTCGGTCTTGAACTCGGGCACCTTGCCGGGGGCGACCAGTGTCAGGTACGCCGCCTGCCAGGTCTCCTCCAGGCCGTTGCGGGTGAACACCAGCAACCAGCGTGCCGTACCGCCCTTGTTGGCCTTGGTGTCCGCGAGGAACCAGCGCGGCCAGCCCGCCTTCTTCGGGATCGTGAACTTCGCGTCGGTCAGCTCCAGCGGCTCGTGCGCCGGATTGCCGTCCGGGTGGTTGGCCGCCCCCGCCTTCAGCCGCGCCGCGTCGATCGCGCCGAGGGCGCCGGTGGTGTGGTCGGCGTCCAGGGAGGCGTCGTACGCCTTGTCGGCCGCGTTGTACGCGGTGGTGAACTGCTCCAGCGCCTTCGCGGCCTCGGCCCGGGTGGCCGAGGGGAGCACCTCGCGCTCACCGTGCACCACCACGCAGCCGCTCGCCGTCAGCGACAAAGCCGTCGCCGAGGCGGATATGAGCGCGTACTTCTCAAGCCTGCGGGGCCTTCGAGGGCCGCGATCCTGGCTCATCAGGTTCCTTCACCTTCCCCTTCCCGGAGGCGAACCCTACCGGGGCGAGGAAGAGCGCGAGCGTCGGGACCAGGTACAGCAGCCACACCGTGACCTGGAGGACGGTCGGATCGGGCTGGAAGTTGAACACGCCCTTGAGCAGCGTGCCGTACCAGCTGGCCGGGTCGACCGTGCCGCTGATGTCGAAGGCCAGGTTCGTCAGGCCCGGCACCAGGTCGGCCTCCTGCAAGTCGTGCACGCCGTACGCCAGGACGCCCGCCGCCACGACGACCAGCATGCCGCCGGTCCAGGTGAAGAACCGGGCCAGGTTGATGCGCAGCGCGCCCCGGTAGAACAGCCAGCCCAGCAGGACCGCGGTGGCCAGCCCGAGGGCCACGCCGATCAGCGGGCGCGGGGTGCCGTCGCTCGCCGCGTGCACCGACGCCCACACGAACAGGGCCGTCTCCAGGCCCTCCCGGCCGACCGCCAGGAACGCCGTGGCCACCAGCGCGCCGGTGCCCATCGCGAGGGCCGCGTCCAGCCTGCCGTGCAGCTCCGCCTTCAGGTGCCGGGCGGTGCGCCGCATCCAGAACACCATCCACGTCACCAGGACCACGGCCAGGATCGAGAGCGAACCGCCCAGCGCCTCCTGCGCCTTGAACGTCAGCTCCTGCGAGCCGAACTCCAGCGCGCAGCCGAAGCCGAACGCGATGGCGACCGCGACGCCGATGCCCGCCCAGATGGGCTTCAGGGCGTCCCGGCGGCCCGTCTTGACCAGATAGGCGATCAGGATGCAGACGACGAGTGAGGCCTCCAGGCCCTCGCGCAGTCCGATCAGGTAGTTGGAGAACACGGTTACGCCTCCTTGCCGAACAGCGTGCTGCCCCACCAGTCGTCCGCGTCGCGGACCCCGGGCGGCACGGCGAAGACCGCCGAACCCACGTGCTGGATGTACTCGTTGAGCGCGTCCGTCGCCAGGTTCCGCTGGACGCGGACGAAGCCGGTGCGGATGTCGCGCTGGTAGGCCAGGAAGAACAGCCCGGCGTCCAGGCGGCCCAGGCCGTCCGTGCCGTCGGTGAAGGAGTAGCCGCGGCGCAGCAGCGTCGCCCCGCCGTTGGAGTCGGGGTGCGCGAGCCGGACGTGCGCGTCGGGCTTCATCGCCTTCAGGAACGGCTCGTCCCGCTCCTTGGCCTTGCCGACCGGGGCACCCTCGCCCTTGTCGCGGCCGAACACGTCCTCCTGTTCCTGGAGCGAGGTCCGGTCCCAGGTCTCGATGTGCATGCGGATGCGCCGGGCGACCAGGTAGGAGCCGCCCGCCATCCAGGCCGGGCCGTCCTGCTCGGCGGCCCAGACGAACTTGTCCAGCCGGTCCCGCTCGGTGCCCGCGATGTTGCGGGTGCCGTCCTTGAAGCCGAGCAGGTTGCGCGGGGTCTGCTCGCCGGGCGTCGTGGACGAGGTCTTGCCGAAGCCGAGTTGGGACCAGCGCACCACGACCTTGCCGAAGCCGATGCGGGCGAGGTTGCGGATCGCGTGCACGGCGACCTGGGGGTCGTCGGCGCAGGCCTGGACGCACAGGTCGCCGCCGCTGCGGGCCTTGTCGAGGTTGTCCCCGGGAAACTTCGGCAGGTCGGCCAGCGCCTCGGGGCGCAGGTCGGCGAGGCCGAACTTCGCGAAGAGGGACGGCCCGAAGCCGAGGGTGAGGGTCAGCCGGGACGGCCTGAGGCCCAGCGCCTCGCCGGTGTCGTCCGGCGGGGCCTCGGGCAGTCCGCCGTAGGCGCCCTCGCCCACCGCGTGACCGGCGGTCATCCGGCGGGCCGCCGCCGTCCACTCCTTGAGCAGCGCGACGAAGGCGGCCCGGTCCTCGGTCGTCACGTCGAACGCGGCGAAGTGCAGCCGGTCCTGCACCGGCGTGGCGATGCCCGCCTGGTGCGCCCCGTGGAAGGGGACGGCCGAGCCCGCGCCGGCCGAATCCGCGTCGTCGCCGGACCGGTCCAGCGCCACCGCCCCGCCGGCCGCCGCGGCGGCGCCGAGCGCGAGGCCCGCGCCGCCCCAGCCGATCAGCGCCCGCCGGGAGGGGGCGGGTGCGGGTGCGGGGGAGTCGGTGTCCGTCATCGTCGTCTCCCCGCGCCTACTTGGCGACCACGGCCGCGGCGAGCCGGGACAGCGGCTCCGCGAGCGCGTTGACCGCGTCCGACAGCTCCTTGCGGTCCGCCTTGCCGACCTTGTCGTAGGAGGTGAACTCGTAGGAGGAGGTGTTCGGGCGGTACTGGTCGAGCAGCTGGTCCAGCGCCGCGAACTGGCGGTCCAGCTCCGTCGTCAGCGCCGCGTCGTTCTCCTTCGCGACCGGCTTCAGCAGCGTGTACGACCGCTGCGCGCCCTCCACGTTGGCCTTGAAGTCGACCAGGTCGGTGTGCGAGTAGCGCTCCTCCTCGCCGGTGACCTTGCCGGTGGCGACCTCGTCGAGGAGTTCCTTGGCGCCGTTGGCCATGGAGGTGGGGGTGATCTCGGCCTTGCCGACCCGGTTCTGCCAGTCCTCGAGGTCGGTGACCAGGGTGGCGGCGAGTTCCTTCTCCCGGCCGCCGATCCTGCCGTCCTGCCAGAGCGCCTTCTCCAGGCGGTGCCAGCCGGTCCAGTCGGTCGCCGGGTCCTGGCCCTCCTCCAGACCGTCCTCGCGGACGTCGACCTTCGGGTCGATGTCGCCGAAGGACTCCGCGACCGGTTCGGTGCGCTCCCAGCCGATGCGGGAGGGCGCGTACGCCTTCTTCGCGGCCTCCAGGTCACCGGCCCGGACGGCCTTCGCGAACGCCTCGGCCTTCGGCAGGGTCTCGTCGGCCTGCTGCTGGACGTACTGGCGGTAGGCGGCCACGGCCTTGTCGAGGCGCGGGTCGCGCGCGGCGGCCTTGCCGCCGGTGGCATGGACGTGCTGGCGGATGCCCTTGCCCTTCATGCCGGGCTTGCAGGCGATCCGGTAGTCGCCCGCCTTCACCTCGGCGGTGACCCGCTGCTTGGTGCCGGGGCCGATGTTCTCCCGCTCGGTGACCACCCGGTCGTCGGGGAAGAGGAGGTAGACCTCGGTGACCTTGGAGCCCTTGTTCTCGACGGCGAGTTCGACGTGACCGGCCGGGAACTCCGACGCCGACACCTCGCAGGCGTCGTCCGTCGCCGTGACCGTGATGACGTGCTCGCCGTCCTCGGCGCCGCTCTTCTCCGTGCAGCCCGTGACGGCGGCCAGGGCCGCGGCGGTGGCGACGGCGGTGACGACGGAGAGTCTGGCGGCTCGCATGCGGGGCTCCAAGGGATGGCCGAAAGTGCGCGTGACGGACCTCATAGGAAGGTGAGGCTGGCCTAACATACCTAAGGATTTCCTAAGCAAAACCCGTCCATACGGTGATCCGAATCTCATGGACGGTGTATGAGCACGGGCCGGTCACGAGGGGTCGATGAAGTGCTCATAGGAGAGTCAAAGGTGCGTCAAGGATGGCCCGGTCCGGGGAGGGCGGACGTCGCGGCGAGGGGGGCGGGACGACGAGGAGCGCGCCCGTGCGCGGACGGTGCTTGAATGCCCCGGTGACCGACTACGACGTACTGCGCGTCTTCTGCGCTCCGAACGGCGGATACGGCAACGAACTGGGCGTCGTCCGGGACGGTGCCGTGCTGCCGGAGCCCGAGCGGCGGCAGGAGCTGGCCGCCAAGCTGGGCTTCAGCGAGACCGTGTTCGTCGACGACCCGGAGCGCGGCGTCGTCGACATCTACACGCCCACCCTGCGGCTGCCCTTCGCCGGCCACCCCTGCGTCGGCGCCGCCTGGCTGCTGGACGTGCCCGAGCTCGTCACCCGGGCCGGGGTGGTGGGCGTCCGGCTGGACGGGGAGTTCAGCTGGATCGAGGCCCGCCCGGAGTGGGCCCCGCCGCGCACCCTGCGCCAGTACGCCACCGTCGCCGAGGTCGACGACCTCGCGGTGCCGCCGAAGGGGGAGTGGATCTACGCCTGGGCCTGGGAGGACGAGGCGGCGGGACGGGTACGCGCCCGTGCCTTCCCGGGCCGGGACGACGGCATCGACGAGGACGAGGCGACCGGCGCTGCGGCGCTGCTGCTGACCGGGCGGCTGGGCCGCGCCCTCAACATCACCCAGGGGGTCGGCTCCCAGATCCTCACCGCCCCGCAGCCCGGGGGCTGGGTCGAGATCGGCGGGCGGGTGCGCCTGGAGCGGTGACGGGAGCGCCGTACGGCGCCTCCGTACGGGTGGAACAGCGTGTGCGCGCGGCGGTGAGGGGGGACCTCTGGGCCTGACCGCTCAGTCTCCCCGAGAGGAACCCCATGCGCATCCGCTCCGCCCTCGCCACGGTCCTGCTGACCGCCGCCATGACCGCCGGTGGCGCCGCGACCGCCACCGCCTTCGACGGCCACCTGCACGGTGACGAGGACGCCACGTGCAGCCCGTACTTCGGCGCCATCACCACGGACAGCACCGGCGACCTGTACTACGGCGGCATCAACTGCCGCAGCGACGACTACGACATCGACAACTGAGTCGGTCCGGCCGTCCGCTCTCCCGGTCCCCCTCGGCCCACGCGGCCGAGGGGGGCCGGTCCGTCCACGGGGCGCCGGGGCCGCTCACGCGGAGAGCGGGAACTCCTCGCCGAGCGCCCGGAAGACCGCCGTGTTCAGCGCGAAGGCGCGCTTGCACTCCGCGACGACCCGCTGCTTCTCCAGGTCGTCCGCGCGGATGCCGTCCAGCAGGTCGCGGTACTCCCGCTTGAAGGCGGCCGGGTTGGGGATCTCCTCGAAGACGTAGAAGCGGACCCCGTCGCCCTTCCTGGCGAAACCCCACGTCCGCTCGGCCTTGTCGCGGATGATCTGACCCCCCGACAGGTCGCCGAGGTAGCGCGTGTAGTGGTGGGCGACGTACCCCGCCGGCCAGTCCTCGGCGCACTCGCGCACCCGGGCCGCGTACGCCTCGGTCGCGGGCAGGGCGGTCAGCCCCGCGCGCCAGCCGTCCCCGCGCAGATGCGCCAGGTCCCGCTCCAGGGAGTCCAGCCGCAGCAGCTCCGGCCGGACGAACGGCCCGGCCACCGGGTCCGCCGCGAGCCGTCCGGCGGCGGCCTCCAGGGCTTCGTAGACGAACCACAGCTGCTCGGTGTAGCGCGCGTACGCGTCCACGCCCAGCCGGCCCCCGAGCAGGTCGCTCATGAAGGTGGAGGTCTCCGCCTCCACATGCTGCTCGTGGGACGCCGTGCGGATGAGGGTCGAGAAGGAGTCCATGGGCGCGATTTTCTGTGGTTAGGCTTACCTAAGTCAATAGGTTGCCGACGGCCTGTCGGTAAGAGCCTACCCACCGGGACGCCAAACGGCCCGCCCTCCGAGGAGAGCGGGCCGTCCGGGGACGTGCGGGGTCAGGGCAGGGTGAGGATCTCCGCGCCCGAGTCCGTCACCACCAGCGTGTGCTCGAACTGCGCCGTCCGCCTGCGGTCCTTCGTCACGACCGTCCAGCCGTCGTCCCACATGTCGTACTCGTGGGTCCCGAGCGTCAGCATCGGCTCGATGGTGAAGGTCATCCCGGGCTGGATGACGGTCGTCGCGTGCGGGCTGTCGTAGTGCGGGACGATCAGCCCCGAGTGGAACGACGAGTTGATGCCGTGGCCGGTGAAGTCCCGCACCACCCCGTACCCGAACCGCTTGGCGTACGACTCGATGACCCGGCCGATGATGTTGATCTGCCGGCCCGGCTTGACCGCCTTGATCGCACGGGCCAGGGACTCCCGGGTCCGCTCGACCAGCAGGCGGCTCTCCTCGTCCACGTCGCCGACCAGGTAGGTCGCGTTGTTGTCGCCGTGCACCCCGCCGATGTACGCCGTCACGTCGAGGTTCACGATGTCGCCGTCGCGCAGCACCGTGGAGTCGGGGATGCCGTGGCAGATGACCTCGTTGACCGAGCTGCACAGGGACTTCGGGTAGCCGCGGTAGCCGAGCGTGGAGGGGTAGGCGCCGTGGTCGCACATGTACTCGTGCGCCACCCGGTCCAGCTCGTCCGTCGTCACGCCGGGCGCGATGTGCTTCGCGGCCTCCTCCATCGCCCGCGCCGCGATCCGCCCGGCCACGCGCATCGCCTCGATCGTCTCGGGCGTCTGCACCTCCGGCCCGGTGTACGGCGTCGGCGCGGGTTTGCCGACGTACTCGGGCCGGCGGATGTTTCCGGGCACGGAACGGGTGGGAGACAGCTCCCCTGGTACGAGCAGCGACTGGCCAGACATGCAGCGAGTCTAACCAGCACGCATGGGGGAACATGTCGGTGGCGAGAGGAGCTGCCCATGGCCCTGTTCAAGAAGCGCACGGTCGGCAAACCGGGCGAGTGGTACTACTGCCTGGAGCACCAGAAGGTCGAGGAGGGCCCGGACTGCCCGGGCCGGGACCGCTTCGGGCCGTACGCCTCCCGCGCCGAGGCCGAGCACGCGATGCAGACCGCCCGCGAGCGCAACCTGGAGTGGGAGAACGACCCCAGGTGGCACGACGCCTCCGCCCCGGGAAGCGCCGACGGCGACCGGGACGGCTGATCAGCCGCTCGCGGCGGCGGCTGCGCGCTTCTCGCGCAGCCGCACCGCGTGCTCGTTCGTCCGCACGTCGTAGGTCATCATCGTCGGCAGGCACAGCGCCAGCAGCCCCACCGCGCCCGCGCACAGCAGCCCGCCCGACCACACCGACGCCCGCACCCCGGCGAGCGCGGCCGTGCCACCCGCCCGGACCTGGCCGAGCTGCGGGCCCACCGAGTACGACAGCAGCTCGATGCCCGCGAGCCGGCCGCGCAGTTCGTCCGGGATGGTCTGGTTCCACATCGCGCCGCGGAACACACCGCTGACCATGTCGCAGGCCCCGGCGCACACGAAGCACAGCAGTACCAGCCACACGTTCCCGGCGAAGCCCGCCGCGGCGATCGCCACGCCCCACCCGGCCGCCGCGAGCACCACCATCCGCCCGTGCCGGTGCACCCGCGACGTCCAGCCGCTGCTCACGCCGACCAGCAGCGACCCGGCCGGGATCGCCGCGTACATCAGCCCGAGCGACCACTCGGCGTCCAGCTCGTCGGCCAGGAACGGCAGCACCGCGAGCGGCATCGCCAGCAGCATCGCCGCGATGTCGACCGCGTACGTGCCCAGCAGCTCCTTGCGGCTCCACGCGTACCTGGCCCCCTCGGCGATCGCCGCCCACGACGGGCTGCGCGCCTCGTGCGAGGCCGGTGCGGAGGCGAGGCCCGCCACCAGGGCCACCGAGGCGGCGAAGGTGACCAGGTCCACCGCGTACGCCCAGCCCAGGCCCGCGTACGCCACCACCACGCCCGCCAGCGCCGGTCCCGCGATCCCGCCGACCTGCCAGCGCAGTGCGTTCAGCGAGGCGGCGGCCGGCAGGTGCTCGTGGGCCACGATCCGCGGGATCAGCGAGTCCAGCGCCGGGCGCTGCACCGCGCCGAGCGCCGAGGTGAACGCGGCGATCACGTACAGCGGCCACACGGCGGGGCTCGGCAGCACCGCGTTGACCAGCAGCGCCGCGCACAGCGCGCCCTGACCGGCCTCCGTCCACAGGATCAGCTTCCGCTTGTCCCAGGCGTCGGCCAGCGCGCCGCCGTACAGCCCGAACACCACCAGCGGCACCAGTTCCACGGCACCGATCGCGCCCACCGCCGCCGCCGAGCCGGTCAGCTCCTTGATCTGCACCGGCAGGGCGACGAACGTCAGGAAGCTTCCGAAGTTCGTGATCAGACCCGAGACCCAGAGCCGCCGGAAGTCCCGGGAGGCCCGCCAGGGGGAGAGATCGGGCAGCAGGCCACGCAGGCCGGTGGGCGCGCCGGCGGCCTTGTCGGCGGGGGCGTCGGCGGGGGAGGTGTCGGTCACGAGGGCTCATCGTCCGGGGGCCGCCCGAACACGGGCAACCGGTTTTCCCCGGGACGGCAGACGCCCGGGCCACGGCCGTCACCCGCCGGGCGGCGACGGTCACGGGTCGGGTCGTGCGGGGTTGGGTCGGGCCGCGGGTCGGGGCGGGCCGCGGGGCGGGGCGGGCCGCGGGGCGGAGCGGGGCGGGTCGTGGTGGTTGTGCGTCGGGCGGTCGGGATCACGGCCGGGCGCCGGTGGCCAGTGGCCGGGGGCGTGGACGTCACGGGGCGGACCGTGGTGGTCGCGGTTCGGGGTGGGGGCGGGCAGTGGTCGGGGGCGCGGACGTCTCCGGTTGGGCGGTGGCGGACGCGATCGGTTCGCGGTGGGCTGTGGCGGGGGCGTGGCCGTCACGGGCTGGGGTGGGGGTGGTCGCGGTTCGGGGTGCGGGCGGGCTGCGGCGGGGGCGTGGCCGTCTTCGGGCGGGCGGTGGCGGACGCGGGGGGTTCGCGGCGGGCTGTGGTCGGGGCGCGGTGGGCGGTCGCCGGGGTGTTACCAGCCGGACGGTGGGGGTGCCGTCAGGTGGTCGGCGAGGCGGGAGAGGCGGTCGCGGAAGCGGCGGCGGCCCCGGGGCTGCGGCACCGCGTTCTCCCCGGCCGACGCGCTGACCAGGTGCTGCACCGTGTCCAGGTCCAGTTCCGCGCCGTCCGGGACGGTCAGCGTCTCGTGCGCCATCGCCGTCAGCTCCCGCTCGCCCGGCGCGCGGTCGGTGCCCAGCGCCAGCACCGTCGCACCGGCCCGGCGGGCGTCGTGCACCCGCTCCAGCAGGGGGGCGCCGGGATCGTCGGGCGTGACCACCAGCAGCGTCTCCCCGCGCCGGGCCGCCGCCAGCCGCCCCAGGCCGACCGCGAGGTGCGCCGGGTCCGACGGGCGCGCCCCGTGCCGTACCAGCGTCGGCGCCAGCTCCGGCGTCCCCGACCAGGCGGCCTCGTCCACCAGGTGCGCCGCCAGGTGCCAGGGCTCGAACCCGGGGGTCCCCACCAGCAGCAGACCGCCCCCGTGCGGGACCACCGACCCCCGCAGCGCCCCCGCGAACCTCCGGGTGGCCCCCAGCCACTCGGTCCCGGCGAGCACTTCCCGCAGCAGCGCGACCCGTACGGCGTCCATGCCGCCGCATCCTGCCGCACCCCCGTCCCCGCGGTCCGGTGTTCGCCCCGGATTCACCCGGCCCGGGGACCGCCTCCCGCCGGGCGGGACCCCTGCCCCTGGGCCGGTCCGCACGGACGTAGGGTCGCCCCATGACCTCTACCGACAGTGCTGCACAGAAGGCCCCCGCCAAGGCTCCGGCCAAGGACCCCTGGGACCTGCCCGACGTGTCCGGGCTGGTCGTCGGCGTGCTCGGCGGCACCGGTCCCCAGGGCAAGGGCCTCGCGTACCGCCTCGCCAAGGCCGGCCAGAAGGTGATCGTCGGCTCCCGCGCCGCCGAGCGCGCCCAGGCCGCCGCCGAGGAGATCGGGCACGGCGTCGAGGGCGCCGACAACGCCGAGACCGCCCGCCGCAGCGACGTCGTGATCGTCGCCGTGCCGTGGGACGGACACGGCAAGACCCTGGAATCCCTGCGCGAGGAACTGTCCGGCAAGCTCGTCGTCGACTGCGTCAACCCGCTCGGCTTCGACAAGAAGGGCGCCTACGCGCTCAAGCCCGAGGAGGGCAGCGCCGCCGAGCAGGCCGCCGCCCTGCTGCCGGACAGCCGGGTCGCCGCCGCCTTCCACCACCTCTCGGCGGTCCTCCTCCAGGACCCGGAGATCGACGAGATCGACACCGACGTGATGGTGCTCGGCGAGGAGCGCGCCGACGTGGAGATCGTGCAGGCCCTGGCCGGGCGCATCCCCGGCATGCGCGGCGTCTTCGCCGGGCGGCTGCGCAACGCCCACCAGGTCGAGTCGCTGGTCGCCAACCTGATCTCCGTCAACCGCCGCTACAAGGCACACGCCGGGCTCCGCGTCACGGACGTATGAGGCGATGGGGGACACTGGTCGGTACCAGTGTCCCCCCGACAGGAGCCGTTCCCATGCCCCGCCTCGCCCTCTACGCCCTGGTCGTCTGCGTGCTCGCCGTGGCCGCCGCCGTCGTCTCCTTCGTGCGGGGCAGCATCGTGATCGGCGTCGTGTGGGTGCTGCTGTCGGGGCTGTCGTCCAACATGTGCTGGTACTACGTCAAGCGCGGCCGGGACGCCCGCCGCGCCGGCTCGTCCCCGTCCGTCACCGGCTGAGCGGTCTCAGCCGCCCGGCGTGCACAGCGGGTCGGTCTGCCAGAAGCGGTACAGCTCGAAGCCGCAGTACGTGTCGATCTCGCCGATCCCCAGACCGCGCAGCAGCGCGTCGATCGCGTCGAAGAACACGCCGTTGAGCGCCGGGATCCACAGCAGCGCGAACACGATCAGCAGGCCGAACGGCGCGAGCGGCTCCACCTGCCGCCGCACGTGGTACGACAGCCAGGGCTCGATCACGCCGTAGCCGTCCAGGCCGGGCACCGGCAGGAAGTTCAGGATCGCGGCCGTGACCTGGAGCAGCGCGAGGAACGCCAGCGCCAGCCGGAAGTCGCGCGGCACGCCGTCCAGCGCGTCCAGCCAGAACGGCGCCGTGCACACGACGGCGAACAGCACGTTCGTCAGCGGGCCCGCCGCCGAGATCAGACTGTGCCGCCAGCGCCCCCGGATCCGCCCGCGCTCGATGAAGACCGCGCCGCCGGGCAGGCCGATGCCACCCATGATCACGAAGAGGACGGGCAGGACGATGCTGAGCAGCGCGTGCGTGTACTTCACCGGGTTCAGCGTGAGGTAGCCCTTCGCGCCGACCGAGATGTCGCCGCTGTGCAGCGCGGTGCGGGCGTGCGCGTACTCGTGCAGGCACAGGGACACGACCCACGCGGCCGTCACGAACAGGAACACGGCGAGACCCGGCTGCTCGGCGAAGCCGGTCCAGGTGGCCCAGCCCGTGACCGCGGCGACGGCGACGATCCCGAGGAAGACGGGACTGATCCGCCGGTCGCTGGGGCGGGCGGTCGCGGTGGACATGGAACTCCCTGACGGTCGGGCACGCGTGACGGGCACCCGCGGGGTGCGGGACTGCCCGACCGTACCGGGCGCAGGGGGAGAACGTCTCGTGCGGGGCGGACGGTTCCGGGACGGGCGGGGAGGGCGGGCGGAGGCGCCGGCCGCGCCGTGCGGCCAAAACCCCGTGACCGGCGCGGACGGCAGCGGGGACAATGGGTCCGTGCGCTATCGCATCCTCGGCACCACACAGGCACTCCGCCCCGACGGCACGGCCGTCCCGCTCGGCGGGGCGCGGCTGCGTGCCCTGCTGACCGTGCTCGCCCTCCGGGCCGGCCGCGCCGTACCCGCGGGACTGCTGGTGGAGGAGGTCTGGGACGGGGACCGGCCCGCCGACGCGCCGGGCGCCCTCCAGGCACTGGTGGGGAGGCTGCGCCGGGCGCTGGGCGCGGACGCGGTCGCCTCCGCCGACGGCGGCTACCGGCTCGCCGCCCTCCCCGACGACGTCGATCTGCACCGCTTCGACCGGCTCGCGGGGGAGGGCACCCGCGCCCTGGCCGACGGCGACCCGGCCAAGGCCGCCGTCGTGCTCGACGACGCCCTCTCCCTGTGGCGCGACCCCGTCCTGCCCGACCTGCCCGACCGCACCGCCGAGGCGGCCCGCTGGACGACCCGGCGCCTGGACGCCCTGCGCGCCCGCCACACCGCCGCCCTGGGCCTCGGGCAGGCCGAGCACTCGCTGCCCGAGCTGACCGCGCTGTGCGACGGGCACCCCCTGGACGAGCCCCTCCAGGCGCTGCGGCTGCGCGCCCTGCGCGACACCGGCCGCACCGCCGAGGCACTGGCCGCCTACGAGGCCGTACGCCGCCTCCTCTCCGACCGCCTCGGCGCCGACCCCGGCCCCGAACTGCGCGCCCTCCACACGGAACTGCTCAACCCCGCGCCCACCCCGACACCGGCCCGAACCCGCCCCCCGGTCCGGACGACCGACACCACCCCGAGCACGACACCCACCCCCGGCGCGAACCCCGCCCCCGCCCCGACCTCGAAACCCGCCGCCGCGCCCGGCTCCGGTACGGACCCTGCCTCCGGTGGGTGGCCCGCCTCCGGACCGGCGCCGGGGACCTCCACCACGCCGTCCCACGGCACGGTACCTGCCCCCGGCGAGGCCCCAGCCCCTGGCACCACGCATGCCCCGGGCACGGCACCTGCCCCGGGCACGGTGCCTGCCCCCGGCACGTCATCTGCCCCGGGCACGGCATCCGCCCCGGGCACGGCACCTACCCCCGGCGAGGCCCCAGCCCCTGGCACCACGCATGCCCCGGGTACGGCACCTGCCGCAGGTACGACGCCCGCCCCTGACACGGCCCCCGCCCCTGGCGCCACGCCCGCCCCCGGCGCGGCCCCCACCCCTGACCCCACGTACGCCCCCGGCACAGCCCCCGCCCCCGGTCCGCAGTCCGCCGCCGGGCCGCAGCCGGTCACCGCGCCCGGCACGGCGTCCGACGCCGCTGTCGCGTCGTCGGGTGGCGCGTCGTCGGACGGGGGCGCCACCGCGGGCGTCGCGGACGGCTACCGGCCCCGGGGTAATCTGCGGGCCCGGCTCACCTCGTTCGTCGGGCGGGACGGGGACGTCGAGGCGCTGCGGGCCGACCTGGCGAGGGCCCGGCTCGTCACCCTCCTCGGTCCCGGCGGCGCCGGGAAGACCCGGCTGTCGCAGGAGGCCGCCGAGGTGGCCGGGGACACGGCGCGGGACGGGGTGTGGCTGGCCGAGCTGGCCCCCGTGGACGACCCCGCCGACGTACCGGAGGCCGTCCTGACCGCCGTCGGCGCCCGCGAGACCGTGCTCTACCGCGCCGGTGCCGAGGAGATGCGGGCCGTCACCGGCGCCGACGGGCAGGCCGGCGCCGTCGAGCGGCTCGTCGAGCACTGCGGCCGGCGCCGCATGCTGATCGTCCTCGACAACTGCGAGCACGTCGTCGACGCCGCCGCCCGCCTCACCGAGGAACTCCTCGCCCGCTGCCCCCACCTGACCGTCCTCGCCACCAGCCGCGAACCCCTCGGCGTGCCGGGGGAGTCGCTGCGCCCCGTGGAGCCGCTGTCCGAGCCCGCCGCGCTGCGGCTGCTCGCCGACCGGGGCGCCGCCGCCCGCCCCGGCTTCCGCGTCGACGCCGACGAGGAGACCGCCGCCGCCTGCGCCGAGATCTGCCGCCGCCTCGACGGCCTGCCGCTGGCCATCGAACTGGCCGCCGCCCGGCTCCGCATGCTCACCCCGCGCCAGATCGCCGACCGGCTCGACGACCGCTTCCGCCTGCTCACCTCCGGCAGCCGCACCGTCCTGCCCCGCCAGCAGACGCTGCGCGCGGTCGTCGACTGGTCCTGGGACCTGCTCGACGCGGACGAACGCGACGTGCTGGGACGGCTGTCCGTCTTCGCGGGCGGCTGCGACCTCACCGCCGCCGAGGCCGTGTGCGGCCCCGCCGCGCTGGACGCCCTCGGCTCCCTCGTCGACAAGTCCCTCGTCGTCGCCACGCCCGTGACGGACCGGCTGTCCGGCGACGGCATGCGCTACCGGCTCCTGGAAACCGTCGCCGAGTACGCGGCCGAGCGCCTGGACGAGTCCGGCGGACGCGCCGCCGCGGCCCGCGCCCACCTCACGTACTACCGCGAACTCGCCCGCACCACCGACCCGTTGCTGCGCGGCGCGCGGCAGCTCGCCGCCATCGAGCGGCTGGAGCGCGAGTACGAGAACCTGCGCACCGCGCTGCGCCACGCCGTCGCCGAGCGCGACGAGCAGGAGGCCCTGTGCCTGGCGCTGTCGCTGGTCTGGTACTGGCAGATGCGCGACCTGCGGGTGGAGGCCCGGAACTGGTTCGTCGAGGTGATGGCGCTCGGCCCGGACCCCTTCGCCGAACCGGTCACCCCCGCCCAGCCGGTCTGGGAGCGCTGCACCTCCGCCCCGCCCCCGATGACCGGCGAACTCCTCGCCGAGGCCCGGCGCGGCGTGCACCTGGCCCATGTGGCCTGCATGGACACGGAGCTGGACGCGTGGCAGAACCCGGCGGCCCAGCACAAGCTGCGCGCCATCGCGGACACCTACGAGCCGGGCATGCCGCAGACCTGTTCCAGCCCCGGCCTGCTCTGGTTCTACGCCGTGATGCTCACCGGTGACATGGAACGGCTGCGCGAGATCATGGACGCCACCGTGCGCACCTGCCGCGAGACCCCGGGGTACGAGTGGGAGCTGGCCGGCGGGTTGCAGATGCGCGCCAACATGCTCGCCAACCGCACCGACTGGGCGGGCGACGCGGTCCGCGACGCCGACGAGTCGCTGGAGATCTACCACCGGCTCGGCGACGCCTGGGGCATGGCCGAGGCACTCTCCGGGCGGGCCGAGGCCCGGGAGCGCGTCGGCGAGTACCGGCTGGCCGCCGCCGACTACCGGGCCGCCGCCGAACACGCCGATCGGCTCGGTGCCCGCGCCCAGGTCGACATCCTCGAAGCCCGCCTCGGCAGCGTGCTCCTGGAGGCGGGCGACACGGAGCGGGGCGAGCGCGTCCTGCGCGACGTGATCGGCCGCACGGCGGGCACGGGCCACAACGGCGCGATGCCCGCCGCCCGACTGTACCTCGCCGGGCACCTGGGCATGACCGGCCGTCTGGACGAGGCCGGCGAGCAGCTGCGGTTGCTGCGCCAGGACTTCTCCCTCGCGCACTTCGTGGTCTTCGACGCCTTCATCCTCGCCGCCGAGGCCTGGCTCGCCACCCTGGAGGACCGGCACGAGGAGTGCCTGGGCCGGATCCGCCAGGCGCTGCGGAAGGCCGAGGACCCGCTGTCCACGGCCATCGCCCCGCACATGAGCTCCGCGTACCTGACCATCGCCGCGATGGCCCTGGCCCGCCTGGACGGCGGACGCCGGGCCGCGGACGGCGCCCGGTGCCTGGGCGCCGCCGACGCGATGCTTCCGCCCGGGCACGTGTCGACGGGCATGGAGCGGGACGCGCGCGGGCGGGCCGCGGAGCGGGTCCGCGAGGCGCTCGGCACGGAGGTCTACGACACGGCGTACGCCGAGGGCGGCCGGCTCTCCGCCGAGGAGGCCGTCGCCCTCGTCTGACGCGTACGCGGTTCAGCTCTTCGTGCGGAACTTGTGGATGGCGATCGGTGCCATCACCGCGGTGATCGCCGCCGACCAGCCGAGCGTGATCCACAGGTCGTGCGCGACCGGGCCGCCCACCATCAGCCCGCGCGCCGCGTCGGCGAGCGTGGACAGCGGGTTGTAGTCGGTGAAGGACTGAAGCCAGCCCGGCATCGACTGCGTCGGCGCGAAGATCGAGGAGCCGAACTGCAGCGGGAACAGCACCATGAAGCCCATCGCCTGCACCGACTGCGCGTTCTTCAGGACCACGCCCAGGGTGAGGAACACCCACATGATCGACGAGGCGAACACCGCGGACAGACCCACCGCCGCGAACAGCCCGGCCCAGTGGTCGATGTCGAAGCCGACCAGGACGGCGACGATCATCAGCACCGTGGTGGCGAACAGCATCCGGGCCATCTCGACCCCGATCTTCGCGAAGAGGACCGAGCCGCGGCCGATCGGCAGCGACCGGAAGCGGTCCATGACACCGGAGTTGAAGTCCTGGCTGAAGCCGGTGCCGACGCCCTGGGAGAGCGTCATGCTCATCATGGCGATCATGCCGGGGATCACGTACTGCACATAGCCGTCCTGCCCGCCGCCCAGGGCCTGGCCGATCGAGCCGCCGAAGACGTACACGAACAGCAGGGTGAAGACGATCGGCATCAGCAGCGCGTCGAACATCGACTCCGGGTCCTGCCGGATCCACAGCAGGTTGCGGCGGACCAGGGCGCCGGTGTGCCGCACGTGCGCGCGCAGCGAGATGCGCGCGTCGGGGGCGGGGGCGGCAGGAGCGGGAGTGGCAGGAGCGGTGGCGGTGGCGGTGGCGCTCATACGGCGACCTCCTCGCGGGCGTTGTCGGTGGCGGGGGCGGGGTCCTGCGGAGCACTGGCGCGGTGGCCGGTGAGGGACAGGAAGACCTCGTCCAGGCTGGGGAGTTCGGTGGTGACGGCGGAGACGGTGATGCCGCGCGCGGTGACCGCGCCGACCACGGCCGTCAGCTGCTCGTCGCTGAGGATCGGCACCAGGACGGTCCCGCGCTCGGCGTCCACCGTGGAACTGGCGAGCCCGGTGATGCCCAGCTCGTCCAGGTAGGCGGCGAGCGGACGCAGGTGCAGCGGGTCGGCCGGGCGGACCCGCAGGGTGCGGCCACCGACCTTGGCCTTCAGCTCCTCGATGCCGCCGTTCGCGATGACCTTGCCGCGGTCCACGACGGTCAGCTCGGAGGCGAGCTGCTCGGCCTCCTCCATGTACTGGGTGGTGAGCAGCACGGTGACGCCGTCGCCGACCATGCGCTTGACCTCGTCCCACACCTCGTTGCGGGTGCGCGGGTCCAGGCCGGTGGTGGGCTCGTCCAGGAACAGCACGGCCGGGTGCCCGATCATGGACGCGGCGAGGTCGAGGCGGCGCCGCATGCCACCGGAGTAGGTGGAGGCGGGTCGCTTGCCGGCCTCGGTGAGCGAGAACCGCTCCAGCAGCTCGTCGGCGCGGGTGCGCGCGTCCCGGCGGGACAGGTCGAGCAGCCGGCCGATCATGTAGAGGTTCTCCCAGCCGGGGAGCTTCTCGTCCACGGACGCGTACTGCCCGGTCAGCCCTATGACCCGGCGCAGCTGCCGGGGCTGCCGTACGACGTCGTACCCGGCGACGCGCGCCTGGCCGGAGTCGGGGGTGATGAGGGTGGACAGGATGCGCACGAGGGTGGTCTTGCCGGCGCCGTTCGGCCCGAGCACGCCCATCACGGTGCCCTCGCGCACGTCCAGGTCGACGCCGTCCAGCGCCTTGGTCTCGCCGTAGTGCTTGACCAGCCCCCGCACGGAGACCGCGCTGTCCGCGGCCCGGGGGATGTCGTCGATTCGCTTCATGCCCCAGACGATGACAGGCCCCACCGACAAACCACCGACATCCCACCGACAGCACGACCGACGGCGCCGACATCTCGCCGATGGGCGCCGCAACCAGGGCCGGCGCCCGCCACGAGAACGACGTCCCCGGGACCGGAACGACTGCGGCCGGCACCGTGCCATGCGACGGACATCGGCTCGACCAGAGCGCCCCTTTGAAGGTCGACGTCCTCAGGAAGCCGGTGGACCTGTCCCGCGTCGACCGACACGAACTCCGCCATGCCGCCGCCGTTGGCGTTCGCCCCCAGACCGGCCACGAGACGGCAGCTGCGCCCGGTCACGGGATGCGGACGGAAGAGATCGACAGGCGAAGCCTCCGGGTGGAAGTAGGTGTGCACACATCACCACCGCAGATACCGACGTACCTGTTGCGGATCTTCACCCGTCCGGGACCGACCTCATCGCGTGCACGGCCCACTGAACAGGCACTCACACGCCGGTGTTCAGGGGGACCACTCCGGGTGGGTTCGGGGACGGTGGAGTCCTCGGCCGCCAGGAGCCCAGCGCTCACTCGATGAAGACCTTCACGGAATCGGCGCTTCCGCCGTTTCGGTTGACTCCGATGAAGAAATCGCTCCCGATGTGGGTGACATCTTCGATCTCGTCGGTCCGACCGTTCCCCGGAATTCCGATGTCGCTCTCCACATCGCCTCCGGACCAGTTGTACTGGTACACCCAGTTCCACCCGGTTTCTGGCGTTGAACTGTTGATGGACTTGGTGTTCCAGATGTAGTTCTCGGAGCAGTCGATGCCTTGGTCGGAGCGATTGTCGTGACTCGTCAGGTTGCTCTTCACCAGCGTCCAACCGCTCGTCAGAGAACCGGCACCGGGATGGGTCCACAGGTTGCCCGAGCGGCGGGCAGCATATTTGCCGGCTCCGTCGGCCGCCGTCGCGCTGTAGCAGAGGCCGCTGATATTGCCAATGGGCAGATGGACTACCTCGCTTGCGCCAACAGATCCCGTCGAGCTGAGGTGAATGATCGTCACATCGTCGCTCGGGTAAGCCGATTGACTTCCTTGAGTGGCGATCAAGGCAGGTCCCTGGCCCCGATAGTTCGGATGGTAGGCGAGGTCGTTGCCATGGCCGAGTGCGGGTATGGAGGTCGGCGCCCCGGCGCAACTCCAGCTGGCACCGTCCCAGGTTGAGCCGTCGCGCAACCACCTGGACAGGACCGGCTCCGCCCCGCCCGCCTTGGTGAAAACGATGTAGAGCTGGCCGCCCGGCCCCGCGACCATGCCTTGCATGACAGTGCGGCCTGCCCTGCAGGCACTGCTGTTCGGGATGTTCAGCCGTTCCGCCCCGCTCCTGTCCGCAGCGGCGTAGGCGGACGTTGTCGAGGCCATGGCTATTCCGGTCAGGAGTGCCAGTACAGACGCGAAGCTCAGTAGTTTCTTCACTCGGTGCCTTTCCTCTGTGGATAAACGGGAGGAGGCTAGCGTTTGATGTGCACCTTACATCCGAGACGGCGTCAATTCGTCGCGATGTCGATAACTGTGACGGCCGGCCGGCGATGCGGATTCCTCACCCCCGATGCCCGTCCTGACCTCGTCGTCGGGCGTCGCTCCTCGGGTGTCACAACAGCGCTGCCCCTATGACGGCCGCCGCCACTCCGAGGGCCAGTGCCCCGGTGCCGCAGGTGATGTCGAGCAGGCGGGAACGGTCCTCGGAGGCGAGGTCCGGGGTGAAGACGGCGGGGTCGTCGGGGTCGTAGTGGATCGTGACGTCGCGTCCGTGGGAGGTGGTGGCGTCGGGCAGGTCGTCGGGGCAGTAGGCGGTGACGGCAGTGCCCTCGTGGGTGGTGAAGGCGATGACCGGCGTGTGGCTGGTGAAGGTGCCGCCCTCACTGTCGGTGTCGGTGTCCGTGAGCACGGCGATGACGCGGCCCTTAACAGGGGGGCAGGAGTTCAGCGCGGCGATTCGGCGTCTCACCGCGCGTGCGCTCTGGGGCACGTACCACACGCCGGACAGGGTCCAGGGCACGCCGAAGCCGATCAGAGCCCACGGCCAGCTCCAGTCGATCGCGGCGAAGACCACCAGTGCGACGTAGATGAGGAAGAGCGCGAAGTTCGGCCATCCGAGTCCGCGTCGGCCTGCCCGGAGGTCGCTGGTGAACTGGTACGCGTGCGGCCTTCCGCGCGGGTAGCGGACTCCTATGTCCCGCCCCGTCCAGGCTGCTGTGATCCTCTCCCCGTGGTCGCTGTCGTTCGTCACGGTGAACTCCTCACCGCTGCGGGGGTCCTGGAAGGAGACGACCACGAATATCCCGTCGCGCTGCGAGCTTCCGTGCCTCGGTTCGCGGACCTGCTCGATCCGCCCCATCACCCGGACCGACCGTTGCGCCGCGGTCATCCCGGCCAGCGACCGGGCGTAGCCGACGAGCGCGACGGTGCCGAACACCGCGCACCACAGCGCCAGATATCCCTGAAGGCTCACGCGGCTCCACCTTCTTGCTGGGTCTGCCCCAGCCGTTCGTAGGGTTGGGGCACCCAGGGGGCCGGGTGTCCCTTCAAACGGCGGCTGACGACCGCAGGCACGCGGACGGAACACGCCGTACCCAGGCCGTCCTCGCCCCTGCCCACCGACGCGTCAACGTCTTGCGGGCCCTGGTCAGCGGCCGACGGTGCCGCCCAAACGCACCTCCCGTCACTGCGACGGCTTGACTTCAGCCTTGGAAGGCTTCCCTTCATCGGTGGGATCTCTTCACCGGTGAGACCCGGCCGTCGCGGCATCCGTCAGCGTGCCGGGGTGCGCCGGACCACCTTGGCCTCCCCGTCCGCCTCCAGCGACGCCGTTCCCCCGGCACCCGTCACACCGACCCTGATGGTGAGCGAGCCGGTGAGCCGCTCGACGGTGAGCTGCCAGGTCTGGGGCGACCCGACCCCCAGGCCGCTCTGCGCTTCCCTGACGAGGGCGGGGAACCGGTCGTAGGGCAGGGAGCCCAGGTCGAACGCCGGGGTCTGCGAGCCGGTGGGCGCGTACACGACGGACAGCCGCCGGTCCTGTACGACGACGGTGAGCCCCATGCGCGCGTCCGTGCCCTGGGTGAGTGAGGTGACGGCCTTGCGCAGCTCGCCCTGGTCGAGGAATGACTGGTGCGGTGCGAGAGTGACCGTGCCGGAGGCCGACGAGACCACCGTGGTCGACGAGGAGGCAGAGGTGGAGACCGAGGGCCGGGTGGAGGACGGCGACCCTGCGGAGGTGTCCTCGTCGAACAGGTCGGTGCGGAACAGCAGGACCACACCGGCCGCGGCGAACAGCAGGGCGAGCAGCCTGACGAAGCCGACGGCGGAGCCCTCGGGCTCCTCGCCGGTCAGGACCGGCCCGACCGCGGGGTCGACGCGGGCGCCGGCCGCCCGCTCCTCCCACTGAGGCGTCGGCCGCTTCACGATCCTGACCCGCCACGGCCTGTCCGGCGGGTACTGGACCACCACAACGCCGCCCGCCCGGTAGTCGGGCAGGTCGGCGAGATTGACGTGCTGCGTGAACGCGACGCGGTACGCCGCCGCGTCGTCCGGCGCAACGGTCGACACGAACCGTACCGCCACGTCGCTGGTCGCCTCGCCCCCGACGGCTTCCACGCTTTCGACCATCGCGAGCGCCGTCCGCGGTGCGATCGCCGCCTCCCGGGCGCGTCTCGGCACACCGGCGAGGAAGCCAAGCAGGCCGTACACCGCCGGCACTCCCAGTCCGGTGACGAACAGCGGCACGCTCTTGATGACGGCGCCGACGACGAGAGCGGCCAGCGACGCCCCGATCACACCGCCTGTCAGAGCCCCTCGGGCGAGGGCGAACAGTGTGTTACGAGCCGGGGGCACGACACCGGTGGTGATCGCCATGAGGTGATTGTGTCGGAGTCGGGTGACAGCCGGTAGATCTCCATGCGCCCGACTCCGGGGCTGCGGGGCTGCGGGGCACAGCCTGCCAGGACTCAGGCGCAAAGAGGGCCCCGCCGACGGGGGAAGATCGGCGGGGCCGGTGGTCGTACCGCGACGGCCTACTGGTGGACGGAGCTAGTGGACGGAGTGCTCGTCCGCGGGGAACGTTCCGCCGACGACGTCCTCGGCGTACGCCTTCGCCGCGTCGCCCATGACCTTGCGCAGGTCGGCGTACTGCTTGACGAACTTCGGCATCCGGCCGCCGGTCAGCCCGAGCATGTCGGTCCACACCAGCACCTGGGCGTCGGTGTCCGGGCCCGCGCCGATCCCGACGGTCGGGATGTGCAGGGTCCGCGTCACCTCGGCGGCCAGCTCGGCCGGCACCAGTTCGAGGACGACCGCGAAGGCGCCCGCGTCCTGCACCGCCTTGGCGTCGCGCAGCAGCTGCTGGGCGGCCTCCTCGCCGCGGCCCTGCACCCGGTAGCCCATGGAGTTGACGGACTGCGGGGTGAGGCCGATGTGCGCCATCACCGGGATGCCGGACTCCACCAGCAGCTCGATCTGCCGGTGCGAGCGCTCGCCGCCCTCCAGCTTGACCGCCCCGACCCCGGCCTCCTTCACCAGCCGGGTCGCCGAGCGCAGCGCCTGCACCGGACCCTCCTGGTAGGAACCGAAGGGCAGGTCGCCCACGATCAGGGCGCGGCTGGTGCCCCGGACGACCGCCGCCGAGAGCATCGTCATCTCGTCCAGCGTGACCGGCACGGTGGTCTCGTAGCCGAGGTGGCAGTTGCCCGCGGAGTCGCCGACGAGCATCACCGGGATGCCGGACTCGTCGAAGACGGAGGCGGTCATGGCGTCGTACGCGGTGAGCATGGGCCACTTCTCGCCGCGCTCCTTGGCGGCGGTGATGTCCCGGACGGTGATACGGCGGTTGATCTTGCCCCCGTACAGCGCCCTGCTCCCGTCGGAGGGGGTGCGCTGCGACGTCTGGGCAGCCGGAAGCTGCGTCATGGCAACGGCTCCTTCATGTCATCTCGAGGCGCCCTGACGGCGTCCCCGGATCCCTTCCATGGTGGCACTGGTGGCGCCCCGACGGCTAGGGGACCCCCGTCACGTACCCCGTCCCGGGGCAGAGCGTGGCTCATGGGGTCGAATGTGCCCGTTCTGTCACAGAGCCGCCCGTCCCGGGGCGGTGCGGAACTCCGCGGGGCGGCCCGTGCGTCCTCGTGCCGTACGGCCGTCCAGGGACGGCGGGATCGGAACCGATCATCCCCTATGGTGCTGAGTCACAGGGGGCGACGGTGTGCACAGCAGGCAGTGAGGCAACGGTATGGCGCAGCAGGCGTACGTGACGGAGACGGACGGTGGCGGCTCGGACTCCGAGCGCCGGGAGACCCGGATTCGGCGCCTGTTCGTCCGGGCGGTCCGCGGCTGGCGCGGCGACCGGCGGATCTGGCGCCGGGGCCTGGTCACGGCGGTGGTCGCGCTGCTTCTGGCGGCGGTCATGGCGGCCCACTCGCACATCCCGAACGCCATCGGCAACCTCGGCAGCCTCACGGAGACCTTCCTGCCGTGGTTCGGCCTGCTGATCCCGGTCCTGCTGGTGATCGCCCTGGTCCGCAAGTCGGCGACGGCGCTGATCGCGCTGGTGCTGCCGGTGAGCGTGTGGCTCAACCTCTTCGGCGGCCTGCTCTTCGACAAGACCGGCTCCGGCGGCGACCTCACCGTGGCCACGCACAACGTCAACGCCGACAACCCCGACCCGGAGGGCACCGCCCGCGCGGTGGCCGCCGCCGGCGCGGACGTGATGGCCCTGGAGGAACTGAAGGCGTCCGCCGTCCCGACGTACGAGAAGGCGCTGGCGGCGAAGTACCCGCACCACGCGGTCGTCGGCACCGTCGGGCTGTGGAGCAAGTACCCGGTCAGCGATGTGCGGCCGGTCGACATCGAGCTGGGCTGGAAGCGCGCGATGCGCGCCACCGTCACCACGCCGTCCGGGCCGATCGCGGTGTACGTCGCCCACCTGCCCTCCGTACGGGTGAAGCTGGAGGCCGGTTTCACCGCCCGGCAGCGGGACAAGAGCGCCCAGGCCCTCGGCGAGGCCATCGGCCACGAGAAGCTGCCCCGCAAGATCCTCCTCGGTGACCTCAACGGCACCATGAACGACCGGTCGCTCACCGCGATCACCTCCCAGCTGCGTTCCCCGCAGGGCGCCGTGGGCGACGGCTTCGGCTTCAGCTGGCCGGCGTCCTTCCCGATGGCCCGCATCGACCAGATCCTGGTCACCGGCGTGGAACCCATGACCAGCTGGACCCTCCCGGCGACCGGCAGCGACCACCTGCCGATCGCCGCGCGTGTGAAGGTCGACACAACGGCTTCCTAGAATTCGTCCGAGGAATACCCGCCCTGAGAGTCTTTGTTCCGTACGGGAACATACAGTCGTCCCCCTGTCCCCGTCCCCGTACGGACCCCGCTCTCGAAAGGTGAGACTCCTCATGCCCCTGGCCCTGCTCGCCCTTGCCGTGGGCGCCTTCGGCATCGGTACCACCGAGTTCGTGATGATGGGCCTGCTGCCCGACGTCGCGGACGACCTGGGCATCTCCATCCCCACCGCCGGCCACCTCGTCTCCGCCTACGCGCTGGGCGTCGTCATCGGCGCCCCGCTGCTCGCGGCGGCGACGACGCGGATGTCCCGCCGCGCCGTCCTGATCGCCCTGATGGCGCTGTTCGTGGTGGGCAACGCCCTGTCGGCCGTCGCCCCCGGCGAGATCTCCCTGCTCGCCGCCCGCTTCGTCAGCGGCCTGCCGCACGGCGCCTTCTTCGGCGTCGGCGCGGTCGTCGCCACCGGCATGGTCGCGCCGGAACGCAAGGCCCGCTCCGTCTCCCTGATGTTCCTCGGCCTCACCGTCGCCAACATCGTCGGCGTCCCCGCCGCCACCGCCATGGGCCAGCAGCTCGGCTGGCGGGCCACCTTCCTCGGCGTGAGCGCGATCGGCGTGGCGGCGATAGCGGCGCTGGCCCTGCTGATCCCGCGCGACAGCGCCCCCGCCCCCACCACGGGCCTGCGCGGCGAACTGGCCGCCCTGCGTTCCCTGCCCGTCTGGCTGGCGCTGGGCACGACGGTCGCGGGCTTCGGCGCGCTCTTCGCGGCGTACAGCTACATCACGCCGATGCTGACGGATGCCGCCGGGTTCGCCGAGACCAGCGTGACGCTGCTGCTGGCCCTGTTCGGCGTCGGCGCCACCGCGGGCAACCTGCTGGGCGGGCGCCTGGCCGACCACTCCCTGCGCGGCACCCTCTTCGGCGGCCTCGCCTCTCTCGTCGTGGTCCTGGCCCTCTTCCCCCTGCTGATGCGTACGCCGGTCACGGCGGCCGCGTCGGTGGCCCTGCTCGGCATGGCCGCCTTCGTCACCGGCTCCCCGCTCCAGCTCATGGTCATGGAGAAGGCCGCCGCGGCCCCCTCCCTGGCCTCCTCCGCCAACCAGGCCGCCTTCAACCTGGCCAACGCGGGCGGCGCCTGGATCGGCGGCCTCGCCCTGGCCGCCGGATTCGGGGTCACCTCCCCGGCGACGGCGGGCGCGGCCCTGGCGGTCCTCGGCCTCGCGGTCGCGGGCACGGCGTGGGCGGTCGACCGCCGGCACGCGGCCCCGGCTCCCGGGCGCCGGCGCGTGGTCGCGGCCCACCTGCCGGAGACCGACCGCTCCGCGTCCCACGCCGGGGTGACGGAGTGACCGTTTTCCGTCACGCAGCGTAGACGCCCCCTCTATCGTGTCGCGGGCGCGATGCCACGCGTACGACGGAGGGGTGCGGATGCCGGTGAACGGCGAGGTGGAAGAGCCGGGTTGGGAGGTCGACCCGGACGACGAGTGGGGCGTGGCCGTCCTCACCACCGTGGGCAGGCAGCTGAAGCTGCGCCGGGAGGCGGTGGGAATGCGGGCGGGCGACTTCGGGGTGGCGGTCGGATACGGCGAGGACCTCGTCTACAAGGTCGAGGGCGGGAAGCGGATCCCTCGCCGGGAGTACCTGGAGAGGGCGGACCAGGTCCTCGAGGCGGGCGGCCTCATCGCCGCGGCCTGGGAGGACGTGAAGCGGGTCCGGTATCCCAAGCAGGTGCGGGACTTGGCGAAGCTGGAGTCGCGAGCCGTCGAGTCGCTGTCGTATGGCAGTTACAGCCTGCACGGGCTTCTCCAGACCGAGGAGTACGCGCGGGCACTCCTCGGCAGGCGGCGGCCCGCCCTCAGCGACGACGAGGTGGAGAGCGCCGTCGCCGCACGGATGGGTCGGAAAGCGATGCTCGAACGGGCCCCGGCCCCAGAACTCAGTTTCGTCCAGGAGGAGGCGACCTTGCGGCGTCCTGTGGGAGGCACGGGTGTGCTGCGGCGCCAGCTGGCGCACCTCCTGGAAGTGGCGGAACTGCGGCATGTGGAGATCCAGGTGATGCCCACGTCCCGCGGTGACCACCCGGGAGGCGGACGGATGCAGGTGCTCAAGTTCGAGGACGGCACCGCGGTCGGTCGGGCCGATGACGTGTTCGGCGGCCGGCCTGTCACGGACCCCCGGCAACTGAGAGTGCTCGAACTGCGTTATGGCAGTATCCGGGCCGAGGCGCTGCCCGCCAGGGAGTCAGTGGCCTTCATCCAACAACTGCTGGGGGAGACATGAGCCGTAAGGACACACCTGGACACCTCGCCGACCTGGCCTGGTTCAAGAGCAGCTACAGCGATACCAGTGAACCCACCGACTGCGTCGAGGTCGCGATAACCCCCGCCACCATCCACGTCCGCGACTCCAAGCGCCCCCACGGCCCCCGCCTCGCCGTCACCCGGACGGCGTGGACGGGGTTCGTGGGGGCGGCGGAGCTTCTGGCGCCCTGACCCGGCTCAGGCCATCGTGGTGTGCGCGTGGCCCTGGGCCGTCGCGCCGCCGAAGGACGCCGAGGCGCCGAGACCGGCGGTGACGGCGAACGGGCCGGACTCCGCGTGCAGGCCGGCACCGAGGGCGCTGTCGCCCGCGAAGAGGGCCGTGCTCGCGGTGAGGCCGATGCCGCCGGACACCCGGTCCAGGTGGGCGTCGGAGATCTCGGCCGTCTCGACCTGGGGGACAGTGTTCATGGCAGGTCTGTTCCTTTCGTGGGGGAAGGGGAGCGGTGCGGGCCGCGCCCCGATCAAAGCACGGGACTGAACGGCCCACCATCGACGAGCCGTTGACCGTCCCCGCCCGGCCGCCGCGGACTTCACGGGTGTGTGCGTGCGGTCAGGGAAAGCGCCCGGATCTTCACCCCGTCCCCGGGAGCACGGCCCGGTTCGGTGCCGCGCGGGGCGCGGCCCGCCCCGCGCGGCCCCACCGCACCCCGGCCGTGCGACCGAGCGATGGACGCTGTGGAGATTCACGGCTTTTCCTCAGTGGAGGAGCCGCTCCACGAACGCGTCGAGGTTGCCGCGCAGCCGCTCGATCTGCTGCTCGACGGTGAGGGACTCCTCGAAACGCGCGCCCGGTGCCGCCTGCTTCTTGCCCCGTACGTACAGCGAGCAGTCCAGGTCGGCGCAGATGTAGAGGCCCACCGAGTTGCCCTCGCGGCCGGCCCGGCCCGCCTTGGGAGCGGTCATGAGGGAGACGCCGCCGCCGGGATGCGTGGTCAGGCACAGCGAGCACATGCTGCGGCGCAGGAAGCCGCCGTTGCCGGAAGCGGAGCGCAGGGACAGGCCGACGAGTCCGGTGGCGCGCTCGAAGACGAGATAGCTGCGATCCGGCGCGGACAGATCGGACCAGCCCAGGAAGTCCAGGTCGTCCCAGTGGTCGAGATCCGCCAGGTTCTTGGGCAGGGGGAGGCGTTTGGCCGCGCCCTTCGAGCAGTTGACGAACGAGGTACGGATGGCGTGCTCGGTCAGGGGTTTCATGAAGGGTCCTTCGGGAGTCGTACGGTGAGGCCCGCTACGAGGGCGGCGAGCAGCAGGACGCCGGCCGAGCACCAGTAGGCGACGGAGAAGCCGTGCACCATGCCCTCGTCGAGGGTCGCGCCGCCGTGGGCCGGACCGCGCTGGTGCGCGTGGACGTAACGGCCGGTGGCGCTGGTGGCGATGGTGTTGAGCAGTACGGTGCCCAGCGAAGCGCCCATCTGCTGGACGGTGTTGAGGACGGCCGAGGCCACACCGGTGTCCTGCGCGGGCACGCCGGCGGTGGCCGTCGCGTAGACCGGCATGAAGGTCAGGCCCATGCCCACACCGAGCAGCAGCAGGGCGGGCAGCACGTGGGGGAAATACTGCGCGTGCACGGTCAGGCGGCTGAGCAGCACCATGCCGACGGCGGCCAGCACCATCCCGGACGACATCAAGAGGCGCGGCGCCGTGCGGGGGAGCAGGCGGGCCGCGATCTGGGTCGCGCCGATGACGATACCGGCCGAGATCGGCACGAAGGCCAGGCCGGTCCGCACCGGCGGGTAGCCGAGGACGACCTGAAGGTAGTACGTCAGGAACAGGAAGACGCCGAACATGCCGATGGTGGCCAGGCCCATCGTCGCGAGCGATCCGGCCCGCACCCGGTCCTTGACGATGCGCAGCGGCAGCAGCGGGCTCGCCGCGCGGCTCTGCCACCCCACGAAGGCGGCGAGCAGGAGCACTCCGGCCACGAGCAGCGTGAGCACGGTCGGGCTGGACCAGCCGCGAGGTTCGGCCTCGCTGAAGCCGTACACGAGAGCGACGAGCCCGCCGCAGCCCAGCAGCGCGCCCGGCACGTCCAGGTGCCCGCCCCGGCGGCCGGAGCGGTCGCGCAGGAAGGCCGGTGCGCCGAGCAGGGCGGCCAGCGCGATGGGCACGTTGACGTACAGGGACCAGCGCCAGTTCACGTACTCGGTCAGCAGGCCGCCCACGATCAGCCCGACCGCGCTGCCGCCGCCGGCCAGCGCACCGTAGACCCCGAACGCCCTGGCCCGCTCCTTGGGGTCGGTGAACGTCGTCGCCAGCAGGGACAGGGCCGAGGGCGCCAGGACCGCCGCGAACGCGCCTTGCAGCGCCCGCGCCGCGAACAGCATCCCGGGGCCGGACGCCGCGCCGCCCAGTGCGGAGGCCGCGGCGAACCCGGCCAGGCCGATGACGAAGGTGCGCTTGCGGCCCACCAGATCGGCGATCCGGCCGCCGAGCAGCAGCAGCCCGCCGAAGGCCAGCGTGTAGGCGGTGATCACCCACTGCCGGTCGGCGTCCGACATGCTGAGGGCGTGCTGGGCGGAGGGCAGCGCGATGTTCACGACGGTGCCGTCGAGGATCACCATCAACTGGGCGAGGGCGATGACGGCCAGCGCCCACCAGCGCTTCGGGTCCGGTGCTGGTGCTTCGGCCGCGGCCGGAACCTCGCGGTCCGGGGGAGGGCCGGTGGCCGGGGAAGGGGCGGGCGGGAGGGATGTCCCTCCGGGGCGTTTCTTGTTCATGGCGATCACGCACGTTTCGTGTCGAAGTGCTGTCGAGACAGCCGGCCGGGGACGGTCGCGGTGGTGACGACGGGCCGGAGCAGGCAGCACGGGGACACGGCAGGGCGGTGGGGCAGCGGGACGCGCGGACAGCAGCCGGGGTCTGCCTCACCGGCCGCGTGTCACGCACGCCGGCGCCCTTGCCGGTGGCGAGGCGGAGAACGCCGAGATCACCGCGACCGGCAAGGGAAAGGCCCGTCTTCGGGCGCGCGCCCCCGCGGCTCGCGCGGCGGAGCACCGCACGGGCCGGGACGTCCCGGGACGCGACATCTCAGGAAGACGCCGAGACCAAGAAACAAGAAGGGGGGAAGAGTTACCGCGCGCCGCAGAGGAGGGAGGGCACACGGCCGGAGGCAACTATGGCCGCAACGCATTCGGAACGGTCCATGTCTCTCGCCTCCTTCCGGGGCAGGGCACGCGGTGCGTGTCGGCGCGGAGCACGCCGAGCGGGGCGGCAGAGAACCTGCCGCACGAAATCCCGGAAAGCGTAACCCATCGGCACCACCGGGCGCCCGGAATTACCGACCGCCCGCGGCGCCCCGACGGTTCGAGCAGCTGCTCCGGCCCTACAGCACCGGCAGCGACTTCCGCAGCTCGAACGCGGTGACCTGGGAGCGGTACTCCTCCCATTCCTGGCGCTTGTTGCGCAGGAAGAAGTCGAAGACGTGCTCGCCGAGCGTCTCGGCGACCAGGTCGCTGCGTTCCATCAGGGCGAGGGCCTCGCCCAGGTTCTGGGGGAGGGGCTCGATGCCCAGGGCGCGGCGCTCCGCGTCGGAGAGGGCCCACACGTCGTCCTCGGCGCCCGGCGGGAGCTCGTAGCCCTCCTCGATGCCCTTGAGGCCGGCGGCGAGGAGGACGGCGTAGGTCAGGTACGGGTTGGCGCCGGAGTCGATGGAGCGGACCTCGACGCGGGCCGAGCCGGTCTTGCCGGGCTTGTACATCGGCACCCGGACCAGGGCCGAGCGGTTGTTGTGGCCCCAGCAGATGTAGGAGGGGGCCTCGCCGCCGGCGCCCGCAGTGCGCTCGGTGCCGCCCCAGATCCGCTTGTAGGAGTTCACCCACTGGTTGGTGACCGCGGACGTCTCCGCCGCGTGCCGCAGCAGGCCCGCGATGAAGGAGCGGCCGACCTTGGAGAGCTGGTACTCGGCGCCGGACTCGTAGAACGCGTTGCGGTCGCCCTCGAAGAGCGAGAGGTGGGAGTGCATGCCCGAGCCGGGGTACTCCGAGAACGGCTTCGGCATGAAGGTGGCTTGGAGGCCCTGCTCCAGCGCGACCTGCTTCATGACCAGGCGGAAGGTCATGATGTTGTCGGCCGTGGAGAGCGCGTCCGCGTAGCGCAGGTCGATCTCCTGCTGGCCGGGGGCGCCCTCGTGGTGGGAGAACTCCACCGAGATGCCCATCGACTCCAGCATGGTGATCGCCTGGCGGCGGAAGTCCATGCCGATGTTCTGCGGGGTGTGGTCGAAGTAGCCGGAGTTGTCGGCGGGGGTCGGGACCGAGCCGTCGACCGGCTTGTCCTTCAGGAGGAAGAACTCGATCTCGGGGTGGGTGTAGAAGGTGAAGCCCAGATCGGAGGTGCGGGCCAGGGCGCGCTTGAGGACGTACCGCGGGTCCGCGAAGGACGGCGAGCCGTCCGGCATGAGGATGTCGCAGAACATGCGGGCCGTGCCGGGGGCCTCCGCGCGCCACGGCAGGACCTGGAACGTCGACGGGTCCGGCTTGGCGATCATGTCCGACTCGTAGACCCGGGCGAAGCCCTCGATCGCGGAGCCGTCGAAACCGATGCCCTCGTCGAAGGCCTGCTCCAGCTCGGCCGGGGCCACGGCGACGGACTTGAGGAAGCCCAGAACGTCCGTGAACCACAGGCGTACGAACCGGATGTCGCGCTCCTCGAGCGTCCGGATCACGAACTCCTGCTGCTTGTCCATCTTCCGCTTCCCCATCCTTGCTGGTCAGGCCGCCTGTCTCCGGTACGGCGGGAGGCGGTCGGGCACCCGAGCATCACACCACAGCGCCGTTACGTACGCGTTGCGGACCTCCCTCGGCCGGCCCACCCCGTGACCGCAGCGTAGAGGCCACCTGTTCGATCGGGCCATTCCGGGGATCCGGCCGGGACGGATCCCGCGCCCGCCCTACGAAGGACGGGCCCCACGCCATTACGATCAGCGGACCTCACGCTCGTCCGTCCCCAGCATCCTTCCCAGAAGGGCAGCACCCCATGGGTTCCGCCAAGAAGAGCAGCAACACGGCGCGACAGGCCCGCATAGCCGAGATGCGGCGCGCCGAGGAGGCCCGCGACCGCCGGAACCGGGTCCTCGCGATCGCGCTCAGCACCGTGGTCGTCGCCGGTCTCGTCGTCGGCGGCGTCTTCCTCGTCCGGTCGCAGTCCGACGACTCCTCCGGCGACACGGCCTCCGACGGCAAGACCTCCGGGAAGTTCGCCACCGGCGCGGACGGCGTACGGACCTGGAAGGGCGACCTGGGGCGCAACCACGTCACCAAGAAGGTCACCTACCCCGTCGAGCCCCCCGTCGGCGGCGACCACAACCAGGTCTGGATGAACTGCGACGGCGACGTCTACACCAAGCCGCTGAACAACGAGAACGCCGTGCACTCGCTGGAGCACGGCGCCGTCTGGGTGACGTACACCGACGCCGCCCCCAAGGCCGACGTGGCCAAGCTGGCCGCCAAGGTCGAGAAGACGCCGTACTCGCTGATGAGCCCCGACGACAAGCAGAAGGACCCGATCATGCTGTCCGCGTGGGGGCACCAGCGCACGGTGACCGGCGCCGACGACCCGAACGTGGACGCGTTCTTCGAGAAGTTCGTGCAGGGTGAGCAGACCCCCGAGCCGGGGGCCGCGTGCACCAACGGGCTGTCCCAGTGACCCCGCAACGGGCCGGCTGGATCGCGGGGGCCGCGACCGCGGTGCTCGTCGCGGCCGGCGCGATCACCTACGCGGTCGCCGGGGACGACGGCGGCACCGAGGTCCCGGCCGCCGACTCCGCGGACGCCGGGTTCGCGCGGGACATGGCGGTCCACCACCAGCAGGCCGTGGAGATGTCGTACATCGTGCGCGACCGCACCGACGACGAGGAGGTGCGGCGGCTCGCGTACGACATCGCGCAGACCCAGGCCAACCAGCGCGGCATGCTGATCGGCTGGCTCGACCTGTGGGAGCTGCCCAAGGTGTCGTCGGACCCGCCGATGACCTGGATGGGCATGGGCGACGCCCCGTCGGCCGGTGCGGGCTCGCTGATGCCGGGGATGGCCACCGACGCCGAGATGAAGAAGCTCGGGACGCTGGACGGGAAGCGGGCCGAGGTCTTCTACCTTCAGCTGATGACCGAGCACCACCAGGGCGGCGTCCACATGGCGAAGGGCTGCGTCGAGCGGTGCGCGGTCGGCGTGGAGAAGCGGCTGGCCCGGGGGATGGTGGAGTCGCAGGAGTCGGAGATCCGGCTGATGGCCGACCTGCTGGCCGAGCGGGGCGCGAAACCGCGGCCGTGAGACGGGGTGCGTGACGTCTTGGACATCACGCGGTAACACACCCGTCGCCCCATCGCGTCGTTCTGACGATTACAGTGGACGCGTGCCTCGACTACGACTCGCCCTGAACCAGATCGACTCCACCGTCGGCGACATCGACGGCAACGCCGAGTCGGTCCTGCGCTGGACCCGGCACGCGGCCGGGCAGGGAGCGCACCTGGTGGCGTTCCCGGAGATGATGCTGACCGGATATCCGGTGGAGGACCTGGCGCTGAGGTCGTCCTTCGTCGAGGCCTCCCGCGCCGCCCTGCGCTCTCTCGCGGCACGGCTGGCGGACGACGGCCTCGGCGGGGTCCCCGTGGTCGTCGGCTACCTCGACCGCTCGACGACCGCCCAGCCGAGGTACGGACAGCCCGCGGGCGCCCCGCAGAACGCGGCGGCCGTGCTGCACGGCGGCGAGGTGGCGCTGAGCTTCGCCAAGCACCACCTGCCGAACTACGGCGTCTTCGACGAGTTCCGCTACTTCGTGCCCGGCGACACCCTGCCCGTGGTGCGGGTGCGCGGCGTGGACGTGGCGCTGGCCATCTGCGAGGACCTGTGGCAGGACGGCGGCCGGGTGCCGGCCGCCCGCTCGGCGCGCGCCGGGCTGCTGCTCTCCGTCAACGCCTCCCCGTACGAGCGGGACAAGGACGACACCCGGCTGGAGCTGGTGGGCAAGCGGGCCCAGGAGGCCGGGTGCACCACCGCCTACCTCGCCATGACCGGCGGACAGGACGAGCTGGTCTTCGACGGCGACTCGATCGTCGTCGACCGGGACGGGGCGGTCCTGGCCCGGGCGCCGCAGTTCACCGAGGGCTGCGTGGTGCTGGACCTCGACCTGCCCGCCGCCGAGGCGGAGCCGCCCACCGGCGTCGTGGACGACGGGCTGCGCATCGACCGGGTGGTGCTCTCCGAGCGGCCGGCGCCCGAACCCGACGCCGGGCCGTGGCTGTCCGGCGGCCACGCCGAGCCGCTGGACGACGACGAGGAGGTCTACTCGGCGCTCGTCGTCGGCCTGCGCGCGTATGTCGCGAAGAACGGTTTCCGCTCGGTGCTGATCGGGCTGTCCGGCGGCATCGACTCCGCGCTGGTCGCGTCGATCGCCTGCGACGCGCTCGGCGCCCGGCAGGTGTACGGCGTCTCCATGCCGTCCAGGTACTCCTCCGGGCACTCCAGGGACGACGCGGCCGAGCTGGCCCGGCGCACCGGACTGAACTACCGCACCGTGTCCATCGAGCCGATGTTCGACGCGTACACGGGCGCGCTGGAACTGACCGGCCTGGCGGAGGAGAACCTCCAGTCCCGGCTGCGCGGAACACTGCTGATGGCGCTCTCCAACCAGGAGGGCCACCTGGTCCTGGCCCCCGGCAACAAGTCGGAGCTGGCGGTCGGCTACTCGACGCTGTACGGCGACTCGGTGGGCGCGTACGGTCCGATCAAGGACGTGTACAAGACCTCGGTCTTCCGGCTCGCCGAGTGGCGCAACCGCGCGGCGGCCGCCCGGGGGCAGACCCCGCCGATCCCCGAGAACTCGATCACCAAGCCGCCGAGCGCGGAGCTGCGCCCGGGCCAGGTCGACACCGACTCGCTGCCCGACTACCCGGTGCTGGACGCGATCCTCGCCCGGTACGTCGACGGGGACCGCGGCGCGGACGAGATCGTGGCCGCCGGATACGACCGGGAGCTGGTGACCCGGACGCTGCGCATGGTGGACACCGCGGAGTACAAGCGGCGGCAGTACCCGCCGGGCACCAAGATCTCGTCCAAGGGCTTCGGCAAGGACCGCCGCCTGCCGGTCACCAACCGCTGGCGGGAGAGCGGCTGAGGAGACCGGCGGACGGCCGGCGGGCCGGCCGGATCAGCCCTCGCGCTTGCGGTCCGCCAGTACCTTGTGCAGCGGCTCCGTCGCGCGGCGCCGGTACTCCTGGATGGCCCAGCCGTTGCCGTCCGGGTCCTTGAAGTACAGGAACGTGGCGCCGTCGTCCGGGGCGTGCTGCACCGGCTCCGAGACGTCCAGGCCCCGCGCGGTCAGCTCCGCGTGGGCCGCCTTGATGTCGGCGACGCAGAGCTGGAGGGCCTGGTACGAGCCCGGCTCCGGCCGGCTCTGCCCCTGCACCATGCCCCAGATGGCGTCGCCGAGGGCGACCGAACAGCCGGAGCCCGGGGGAGTCAGCTGCACGATGCGCATGCCGGGCATGAACTCCTGGTCGATGTCGACGTGGAAGCCGACCTTGTCGCGGTAGAAGTCCCGGGCGCGGTCGATGTCGCTCACGGGCAGCGGGACGACTTCGAGGGTGAAGTCCATGGTGGGGGTTCCTTCGGCTTTCGTCGGACGCGGTCTCGGTCGAGCACGTGTCGGCCGAACAGGGTGTCGGCCGGCACGGTCTCAGTAGTGATAACGCGCCTGGACGATGACCATCGCGTCATCGACGGGTTTGTACACGAGACGGTGAGTGTCGTCGATGCGCCTTGACCAGTAGCCCGACAGGTCGCCCTTGAGCGGCTCGGGCTTGCCGATGCCCTTGAACGGGTCACGGGCGATGTCGGCGATGAGCCGGTTGATCCGCTTGGTCACCTTCCGGTCGCTCTCGGCCCAGTGGACGTAGTCCTCCCAGCCGTGGGACGTGAAAGTGATCCTCACGCCCGCTCCGCGTCCGGGTCGATCAGCTCGCGCCGCCGTGCGTCGCCCGCCTCGGCCTCCGCGATGGAGTCGAGCAGGCGGCGGGCGTTCCGCGGCGAGCGCAGCAGATGCACCGTCTCCGTCCACGCCGTGAAGTCCTCCTCGGACATGAGCACGGCATTCCCCTTGCGGGAGGTGATGTGCACCGGGGCGTGGTCCTCGTTCACCTGCTCTATCAGCGGGAACAGGTTCTGACGGGCCTCGCTGGCGGTGATGGACATACCGGTGCCTCCCTTTCTCGACTGGTACAAGATATCGTACGAGTCTGGAGCGGGCCACCGGAAGAGCGAGATCGGTACGCCCCGGCGCCCGCACGCCGTCCCCCGGTTACGCTCAGCCCGTACGACCTTGATCCGACCGGGCCACGCGCCCCACTGTCCGACAGGAGGCCGAGATGACGGCGCCGGGGCGCAGGAGCAGTACCTTCACGCGGCTGCTGCGGCACGGCTTCACCGATCCCTCGGCCGCCGAGCGGCTCCTCGACGGGGCCGAGCTGGCCGAGCTGCGCGCCGATCCCGTCCTCCTGGAGGCACTGGGCGCCACCGCCGACCCCGACCTCGCCCTGCTCGGGCTGGTACGGCTCCTGGAGGCGCAGCCCGACCCCACCGCCCGCCGGGAGCTGCTGGACACCCTGATAGCGGCCAAGCCGCTGCGCGACCGCCTCCTCGGGGTGCTCGGCGCCTCCGAGGCGCTCGCCGACCACCTCGCCCGGCACGCGGGGGACTGGCAGGCCCTCGTCACGTACGAGCCGCGCGACCTGCACCGCGGGGTCGAGGAGTTCGAGCGGGGACTCGCCGAGGCCACCGACCCGGTCTCCCTGCGCGTCGCCTACCGGCGCTGCCTGCTGTCCATCGCCGCCCGCGACGTGTGCGGCACCATCGACCTCGCCGAGACCGCCGCCGAGCTGGCCGACCTCGCCACCGCCACCCTGCGCGCCGCCCTGGCCCTCGCCGAGGCCGCCGCGCCCGAGGACGCCGCGCGGTGCCGGCTGGCGGTGATCGCGATGGGCAAGTGCGGCGGCCACGAGCTGAACTACGTCTCCGACGTCGACGTCATCTTCGTGGGCGAGCCCGCCGACCCGGACGCCGACGAGACCAAGGCGCTGCGCGCCGCGACCTCGCTGGCCTCGCACATGATGCGGATCTGCTCCGAGAGCACCGTCGAGGGCTCCATCTGGCCCGTCGACGCCAACCTCCGCCCCGAGGGCCGCAACGGCCCCCTGGTGCGCACCCTCAGCAGCCACCTCGCCTACTACCAGCGCTGGGCCAAGACCTGGGAGTTCCAGGCCCTGCTCAAGGCCCGCCCGGTGGCCGGCGACCCCGGGCTCGGCGGCGAGTACGTCGCCGCCCTCCAGCCCCTGGTGTGGCAGGCCGCCGACCGCGAGAACTTCGTCCCGGACGTGCAGAAGATGCGCCGCCGGGTGGTCGAGAACATCCCCGTCGCCGAGGTCGACCGGCAGCTCAAGCTCGGGCCGGGCGGCCTCAGGGACGTCGAGTTCGCCGTGCAGCTCCTCCAGCTGGTGCACGGGCGGGCGGACACCTCCCTGCACAGCGGCACCACGCTGGACGCGCTGGCGGCCCTCGCCGCGGGCGGCTACGTCGGCCGCGCCGACGCCGCCCAGCTCGACGAGGCGTACCGCTTCCTGCGCTCCATGGAGCACCGCATCCAGCTGCACCGGCTGCGCCGCACCCACCTCGTGCCCGAGGACGAGGCCGACCTGCGCCGCCTCGGCCGCTCGCTCGGCCTGCGCACCGACCCGGTGGCCGGGCTGCTGCGCGCGTGGAAGCGGCACGCCTCCGTCGTACGCCGGCTGCACGAGAAGCTGTTCTACCGGCCGCTGCTGGACGCCGTCGCCCAGCTCGCGCCCGGGGAGGCCCGGCTGAGCCCCGAGGCCGCCCGGGAACGCCTGGTCGCCCTCGGGTACGCCGACCCGGCCGCCGCGCTCCGGCACCTGGAGGCGCTCGCGTCCGGCGTCACCCGCAAGGCCGCCATCCAGCGCACCCTGCTGCCCGTGCTGCTCGGCTGGTTCGCCGACTCCGCCGACCCGGACACCGGCCTGCTGAACTTCCGCAAGGTCTCCGACGCGCTCGGCACCACGCCCTGGTACCTCAGGCTGCTGCGCGACGAGGGCGCCGCCGCCGAGAACCTCGCCCGGGTGCTCTCCGCCGGGCGGCTCGCCCCCGACCTGCTGATGCGGGCCCCGGAGGCCGTCGCGCTGCTCGGCGACGGTGCCGCCGGAGGACTGCGGCCGCGCGGCCGGGCCCAGCTGGAGCAGGAGACCCTCGCCGCGGTCCGGCGCGCGGACGACGCCGTGCAGGCCGTCACCGCGGTGCGCGGCGTACGGCGCCGGGAGCTGTTCCGCACGGCCGCCGCGGACATCGTCGGCTCCTACGGCACCGACGCCCAGCCCGTCGCGGCCGACCAGGGCGCCCTGGTGGACCTGGTCGGCGGTGCCGTGTCCGACCTGACGGCGGCGACCCTGGCGGGGACGCTGCGGGCGGTCGTGCGGGAGAAGTGGGGCGACGTCCTGCCGACCCGGTTCGCGATCATCGGCATGGGCCGCTTCGGCGGCCACGAGCTGGGCTACGGCTCCGACGCGGACGTGCTGTTCGTGCACGAGCCCCGGGACGGGGTGGACGAGCGGGAGGCGGGCGACGCCGCCAACAAGGTCGTCTCCGAGATGCGGCGCCTGCTCCAGGTGCCGAGCGCCGACCCGCCGCTGCTGATCGACGCCGACCTGCGGCCCGAGGGCAGGTCCGGACCGCTGGTGCGGACCCTGAAGTCGTACGCGGCCTACTACCGGCGCTGGTCGCTGGGGTGGGAGTCGCACGCGCTGCTGCGCGCCGAGTTCGTCGCCGGGGACGAGGAGCTGGGGCGGCGCTTCATCGAGCTGATCGACCCCCTGCGCTACCCGGCGGGCGGGCTCGGGGAGGACGCCGTACGGGAGATCCGGCGGCTGAAGGCCCGCATGGAGTCCGAGCGGCTGCCGCGCGGGGCCGACCCCAAGCTGCACGCCAAACTGGGGCCGGGCGGTCTCTCCGACGTGGAGTGGACCGTGCAGCTGTTCCAGCTGCGGCACGGGCACGAGGTCGCCGGGCTGCGGACCACCAGGACGCGTCCGGCGCTGGCCGCCGCCCGGGACGCCGGGCTGGTCTCGGCGGAGCACACCGAGATCCTCGACGAGGCATGGGTGCTGGCGACGCGGGTGCGCAACGCGGTGATGCTGGTGCGGGGGCGGGCGGCCGACACCTTCCCGACCGACCCGCGCGAGCTGGCGGCCGTGGGCCGCTACCTGGGCCACGGCCCGGGCCACGCGGGCGACATGCTCGACGCATACCGCCGCACGGCCCGAAGGGCCAGAACGGTGGTGGAGGACCTGTTCTACACGTGACGCCGCCCCCAACTGCGGGCAATCGTGCCGCTGGGGCGGCACGGGTGGGCGCAGGCGGCACCCCGCTACGCCGGGCTGCGCACCCACCCCCGGCATGCTCACGCCGGGCACCCCTCAAGCCCGCCCGGGCAACCACACCCTCCGCCGCCGCGCAGCGACCGGCACCACGCGAGGCAACCGGTACGGCATCCGCCCGTACCAGAAGCAAGCCACCCCGTACCCGAACGCCAGACACAGCAGACCCCCCACCGCGTCCAGCCAGAAGTGGTTCGCCGTCGCCACGATCACCACCAGCGTGAGCGCCGGATACACCAGCCCCAGCACCCGCACCCACGGCACCGACGCCAACGCGAAGATCGTCAGGCCGCACCACACCGACCACCCGATGTGCATCGACGGCATCGCGGCGTACTGGTTGGACATGTTCTTCAGGTCACCGGACGCCATCGACCCCCACGTCTGGTGGACCATCACCGTGTCGATGAAGTGCTCGCCGTTCATCAGCCGGGGCGGCGCGAGCGGATACAGGTAGTAGCCGACCAGGGCGACACCCGTGGTCGCGAAGAGCACCAGCCGGGTCGCCGCGTAACGGCCGGGGTGGCTGCGGAAAAGCCACACCAGGACACCCAGGGTCACCACGAAGTGCAACGTGGCGTAGTAGTAGTTCATGCCGACGATGAGCCAAGTCACCGAGTTCACCGCATGGTTGACGGATTCCTCGACGGCGATGCCCAGTTGCTGCTCGACGCGCCAGATCCAGTCGGCGTTGCGCAGGGCCGCCGTCCGCTGTTCCGGCACCGCGTTGCGCACGAGCGAGTACGTCCAGTAGCTGAGCGCGATCAGCAGGATCTCGAACCAGAGGCGGGGCCGGCGCGGGGTGCGGAGCCGACGCAGGAGGCTCTTCCCCGTCCGCTCTGTGACGGGGTGCGGAACGCCGTCCTCCTGGCGTTCCCGAGTCCTCACGGTCGCGTCACCCATAGGCATGAAGTCTGCCAGAAAAGCCCTCTCCCCCCGATCATCCCCCAGGTGGATACGACCCGCATCCGACCCGGAGCCGCCGCCGGCCCCGCAGGGGTCAGGGGCGGCCCCGCCCGCCCGGTGCCGACGCCGTCGAGCCGCGCACCACCAGCTCCGGCATGAACACGAACTCGCTGTGCGGCGCGGGCGTCCCGCCGATCTCCTCCAGCAGCGTCCGCACCGCCGCCTGCCCCATCGCGGGGACCGGCTTGCGGACGGTCGTCAGCGGCGGGTCGGTGAAGGCGATCAGCGGCGAGTCGTCGAAGCCGACGACGGAGACCTCCCCGGGCACGTCCAGCCCGTGCTGCCGGGCCGCCCGTATCGCGCCCAGCGCCATCATGTCGCTGGCGCAGACCACCGCCGTGCAGTCCCGTCCGATGAGCGCCAAGGCCGCCGCCTGGCCGCCCTCCAGGGTGTACAGCGAGTGCTGGACCAGCTCTTTCTCCACCGTCTCGGCGCTCAGCCCCAACTGCTCCTGGAGGCTGCGCACGAAGCCCTCGATCTTGCGCTGCACCGGCACGAACCGCTTCGGCCCGAGGGCCAGGCCGATCCGGGTGTGGCCGAGCGAGACGAGGTGCGTGACCGCCAGGCTCATCGCGGCCCGGTCGTCGGGGGAGATGAACGGCGCCTGCACCCGCGGGGAGAAGCCGTCGACGAGGACGAACGGCACGCCCTGCGCGCGCAGCCGCTCGTAGCGCTCCGGGTCGGCGGTGGTGTCGGCGTGCAGCCCCGAGACGTAGATGATGCCGGCGACCCCGCGGTCGACCAGCATCTCGGTCAGCTCGTCCTCCGTGGAGCCGCCCGGCGTCTGGGTGGCGAGGACCGGCGTGTAGCCCTGGCGGGTCAGCGCCTGCCCGATGACCTGGGCCAGCGCCGGGAAGATCGGGTTCTCCAGCTCCGGGGTGATCAGGCCCACCAGGCCCTCGCTGCGCTGCCGCAGCCGCACGGGTCGCTCGTAGCCCAGCACGTCGAGGGCGGCGAGCACGGACTGGCGGGTGGCGGTGGCGACGCCCGGCTTCCCGTTGAGGACGCGGCTGACGGTCGCTTCGCTCACCCCCGCTTGGGCGGCGATGTCGGCAAGCCGTGTGGTCACAGGGGTGGACTGTACCTGTCGGCCGCCGCCTTGCCCACCGATCGGGCGCCGCGGGCCGATCACCGCACCACGCCTCCCCTCCCGTGCGTACCAAGGACGACATGAGCCGGCAGCCGCCCCCGCGCACGGAGCGACGGAAGGGGGCAAGGGGGCTGCGGTTAGGGTGAGCCCTGCTGTTCACGCAACGGGAGGGCTCATGCCGCAGATCACCGTCGACTACTCCGACCGGCTCGCCGACGGCTTCGACCGGCCCGCCTTCGCGCGGGCCCTGCACGAGGCGGTCGTCGAGATCGCGGCCGCGAAGCCGCCGGCCTGCAAGACGCAGTTCCGCCCCACCGAGGACACCGTGGTCGGCCCCGACACCGAGGGGCACGCCGTCGTGCACGTCACGCTCGGACTGCTCGCCGGGCGCACCGACGAGACCAAGGCGCGGCTGACCGAGGCCGTCCTGGACCTGCTGCGGCAGTACGCCAAGCCGGGCGACGGCCTCGCCCTGCACGCCTCCGCCGAGGTTCGCGACCTGGACCCGTCGTACCGGAAGTTCGAGAGCTAGGGCCTATCCGGCCAGTGCGATCAGTCGGCCGACCAGGTCCCCGAAGGGGCCGTCGGCCGGCTCGTCCGCGATGACGCGGCGCAGGAGGGCGCCCATCTCCTCGTCGTAGGCGGCGCTCACCGCCAGCAGCGCGGCGAAGTCGTGCACCAGCTGCGCCTCCAGCTCGGCGCGCGGGATGCGGCGCCCGTCCAGCCAGAGCAGCGCCGTCGACTCCGCGAGCGAGATCCAGGAGCGGACGACCAGTTCCAGTCGCGCGGACGGCTCGGTGACGTCCAGATGCGAAAGGATCTGGACATACGCGGCCTGCCGTACGGAGTCCACGAGTGCGTTGGTCGTCGAGGAGCCGACGGCCGGGCCCCCGCGCATCAGGGCCGAGAAACCCGGGCCGTGCGCGTCGACGAAGTCGAAGTAGCGGCCCATCACGCGCAGCAGCCGCGCGCCCAGCGGGCCCTCGCGCGGTTCCGCGAACCGGGCCGCCAGGTCGTCCGAGGCACGCTGCAACGCGGCCTCGTACAGGCTGAGTTTGCCGGGGAAGTAGTGGTAGACCAGCGGGCGCGAGATGCCCGCAGCCGACGCTATCTCGTCGATGGAGACCTCGTCGGGCGAGCGGCGGCTGAACAGCTCGAGCGCGACGCCGATCAACTGCTGCCGCCGCTCCTCGACGCCCATTCTGCGGCGTACCCCGGTAGTCATACGAACACCTTACCGATCGAATCCAGCCCCGAACGGGCCGGACCGGGCATCGGTGTTCACATGTCGAGCACGAGCCGCGTACCGAAGCACCGGGACACACAGATGAGCATCGAGTCGCCGCGCTCCGCGTCGGTCAGCAGCTCGTCCCGGTGGTCGATCTCGCCCTCCAGCACCTTCTGTTGGCAGGTCCCGCACCAGCCCTGCTCGCAGGAGTACGGGGTGTTCGGCAGCTCGGCGCGCACGGCGGCCAGCACCGAGGAGCCGCCGGGCACGGTCAGGGTGCGCCCGCTGCGGCGCAGCTCCACCTCGAACTCCCCGTCGCCGCCGGCCGTCGTGCGCGGCGCGAACCGCTCCAGGTGCAGCGCGGCGCCCGCCGGGAGGCGTTCGGCGACGGCCGCCATCAGGCCCTCCGGGCCGCAGCAGTACACGGCCGCGCCCTCGGGCAGGTCCGCCAGGAAGGCGTCGAGATCGGGCCGCCCGTCCTCGTCCTCGGCGACGAGGGTGACGAGCCCGCCGTCCGGGTCCAGCTTCTCGATCTCCTCCAGGAACGGCATCGACGCCCGCGTCCGCCCGCCGTACAGCAGCCGCCAGTCGGCGCCCTCCGGCAGCGCCCGCAGCATCGGCAGGACGGGGGTGATGCCGATGCCCCCGGCGACGAACGCGTAGGCGGGCGCCTCGACCAGCGGGAAGCGGTTGCGCGGCCCGCGCACCTCCAGTTCCGTGCCCTCCTGCACCTGCTCGTGCACCTCGCGCGAGCCGCCCCGCCCGTCCTCGACGAGCCGCGCGGCCACGGTGTACGACGAGGTGTCCTCCGGGTCGCCACACAGCGAGTACTGCCGCACGAGACCCGAGGGCAGCACCAGGTCCAGGTGGGCGCCCGGCTCCCAGCGCGGCAGGTCGGTCCCCTCCAGGCGCAGCCGCACCACCCCGTCGGCCAGCCGCTCGTGCGCGGTCACCAGCAGCGTCAGCGCGCGGGAGCGGGGCCGCCCGGAGACCGGCGGGTCCAGCGCGGGCAGCGGCCACAGCGGCGAGCCCTGGACCCGGCGCCGCAGCGCCCGGCGGACGACGAGCGCGGCACCGGCCGCGAGGAGCAGAGCCGGCACCGACTTCGGACGCGGCCTCATGCGGCACTCTCCTGGGACTTCTCGGCGGCCGAGGCGGCCACGGCGGCGGGGGAGCCGGCGAGGTAGGCGACGGCCTGCTCGGTCGAGCACTCCTGGGACGGGTGGTACGAGCGGCTCAGATAGCCGGGTATGGACCGGGTGATCGCGCCGGTCGAGGGCAGCAGGCCCTGCCGGCCGCGCCGGTGGAAGTCCCGGAAAGTGGCCCGGCCGTCGACGAGCGTCGGGTCGTTCGCCATGAAGAACCTGGTCCCGCGCTGCCACAGGAACACCAGCGCGGCGAACGCCGTCGCCCAGGTCCGCACCCGGCGCGCGTAGTCCCCGTCCAGGTGCTGGAAGAGGTCGAAGGCGACGGACCGGTGCTCGACCTCCTCGGCGCCGTGCCAGCGCAGCAGGTCCAGCATGGTCGGATCGGCGCCCCGCCGGTCCAGCGCCTCGGCGTTGAGGACCCAGTCGCCGAGGAAGGCCGTGTAGTGCTCGATCGCCGCGATCAGCGCCACCCGCTCCAGCAGCCACCAGCGGCGCGGGCGGCCCGGCGGCAGGGTGCGGTCGCCGAGCAGCATCTCGAAGAGCCAGTCGACCTGCGCTGTGTACGGCGTCGGGTCGAGCCCCTGGTCCCGCAGGTGCGGCAGCACCTCGTCGTGGGCCTGGGAGTGCATCGCCTCCTGCCCGATGAACCCGATGACGTCCGCGCGCAGCCGCTCGTCCCGGATGGACGGCAGCACCTGTTTGTAGACGTGCACGAACCACCGCTCCCCGGCGGGCAGCAGCAGGTGCAGCACGTTGATGGTGTGGGTCGTGAAGGGGTCCCCCGGCACCCAGTGCAGCGGTGTGTCCTCCCAGGCGAAGGACACCTTCCGGGCCTTGAGCGGGACATGCTTGTTAGACATGGCGTCAATGTACTGACGGGTACGGTCCGGCGGAACCCTCCTGCCGGTACTTGTTGACGCCAGTGTCAAGTAGCTCGGTGCGGGCGCTAGCGCAGGCCGCCGATCGTCCGCCCGCCCTCCAGCGTGCCCTTCAGCTCGGCCCGCGCGCCCTGCTCGGCCTTGGCCGTCAGCAGGTTGCCGTCGGCGGCGTCCTCGATGCCGCCCGTCGCCTCGACCGACTCGGTGTCCGGGCCGCCCGCCGCGAGCAGGTACCAGTGCCCGCCCTCCGACTTCCACAGCACCCCGGCCAGCACCTGCGGATCACGCTCGCCGCACGCCGGCACGTCCTGCGCCTTCGCCGCCACCGCGCCCTGCGTCCCGCCCGGCGTCCGGAACTGCGCCAGCACCCGGGCCCCCTCACCGCGCCAGGTCTCGGCGCGGGTGCACACCCAGTCCCCCGACCCCGTCCCGTCGGGCAGCGGCTGCGTCGCGAACTCCCAGGCGTTCACCGACCGCACCCCCTGTCCGCGCACCGAGCCCAGCGAGCAGGCGTACGGCGCCCAGGCACCCAGCGCCTTCGCGCCCGAGGCGTCCTTCGCGGCACCGGGGCGCCCGGTGGTGAGCCGGGCCGGCACCAGCTCGCCCAGGTCGGTCACCACCCGGGTGTCCGAACCGTCGGTCAGCTCCAGCACGTTCCACGACGTGCACGCCCCGGACCGCTGCTGCACCGGGCTGGCCAGCGGGGACGTCACGCCGTCGGTGAGCGTCAGCTCCTTGGGCCCGGAAGCCGGCCCGGCGAGATCACGCCCGGCCGCCTCCGTCACCCAGGGCGCCGTCAGATAGCGGACGTTGCCGTCGGCCCGGCCCAGGACCACCGCGGTCGCCGTGGCCCGGCCGGCCCCGTCGGTCCGCGCGAAGTCCAGGGCGGCACCGGCGGAACCGTCCGTCGGCTCGGCGTACCGGACGAGGCGCAGACCGTCGTGCAGGATCACCACCCGCGCGGTGTCCACGTTCCCGGCGTACAGCAGCTGCGGCGGACCGGCCGGACCACCGGTCTGGGTCCCCGGCGTCGCGGACACCCCCACGCTCTCGCCGGGCCGGGCCCACACGGCCAGGGCGCGGCGCAGCAGCTCCTCGTCGCCGGTGAGGTCACCGCGCGCCGGCCACACCGAGAAGTCCGTGCGCGCGGACGTCTCCCACGCGGCGGGCGCGGCCTTCGTCAGCCTGCCCGGATCGAGCGCCGCCTCGGCCGCGGGGTTGCGCGCGTACGGCGGGGCGGCGGCGCCGTCCGGCCCCCAGCCGTCCCCGGGCAGGCCGAGCAGCGCCCCGCACACCACCAGCGCCGCCCCGGCGACCAGCGCGGCCTTCATGTGCTGCCGCCGACGCAGCAGATCGGTCGGCCGGGCCTGCAACGAGCAGGGGTCGAACTCGGGCGAGCCGAGCAGCGCGTACTGCCCCTGCACCCCGTCGGCCTCCCGCAGGGCGGCGTGCACGTCGGCGACCCCGGCGGCCGTCAGCACCTGCCGCACCCCGTCGTCGGGGAGCCGCTCCAGACCGCGCAGCACGTACGCCGCCCGGCCGGGACCGGAGAGGGCGGACAGCGCCTGGTCCAGGGCGAGTTCGTCCGCGCCGCCGGAGCGCGGGAAGAGCTTGAGGCCGCGTACGTGGGGCAGCAGCGGCGGCAACTGGGACCGCTTGGGCCACGCCCGCCGCCGCAGCGGAAACCCCGCCTCCAGCGCCGTGCGCACCACCCGCAGCCGCACCAGCGCGTACCCGGGGTCGACCTCGCGGCCGGTCGCCTGGGCCGGGATCACCGGGGTCGTCGTCCGGTTGCGGGGCAGGGCGCGCTGGGTGAGGGCGTGCGCGGACAGGACGCGGCGGCCCCGGCCGAGACCCGGCGGCAGCACCAGGTAGGCCAGCCGGGCCAGCCGCGGATAGTGCTCGACGAGCGCGGCCTCGGCCTGCTCGACGTCGACGACCGGGTCGGCCGAGGAGGCGGCGGACGGTGCGGGGCGCGGGGCGACATCCTGTGGCTGCACGTTCAGCAGAACGAGCCAACCGGGCGATGGTCACCGTACGCCCGGCCCGCGTGGGGTGACGTTACTCCTCCGGTTCCACCAGCAGCCGCGCGTAGGTGGCCATCGAGCGCTGGTAGCGCGGCAGATGGGGCGCGAGGGCGCCGAGCACCAGGGCCAGGCCCTCGCGGTCGCGGCCCATGCTGGACAGGCAGAGCGCGAGCGTGGCCCGCACGGCGTCGTCCAACTCGTCCGACGGCGCCACCAGTTCCGGCGAGAGCAGCTTCACGCCCTCCTCCGGGTGCCCGGTGTTGCGCAGGGAGCTGGAGAGCTGGATCTTCGCCCGGCGCCCCTTGTAGGGGCTGGCCTCGCCGAGCCCGCGCTCCAGCGCCTCGCGGTACAGCGGCACGGCCCGGTCGGAGTGGCCCGTCGAGTCCCAGGCGCAGGCCCGCTCGAACAGGCCGAGGGGGCTGTCGGCGGGCAACTCGTCGGCGAGGGCGTCGATGACCGCCCGGAAGTCGGCGGCATCCTCCTCGGCGTAGTCGTCGAATGCCGCCCAGGCGGCCGTCACGCGCTCTTCCCAGTCCTGGTCCACGGTGCCACTCTCGCACGCCCTGCGCACAACGGCACCCAGGCTCCTGAGTACTTCGCGCCCCGCGCCCGTATCGATGACGAGAGCCCCCAGGGGCTCCGTGCGGCATGTCGCCACAGCGGACCGGAGGAACACATGAGGCTGACCCGACCGATGCTCGCGCCGGCCGCCCTGGCGGCGGCCCTGGCACTGACGGGCTGCGGCGCCGGCGGGGACGGTGCGGACGCCGTGCCCGCGACGGCGGCCGGCAGCCTGGAACACCTGGCCGCCGAGGCCGAGTGCACCCCGGACATGCAGACCGACGCCGACACCATCCGCCAGGCCCTGTGCGGGAAGGGCGACGGGAAGTACGTCCTCGCCACCTTCTCCACCGACCGCGGCCAGCGCGAGTGGATCAACACCGCCAAGGACTACGGCGGCTACTACCTGGTCGGCCGCAAATGGGTCGCCGTCGGCCACCAGGACGTGGTGGCGGACCTGCGCGGCCGGCTCGGCGGGACGCTGGAACAGGGCGTCCGGCACGGGGGCGGCGGCGGTGGGCACTCGGCCGGGCACGGCGAGCACGCCGGGCACTCCGGCTGACCGGACGCGGACGCGCGACAACGCGAGAACGCGAAAAGGGGGCCGGTGACGGAAGTCCGTCACCGGCCCTCTTCCCCTACCGGGCCGGTACCGCTACTGGCAGTCCTCGCCGCGGTTGATGCAGTCGACCACCTCGTTCATCAGGTCCTCGTCCATGACGTTGATGAAGTCGTTGTGATCGGTGATCGGCTTGTGCAGCTGCTCCGGGAAGCTGTCCACGGCGTACGGGTTCCGCACCTGGCCGTTCTCGACGACCGGGGTGGGGATGTCGTACGCGAGACGCACCTGGAGCTGGGGCACGGCCTGGAAGCCGTTCGGGCAGCTGCCGTCCTCCTGGACGAACGCCATGTGGTCCCGGTGGTTGGCGCTGTCGATGTTCTGACCGTCCCAGCAGCTCTGGAAGTTGGTCGTCCGCAGCACCTGGCTGCCCTCGGGGCACAGCGGGTACTTGTCCGTCACCTGCCGGTCCTCGAAGCCCGAGCAGCTCCACGAGGTGTTGGCGTTCGCGTCGCCGTTGGTGAAGGACTTGGCGTCACCGGTGATGACGCGCAGGAACTTCGGCATCGCGACCACGTCGCCCTGCCGGCTGCCGACGAACGTCAGCTCGGCCTTGGCCGGCTTGAGGATCTTGCCGACGTTGCCCTCGGCGCCACCGCCCTGGTCGTTCGCGTCGAACTCCTGCGTACCGTCCTGGAGGCGCAGCACCGGCCAGTAGTACGTGGACCTGTCGCCCTGGTTCTGGCACGAGGTGTCCGCGTTCGCCAGGTCATCGTCGCTGGAGAAGGCGTCGTTGTCCTGGTTGCCGACGTAGTCGTGGGTGTGGTGCGCGCCGTTGTCGACGCCCGGGGCGGCGATCAGGTTGTCGCTGTTGAACAGGTTGTTCTCGTTGACGCCGCACTCCGTGGTGAAGGTGCCGGTGGAACCGCCGTCGGCGGCCAGGCCGTTGCGGCTGTTGCGGGAGTTGGGCTGGACGTCGTTGATGTCGATGAAGTCGTCGGCGACCGGACCGGCGACACCGTTGCCGTTGTCGTCCTGGTCCTGGCCGTCACCGTTCTGACCGCCATCGCCCTGGCCGTCGTCCTGGCCGCCGCCGTCCTGCTGCGGGTCCGCGGGGCGTCCCTGGCATCCGGCCAGCTCGTCCAGGTTGTCGTCGGCCTTGCCGCCGGCCCGGTTGATCTCCAGCTGGATCCGGTCGATGAGCGCCTTCCGCCGGTCCTTGAGCGGCCCGAGAATGCTGTTCTGCACGAACTGCGCGTCACCCTCCTGCGCCCGCCGCGTGGTGGCCAGGCGCTGGTAGGCGTCGGTGATCTGGCTGTCCATCGAGGCCAGTTCGCCGTCCACCTCCCCGCGCGCCCGGTCCGGCACGTCCCGGATCCGCTGACCGACGTCGGGGCAGTCGATCGTGGCGACCTGCGCGCCGGCCGACCTCGTCCGGTTCTGGCCGGAGTGCTCCTCGTGCGCCGAAGCGTAGAAATTGGCCCAGACCAGCCCGCCCCCGCCGACCGCCAGGGCCGCCGCCCCGGCTACGATCTTGGTGGCCAGCGGCGTACGGCGTTTTCTTGTGTTGCGTCCCATGGAACTCCTCAAACTTCCTTGCGGGGGCATCGCTTGCGGGGCATCGGGGGCGCCCGACAGGAGTGAAGCGGCTCCCCTCCATACGGAAGCCGCTCCAGAGGTGTTCACCCGTGGGGGGAATTGCCGGGTCCCGTGGGACCCGTGGGACGTGCGCAGGAGTCAGCGGCCGCGGTCCAGATACGCCAGAACGGCCAGGACACGGCGGTTGTCGTCGTCCGAGACCTCGAGGCTCAGCTTCGCGAAGATGTTCGCCGTGTGCTTCGCGATCGCCCGCTCCGTGACGACGAGCTTGGCGGCGATCGCCGCGTTGGTCCTGCCCTGCGCCATCAGCTCCAGCACCTCCACCTCGCGGGGGGTGAGCCGCTCCAGCGGCCGGTCCTCCGCTGCGCGCCGGCTGAGCAGCTGCTGGATGACCTGCGGGTCCATCGCCGTACCGCCTGACGCCACCCGCCGTACGGCGTCCACGAACTGCTCCGCGTCGAACACCCGGTCCTTGAGCAGGTACCCCACCCCGCCGCTCCCGTCGGCGAGCAACTCCCGGGCGTACAACTGCTCCACGTGCTGGGAGAGGACGAGGACCGGCATCCCGGGCCGGTCGCGGCGGGCCTGGAGCGCGCACTGCAAACCCTCGTCGGTGAGTGTGGGCGGCAGCCGGACGTCGACCACGGCGACGTCCGGCTTCAGTTCGGCCAGTGCCCGGGACAGCTCGGGGCCGGTCTCGACGGCCGCGGCGATCTCGAAGTCGTGGGCCTCCAGGAGCCGGACCAGTCCGTCGCGCAGCAGGAACAGGTCTTCGGCTAGGACAACGCGCAAGGGATCTCCATGGTGACCATGGTGGGGCCGCCCGCGGGCGAGCTGACGGCCAGGACACCGTCGAATGTACCGAGTCGCCGCTCCACCCCGGCCAGGCCCGAACCCGCCTCGATCCGGGCGCCGCCCTTGCCGTTGTCGGTGACGGAGGCGCGCAGCGTGCCGTCCTCGTGGTGGATGTCGATCCAGATCCGGTCGGCGCCGGAGTGCTTGACGGCGTTGGTGAGTATCTCGCTGACCGCGAAGTACGCGGCCGACTCCACGGGGGCCTCGGCGCGGCCCGGCAGGTCCACCTCGACCTCGACGGTGACGGGCAGCCGCAGGGCCAGGGCGCGTACCGCGTCGCCCAGGCCGCGTTCGGCGAGTACCGGGGGATGGATGCCGCGCACGAGGTCGCGCAGCTCGGTCAGGGCGTCGGCGGAGGACTGCCGGGTCCGCGCGAGCAGTTCCCTGGCCTTCGCCGGGTCCTTCTCCAGCAGCGCCTCGATGGTGCCCAGGTCCATGCCGACGGCGACCAGCCGGGCCTGCGCCCCGTCGTGCAGGTCGCGCTCGATGCGGCGCAGTTCGGCGGCGGAGGTGTCGACGGCGTCGCGCCGGGTCTCGGTCAGTACCCGCACCCGCTCGGCGAGTTCGCCCTGGCCGGACCCGAGCACCGCACCTGCGAGCTGGAAGTGGGCGCGCAGCAGGAGCGGGCTGAGCCGGCCCGCGGCGAGCAGGAGCACGGCGCCCAGGACGGCGGCGAAGAGGGCGGAGATCTGGCCGGTGACCGGGACGAAGCCGTACCAGTACCCGTCGGGCAGCACCCGCCACAGCCCGGCCCCGATGGCGAAGCCCTCCAGCGGGTAGAGCGGCAGGACGGCGGTCAGCAGCGCGGTGGCGAAGCCCGCCGTCATGTCGAGGGGCAGCCAGCCGATGTCCCGCCAGGTCGCCGGGTCCCGGAGCATCCCGAAGGTGCGGGCCCACGGATTGGCCTTCGGCGGCAGCGGCCGGTACATCCGCGGGATCCGCACCCCGCCCCACTCGGCGGCGAGCAGCCGCCGCCGGTCCGCGAACGCCCGTACCCCCGTCAGCACCCACGGCGTGGTGACGATGCCGATGCCGATCGGGACGAGGGCGATGGAGACCACCGTCAGGCAGAAGCAGATCACCGCGCCGGGCAGGGAGATGAGCGCCAGCGCCAGCCCCCGTACGGCCGGCAGCGCCATGCCCCTGGTCCGCGCGAGTGTCCGTGACCGCCGGGTGCCGCTCTTCGTCTCGATGCTCATGACGTCAGTCTCGCCGAGCCCACGGTGCGGGTCACGGGGCCGGACACCCCGATCAGGGGGTGGTGTCAGGTACACCTCGGCCCGGTCCGTCGGCGGCGAGCACCTTTGCCTCCGTCTCCGGGTCCAGGCCGACCGGGGGCCGGTCCGGGCGCTGGGGTGCGGTGCCGCCGAGGGTTTGCAGCCAGGCCCAGGTGTCGGCCGCGGTGTCGCGGGCGGGGCGACAGGCGAGGCCCGTCGCCAGGGCCCGGGAGACGTCCGCGGTGTGCAGCGCGTCGTGCAGGTCGCTGCCCGGGGGCGTCCACACCGGCAGCTGTACCCATGGCTCGATGCCGGCGGAGAGGACGGTCTCGGGGTCGGTCCAGCGCAGCTCCGCGGTGCCGCCCGTGACCGTCGCGCAGGCTTCGAGCAGGCCGCCCGTCGTGGTGTGCCCGGGCGGGGAGACCAGGTTGTAGGGCCCGCTCAGCTCCCGCTCCACCGCGCCGAGCACCCAGGCGGCGAGGTCGCGCACGTCGATGTACTGGAGGGGCAGGTCCCGTGGGCCCGGCGCGAGGACCGGGCCGCCGCGGGCCATTCGGTTCAGCCACCAGGGCAGCCGGCCGACGTTCTCGTAGGGGCCGAGGATCAGCCCGGCCCGCACGAGCACCGAGCGGTCCGCGCCGAAGGCGTCCAGGACGGCGAGTTCGGCGCCCCGCTTGTCCCGGGCGTAGTCGCGCTGCCCGGCGTCCGCCGAGGCGTCCCCGACGAGCGGGGCGTCCTCGGTGTACCCGGCGGGCGGGGCCCAGGCGTACACCGAGCAGCTCGACACGTACACGTACCGTCCGGCGCGGTCCCGCAGCAGCCGCGCCGCGTCCCGCACCGCGCGGGGCGCCGCCGACCAGGTGTCGACGACGGCGTCCCAGGTGCCCTCGGCCAGCGCGTCGAGCCCGTCGGGCGCGGTGCGGTCGCCGTGCAGCGCCCGCGCTCCGGGGGGCGGGGCGTGCCGTCCGCGGTGCAGGACGGTCACCTCCCAGCCGCGGCCGAGCGCCGCCTCGACCACGGACCGCCCCACGAACTCCGTACCGCCCAGCACCAGTAGTCTCATGCCGCCACTGTGCCGGGCGCGACGGCCGGGGGGAACGGGCCTCTGCCGTCAGCAGACGGATGCGGTGGCCGGGGGCTCAGCGGCCGGTGGGCGGCGTGTACTTGTAGCCGACGCGCCGCACGGTCTGGATGGTGTGCCGGTGCTCCGCGCCGAGCTTGCGGCGCAGCCGGGCCACGTGCACGTCGACGGTGCGGCCGTCGCCGACGTGTCCGTAGCCCCACACCGTGGTGACCAGCTGGTCGCGGGTGTGCACCCGGTTGGGATGGGTGACGAGGTGGGCGAGGAGTTCGAACTCCAGGTAGGTGAGGTCGAGTTCGCGTCCGTCCACGGCGGCGGTGCGCCGGGCGGGATCGATCCGGACGAGCGGGTTCTCCGCCTGGTCCCGGGCCGGGCCCTGGGGCAGGGCCTGCTCCGGGGTCCGGAACGGCGGCTGCTGGTCGGCCGGGACGAGGACGAGGTAGCCGACCATCGGCGGGTGTCCCGGCAGCGCCGGCAGGGTGTGCGCGGGTGCGGGCAGCCAGGTGGCGCCCGGTGGCAGCAGGTCCGCGACGTCCGCCACCTCGTCCGGGGCGACGGCGCGCAGCCGGTGCCGGGGGCCGCCGGAGTCGGGGCGGGCGGTGGGGGAGTCGAGGGTGACGGTGGACAGGGAACGGGTGGTCGCCATGAGACGTCAGCTCTTTCGCGCGAGAGGTTCGTCGGGTGGGGCGACGGGCGCGAGGTTCGGGGTCGGGCGCGTCGCGGGACGTACGTCGTGCGCACCGGCGGCAGGCGCGGAAGGCCTGTGCGATACCGCTGCTAGCGGGCCGGCGCGATCGTCGCGCGGCAACACACCCGGTCGAAGTCGTCGTGCTGACGGGAAGGCCAGAAGGGCTCGAGGTCATGGCGACCCGTCGCTGCGTACTTCCGGAAGCTGGCCATGGGCTCATTGAAGCAGACGGCGGCCGGGGAGAGGAGACTCCTCTCAGGGTGTGGACGCCGACTGGCCTGAACCTGTCGCCGGTCCGGTCAACCCTCCAGCCGTTTGCGCCAGTTCAGCGGGTCGACGGCGATCGCCCTGCCCGGATCGCCGTCCCACTCCGTGGACAGCCCGGACCCCGCGAACGCCGCCACGACCTCGTGTCCGACGGCCGCCGTCGTCTCCTGCGAGCCGTCGAAACCGCCGTAATGCAGCATGAGTCCGTGGCCCTCGGCGGCGGCCTCGGTGCTCTGCCGGTGGAAGAAGACGAAGCCCCGGGCGCCCTCGCGCTCCGCGGCTATCTCCGCGGTGCCGCAGCCCCGGCAGCAGGTGAAGTTCTCCCGGGCGGTGACACCGGCCGCGTCCAGGGCCCGGAAGACCCGGGTCAGGCGGTCCGGGTCGGTGGTCTCCTCGCCCCAGGTCTCCTGCTCGGCGAGCCGCTCCAGCCACAGCCGGTCCACCAACCGCCAGGCCTGGGCCCGGGACACCGGCCGCTCGCCGTACTCACCGCCGACGAGGTGGTCCTCCGCGATCTCGACCAGCGCCTTGCGGCCGTCGTATCCGCAGCGCAGCCGCTCCCGGATCAGCCGCTCGATCTGCCGCCGGACCTCGTCGGGCAGCTCCGGAACGTCCTCCCGGGGTCCCAGGTCGATCGGCTCCCAGGCGACGCCCGCGTCCCAGCCGGGCTCCTGGCGGGCCCAGCCGGTCAGGAGGCCGGCGACACGGTCGTGGTCGTCGAGGTCGGCACCGAAGAACGCGTCCGCGGCGGCCCGGTGCTCCAGCCGGTACTGCCCGCCCTCCTCGTGCCACACCTGCGCGAACACGTCGGGGATGTCCGGTATCCGCTGCACCACCAGGAAGCGGTCGCCGGCGTGGCCGATGCGCGCCACCAGCTCCCGCAGCTCCGCCGCCCGCGGCCGGGTGTGCGTGTGCCCGTTCTCCGTCTCGACCCTGAGGGCGAGGACACCGTCGATCTCCATGTCCCCACCCTCGCACGCGCCACTGACACCGCGGCCCGGGGCCGCGGCTGCCGGGCTCAGACCTGGCCGGCCTTCTCCAGCGCCGTGCAGCAGGTGTCGACGAGCAGGCGCGTCACCACGTACGGATCGACGTTGGCGTTGGGCCGGCGGTCCTCGATGTAGCCCTTGCCGTCCTTCTCGACCTGCCACGGGATGCGCACCGAGGCGCCGCGGTCGGAGACGCCGTAGGAGTACTCGTTCCACGGGGCGGTCTCGTGCAGGCCGGTGAGGCGGTCGTCGATGCCGGCGCCGTAGTTCTTGACGTGGTCAAGGGGCTTGGAGCCCTCACCGAGCGACTCGCAGGCGGTGATGATCGCGTCGTACCCCTCGCGCATCGCCTTGGTGGAGAAGTTGGTGTGCGCGCCCGCGCCGTTCCAGTCGCCCTTGACCGGCTTGGGGTCGAGGGTGGCGGAGACCTCGAAGTTCTCCGCGGTGCGGTAGAGCAGCCAGCGGGCCACCCACAGCTGGTCGGAGACCTCCAGCGGCGCCAGCGGGCCGACCTGGAACTCCCACTGGCCGGGCATGACCTCGGCGTTGATGCCGGAGATGCCGAGACCGGCCTTCAGGCAGTTCTCCAGGTGCGCCTCGACGACGTCGCGGCCGAAGATCTCGTCCGAGCCGACGCCGCAGTAGTAGCCGCCCTGCGCGGCCGGGAAGCCGCCCTCGGGGAAGCCGAGGGGGCGGGTGCCCTTGAAGAAGGTGTACTCCTGCTCGATGCCGAAGACCGGCTCCTGCGCGGCGAAGCGCTCGGACAGCTCGGCCAGCGCGGCGCGGGTGTTGCTCGGGTGCGGCGTCATGTCCGTGTCCAGGACCTCGCACAGCACCAGGATGTCCTCGCCGCCGCGGATCGGGTCGGGGCAGGAGAAGACCGGCCTGAGTACGCAGTCCGAGGAGCTGCCCTCGGCCTGGTTGGTGGAGGAGCCGTCGAAGCCCCAGATCGGCAGGGCGTCCAGGCCGGCGGGGGCGTCCGTGATGATCTTCGTCTTGGAACGGAGCTTGGCCGTCGGCTCGGTGCCGTCGATCCAGATGTACTCAGCCTTGAAGGTCACGGGGCCACATCCTTCGGGGGTGGGTCTCGGCGCACGTGCGGGTGCGGCGGCGCGCGGGCGGCAGGGGTGCCGCGTCTACTGCGGTGCAGCGTGCCAACGGGCGATTTCCCGACCGTTGCCCGTATGTGAACCCCGTGTTACTCGGGGTCGTTGTGGCCGGCCTCACGCCCGTCGTCCCGGGCCGCCTCCCGTACGCCGGTCAGGAAGCCCCTGATCGCCGCCCGTTCCCGCTCGTCGTACCCGCGCAGCAGCTCCACCGCCCGCCCGATCAGCGGTCCGAAGTGGGACCAGCCCAGCGCCACGGCCCGCTCGTCCACCTCGACGGTGACCCGGCGCCGGTCCCGTTCGTCGCGCACCCGGCGTACGTGTCCGGCCCGTTCCAGCCGGTCGACCAGTGCCGTGGTGCCCGCGGAGTTCAGCCCGAGCGCGGCGCCCAGGCGCCCGGCCGTCATCGCCTCGCCCGCCCGCGCGGCGTCCATGAGCGCGATGAGTGCCCGGACGTCGGTGGGGTGCATGCCGTTGCGCTGGGCGAACCGGGCGCTGTGCGCGCCCAGTTCGACCGCGACCGCGCGCAGGAGGTGGACGAGCTCCATCTCCGGTCCCTGGTCGGGCATGGGGACGCTCCCTTCGGTCCGTGCCGCGATCTTCTCGCTCGACAAGTATCTCGTTCGGCGAGATAATACCGGAGGAACAGAAACAGGGAGCAGACGAAACAGGGGGCACGCTCATGAGCGCTCGCGGTCCGTACGACGCCGGCCGTTTCCAGGACGCCTACGACAAGGTGATGGCCAAGTGGCCCGCGGGGACCGAGGCGGTGACCGTGCCCACCCCCTTCGGCGAGACGCACGTCAACGTGACCGGCCCGGCCGACGGCCGCCCCCTCGTCCTGCTGCCGGGCGGCGGGGCGGCGACCTCCGCGTCCTGGTACGCCCAGGCCGCCGAGCTGTCCCGCACCCACCGCGTGCACGCCGTCGACCTGATCGGCGCCCCCGGCCGCAGCACACCGGCCGGCGACCGCCACCCCCGTACGGTCGCCGACCTCACCGGCTGGCTGGACGCGCTCCTCGACGGCCTCGGCATCGAGGAGACGGACCTCGGCGGGCACTCCTACGGCGCCTGGATCGCCCTGCACCACGCCCTGCACGCACCCGCCCGGGTACGCCGCCTGTTCCTCCTGGACCCGACCCAGTGCTTCGCCGGGTTCAAGGCGGCCTACCTGCTGCACGCGCTGCCGATGCTGCTGCGGCCGACGCCCCGCCGGGTCCGCGCCTTCCTGGACTGGGAGACCGGCGCGACGCCTCTCGACGCGGACTGGCTCGCCCTCCAGGAGGCCGCCGTCGGCTTCCCGGAGCGAAAGCCGGTCACCGGACCGCGCCCGGCCCCGGAGGCGCTGCGCGCCCTGGACGTACCGGTCCTGCTGCTCCTGGCCCAGCACAGCAGGACGCACGACCCCGCCGAGGTGGCGGCCCGGGCGTGGACCCTGCTGCCGCACGTGGAGACGACCGTCCTGCCGGACGTCTCCCACCACGGGCTGCCGCAGTCCGCGCCGTCCGGGCTCGGCCGCCGCCTCGGCGACTTCCTGGCCGCGCCGGGCGCCTGAGCCTCAGCCGACCTGCTCGATCAGCGCCCGCCGGATCAGGAACTTGCCCTCCTCGCGGACCTGTTCGAACGCCGCGTCGTTGAGCAGCGCGCAGCTTCCCGAGACCGAGTTGACCTGCACGGTCGTGGACTTGCCGTTGTCGAGGTTGGTCACCCGGAGCGTGGTGCCCACCGGGAACCGGTCGCTGGAGGCGGCGGGCGCGCCGCCCTCGCCGGAGAGGGTGACGGTGGCACCGGCACAGACCTGCTCGCCGGCCCGGTCGTCCACCGGCGCCCCGGTGTCCTGGCCCGCCTCCTGCCCGGGCTGGGGCGGCTGCGTGGTCCGGGGCGGCTGCGCGCTCCGGGAGTCCTGAGCCGACTCCCCGACCGCGCACCCGGACGCCGCCTGCTTGCGCTCGATCTCCGCGACGACGGCCTCGCGGTTCTCGATCCGGGCCTGCGACTGCGCGTCGGGATCGGCCCGCTGGCCCTCGATGAACCGCTGGTTGTTGCCGAGCGCGGTGGCCAGGCCCTGGCAGACGCCGGAGTCCTGGGCGGCCTTCGGCCGCGCGTCCTGGGTGGGCTGCGCGGCGTTCGAGGCGTTCGCCATGACGAAGGCGCCGCCACCGGCCAGCGTGGCGGCGCCGACCAGCAGGGCGATCTTCTTCTTCGTGCCGGGAGTTCTCCTGCGCGACATCCGCGCCTCCTGAAGAGGTAGGGGAGCGTACGCCGCTATGTACGAGATACCGAACGGAGTTGCTCACCGGTCGCGTCGACGGGTGCGCGTAACCCGCGTCACACCTCCGGACCCGGCCTACCGGGACAGGGCGTTCCGGACCGCCTCGTCGGTGCGGCCCACCACGGCCGTTCCGTCGTCCGCCGTGATGATCGGACGCTGGATCAGCTTGGGGTGTCCGGCGAGCGCGGTGATCCAGCGGTCGCGTGACGCCTCGTCACGGGGCCAGTCCTTCAGGCCCAGTTCCTTGGCGGCGGGCTCCTGGGTGCGGGTGATGTCCCACGGTTCGAGTCCGAGCCGGGTGAGCACCTCGCGGATCTCCGCCGCGCTCGGTACGTCCTCCAGGTAGCGGCGGACGGTGTAGTCGGCCCCTTCCGCGTCGAGCAGGCTGATCGCGCTGCGGCACTTCGAGCAGGCCGGGTTGATCCAGATCTCCATGCCGCACACGGTAACCGGACGGGTCCGGAAACTCGTTCGCCACGTGGGTCTCAACGACCCCGAAAGCCCTGGTGGGCAGGGGCTTTTGTCAGTGGTGGGCGGTAAAATAGAAGCAGTGTTCGAGGGTGTCGCCGGGAAGTCCGGACGGCGCCCCGACCGCGACAGGAGGATGCCTGTGCCCGCTGCCGCACTGAAGCCGAAGCCGTTGCCCACCCAGTCCACCGCCAAGCGGTCCGTCCTGCTCGACCTGCCGTACGCACCCGTGGAGAAGCGCCCGCTGCCGGCGGGCCGCCCCCGTGAGTGGTACGTGACGCACAACCGCCGGCTCAAGGCGATGCGCCTCGCCATCGCCCTGCTCGACTCCGGCGTCTACCTGCCCGACCAGGCGCGCAACGAGAGGATACGGAGCGCCGCGCTGGCCATCGGGGTTCATCCGCCGTCGGACACGACGTGCCACATGGTGCGGGCGTTGATGCGGTACTCGCGGTGACCCCGGCGCCGGGCGCCGTGACCTTTCGCGGCGCCCGGCGCTGACGCCGCCCTCTCCGGGGGGCGCCCCCAAGTCCCCGGAAACTAGGGGGTGTCGAGAGCCGACAGCCGCTGGGTGATCCGGTCGAACAGGTCGGTGAGCGGCTCCCCGATGTCCCGGCCGAACTCGGTCAGCCCGTAGGTGACCTGCGGCGGCGTCGTCGGCTCGACCTTCCGCCAGACCAGGCCGTCCTCGACCAGGACGCGCAGGGTCTGGGCGAGCATCTTCTCGCTGATGCCCCGGATGCTCTCGCGCAGCTCGTAGAACCGCAGGTCGTTGCGCCGCAGTGCGATCAGCACCCAGATGCCCCACCTGCTGGTCACATGGTCGACCACGTCGCGCGCCAGGCAGTCGGTGTGAAACACGTCATACCGCTCGCCGGTCTCGACCAGCCTGTGCTGCACGCCTTCCGTCATGTCATGAGCTTACCTCCAGGTATGCCCTTACCGAAAGTTAGTCCGGGCTCCTAGCGTGCAGACCCACAGAGGACATCCGAGAAGGAGCTGGACATGATCGTGGTGACCGGGGCGACCGGAAACATCGGGCGGCCGCTGACGCGGGCGCTGGCAGCGGCGGGCGAGCAGGTGACGGCGGTGTCACGGCACCCGGCGGCGGTGCCGGACGGCGTGCGCCACCTGGTGGCCGACCTCGCCGACCCGGCCGGGCTGCGGCCCGCGCTGGCCGGGGCGAAGTCGCTGTTCCTGCTGCTCTCCGGCGACCTGCACGCCCTCGGCGCCCACCCCGCCGACATCGTCGGCGAAGCCGTCGGCAGCGGGGTCCGCCGCATCGTCCTGCTCTCCACGCTCGGCGTGGTGACCAGGCCCTTCGGGGCGACGCGGATCGCGATGCGGGAGCTGGAGGACACGGTGCGGGAATCCGGCCTGGAATGGGCCGTGCTGCGGCCCGGCGGCTTCGCCTCCAACGCCCTGTGGTGGGCCGAGTCCGTCCGGGAGCGACGGGTCGTCGCCGCGCCCTTCGGCGACGTCGGAGTGCCGGTCGTCGACCCCGCGGACATCGCCGCGGTGGCGGCGGCCTGTCTGCTGGAGGACCGGCACACCGGCGGCGCGTACGAGCTGACCGGCCCGGAGGTGATCACCCCGCGCGGGCAGACGGAGGCCCTCGCCGCCGCGCTGGGCTCGCCCGTGGCCTTCCACGAGCTGACCCGCGACGAGGCCAGGGCCGCCATGGCGCGCAGCATGCCGGCGGAGCTGGCCGACGACACCCTGGACATCCTCGGCAACCCGAGCCCGGCCGAACTGCGCGTCAGCCCGGACGTCGAACGCGTCCTCGGCCGCGCCCCGCGCCCCTTCGCCGACTGGGCCGCCCGCAACGTCGCCGCGTTCCGCTGAGACCGGCCGCACCGGGGCGCCGTACCAGGGCCAGGTGCTAGAACACGTCGCGCAGGGTCTCCAGGAGGCGGGCGATGTTCGCCTCGTCGCGGCGGTAGTAGGTCCACTTGCCGCGTCGGGTGGCGACCACCAGCCCCGCCTGCCGCAGCATGGCGAGGTACTGGGAGGTGGTGGACTGTCCCAGGCCCATGCGCCGCTGGATGTCGGTCACGCAGACGCCGATCTCGACGTCCTCGGCCTCCTGGCCGGGGAAGCTCATGGGGTCTTTGAGCCACACCAGCATCTGGCGGCGGGCGGGGTTGGACAGGGCCCGGAATACGGACAGCAACTGCTCTTCCGAGAACACGGCGTGATCGTAACCCATTCTCATATTGACGATTCGCGATACGACGATTTATCTTCGCCGTATGTCCTCTTCGATGCGTGTGATGGAACTCGTCCGTTTCGGTGGCGCGGACACCGCGTTCGCGGCACGGGAGCTGCCCATGCCCAGTCCTGGGCCCGGCCAGTTGCTGGTGAAGGTCATGGCCACCTCCGTGAATCCCCTGGATTTGCAGACCCGCCGCGGCGACTACCGCGACCAGGTGGCGCTGCCGGCGGTGATCGGCAACGACGTGTCCGGCGTGGTGGTCGAGACCGGCACGGGGGCGGGCGACTACCGGCCGGGCGACGAGGTCTGGTACCTGGCGCCGGTGTTCACCGGTCAGGGGACCTATGCCGAGTTCCACGTGGTCGACCAGGCCCTGGTCGCCCGCAAGCCCTCCCGCCTGTCGCATGTCGAGGCCGCCGGTCTCGCTCTCGTGGGGGTGACCGCGTGGGAGGCACTGGTCGAACGGGCCGGAGTGCGGGCCGGGGAGCGGGTCCTGGTGCACGGCGGCGCGGGCGGGGTCGGTTCGGTTGCCGTCCAGATCGCACGTGCGCTGGGGGCCGAGGTGGTCACCACCGCGCGGGCGAGGGATCACGACTTCGTCACCCGGCTGGGAGCGGACGTCACGATCGACTTCTCGGCCGGTGACTATGTGCCGCAGGTGCAGGCCCTGGGCGGGGTGGACGTCGTGTTGGACACGGTGGGCCGGGACACCCTCACCCGCAGTCCGCTGGTCCTGGCCGACCGAGGCCGCGTGGTGTCGATCGTGGACATTCCCGAGCCGCAGAACCTCCTCGCCGCCTGGGGCGTGAACGCGACCTACCATTTCCTCTTCGTCAGTCCCGGCCGGGCACAACTCGAGGCCCTCGGCCGCCTGGTCGACCAGGGCGAACTCCGGCCGGTGATCGGCGCCGTGCTGCCGCTGGCCGACGTCGCCCACGCCCACAGCCTCCTGGAAGGCGGCTCCGTCGACGAAGGACGCGGACGCCCGCGTGGCAAGATCGCTCTCGCCGTGCATCCCGTGGACTAGTCCCCGCACGCGGCGGCGGCCCGGACCGAAGGAATGGGGCACCTCGCGCACCCGTTGTCCTCTCGTATGAGCGAAACAACTGCGGTAGTGGCGGGCGCATACGGCGGTCCCGAGGTCCTGTCGGTGATCGATGTCGCCGTCCCCGAGCCGAGGCCGAACGAGGTACGGATCACGGTCCGCGCGGCTGGCGTCAATCCCTTCGACTACAAGTCGTACAGCGGCGCCTTCGGTGTCGATCCGGAGAGACTGCCGGTGCGGCTCGGTGTCGAGGCGGCGGGCGTGGTGACCGCGGTCGGTGCCGACGCGATCGGCCCCGCGGGTCCGATCGCGGTGGGTGACGAAGTGATCACCTACTCCGCGCCGGGTGCCTACGCCGCCGAAATCGTCGTGCCCGCCCGGTCCGTGGTGCCGAAGCCCGCCGCCCTGTCCTGGGAGCAGGCCGGCGGGCTGCTGGCCGCCGGGGTCACCGCCGTACACACGCTTGAGGCGATCGGCTTGGGCACGGGCGAGACGGTGTTGATCCACGGTGCCGCGGGAGGCGTCGGTCTCGTGGCCGTGCAGCTCGCGGTGGCACGCGGCGCGAGAGTCGTGGCCACGGCGAGCCGGGCCAAGCACGACCTCCTGCGAGAGCTGGGAGCGATCCCGGTCGTCTACGGGCCGGGGCTGGCGGACAGGGTGCGCGCGGTGGCGCCGGAGGGCGTGCACGCGGCCGCCGATCTCGTGGGCACCGAGGAGGCGGTGGACGTCTCCGTGGAGCTCGTGCCGGACCGCTTGCGTATCGCCACCATCGCGGGCCACGAGCGCGGGGCTCGCGCGGGAATCAAGCTCCTGGGTGGTGTGCCGGGCGCGGACCCCGGCACCGAGATCCGCCAAGCCGCCCGCCTGCAGCTCACGGAAGCCGCGGCAGCGGGCCGCCTGCGCATCGTGATCGCGGGCAGCTACCCCCTGCGCGAGGCCGCCACGGCCCACCGCGAGATCATGGCCGGCCACACCACGGGAAAGATCGTCCTGGTCCCGTAACCCGTTCCCGTCCCCGCACCGCTGAAGCCGCACCGCGAGCGGCCGCCCGCGCGATCACCGGTCCCCGTCCGCGACGGATCGGGTGCGTGGGCGGCATGCGACCAGCTCGTCAGGTACCCATGTCCCCGTTCTTGGCGCTCCATTCGATCAGCGGATGCAGGACACGCATCAGGCTGGCGCCTTGTTCGGTGGGCCGGTACGTGATCTGGACCGGCGTCGTCGGTACCACGAGCCGCTCCATGAGTCCGTGGCCCTCGAGCTCACGCAGACGCTGGGACAGAAGGTGGTTCGAGATTCCGGGGATCCGCGCCCGGTAGTCGACGAATCGGCGCGCGCCCCGCATCGCCGCCAGGAGCACCGCGGCGCTCCACTTCTTGCCCACGATCTCGACCGAGCGCTGAAAACTGCGGCACACGTCGTCGTCGATGTGTTCGTAGACCGCTTCCGGGCGGCTCTGGTCCGCGGTGGCGGAGGTTTCATCGGGTGGTCGAGGACCGGTCATACGGTCACGATACTGGAGCGTGTCACTTTTGATGACCTGGTCATGTCCCGTTTGTTGCCTGTGATCACCGCCGTGCAGCCTTGCTCCATGAACGCACACTCGGCCCGTCACCACGCGCGATGAACTACGGGCACGCACTGAGGTTCGGGCTGCACCTGCCCTCTGACGCCGACCGCGGACCCGGCCGGTTGGCCGAAGTGGCGGGCCTGGCCGAGCAGTGGGGACTGGACTTGCTGGTCGTCCCGGCCGGAACCGCCGGCGACGATCTCGAACCGTCGACTGTGGCGTCCTGGATCGCCGCGGCGACGGTCTCTCTCGGACTGGTGCTGGAGGCACGCCCCGCCACCCTCCATCCGGCGATGCTCGCACGAGCCGTCGCAAGCCTGGACCGGCTCACCGAAGGCAGGGTCGAACTGGCCTTCCGAGCGGACCCGTCAGCCGCCGCGTCCGGGACAGCCGATTCGGTCGCGGCACTGGGTGAAGCGATCGCCGTCGTTCGCGAGCTGTGGAATGTCCTCGACCGTGGCCTCGGCCGGTTCACCGGCCGCTTCCACCGTCTCGCGGGAGCTGAGAAGGCCGCGCCCGCGCACGACGTGCCGATCTCCGTGGACGGCCAGGGCCAAGACCTGCTCCGGCTGGTCGGACTGCGGGCCGACGAGTGGTCGACGGGGTGCGACGCCGCCACGCTGACGCAGGGCAACCGCGCGGTCGACGAGGCGGCGCGAGAGGCCGGCCGCGATCCCCGCGAGATCCGCAGACGGATCACGATCCGCGGTGGCTTCGGCGAGCGGACCGGCAGGTTCACCGGGACCGCCGCGGACTGGGTGAACGACCTGCTGCCACTCGTCGTCGAGCACGGGGTGGGCACCATCGTGCTGGACACCGAGGAGCGAGACGTCGCGGCAGGCTTCGCGAGCGAGGTCGCCCCGGCCCTGCGGGCGGCCGTGGACGCGGTGCTTTTGCGTGGATGGTCGGGCGCGCGGGTCCGGCGGTCCGCCGTGCGCGCCAGGCGCCGACCGGGGATCGACTACGAGGGCGCTCCGCCGGAGATGGCCGAGGTCGTCGAGCCCGGTGATCCGGCCTACGCCCGGCTGCGGTCCGGATACCTGCGCGGTGGTGCGCCCGGCATCATCCTGCGGGCGGCGACGAACGAGCAGGTGACCCAGGCGCTCGCGTTCGCCCGCCGGCATCCCGGCGTGGCCCTGTCCCGGCGGAGCGCCGGACACGGGGTCTCCGGCCGCTCCACCAATGACGGCGGCATCGTCATCGACGTGTCACTGATGAATGCGATCGAGGTGCTCGACAGGAAGACACGCCGGGTGCGCATCGGCCCGGGTGCGCGCTGGGCCGAGGTGGCGGCCGCACTGGAGCCCTACGGCTGGGCGTTGAGTTCGGGCGACTACGGGGGCGTCGGGGTGGGCGGCCTCGCCACGGCGGGGGGCATCGGGTACCTCGCGCGCGGGCACGGACTGACCATCGACCGCCTGCGGGCCGTGGAGATGGTGCTCGCAGACGGCTCCGTCGTGCGGGCCGACGATTCGGAGAACCCCGATCTCTTCTGGGCCGTGCGAGGGGCGGGCGCGAACTTCGGGATCGTCACCGCCTTCGAGTTCGAGGCCGACGACGTGGGTGCGATCGCCTTCGCCCGGCTCACCCAGGACGCGAGCGACCTCGAGCGCTACCTCGTCGAGTGGGGCCGGGCGGTCGAGGACTCACCGCGGGACCTCACCAGCTTCCTCATCGTGCCGCCCCCGCGCGGCGGACGACCAGCGCTCGCGGTGAGCCACACCATGGTCGACTCCTCGGACCCGGACACCGTGCGCGCCCGGCTGGAGCCACTGGCCGCGCTCTCCCCGATGTACGCCCAGGACGTCGTCATCACCTCCTACGCGGCCGTGATGGACAACGCGAGCGACGACCCACCGGTCTCCCACGGCGAACCGGTCTCACGCAGCGGTCTGCTCCGGCACGTGACCCCGCAGTTCGCCGCGGCGGCGGCTCGCATGATCCGCAGCGGCGCGATCGGATGGTTCCAGCTCCGCTCGGTCGGCGGCGCCGTCGCCGATGTTCCCGCGGACGCCACGGCCTACGCCCACCGCGACGCGAACTTCTCGCTCGTGGTGATGGGCGGTGCCGACGAGGTGGTCGACCGGGCCTGGGCCCGGCTGAGCCCCTTCCTCGACGGCCTCTACCTCAGCTTCGAGTCCAGCCTCCGGCCCGAGCGGATCGCCGCGGCCTGGCCCCCACGGACCCTCTCGCGTCTGCGTGAGCTGAAGAGCGTCTACGACCCCGAGGGCGTGTTCGGCGACAACTTCGCCCTCACGCCCGCCGCGAACCACCCCGGAGGAAGCACCCCATGAGCGACTACGGCCACGACCTGTGGTTCGGCAGCTTCGTCACCCCCACCGCCCGCCCGCCTCAGGAGCCGGTCGAGCTGGCCCTGACCTCCGAGAGGGCCGGCCTCGACCTGGTCAGCTTCCAGGACCACCCCTACCAGTCGGCGTTCCAGGACACCTGGACCCTGATGTCGTACGTCGCCGCACGCACCGAACGGATCCGGATCAGCGGCAACGTGCTGAACCTCCCGCTGCGGCCCCCGGCCGTGCTGGCCCGTGCCGCCGCGAGCCTGGACCGGCTGACCGGCGGGCGAGTCGAACTGGGCATCGGCGCGGGCGCGTTCTGGGACGGCATCGTCGCGATGGGAGGCCGCCGGCTCGAACCGGCCCAGGCCGTGCGGGCGGTGGAGGAGGCCGTGGCCGTGATCCGAGGGCTGTGGGCCACCGACGAGACCGGTCCCCTCCGTGTCACCGGGGAGTTCTACACCGTGAACGGCGCCAAGCGCGGCCCGGCACCCGCCCATCGCATCCCGATCCGCATCGGTGCCTACAAGCCGCGCATGCTCCGGCTGACCGGCAGGATCGCCGACGGTTGGCTGCCCTCCCTGGGTTTCCTGCCCGAGGGCCCGGCATCGCTGCGCGCGATGAACGAGCAGATCGACGAGGCCGCTTCCGCCGCCGGTCGAGAGCCCGCGGCGGTCAGCCGCCTGCTCAACCTGAGCGGCCGATTCACGTCCGGCGCCGACGGCGGCCTGTTGCAGGGGACTCCCGGCGACTGGGCCGAACAGATCGCCGACCTCGCCCTCCAGTACGGCGTATCCGGGTTCATCCTCGCCTCGGACGAGCCCGCCGAACTGAACCTCTTCGGCCACGAGGTCGCGCCGCGCGCCCGCGAACTCGTCCGGTCCGAACGCGTGACGTGACGCGGTGGGCGCGTGGCGGGCCCGGTGACGGAGCCGCGACGGCGGCAGCGCCGACGGAGCTGTTCGGACGCCGCGAGGAGACCGCGGTTCTCGACGGCCTGCTTGCGCAGGCCCGCGGCGGGAGCGGTGGCGCGCTCGTGGTGTGGGGCGAGCCGGGTATCGGCAAGTCAGCTCTGCTTCGCCACGTGCACGGCCAGGCCGCGGACTTCGTCCGGCTGAGCCACTCGGCCACCCGGCCCGAGTCGGACCTCGCCTTCGCGGGGCTGCACGGGCTGCTGCGACCGCCGGCCGACCGTGTCGAGCTGCTGGCGACGGCCCAGGCCGCCGCTGTGCGTACCGCGCTCGGGCTGAGCGGTGAGCCGACGGACCGCCTGGTGGTCGGGGCGGCCGTGCTGTCGCTGCTCTGCGGACTCGCCGAGCGGCAGCCCGTGCTCCTCGTGGTGGACGACAGGCAGTGGCTCGACGAGGCCACCGCGCTGTGCCTGGGGTTCGTCGCCCGACGTGTGGGAGCGCATCCCGTGGTCGTCGTGCTCGCCGATCACAGCGATCCGGCCGCCCGGCCCTGGGAAGGCGTGGCCGACGTGCGGGTCGACGCCCTGAGCGACGAGAGCGCGCGGCAGCTCGTGGCGGCCGTGGCGCCGCTCACCGACAAGGCGACGACGCGGAACATGGTCCGGGACGCCGGCAAAGCCTCGGACACCAGGGCGATGAACCGGCTCACCGCCCAGGAACAGCGAGTCGCCCAACTGGCCGCCGAACAGCTGACGGATCGCGAGATCGGCGTACAGCTGCGGATCAGCCACCGCACCGTGGGCCACCACCTCGGGAACGTGTTCGCCAAGCTCGGCATCAACACCCGAACCGAGCTGAGCCACCTCCACGCCGGTTGCGAGCCGCCGTGAGCGCGGGGAGGCCGCGGCGGAGCGGGCGCACGACACCTTTGGGGGAAACGACGGATTGCCCGCCCGATTCGCTCACCCGCCCTGATTTGTAGCGTCGCTGACGTTGTCCCGCGGACCCGCGGCGAACCGCCGTGCGACGCATGACGAGAGGTCACCTCATGCCCAAGTCCCAAACCCTGCCCCACGCGCGCCACTACATCGACGGGCAGTGGCAGGACTCCGGCTCCCGCGGCGAGTCACACAGCCCCGCGACCAACGGCCTGCTCGGCACCTTCGCCGACGGCGGTGCGCCGGAGGCGAGGGCCGCCGTGGCCGCGGCCCGAAGGGCCTTCGACTCCACCGCCTGGTCCCGCGACCGCCACCGGCGTGCGGCAGCGCTGCACGAACTGGCCGACCGGCTCGAGCAGCGCAAGGACGAACTGATCACCCTCCTGGCGCGAGAGAACGGCAAAGTGCTTTCCGAGGCGGCCATCGAAGTCGAAGGCACCATCCCCAAGCTCCGCTACCACGCGGCGCTGGCCCTCACCGACCACGGCAGGGCCGGCGAAGTACGGCCCGGTATGTACTCGATGACCCTGCGCGAAGCCGCGGGCGTCGCCGCGGTGATCGTGCCGTGGAACTCACCGGTCATCCTCTCGGCGCGATCCTTCGCACCCGCCCTGGCCGCCGGCTGCACCGTGGTCATGAAGATGCCGGCGCAGACCGGCCTGGTCAACGGAGTGCTGAGCGAGATCATCGCCGACACGCCGAGCCTGGACCCGGGCGTGTTCAACGTCTTCACCGAGAGCGGAAACGCGGGGGCTCCGGAGCTGGTCTCCTCCCCGGACGTCAACGTGATCAGCTACACCGGCTCCACCGCGGTCGGCCGCGTGATCATGGAACAGGCCGCCCCGACGCTGAAAACGCTGTCCATGGAGCTGGGCGGAAAGACGCCGATGCTCGTCTTCGACGACGCCGACCTGGACGCCGTCGTGCCCGTGCTCACCAAGGCCGTCACCATGTTCGCGGGCCAGTTCTGCATGACGGGCAGCCGGATACTGGTCCAGCGCGGCGTGGCCGACGAACTCCGGCGGCGGCTCGTCGCCGCCCTCGAGACGGTCCGGGTCGGGCCCGGCGACGACCCCGCCAGCGAAATGGGCGCCATGATCGACGAAGGAAACGCCCAACGGGTCGAACAGACCGTTGCCGCCGCGGCCGACTACGCCACCGTCCTCGTACGGGGCAAGCGGGATCGGGCGCTCCTCGGCCCGTCCCTGATCGAGGTCGCCGACGTGTCCTCGCCGATCGTGCAGCGCGAAGTGTTCGGGCCGGTCGCCACCTTCGAGGTGTTCGACTCCGAGGCCGACGCCGTGGCGCGTTCCAACGCCACCGAGTTCGGCCTGGCCGCGAGCATCTGGACCCGTGATGTCGACCGCCCCCTGCGCGTCGGCCGCGAACTGCAGGCCGGGACCGTCTGGACCAACACCTGGGCCATGATCCACGACCAGTTCGAGGAGGGCGGCTTCAAGCAGTCGGGAGTGGGCCGCCTGAACGGCCTCCGCGGGATCGAGGAATTCCAGGAGACCAAGCACCTCGTGCATGTGGCACCGCAGCTCTGACAGCTCTCGACGGCGGAAGGAGAATCGATGACCGAGACGGACGGCGTCGGCCCGGCCGACGCCGGCCCGGCCGACGTCACCCTGCTGACCGCGCGCGTGGTGGAACCCGGCTACGAGCAGGACTTCCGGGAGTGGTTCGGGCGGGTGACCGACACCGCCTCAGCGTTTCCCGGGCACCTGGGGGACGGGTTGTTCCGGCCTGCCACGGCCGCCGGGCCATGGGTTCTGATGCACCGGTTCCGCGACCAGGAGGCCGCGCGGCACTGGACGACGTCACCTGAGCGGGCCGCACTGTTCGACCACTGCGAGGGCCATCATCAGAGCGAGGTGGCACGTCGCGAACTCTCCGGAATGGCGACCCTGTTCACCACTGCGCACGACACGCCCACGACGGCGCCGCCTCGGTGGAAGATGGCGCTCGCCGCCTTCGCGGCCGTACTCCCGATCTCCCTGATCGGCAACGGTCTTCTGGGGCCGGCGCTCCGTGCCTGGCCGCTTGTGGCGCGGGTGCTGATGCTCGCGCTGCTGTTCAGTACGTTGATGACGTATCTGATGATGCCGGCTGTGACCCGCGTGCTGCGCCGTTGGCTCTATGCCGCCACCCCGACCGCCCGCGAGGGACCGACGCGCTGACGCGGTCCCGGGCGGACGAAGTCGACGAAGACGTGGTCGGGACACTCGTCCGGCCGCGCGCCCCGCTCCTGCCAGGCAACGTCCACTCCCTGGTACTCCTCCGGCGACCAGCCGGCCTCGAACCGGTCAGCGACCGGGCGAGCAGCAAGGGGGAGTACCAGGGTGGATGTGCCCAGCAGCACCCCCCTGCATGGCCGCTATGAGGGCCGGCAAAGCCTGGAGTTCATTCGGCCGGGCGGGACAGATGCTGCCGCTGACCTGTTTCAGCGGCCCGTGTGATCGCCTCGAGTACCCGGTGGCGATCGAGTGCGACCGCGAAATTGGGCGCATCGGCGGTTCCGTCGCGGAGGTCGGCGGCGAACTGGGCGTAGAGGCGGGCGACCCCCGCTGCGGGTGCGTCGAGTTGCAGGTCGGGAGCCGCATAAGCGGGGGGGACCTCTAGCACTCGGACAGGCTCGCTGCCGCGGCGCAGCGTGAGGGTGAGATCGGTGAAATGGAGGTAGCCCGACGCCGACTCCACCCGCACACTGCCCTCGGTGCCCTGGATCTCCCATACCGTCGCCGAGCCGGCGGACTGCCCGGCACTGTAGTGCAGCGAAGTGACGATCCCGCCTTCGAGAACGCCGGCGACGACGATCTCATCCGGCGTGTCCTTCGGCAGCGACGCGCCATCGGACAGGCGGACGCCGTCACCGCGCTGATTGGCGACGACGGCGGACAGACTCTCGAACGTGCCGAGCACGCGGGCAAGCGGTTCGAGCCCGTGGCCGAGCATGATGCTCAGAAGCGTGGCGCCATGCTGTGCGTCGGCCATGTACTCGACCGGCGGGTCATATCGGCCGACCCACATGGCGTCGGACACATGCGCTCGGATGCTCGTGCTGAGCGGCTTGCCGATCACGCCCTGCGCGATGAGGTCGCGAAGGAAGAGGATCGGCGGGTGCAGGCCGCCCTGCAACCCGACAACCGTCCGCAGCCCCCGCTCGCGGGCCAAGCCCTCCAGCGCTTCGGCCTCCGACAGGTTTCTTGCGAGCGGCCATTCGCAATAAACCATTTTGCCCGCGGCCAACGCGTCGGAAACAATCCGCTTGTGCTCCGGCACCTTGACCGCAACCACCACCAGGTCGACCTCCGGTCGCTCGACCAGAGCCTGATGTGTGTCGAAGGCGAGATCGACGCCCAGCCGACGAGCGGTCGCGTTCGCGCTCTCCATACGAGTCGTACTGACGGCGCGGATCTGGAACGCGTCGAGCGCCTGCAGCGCCGGGACGTGAGCAATCGCGCCCCAGCCCCAATCGGCACTGGCCCCGACAAGGCCGACGCCGATCCGGGTTTTTGCTGAATTCGTCATCAGGATGCTCCTGCCTTGTGCAGCCCGGCAACGCTCTCCGGGCTGCGTCACGAAGATTCGTTTCCGGATACATGCGTGGGCACTCGGGCTCACCACGGCGAGCGAGCAATTACTGCCGTTCGCGTAGCGGCGAGCCCGAGTGACCCAAGCGCAGGTTTTACACGTGAGCCCAGTGGGCCTCGAGTTCGCGCGCGACATCGGCCGGCCGCTCTATCATCGGCCAGTGCGAGCTGCGCAGCTTGAAGACGGCACGTGCGCGGGTGGCATTACCGAGCTCGTCGGCGAAGCGGTGAGGAAGAAACGGATCGTCCAGGCCCCAGATCACGAGCGCTGGTGCGGTCACCTTGCTCAGACCCGGCTTCCACTCCGCCCCGACCTCGATCGCCGAACGGTAAAGGGCGAGAATGCTTGCCCTCATAGTGGCATCCATATGCCGGACCGCTTCGTCTGCCGCGTCGCGCGGCATCTGCGCCTCGTTGAGGCTTGCTGCGAACTCCTCGAGGTCGAGGTCCGCCATCCACTGCTCGCCCTCGCCCGGCGTCTGCCAGATCTTGGCAAGATAGTGCCACGGATACTCCGGATCGATGGGGCCGCTGATGCCTGTCCATGTCCGCACCAGATCCGGTCGGACAGACGCGAGACGGCCGGTGAGCAGAGACCCCCAGTCATGACCGACCAGGTCGACGGGTTCGCCGATTTCCGCGATCTTCTCAATGAGCCAATCGAGATACTCTTCCTTCGTCGACGTGAATCCTTCCGGCAGGGGTACGCCAAACCCGGGGAGATCGATCGTCACGACATCTTCGCGTCGAAGATGGGAACGGAGGGTGTCCCAAAGCCGGTGGGTATCAGGTACACCATGGACGAGGACTGCAGGCATTTCGGGTTCTCCAATTGATTGTTGTCGTGGTTGAATGGCCGGTCGGCCAAGTCAGGGAAGGAGGATGACTTTGCCGTGGGTGTGGCCCGTGGCGACGAGGCGATGAGCTTCCGCGGCCTCGTCGAGTGGGAAGCTCCGGCCGATGCGTGCGGTCCATGCGCCGGCGGCGATCAGATCCAGGGCTTCTTGGACCGGGCCGCGGTCGCGGTTCCCGCTGCCCCCGGGGCTGAATGCGACGCCGTGTCGTGCGGCATCGCGGTCGGCGAGCGTCACGATCCGGCCGGGGCCGCCGAGAAGATCGACGAGGGCCGGAAGGAGCCCCTTGCCGGCGGTGTCGAGCGCGGCGTCGACCCCGCCCGGAGCGGCGGCACGGATGCGATCGACCAGGCCCGGGCCGTGGGCGACAGGGGTCGCTCCGAGACTCTTGACGAAGTCGGCGTTGGCGGTCCCGGCGACGCCGATCACCGTCACACCGCGCCGTCGCGCGAACTGCACGGCGGCGGCGCCCAGAGCACCGCTCGCGCCGGTGACCACGAGCGTTTCACCCGGGCGAAGGTTCAGAAGCCCGAGACCCCTTGCCGCGTTGTCGGCGCCGATGACAGTAGCCGCGGCCTCCTCGAAGGAAACGCCGTCGGGGATCGTCGCGAAGTTGCTGCTGACCGTGTACTCGGCGTAGGAGCCCTGGGTGGCGGAGTCCGGCCACCCGGCGACGCGGTCGCCGACCACGCCCTCGTCGACGCCCGGGCCGGCCGCCTCGACGACGCCGGCGAACTCGAATCCGAGGATGGCGGGAGCACGCAGGCCGAACGCTCCGGCGCGTGCCTGGATCTCCGCCGGGTTCACCCCGGCGGCGTGAACCCGCACCAGTACCTGACCCGGACCCGGCGCTGGTCGCGGAGCCTCCGCAACCCGCAACACGGAGGGTTCGCCGAACGAGGTGATGACGACGGCTTTCATAATGATCCTTCTCGTATACAAGGGTTTGCCCGCACCGTTCAGAACGGTGTCAGGTCAGGAAGACCGGAGGATTCTCGCCCCGCAGGCGGTAGTCCGGCCGGGGCCGTTCGAGGCGGATCGACTCCAGCACGGTGTACGCGTGGTACTTGGTCTGGGTAGTGGCTCCTGCCAGCCGTTCCCACCAGAGCCGGCCGTCGCTCGTCTGCTTCTCGAGGACGTGGCGGGTGGTGTAGTTCGCCATGGAGCTGATCCAGTTCTCGGTACCGACGAAGATCCTGTCCCAGCCGGTGCCGGTCACGATGTCGGCGAGCGCATCCGAGCGGCTGAACCGCTCGACCGCCGCGGTCGCCCCCTCGAGCACGTCGGTGAAGTACTCCACGCACAGCTTCACCTGCTCGTAGGTGCCGTAATGCATGTGGTGCCCGCCGACGAAGTAGTCGAAGTCGTATTCGAGGATCTGGGCCTGAGCCTCGTACCAGCCGGAGATGTTCTGCGAGGCGTCGCAGTGCATGAACGTGACGCTTCCCGGACTGACGATGTCCACGGCCGTGAGCACCTTCTGCCGCGGTGCGTAGATGAAGATGTTGCCGGGGCAGTGGTTCTCTCCCCGGTAGGAGAGTTGCAGGCTCACACCGCCCACTTCGAGGACGAGTTCGTCGTCGAACGTCTTCGTCGGCAGGGGGCGCTTCGGGTCGGGGAAGCGCTCCAGGAGTTCCTTGGTGATGCGGTGGGCGACGATCTCGACGTCGGGACCGAACACGGAGGCCGCGCCGATGTGATCGGCGTGCCAGTGGCTGTAGATGACGTGGGTCACCGGTCGGTCGGTGACGTCCTCGATCGCCGCCAGCATGTTCTCGCCCAGCGTCGGGGGTGCGTCGATCGCGACCACGCCCTCCTCGGTCACCACGAATGCGGCGTCGTAGCCGGCACTGGTGACCCAGTAGAAGCCGCCGCGCAGTTCTTCCACGTGATAGCCGTACTTCTGGAAGTGCTCGCTCTGGAAATACGGGGGGTAATAGCCCGCGGGGTCCACCGGGTCGTCCGCCCCCGCGCGGGGGAACCCGTAGGGGTCGATCCCGTAGAAGCTCGGGGTTTCTTCGACGTTGATGGGTTTCTGACCGCTCTGGCACATCGACGGGACGCCTTTCTGTGTTCTGGGGAAGCTGTCGAACGGGTGGTCTATCCCGGTGACGTGAAGCGAAGGACCGCCTTGGTGACGCGGCCTGAGCCCGCATCCTCGAACGCGGTGTTGATATCGGCGAAGTCGTAGAAGGACAGCAGTCGGTCGATGGGGAACCGGCCCGCTCGATAGAGCTGGGCAAGGTCGTTGATCAGGAGCGACGAGACGGCGTCGCCCTGGATGATGCCCTGAAGCGACTGGCCGAGCGTGAGCCGGCCGGCGTCGAGCACGGCGCCCGCTCCTTCGTGGAACGCCACGAAGCCGAATCGGCCCATCGGTGCCAGGGCGCCGACCCCGGCGTCGAGGTTCTCCGCGCGGCCGCTGGTGTCGAGGACGTACTCCAGACCGCGTTCGTCGACGGTCCGGAGCGCGCCGGTCAGATCCTCGACCCGGCCGGGGTCGACGAGGTGCGTCGCTCCGAGATCGCGGGCCAGATCGAGGCGGCCGGGGTCGACGTCGACGGCGACGATGGTGGTGGCACCCGCGACATGTGCCGCCATCACCGCCGCCAGGCCCACCGCTCCCACGCCGAAGACCGCGAAGGACGCTCCCGCCGGCACGGCGAGGGCCTTGAGTACGGCCCCCGCCCCCGTCTGCAACCCGCACCCCAGCGGAGCCAGGACGTCGAGGGGCAGATCGCGGGGGACCTTGATCGTGTTCCGTTGGTGCGTCAGGGCGTGGGTGGCGAACGAGGACTGGCCGAAGAAGTGACCGTGCGGCTCAGCCCCGTGGGCGACGTGGAGACCGTTCGAGCCGTCCAGGCGGGCACCTGCGAAGTTGGCCGCCCAGACGTTGTCGCAGTAGGCCGGGTGCGAGGACATGCACGGCTTGCAGCGGCCGCACGAGTGGTAGGAGAGGACGACGTGGTCACCGGGCTCGACGGTGGTGACAGCGGCCCCCACGCGTTCGACGACCCCTCCTCCCTCGTGCCCCAGCACCACCGGCAGCGGCGTCGCCATGCGCTGTGCCCGCACGTGAGCGTCGGTCGCGCATATTCCGGTCGCGACCATGCGAACGAGTACCTCGTCGGACCGCGGGTCCTCGATCTCGATGTCGCGGAGATCGAAGGGCCCGTCCCGCGCTTCGAGAACAGCGGCGCGCGCGGAGGTGGTCATGCGCCGTGAGCCCGCGGCGAAGCGCCGCGAGCGCCATGGTGACGAGGGACTGACATCATCAACGACTCCCTGATCGGGGTGGTGGGTCTCAGGAACCCTTCAGCGAGTCCGAACCTATGTCGGCCACCCGTGCCCGCGGATCGGTCGCCGTATCCGTCACGGCAGTGAGGCACCGTGCCGCGAGGTGCGGTGGCGTCAGCGCCGGACGCCGGTCCGGGCGGCCTGTTCGACTCGGGCGATGAGACGGCTGTTGTGGGCGGCGTGCTGGAATCCCGGGGTGTGGTGGGTGCCGTTCGTGATGTCGCGGGCCAGGCTGGCGTAGACCTCGCCGACGTTGATGGAAGCGCCCGTCCAGATGTCGGCGGCGGTGGGTCCCGCGCCGGTGGCGACCGGGCGGTCGGGCGCGGTGAAGTCGACGCTCGACGAGAGGGTGAGGTCGCCGACCTGGACGCCCGCGGGGTGGTTGCCCGTCAGCTTCAGCCAGCCATCCGATCCGCGTACTTCCAGAATGAAGTGGGCGTCGGGTGCGGGCACGCCCGCCAGGATCTGCACCCCGACCGGCGCCCCCGAGGAGGTCTTGGCGATGGCGTCGAGGTGATCCGGGACCTCGCGGACGGATATCGCGCCGGTGTCTACCAACTTCACCTGGGGCCAGAGGAGTTCGGTGCGGGCGTCGATCTCGGTGATGTCGCCGAGAACGGCCTCGACCACATCCAGGACGTGGCCCGCGGCGATGGTGAGGAAATTGGCTCCGGACGCTGCCTTGTCGAAGTACTCGTACGCGCTCACCGACTCCGGGCCGTTGCCGAAGGTCGTCGCGGCGACTCGCGCCGAGAGCAGCCGCCCGAGCCGGCCCTCAGCGATGATCTCCGCCGCGCGGCGTACCGAGGGGTTGAGCCGGCCCTGCAGGCCGATCGCGGTGTGCAGTGAGCCGGCCGCCTCAGCCATCTCTTCCGTCTGCGCGAGGGTCGCGCCCAGCGGCGACTCCGCGTACACGGCCTTGTTCGCCGCGAGGGCCGCCAGGACGAGCTCGCGGTGAGCGGGGACCTTCACCGCGACGGTGACGAGGTCGATCGAAGGGTCACCGATGAGCGCGTAGGGGTCCGCGAACCAACGCTCGGCGCCGAACGCCTCGGCAGCGCCGCGCGCGCTCTCCTCGTGCCGCGTCGCCACACCGGCCAGGTGGAAGTCGGGCTGTGCCGCCAGCGCGGGTATGTGCGAGGCGCCGGCCCAGCTCGCCTTCGTGTCCGCGCCGATGATGCCGACCCGGATGAGATTGCTTGACATGATGTGGTGTTCCGTTTCTTTCGCTGAAGCAGGACGTGGTGTGGTGTGCGGGGCGAGTCGGCGCGTGCGCGCTTGACTCACTGGTCGACGGCGGCCATGTCGGGCTCGGCATGGCGTTCGCCGGACGCCGGTGTGAGGTGGTTCAGGCGGGCGATCTGGCCCGGGGTGAGCCGGATGCCGTCAGCGGCGCTGTTCTCCTTGAGGCGGTCGATGCGTGTCGTCCCCGGAATGGGCGCGATGCCGTGTCCTTGCGCGAGCAGCCAGGCCAGAGCGACCTGCGCGGGCGTGGCCCCGACCTCGTCGGCGACCTCGCGTACCTCGTCGACGATGCGCAGGTTGCGCGTGAGGTTGTCGCCGGTGAACCGGGGATTGGAGCGACGCCAGTCGGTGGCGTCCAGGCCGTCCAGGGTGCGGATGCCACCGGTGAGAAAGCCGTGTCCCAGCGGTGCGTAGGGAACCAGTCCGATGCCGAGCTCACGCAGCGTGGGCAGCACCTCGGCCTCCGGGTCCCGCGTCCACAGCGAGTACTCGCTCTGGACGGCGGCCACGGGATGGACCGCATGGGCCCGGCGGATGGTCGCCGCTGCCGCCTCCGACAGTCCGATGTGGCGGACCTTGCCCGCCTCCACCAGCTCGCTCAGCGCCCCCACCGTCTCCTCGATGGGAGTGGTGGGGTCGACCCGGTGCTGGTAGTAGAGGTCGATGCGGTCGGTTCCGAGCCGCCGCAGTGAGCCGTCGACAGCCGTGTGAATGTTGGCGGGGGTGCTGTCCGGGCCCGGCCGACCGGTGTGGGAGACGAGGCCGAACTTGGTGGCGAGGACGACTTCGTCCCGGCGGCCCTTGATCGCGCGACCCAGCAGTTCCTCGTTGACGTAGGGGCCGTACACCTCGGCGGTGTCCAGATGGGTGACACCGAGGTCGACGGCGTGACGAATGGTGCGGATCGACTCGGCTTCGTCCCGGCCGGCGCCGGTGTAAAAGGCCGACATCCCCATGACACCCAGGCCGATGCGCGGGACATCGAGCCTGCCGAGCGACGTGGACTGCATCTGTTGTCCATTCCGTGTGGGGCGGGCCTCAGCACCGCAGAGCGAACTTGACGCGTCAAGTTCTACTCCTTCGAACTTGACGCGTCAATAAGTGGGTCTAGGATGTCCTCATGGCGAGCACGGCAGATGACACGAACGGCGGGCGCCGTCGGCGTCCACGGAACGGGCTGGCATCCGAGGCGACGGCTCGTGCCGACGAAGGCTCAGGCTCGGGGGAGTCCACCGGTCCGGTTGCCGGGACGCGATGGCTGAACGGCGACGAACTGGCGGCGTGGCTGGCCAACTCCGCGATCATGATCAGCCTGCCGGCCGCGCTGGATGCGCGCATGCAGCGCGAGGCTCAGCTGACCTTCTTCGAGTACATGGTGCTCTCGGTCCTCTCCGAGCAGCCGGACCGCACCATGCAGATGAGCGCCCTGGCCGCGCGAACGGCGGCGTCACTGTCGAGGCTGTCCCATGTCGTCGGCCGGCTCGAGAAGCGCGAACTGCTCGCACGGAAGCGGATCCCCGGTTCCGGAAGGCGCACCGCCGCGACGCTGACCGAGGCCGGTTACGACGTAGTGGTGGCGGCGGCGCCGGGACACGTCGCCGCAGTCCGCGAGTACCTGATCGATGGTCTCGGTCCTCAGGAGCTGGCGGCACTGCGCCGCATCGGTGCCGCGGTGGACGCGGCCATCAAGCGCGGGCAACCCGACGCGGGCTCTGCGGCTTCGCCTCCGGGGGACGGCGCGGCGGACGGCCGGTCACCCACGCTTCATCCGGCGTCACAGCCTCCGGCCGACACCCCCTAGTACGGCGCCCGGAAGTTGATGTAGCCGAGCAGCACGATCACCGCGGCCACGCAGCCGAGGACCACGGCGGTGGACACCCACGACGACCGGCGCCCGGAGCCCACGTGGTCGGGGTCGGCGCGGAAGGGGACCGGGCCGGGAGGGTTCTCCTTCCAGCGCGCGGCGAGCATCCGGGCGCGCGCCGAGGGCTCCTTGTGCTCGGCGCCCTCCGCCCACCTCAGGTCGTACTCGCGCTCCTCGTCGTCGCGCTCCGGCATCTCCGGCACTCTCCCCGTCCCCCTGACTCGAACAGCCGTGTCAACAGCCATGATCCCGGCCCGCCCGCGCCCTGTGAAGGGTTTCGGCCACGCACGACGGCGCCCCCGCCCCCGGGAAACGGGGACGGGGGCGCCGGCCGGATCGGCGTGAGCCGTCGATCACACGTCGAAGTACATCTCGAACTCGTGCGGGTGCGGACGCAGCTGCAGCGGCGCGATCTCGTTGGCGCGCTTGAAGTCGATCCACGTCTCGATCAGGTCCGGCGTGAAGACATCGCCCTGGAGCAGGAACTCGTGGTCGGACTCCAGGCGGTCGAGGACGGCGCCCAGGGAGGTCGGGACCTGCGCCACGTTCGCGTGCTCCTCGGGAGCCAGTTCGTAGAGGTCCTTGTCGATCGGCTCGGCCGGCTCGATCTTGTTCTTGATGCCGTCCAGGCCCGCGAGCAGCAGCGCCGAGAAGGCCAGGTACGGGTTGCCGGAGGCGTCCGGGGCGCGGAACTCCACGCGCTTGGCCTTCGGGTTGGAGCCCGTGATCGGGATGCGCATCGCGGCGGAGCGGTTGCGCTGCGAGTACACCAGGTTCACCGGCGCCTCGAAGCCCGGCACCAGGCGGTGGTAGGAGTTCACCGTCGGGTTGGTGAAGGCCAGCAGCGACGGGGCGTGCTTGAGGATGCCGCCGATGTAGTACCGCGCGGTGTCCGACAGACCGGCGTAGCCCTGCTCGTCGTAGAAGAGCGGCTCGCCGCCCGACCACAGCGACTGGTGGACGTGCATGCCCGAGCCGTTGTCACCGAAGATCGGCTTCGGCATGAAGGTCGCCGTCTTGCCGTTCTTCCAGGCCACGTTCTTCACGATGTACTTGAAGAGCTGGAGGTCGTCCGCGGCCGCGAGCAGCGTGTTGAACTTGTAGTTGATCTCCGCCTGGCCGGCGGTGCCCACCTCGTGGTGCTGGCGCTCGACCTGGAGGCCGGACCGCTCCAGCTCCAGGGAGATCTCGGCGCGCAGGTCGGCGAAGTGGTCGACCGGCGGGACCGGGAAGTAACCGCCCTTGTAGCGGACCTTGTAACCGCGGTTGTCCTCCAGCGCACCGGTGTTCCAGGCGCCGGCCTCGGAGTCGATGTGGTAGAAGGACTCGTTCGCGCTGGTGGCGAAGCGGACGGAGTCGAAGACGTAGAACTCGGCCTCGGGACCGAAGAACGCCGTGTCGGCGATGCCCGTGGAGGCCAGGTACGCCTCGGCCTTCTTCGCCACGTTCCGCGGGTCGCGGGAGTACTGCTCGCCCGTGATCGGGTCGTGGATGAAGAAGTTGATGTTGAGCGTCTTGTCCCGGCGGAACGGGTCGATGCGCGCGGTGGACAGGTCGGGGCGCAGCGACATGTCCGACTCGTGGATGGCCTGGAAGCCGCGGATCGAGGAGCCGTCGAACGCCTGCTCGTCGTCGGGGTCGAACGCGGCGGCGGGCAGCGTGAAGTGCTGCATGACGCCCGGCAGGTCGCAGAACCGGACGTCGACGAACTTGACGTCCTCGTCGGCGATGTACTTCTTGGCCTCGTCGGCGTTCTGGAACATCCAGCTCCTCCTACTCCCGACCGTCCCGCCGGGGTGGTAGATCGTTCGTGCGGCCAGTGCGGGTGGCACACGCTTCTTCGACCCTAGGGACGGGTGATTTCTCGGGCGTGACCCATTTGTTTCACAGAAGTTAACCGGCTCCCTCCCCAGCCTAGGCCGGATGGAGGGCCCGCACACCCCGCCGTTCCCGGTACGTATACGGGCGCAGTACCGTGTTCGGGTGGACAACAGGCAAGCAATCGGGTCGTGGCTCTCCGGCCCCCGCGCGGCCGTGGAAGAGGCCGGCGCCGATCTCGGACACCGCGGCGAGCAGCTCGGTCTGCCCGAGGAGGGACCGGGTTCGATCGCCCGCCCGGGCAGGCGGCTCGGCGCGCTGGCCGTCGACTGGGCCCTGTGCTCCCTGATCGCATACGGGCTGATCACGGGCAGCTACGGACAGACGGCGAGCAACTGGGCGCTGCTGATCTTCTTCGTGCTGAGCGTGCTGACCGTCGGCACGGTCGGCTTCACCCCGGGCAAGCGCCTGCTGGGCCTGCGGGTCGTGGACCTCGCCACCGGCCGCCCCAGCCCGCTGCGCGCCCTGCTGCGCTCGGTCCTGCTGTGCCTCGCCCTCCCGGCGCTGATCTGGGACCGCGACGGCCGGGGCCTGCACGACCGGCTGGCCCGCACCGTGGAAGTCCGGATCTGACACCCGCACCACGAGGCCGGCGGGACGACCGGTCAGGACGACCGGTACGGCGAGGGGGGCGGCCCGATCACTCGGGCCGCCCCCCTCGCCGTACCGGCGTCTCGGAGTCCTACGGGTCAGCGCTGCCTGGGGTTGCCGCCCCTGGGCATCCGCATGCCCTTGGGCATCGGGCCCTTGGGCAGCGGCATGTTGCTCATCAGGTCGCCCAGGGCGCGCAGCCGGTCGTTGGTCACGGTGACCTGCGGGCCGGTCAGGACGCGGGGGAGCTTGAGCATGGTCGTGCGCAGCTTCTTCAGCTCGACCTGGCCCTCGCCGCTGCCCACGAGCAGGTCGTGCACGGGGACGTCGGCGACGATGCGGTTCATCTTCTTCTTCTCGGCCGCGAGCAGGGACTTCACCCGGTTCGGGTTGCCCTCCGCGACCAGCACGATGCCCGCCTTGCCGACCGCGCGGTGCACCACGTCCTGATTGCGGTTCATCGCCACCGCGGGGGTCGTCGTCCAGCCCCGGCCGATGTTGTCCAGTACGGCCGCCGCGGCGCCCGGCTGTCCCTCCATCTGGCCGAAGGCCGCCCGCTCGGCCCGGCGCCCGAAGACGATCGCCGTCGCGAGGAAGGCGAGCAGCAGGCCCAGGATGCCGAGATAGATGGGGTGACCGATCAAGAAGCCGATCGCGAGGAGGACACCGAAGACGACGATGCCGACACCCGCGAGCACAAGACCGATCTTCTTGTCGGCCTTGCGGGTCATCTTGTAGGTCAGAGCGATCTGCTTCAGTCGCCCGGGATTCGCAGCGTCCGCTGCAGGTTCCTTCCTCGCCATGGCACGAAGTCTACGTGCCCCCGAAAGCGCCGACGACGGCAGTGTCCGGCGGGGGGAAGCGGGACGCGGTCAGGAACGGCCGGCGACGGACTGCCGCAGCGCGCGCTCCGTCTCGATCCGGTCCTTGGCGCGGCGGCGGTCCTCCAGGACCGAGTTCCAGGCGTTGCGCCGGGCGGTGCGCTGGCCGCCGCTCATCAGCAGCGACTCGACGGCCCGCAGGGCGGTGGTGAACGACGGGATGGCGGTGGCGCGGACGGCGGTGGTGCGGGCGGCGGTGGGGCGAACGGGCGCGGCCTGCATGGTGGAGGTCCCCCCTCGGTACGGCTCCGGGTACGGAGACGGGTGTACGTGGTGGTGTACGTGCTGTGATTCCAGGGTCACTGATTGGTGTTACCAGGGCGTGACCCGCCGGTCAAACGCACATGAATCCGCGCTGCCGGGTCCCGGAACGGGCGCGCGGCCCCGACCGGTGTCCTCATCAGCGAGGACGGTCGGGGCCGCGGCGTCTCGGCCCTTACCGGCCGGTAGTGGCTTGTGCGGGACTTCACACGGTGGCGGACCGGCGCTGCTCCATGGCCATGCCGTAGAGCCGTCCGGCCCGGTACGAGGAGCGCACCAGCGGGCCCGACATCACGCCGGAGAAACCGATCTGCTCGGCCTCCTGCTGGAGCTCCACGAACTCCTGCGGCTTGACCCAGCGCTCCACGGGGTGGTGGCGCACGGACGGGCGCAGGTACTGCGTGATGGTGATCAGCTCGCAGCCGGCCTCGTGCAGCTGCTTCAGCGCCTCGCTGATCTCCTCACGGGTCTCGCCCATGCCGAGGATCAGGTTCGACTTGGTGACCAGGCCGTAGTCGCGGGCGTCGGTGATGACCTTCAGGGAGCGCTCGTAGCGGAAGCCGGGGCGGATGCGCTTGAAGATCCGCGGGACGGTCTCGACGTTGTGCGCGAAGACCTCGGGGCGGGAGTCGAAGACCTCCCGGAGCAGCTCCGGGACCGCGTTGAAGTCGGGGGCCAGCAGCTCGACCTTGGTGCGGCCGGCCTCGCGGCCGGCGGTCTGCTGGTGGATCTGGCGCACCGTCTCCGCGTACAGCCACGCGCCGCCGTCCGGGAGGTCGTCGCGGGCGACGCCGGTGATGGTGGCGTAGTTCAGGTCCATGGTGACCACGGACTCGCCGACGCGGCGCGGCTCGTCGCGGTCGAGCGCCTCGGGCTTGCCGGTGTCGATCTGGCAGAAGTCGCAGCGCCGGGTGCACTGGTCGCCGCCGATGAGGAAGGTCGCCTCGCGGTCCTCCCAGCACTCGTAGATGTTGGGGCAGCCGGCTTCCTGGCAGACCGTGTGCAGGCCCTCGCTCTTCACGAGGTTCTGCATCTTGGTGTACTCGGGGCCCATTTTCGCCCGGGTCTTGATCCACTCGGGCTTGCGCTCGATGGGGGTCTGGCTGTTGCGGACCTCCAGGCGCAGCATCTTGCGTCCGTCGGGTGCGACTGCGGACACGACCGGCTCCCTAGCGTTTGATTCTTCGGCGCCTTTAAGCGTACGCCCGTTGTTTTGAATGCCCGGCGAGGGTGCTGGCCTCCGGGGGCTGCCGCCCCCAGGCCCCCGCTTCGGCCCTGAACGGGCCTCGTCTTCAAACGCCGGACGGGCTGGATTTATGCCCCGGTGCTGGATTTATGCCGCCGGTGTCTTCTCGATGACCCGGGGCTTGAGTTCCGCGTGCTCCAGGACGTCCCGCAGGTGGCGTTCGGCCACCGGGAGGACCTCCTCGATGGTCACGTCGCGGCCGAGTTCATTGGCCAGGGACGCGACGCCCGCGTCGCGGATGCCGCAGGGGATGATCTTGTCGAACCACTTGTTGTCGGGGTTCACGTTCAGCGCGAAGCCGTGCATGGTGACGCCCTTGGCGACCCGGATGCCGATCGCGGCGATCTTGCGGTCCTCGCGGCGCTGGCCGGCGTTGGACGGGGCGTAGTCGGGGCCGTTGAGGCGGGGGTCGAACTCCTCGTCCGTCAGGCGCGGGTCGAAGTCCAGGGAGAGGCCGCCGAGCTTCGGGCGCCGCTCGACCGGGTCGCCGAGGACCCAGACGCCGCTGCGGCCCTCGACCCGGGTGGTCTCCAGGCCGAACTCCGCGCAGGTGCGGATCAGGGCCTCCTCCAGGCGGCGGACGTGGGCCACCACGTCGACCGGACGCGGGAGCTTCTGGATCGGGTAGCCCACCAGCTGGCCCGGGCCGTGCCAGGTGATCTTGCCGCCCCGGTCCACGTCGACGACCGGGGTGCCGTCGAGGGGGCGTTCGCTGTCCTCGGTGCGCCGGCCGGCGGTGTAGACCGGCGGGTGTTCGAGGAGCAGCACGGTGTCGGGGACCTCGTCGGCGAACCGCGCGGCGTGCACCCGGCGCTGTTCGTCCCACGCCTCCTGGTACTCGACGCGTTCGGCACCGAAGCCCATCCGGACGAAGCGCAGCTCACTCACGGCACGTGCCTCCCTGCAAGGTCGTAAGGCACGAAGCGTGCCCACGCCACTGTACGACCGCCCGCTCGTCGTCAGCCGGGCGGGCAATCCTCACACGATCGGATGAATGCCGGGCGAATTGTGCGATCTGGTGCTTACTCTCCGCTACATTCACGCCGTTCACGAGGCCATAAGGGCTGCTCACAGGCGCTCCGGGCACTTCGAACGCCCGGAAGGCAGGAGACCGCACCGCACCATGACGGAACGACCCGCGCAGCGCACTCCCAACCGCCAGCTCGCCGCGCTCATCGCCGAAGCGGGGTTCTCGAACGCGGGTCTCGCGCGTCGCGTCGACCAGCTCGGACTCGAACACGGCCTGGACCTGAGATATGACAAGACGTCCGTCACCCGGTGGCTGCGCGGTCAGCAGCCCCGCGGCACCACCCCGGCCCTGATCGCCGAGGTCTTCACCCGGCGCCTGGGCCGCCGCCTGACCGCCCAGGACCTCGGCCTGGACGCCTGCGCGCCCGTCTACGCGGGCCTGGAGTTCGCCGGGAGCCCGGAGGAGGCGGTCGACATCGTCGGCGGGCTGTGGCGCAAGGACTCCGGCAGCCACGCCGAACTGCGGAAGATCGCCTTCACCCCGGCCGGGCTCGTGGTGCCCAGCCGGGACTGGCTGATCGGCCGCGCCGACGAGAAGGTGGCCCGCACCGAGGTGCCCGTGCGCATCCCCGCGCAGGGCCGCCCCGCGACCCCCGGGTTCGCCGTCCCGCTCGACCCGGCCCGGCGCCGGGCCCCCGCCGAGCGCGGCCCCGGCCAGAAGGTCAGCGGCGGCGACCTCGCCGCGCTGCGCTCGGTCGGCGAGCTGTTCCGCAGTCTCGACGACCGGTACGGCGGGGGCCACGCCCGCCAGGCCCTGGTGCGCTACCTGGAGCACGAGCTGGAGCCGATGCTCCGCGGCACCTACGGCGAGCAGACCGGCCGCCGGCTGTTCGCCGCCGCCGCGGACCTCACCCGGCTCGCGGGCTGGACCTCGTACGACATCGCCGCGCACGGGCTCGCCCAGCGGTACTTCGTGCAGGCGCTGCGGCTGTCGCAGGCGGCGGCGGACCGGGCGTACGGCTCGTACGTGCTGGTCACCATGAGCCGGCAGGCCGTCTACCTGGGCCACGGGCGGGAGGCCGTGCAGCTCGCCCGGGTGGCGCAGCAGGGCGTGGGGACCTCCGCGCCGCCGGTCGTGCAGACCCTGCTGCACGCCGCCGAGGCGCGGGCGCACGGCGTCCTCGGCGAGGTGCGGGCGTGCACGGCGGCACTGGTGCGGGCCGAGCGCGCGATGGAGGCCGCCCGGCCCGGCGACGAGGTGCCGCACTGGGCGCGCTTCTTCGACGAGGCGCAGCTCGCCGACGAGTTCGGGCACTGCCACCGCGACCTTCAGCAGTTCCGCGCCGCCGCCCAGCACGCGGAACGCTCGCTGCAACTGCGCGCCCCCGTCTACGCCCGCAGCCGGCTGTTCTGCCGGGTCGTCCTCGCCACCGCACGGCTCGGCCTCGGCGAGCTGGACCAGGCCTGCCAGCTGGCCGCCGAGGCGGCGGGGCAGGCGGCCGAGATGCGCTCGGTGCGGGCCGCGGAGTACGTCCGCGACTTCGAACGCCGCCTGGAGCCCTACCGGGACGCCGCCCCGGTCCGGGGCTACCGGGACAAGGTGGCCGCCCTGGGATAGCGCCGGACCCCGTCCTAGGCGGCGTGGGCCGTCGCCGTCCGTTCCGCCGAGTGCATCGGGCGGCCCGCGCCCAGGTCGGTCAGGATCGCCGCCGCGGCCCGGTGGCCCGAGTGCAGCGCGCCCTGGGCGGTGCTGGTGTCGCGGTGGTCGCCGCACACGTACAGCCCGGCCAGCAGCCGTACCGGCCTGCGCGGGTCGTGCGGCGGGCGCATCGCGGGCACCGCCTCGGGCGTGTGGTGCACGGCCAGGGTCTCCCAGCGGGCCGTCGGGGTGCCGTAGAGGCGGGAGAGGTGGATGCGCACGGCGGTGTCGAGGTCGGGCGGGGGAGGGCCGAGGACGGTCGAGGAGACCAGGGTGCGTCCGGCGGGCGCACGGGACGGGTCCACCTGGCTGATCTGCGCCGTGTGGGCGACCGGGCCGCCCCGGTCGGCGTCGAGCAGCAGGGCCGCGCCGGTGGTCGCCGGCTCGTCGGTCGTGTGGTGGACCACCGTCACCGGGTGGAAGTCCGGCACCCGCAGACCCGGCAGCAGTTCGGCCGCCGCGCGGGCGTCGGTCGCCACCAGGACGGCCCGGCAGCGGATGACGCCGTGCTCCGCGGTGGTCACGGCGTTGGTCGCGACCGAGGTGACCCGGACGCCGGTGTGCACGGTGCCCGGCGGCAGAGACCGCGCCAGGTGCTCCGGCAGCGCCTCGGCGCCGCCCTCCGGCAGCGCGAGCCGCCCGCCGGCGAAGGCGCGCAGTGCGAGGTCCGCGCACCGGCTGGACGTCGTGAGGTCCGGGTCGTACAGCAGGGCGGCGAGCAGCGGGCGCAGGAAACCGTCGATCGTGCGGGCCGGCAGCCCACGGGTGGCCAGTGCCCGGGCGGCGGGCAGCTCCGGCCGGACCAGCAGCCGCTCGGCCGGCGTGTGCGCGAGCCGGGCCAGGGCGGCACCGAGCCGGGCCTGGTCCACGGCGGTGCCGAGCGGGGCACCGGCCCGGGCGCGGGGCGCGGGCACCGAACGGGGGGCGCTCGCGAGGGCGCGCACCGCATGGAGTGCGCCCCGCGCGCTCCGTACGCCCGCCGGGGCGCCCGCGCGGTGGTGCCGGCCCTCGCTGTGCAGCAGGACCCCGGGGGCGAAGGGCAGCAGCGCGAGGCCGTCGAGCCCGGGGGTGCGGCGCAGTTCGGGATACGCCGTGGACAGCGGCTGTCCGATTCTGTCGAGCCGGAAACCGTCGACCTTCTCGGTGGCCATCCGGCCGCCCACCGTAGGGGCGGCCTCCAGGACCGTGGTCGTCACTCCTGCGCTGGTCAGCCGTTGCGCCGCGGCGAGTCCGGCGATCCCGGCCCCCACGACGACGACGTCCGCCTGGTACGCGGGCTCAAGCACGTGCCCCTCCTCGAGGTTGCGCGGCCGCTGGAGACGTCATGCCCCCAACAGGCTTGAGGAATACCCGAGTTCGAGACGAGGTTAGGACCCGGAAGGGTCAACGGGAATCGCCCGGACGCGGCACACGGTCGCACGGTGGTCGCATACGGGCTCGTCTACAGCGCCGCCCGGATCGCCCCGTCGATCTCCGGGAACGCGAAGCGGAAGCCCGACTCCAGGAGGCGGGCCGGCAGGACCCGGGCGCTGCCGAGGACATCGCCCGCCATCTCGCCGAGCGCCGCCCGCAGGACCGGCGCGGGCACCGCGAACGGCGCCGGACGGTGCAGCACCCGGCCCATGGCCACCGTCACCTCACGGTTCGTCACCGGCCGCGGGGCGGTCAGGTTGAAGGGGCCGGACAGGTCGTCGCGGTCCATGAGGTGCCGGATCGCCGCCACCTCGTCGTGCAGCGCGATGAAGGACCAGTACTGCGACCCGTCGCCCAGCCGCCCGCCGAGCCCCGCCCGGAAGAGCGGGAACAGCCGGCCCCAGGCGCCGCCCCCGCGCGCGACGACCAGACCGGTGCGCGGGAACACCGTCCGCACCCCCGCCTCCCGGGCAGGCGCCGCCGCGGCCTCCCACTCCACGCACAGACCGGGCAGGAAGCCCTCTCCCGGGGGCGCGCTCTCGTCCACGGGCCGGTCGCCGGTCTCCCCGTAGTAGCCCATCGCGCTGCCGTTCACGAAGACGCGCGGCGGCCGCTCCAGCGCGGCGACGGCCTCCGCGAGCGCCGTCGTGCCGTGCACCCGGCTGCTGCGGATGCGGGTCTTGTACGCGTCGGTCCAGCGGCGGTCGCCCACCCCGGCCCCGGCCAGATTGACCACCGCGTCGCAGCCCTCCAGCCCGGCCGCGTCCACCCGCCCGTTCTCGGGGTCCCAGCGGATCTCGTCCGGGCCCTCGGGCGCGCGCCGCACCAGGCGGCACACCTCGTACCCGTCCGCCGCCAGGGACCGCGCCAGCGCGCCGCCGATGAGACCGGACGCGCCGGCCACCGCGACGCGGGGGCGTCCCCTGCCGGCGCGTTGGTTGCTGGGAGCGCCGTTCACCCGTCCGTCGTCCATGGACCCATCCTGCCGGGTGGCCCGCGGAAAACCACGGAACGGTCCCGGTCACCGCGTCGTACAGTGACCGTCATGCCAGCCCCGCACATACGCCGCGCCAGGGCGGAGGACGAACAGCCGCTGCGCCGGATCGACCTCGAGACCTGGTCCCCGCTGCACGCCGTCTCACCCCCGCCGGGGCCGGACGACCCCTTCTTCCGTGACAGCTGCGGGCCCGACGCCCACCTGGTCGCCGAACTCGACGGCGCCGTCGTCGGCTACGTCCGCCTCGGCTTTCCCACCCCGTTGGCCTCCAACACCCACGTCCGCCAGATCCGCGGCCTCGCCGTCGCCGGCGCGGCCCGCGGCCACGGCGTGGGGCGGGCGCTGGTCCGGGCCGCCGTCGAGGAGGCCCGGCAGGAGGGCTTCCGCCGCATCACCCTGCGGGTGCTCGGGCACAACACGGCCGCCCGCAAGCTTTACGAGTCGGAGGGCTTCGTCGTCGAGGGCGTACAGCCCGAGGAGTTCCACCTCGACGGGCGGTACGTCGACGATGTGCTGATGGGGCAGAGGCTGAGCGGGGTGGACGGCCCCGCCCAGGGCGCGCTCACGTCGTGACCGGCTCGCCCGTGTTCACCGGACGCGTGGCGTTTGCCGCGGCGCGCGCCTCGGGAGCCACCTCGGCCGCCGTCAGCACGTAGCCGGTCTCCGCGTCGGAGGTGGAACGGGCGAACACCACGCCGTACACCCGGCCGTCGGTGGTCAGCAGCGGTCCGCCCGAGTTGCCGGGGCGGACCGTGGAGCGGATCGAGTAGATCTCCCGGGTGACGTTCTCGTCGTTGTAGATGTTCTGACCGGTGGCGCGGACCCGGTCGGCCACCGTCGCCGCCCGCAGATCCAGGTCGCCGTTTCGCGGATAGCCCGCCACCACCGCGCCGTCGCCGCGCGAGGCGTCCTCGTCGAACCGCAGCACCGGTGCCCTCAGGTCGGGCACGTACAGCACGGCCACGTCCTTGTCCGGGTCGAACAGCACCACCCGCGCCTCGTACGCCGGGCCCACGCCGCCCACCCGCACGGTCGGGGCGTCGATGCCGGCCACCACGTGGGCGTTGGTCATCACGTGCTCCGGCGCGTACACGAAACCGCTGCCCTCCCGGCCCTCGGTGCCGGTCACGCCCTCCACCTTCACCGTGCTGAGCCGGGCCGCGCGGGTGGCCGCGGGCGTGACGCTGTCGCCGGAGGGCTCGGCGGCCTCGGCGGCCGACTCGTTCTCGAACGGGTTGAAGACCTGCGGGAACCCCGCGTCGGCGAGGGCCGAGGTCGCTCCGGAGAACCACGCCGGGGTGGTGTCCGGCATCACCCGCTGCACCGCGCCCAACAGCGACGAGTCCCGGATCGCCGAGGTGAGCACCGTGGCCGAGGAGGCCGCCAGGACGCTCGCCGCCACCCACGCCACGATCAGCGCCGCCGCCGAGTTCGCCACCGCCCCGCCGACGCCGTCGGCCACCCGGAGCGGACCGGCGTCCAGCTCCCGGCGCAGCCGCAGCGCGAGACGCCCCGCCAGCTCGTGGCCCACCATCGCCGGCAGCAGCACCGTGACCACCGCGACCACCGTCGCCGCCGTCGAGCCCCGCGCCACCAGGTCCGTCACCCACGGCAGGACCCACACGCCGAGCGCCGCGCCGCCGACGAAGCCCGCCAGCGACACACAGCCCGCCACCAGTCCGCGCCGGTAGCCGGAAGCCGCGTAGGCCAGCACCACCAGTGCCAGCACGATGTCGAGCAGGTCCACGCGAACCGCCTTTCTACCGGACCCCGGGACCCTCAGTACGCGCCGTACCGGGCCGATGATCAGCCTGAGTCGCGCGACTGTCCGAAAAGCGGCCACCCGTGCGAGCGGAATGTGTGCGGTCACCCCTGAAACGTCGCGCACCGGGACGATGGTTCCACCGCGTGGCACAGCCCACATCGCGGACAGAGCGGAACGGCCGGACAGTAGGACCATGCGAGTCTTCCGAGGACCGCGCCGGGCCCGGGAGCGACGGCCCGCCCGCATACCCGGCGCCGCCCGCCTGCCGGCCGCGGTCCGGGTGCTGCTCGGCGCCCTGCCCGGCCTGGCCGCCGTCGCCGCGCTCTTCCTGTGCGCCGACGGCGTGCAACGGGCGGCCGACGCGGGGGCGGCCCCGGCCGCCGCCACCGACCGGTACGCCGCGCCCCGGCCCGCCATCGTGCCCCGGTCCGACTGGCTGGGCGCCGCCGCCCGCGCGCAGCCCGCCCCCCGCTACGACGACCAGGTGATCGCGGTCTTCGTCCACCACACGGACACGCCGAACGGCTACGACTGCGCGGACGTGCCGGCGATACTCCGCGGGGTGTACCAGGGGCAGACCGGTGCCCGGGACTGGGACGACATCGGCTACAACTTCGTCGTCGACCGCTGCGGCACCGTCTACGAGGGCCGGGCCGGCGGGATCGACCGGCCCGTCACCGGCGCCCACACCCAGGGCTTCAACCACCGCACCACCGGGATCGCCGCCCTCGGCACCTACACCGCCGGGGTGCCCGTGCCCCGCGAGCTGACCGACGCGATCGCCGCCGTGGCCGCCTGGAAGCTCGGCGAGAGCGGCACCGACCCGCGTGCGAAGGTCGCCCTGGTCTCCAGCAACGGGCTCAGCCGCTACGCCGCGGGCGCCACCGCGAACCTGCCCGCGGTGGCGGGGCACGACGACGGCTACGCGACGAGCTGTCCGGGCGCGGCCCTCGCCGCCCGCCTCGGTGACATCAGGGACACGGCGGCCCGCCTCCAGGGCCGGGTCTGACCGTCCCGGCGGGCGCTGCGCGTCACTCCGGTCCGAACCTCGCCCACAGGCGGGGCAGGCGCTCGGCGAGGGCCCGGTCGTCCTCCAGGTCGATCGGCGTGCCCAGCGGTTCGGCGGGCGCGGGGGCGATGCCCAGGTCCGGGGCGACGGTGCCGGTGAGCTGCTCGTAGGCCTCGTCGGCCGCGTAGCCCAGCTCCTCGCCGTCGCCGTCCAGCTCCTCGTCGAAGTCGTCCAGCAGCTCGGCGAGCGAGTCGGGGTCGTGCACCGCGCCCTCGTACACCTCGCGGCCCTGGCCGATCAGCCAGCACCGGAAGAAGTCGAAGGCGTCGTCGCTGGCCCCGCCGAGCAGCACCCAGGCGGCGCCCCACAGGTCCCAGGTGCAGGCGCGGTTGTAACGGGCCTCGAAGTGGCGGGCGAAGTCGAGCACCAGGTCCGGGTCCAGGTCGAGCAGCCGCTCCACGAGCAGGTCGGCCTGGTCCTCGGGGTCGCCGTCGGCGCGCTGCCGGGCGGTGTCGATCAGCTCCCAGAACTCCGTCTCGTCCATCACGGGTCCAGCATCGGCCCTGGGCGGGGGTGGCGCACGTGGAGTGGGGCGGATCGTTATGTGCGGATGCGGATGCCTGCGGCGCCTGTGCGGGTTTGGTGGGGGTGTGCGGTGCGTTGTGGGTGGGTCGGGGCCGCGCCGGGGGGTGTCCGTCCTCGGAACGGCGCGAAATCGGTCGGCTACGGGGGCGCGCGGCGTTGACGCGCCAACCGCTGCGGGCGGACACCCCCCGACACGACCCCTTCTCGCCGTACGCGGCTCTCCCGCCGTAGCTGCGGGCAGTCGTGCCGCTGGGGCGGCATGGGTGGGCGCAGCGGCACCCGGCCAGCGCCGGCCCGCGTCCCCCGCCGCGCGCCCGCACCAGCGCCGGGCACCCCGGCAGCGCCGGGTCGCGCGACCCACCCCGCGCCCGCACCCGCGCCGGGCACCTTGGCAGCGCCGGGCCCGCGACCGCCCCGGGCACCCGGAGGGCGGGCTCACCCCCCGTACAACCCCGCCAACCGCCGCGCATCCCGTGCGAACCGCTCCCGCAGGGCAGCCGGCGCCAGTACCTCCACCTCCGGCCCGAGTCCCCTGAGCTGCGTGTGCGCGACGTCCTCCGACTCCACCGGCAGCGTCACCCTCACCCAGCCCTCCGCGTCCGGCGCCCCCGCGCCCTCCAGCGCCTCCCGGGCGGACAGCGCGTCGACGGCGTACGGCAGCGCGCGCACCCCCCGCTCCGACAGCCGCACCACGACCTCGGCCCGCAGGATCGACCGGGCGAACTGCTCGGCCCGTTCCGCCCAGAACGCGGGCAGGTCGAAGCCGTCGTCCCGGGTGAAACGCTCCTCGGCCGGGTCCACCGCCGTGAACCGGTCGATGCGGTACACGCGGAAGGGGCCGTCGCCCGCCGTCCCCGCGACCCGCGCGCACAGGTACCAGATCCCGGCCTTCAGCACGAGGCCGTACGGCTCCAGGTCGCGGACGACCTCGTCCGTCCCGCGCCGGTAGCGTGCGGCGACGCGCCGGTCGTCCCAGACCGCGTCCGCCACCGCGGGCAGCAGCTCGGGGGTCTCCGGCTCGCGGAACCAGCTCGGCGCGTCCAGGTGGAAGCGCTGGGCCGCCGTACGGGAGGCGTCCCGCAGGGAGGGGAGCAGGGCCGCCGACACCTTCAGGCGGGCCGCCGAGGCCGCGTCCTCCAGGCCCATCTCGCGCAGTGCCCCGGGGACCCCGGACAGGAACAGGGCCTCCGCCTCGCCCCGGGCCAGTCCGGTCAGGCGGGTGCGGTAGCCGCCGATCAGGCGGTAGCCGCCGGCCCGGCCCCGCTCCGCGTACACCGGCACGCCCGCCTCCGACAGCGCCTGCGCGTCCCGCGTCACGGTCCGCTCCGACACCTCCAGCTCCCGGGCCAGCTCGGCGGCGGTCATGGTGGGCCGGGACTGGAGGAGCAGCACCATCTTGATGAGGCGGGCAGCGCGCATCCCCACATGATGCAGGAGGACGCGGAAGGCCCCCGCCGGGGCGGGGGCCTTCCGTGACGGCTCGGGACCTCTACAGGCCGTAGCGCTCGCGCGCCTCCTTCACGGCCGCCGCCTTGACCTCGCCGCGCCTGGCGAGCTGGGCCAGGGCCGCGGCCACGATGGACTCGGCGTCCACGCCGAAGTGGCGGCGGGCGGCGTCACGGGTGTCCGACAGGCCGAAGCCGTCGGCACCGAGCGAGGAGTAGTCCTGCTCGACCCACTGCGCGATCTGGTCCGGGACCTGGCGCATGTAGTCGGAGACCGCGAGGACCGGGCCCTCGGCGCCCTGGAGCGCCCGGCGGACGTACGGCACCCGCTCCTCGCCGCGCAGCAGCGCCGCGTCGGCGTCCAGGGCGTCCCGGCGCAGCTCCGTCCAGGAGGTCGCGGACCACACGTCGGCGGCCACGCCCCACTCCTCGGCGAGCAGCCGCTGCGCCTTGAGCGCCCAGTGGATCGCCGTGCCGGAGCCCAGGAGCTGGATGCGCGGGGCGTTCGCGGCCGGGGTCAGGCCCGCCGTCTCCGCCGTGTTGAAGCGGTACAGGCCCTTGACGATGCCCTCGTCGACGCCGGGCGCGGACGGCTTGGCCGGCTGCGGCATCGGCTCGTTGTAGACCGTCAGGTAGTAGAAGACGTTCGGGTCCTCGCCCGGGGCCGCCTCGCCGTACATGCGGCGCAGGCCGTCCTTGACGATCGTGGCGATCTCGTACGCGAACGCCGGGTCGTAGGAGAGCGCGGCCGGGTTGGTCGCCGCGATGGCCGGGGAGTGACCGTCCGCGTGCTGGAGGCCCTCGCCGGTCAGCGTCGTGCGGCCCGCGGTGGCGCCGACCAGGAAGCCGCGGCCGAGCTGGTCGCCGAGCTGCCACATCTGGTCGGCCGTGCGCTGCCAGCCGAACATCGAGTAGAAGATGTAGAACGGGATCATCGCTTCGCCGTGCGTCGCGTACGCGGTGGACGCGGCGATGAAGTCGGCCATCGAGCCGGCCTCGGTGATGCCCTCGTTGAGGATCTGGCCGTTCTTGGCTTCCTTGTAGTACATCAGCTGGTCGCGGTCGACCGGCTCGTACGTCTGGCCCTTGGGGGAGTAGATGCCCAGGGACGGGAAGAGGCTCTCCATGCCGAAGGTGCGCGCCTCGTCGGGGACGATCGGCACCCAGCGCTTGCCGGTCTCCTTGTCCCGGACCAGGTCCTTGACCAGGCGGACGAAGGCCATGGTGGTGGCCACGCTCTGCGAGCCGGAACCCTTGTCGAAGGAGGCGAACGCCTTGTCGGCGGGCGCGGGCAGCGGCGCCAGCGGGTGGACGCGGCGGGCCGGGGCCGGACCGCCGAGGGCGGCGCGGCGCTCCTGGAGGTAGCGGACCTCGGGGGAGTCGGCGCCCGGGTGGCCGTAGGGGACCACGCCGTCGACGAAGTCGCTGTCCTTGATCGGCAGGCCGAGCAGGTCGCGCATGTCCTTGAACTCGTCCACCGAGAGCTTCTTCATCTGGTGGTTGGCGTTCTTGGACGCGAAGCCGGCGCCGAGGGTGTGGCCCTTGACCGTCTGGGCCAGGATCACGGTCGGCGCGCCCTTGTGGGCGAGCGCGGCGCGGTAGGCGGCGTAGACCTTGCGGGACTCGTGGCCGCCGCGCGAGTAGTGGAAACACTCGAGGATCTTGTCGTCGGACAGCAGCTTCGCCATCTCGACGAGCGCCGGGTCCTTGCCGAAGAAGTCCTCGCGGATGTAGGCCGCGTCGCGGGTCTGGTACGTCTGGACCTGGGCGTCCGGTACCTCGCGCAGCCGGCGTACGAGGGCGCCGGTGGTGTCGAGCTGGAACAGCTCGTCCCAGGCCGTGCCCCACAGCGACTTGACGACGTTCCAGCCGGCGCCGCGGAACTGGGCCTCCAGCTCCTGCACGATCTTGAAGTTGGCGCGGACCGGACCGTCGAGGCGCTGCAGGTTGCAGTTGATGACGAAGGTCAGGTTGTCCAGGCCCTCGCGGGAGGCGAGGGTGAGCGCGGTGGTGGACTCCGGCTCGTCCATCTCGCCGTCACCGAGGAACGCCCATACGTGGGAGTTCGTCAGGTCCTTGATGCCGCGGCTGGTCAGGTAGCGGTTGAACCGCGCCTGGTAGATCGCGGAGATCGGGCCGAGGCCCATGGAGACGGTGGGGAACTCCCACAGCCAGGGCAGCCGGCGCGGGTGCGGGTAGGACGGCAGGCCGTTACCCCCGGCCTCGCGGCGGAAGTTGTCGAGCTGCTCCTCGTTCAGGCGGCCGTCGAGGAAGGCCCGGGCGTAGATGCCGGGGGAGGCGTGGCCCTGGACGTAGAGCTGGTCGCCGGAGCCGTCACCCTCCTTGCCCTTGAAGAAGTGGTTGAAGCCGGTCTCGTAGAGCCAGGCCGCGGAGGCGAAGGTGGCGATGTGGCCGCCGACGCCGTACTTGCTGCCGCGGGTCACCATCGCCGCCGCGTTCCAGCGGCTCCAGGCGGTGATCCGCTGCTCCAGCTCCTCGTCGCCGTCCACGGTGGGCTCGTCGGCGGTCGGGATGGAGTTGACGTAGTCGGTCTCCAGCAGCTTCGGCAGCGCCAGGCCCGCGCCCTCGGCGCGCTCCAGCGTGCGGCGCATCAGGTACGCGGCACGGTGCGGCCCGGCCGCCTGGGTGACGGCGTCCAGGGAGGCCTGCCACTCGGCGGTCTCCTCGGGGTCGCGGTCCGGGAGCTGGTCGAGCTCGCTCGGCTGGATGGCTTTGGGGTCGGTCGTCATGTCGCCGCCTTCCTCAGTCGAAGGGGGTTCCCTCATCGTCAAGGGTTCGGGGGTGCCCTAGGTCTTTGGCAGGACAGGGCGGTGGGCTTGGGTGGAAGCCCGCCTGTGACTGTAACTCCCTGATCGATGATCGATCAAAGGGTTGAGGAGCAAAAACTCTTGATCACGAGAAAGTCGGCACGGGGTGCCTCCGGCGGTGGCACGGGGTGACCTGGAAGTCGAGGGTTTGTGCAGGTGAGCGCGGTGCGGCTCGGGTGGTTCGGTTGTGTCGCGGGTGCGGGTGCATCGTGGTTTCGCGCGCAGTTCCCCGCGCCCCTGGAAGGGCTGCGCCCTTCTCCAGGGGCGCGGGGAACTGCGCGAAAGGGAGTCTGCGGGGCGGAGCCCCCAGGGACGGGAAGGGAAGGGGCGGCGGGGACGAAGACAACTAGGCGCGAGGGGCGCAGCCCAGGACGTGGGACTTGACGATCTCGGCGATGCGGGGGTCGCGGCGGCGGAAGGCCGCGACCAGCTCCTCGTGCTCCTCCGCGTACGACTGCTGCACCGTCCCCAGCCACCGTATCGACAGCGCCGTGAACACCTCGATCCCCAGCCCCTCCCAGGTGTGCAGCAGCACCGAGTTGCCCGCCGCCCGCACCAGCTCCCGGTGGAAGCCCACCGTGTGCCGCACCTGGCCGGTGCCGTCGGAGACCCGGTCGGCCTCGTACAGCGCGGCGACGTGCGGCTCCAGGGCCGAGCAGTCCAGGGCCAGCCGGTCCGCCGCCAGCTCGGCCGCGATCGCCTCCAGGCCGGCCCGGACGGGGTAGCTCTCCTCCAGGTCGGCGGCGGTCAGGTTGCGCACCCGCACGCCCTTGTTGGGCGCCGACTCGATCAGCCGCAGCGACTCCAGCTCCCGCAGCGCCTCCCGCACCGGCGTCTGGCTGACCTCCAGCTCGGTCGCGATCCGGCGCTCCACGATCCGCTCGCCCGGCTGCCAGCGTCCGCTGATGATCCCTTCCAGGATGTGCTCGCGGATCTGTTCGCGCAGCGAGTGGACGACGGGCGCGGTCATGAGAGCTCCTTCGGGAGGGTCCCCTTCGGACCCTGGGGCGACTGACGTGGAGAAACAATACGGCCGTCACGGCGGGCGGGAAGGGCGCACGGGGGCGCTTTGACGCAGGTGAGACGAGACTTACACAGCGTGCCCCGGCCGGAACACGGTGATGCCCCCGCCCGGAAGGTTCCGGGGCGGGGGCATCACAGAGGCCCACTGGCGGGGGGAACTACAGGCCGAGCTCGACCTCGAACTCGCCCGCCTCCAGGATCGCCTTGACCGCCGTCAGGTAGCGGGCGGCGTCGGCGCCGTCCACCAGACGGTGGTCGTAGGACAGGGTCAGGTACGTCATGTCGCGGACGCCGATGACCGGACCGTCCTCCGTCTCGATGACGGCCGGACGCTTGACCGTGGCACCGATGCCGAGGATGGCGACCTGGCCCGGCGGCACGATGATCGTGTCGAACAGCGCGCCGCGCGAACCGGTGTTGCTGATGGTGAAGGTCGCGCCGGCCAGCTCGTCCGGGCTGATCTTGCTGGCCCGGACCTTGCCCGCCAGGTCGGCGGTCGCCTTGGCGATGCCGGCCAGGTTCAGGTCACCGGCGTTCTTGATGACCGGGGTCATCAGGCCCTTCTCGGAGTCCACCGCGATACCGATGTTCTCGGTGTCGAAGTAGGTGATGGTCCCCTCGGCCTCGTTGATCTTGGCGTTGATCGGCGCGTGCGCCTTCAGCGCCTGGGCCGCGGCCTTGACGAAGAACGGCATCGGCGAGAGCTTGACGCCCTCACGCGCCGCGAACGCGTCCTTGGCACGGGCGCGCAGCTTCATCAGACGGGTGACGTCGACCTCGACGACCGACGACAGCTGGGCCTGCTCGTGCAGCGCCTTGACCATGTTGTCGCCGATGACCTTGCGGATGCGCGGCATCTTGACGGTCTGGCCGCGCAGCGGGGAGGCCTCCAGGGCGGGGGCCTTCTTCGCGGCGGGCGCGGCGGCAGCGGCGGCCGGGGCCGGAGCGGCGGCCTTCGCTGCCTCGGCGGCGGCGATGACGTCCTGCTTGCGGATACGCCCGCCGACACCGGTGCCCTTGACGCTGGACAGGTCGACGCCGTTCTCGGTGGCGAGCTTGCGCACCAGCGGGGTGACGTAGGCACCGTCGTCCACCGGCTGAGCGGCGGCCGGGGCAGCCTGAGTGGCGGCCGGGGCCGGGGCGGCCGGCTGCGGGGCGGGAGCCGGGGGCGCCTGCGGGGCCTGAGCCTGAGTCTGAGCCGGAGCGGCCTGCGCGGGAGCCGGGGCTGCCTGAGCCGGGGCGGCCTGCGCGGGGGCCGGAGCTGCCGGAGCCGGAGCCGGGGTGGGCTCGGGCTGGGCCGGGGCCTCCTGGGCCGGGGCGGCCGGGGTCTCCTGAGCCGGGGCAGCCGCCGGGGCGGCACCCGCGGTGCCGATGACGGCGAGCTTGGCGCCGACCTCGGCGGTCTCGTCCTCACCGACCACGATCTCCAGCAGGGTGCCGGAGGCGGGGGCCGGGATCTCGGTGTCGACCTTGTCCGTCGAGACCTCGAGCAGCGGCTCGTCCTCCTCGACGCTGTCACCGACCGACTTCAGCCAGCGGGTGACGGTGCCCTCGGTGACGGACTCGCCGAGCGCGGGCAGGACCACGTCGGTGCCCTCGGCGGAGCCACCGCCGGTGGACTGCTCGGCGCTCGGCGCGGGCGCCGGGGCGGCCTGCTCGGTGGACGGGGCGGCAGCGGCGGGCTCGGGAGCGGGCTCGGCGGCCTGCTCGGCCTGCGGGGCCTGCGGGGCCTGCTCGGCGGCCGGGGCGCCGCTGCCGTCGTCGATCAGCGCCAGCTCGGCACCGACCTCGACGGTCTCGTCCTCGGCGACCTTGATGGAGGACAGCACGCCCGAGGCGGGGGCCGGGATCTCGGTGTCGACCTTGTCCGTCGAGACCTCGAGCAACGGCTCGTCGGCCTCGACGCGCTCACCCTCGGCCTTCAGCCAGCGGGTGACGGTGCCCTCGGTGACGCTCTCGCCGAGCGCCGGAAGGGTTACGGAAACCGCCATGGTTTCGGTTGCTCCTTACGAATTGCGGAAGTCTGTGTCGTCGCGCCCGAAGACCGAAGCGGTCAGTCGTGCATGTGGAGCGGCTTGCCGGCCAGCGCCAGGTGAGCCTCGCCGAGCGCCTCGTTCTGCGTCGGGTGGGCGTGGATGAGCTGGGCCACCTCGGCCGGCAGCGCCTCCCAGTTGTAGATCAGCTGCGCCTCGCCGACCTGCTCGCCCATACGGTCGCCGACCATGTGGACGCCGACCACGGCACCGTCCTTGACCTGGACCAGCTTGATCTCGCCCGCGGTCTTCAGGATGCGGCTCTTGCCGTTGCCACCCAGGGGGAACTTGATGGAGACGACCTTGTCCGCGCCGTAGACCTCCTTCGCCTTGGCCTCGGTGAGACCGACGGAGGCGACCTCCGGGTGGCAGTACGTCACCCGCGGCACGCCGTCGTAGTCGACCGGCACGGTCTTCAGGCCGGCCAGCCGCTCCGCCACCAGGATGCCCTCGGCGAAGCCGACGTGCGCGAGCTGGAGGGTGGGAACGAGGTCACCGACGGCGGAGATGGTCGGGACGTTGGTCCGCATGTACTCGTCGACGAGGACGAAGCCGCGGTCCATCGCGACGCCGTTCTCCTCGTAGCCCAGGCCCTGCGAGACCGGGCCGCGGCCGATGGCGACGAGCAGGACCTCGGCCTCGAACTCCTTGCCGTCGGCGAGGGTGACCTTGACGCCGTCCTGGGTGTACTCGGCCTTCTGGAAGAAGGTGCCCAGGTTGAACTTGATGCCCCGCTTGCGGAAGGCGCGCTCCAGGAGCTTGGAGCTGTTCTCGTCCTCGACCGGGACCAGGTGCTTGAGGCCCTCGATGACCGTGACCTCGGAACCGAAGGACTTCCACGCGGAGGCGAACTCGACGCCGATGACGCCGCCGCCCAGCACGATCGCGGACTTCGGCACGCGGTCGAGCGTGAGGGCGTGGTCCGAGGAGATGATCCGGTCGCCGTCGATCTCCAGGCCCGGCAGGGTCTTCGGCACGGAGCCGGTCGCCAGCAGGACGTGGCGGCCCTGGACACGCTGGCCGCCCACGTCGACGGAGGTGGGGGAGGAGAGCCGGCCCTCACCCTCGATGTAGGTGATCTTGCGGGAGGCGACCAGACCCTGCAGGCCCTTGTACAGGCCGGCGATCACCTCGTCCTTGTACTTGTGCACGCCGGCCATGTCGACGCCCTCGAAGGACGTCTTGACGCCGAACTGCTCGCTCTCGCGGGACTGGTCGGCGACCTCGCCCGCGTGGAGCAGGGCCTTGGTGGGAATACAGCCGTTGTGCAGGCAGGTGCCGCCAAGCTTGTTCTTCTCGATCAGGGCGACGTCCAGGCCCAGCTGCGCCCCGCGCAGGGCCGCGGCGTAACCACCGCTACCACCGCCGAGGATCACTAGGTCGAAAACGGTGCTGGCGTCGTTCGCCACGTCACGTCCTCCATGCATGTGCGCCACGCCGGTCTGCGGTGACCGGTCGGCGGCTGGTGTCCGGCCGCTCATTGTTCTCGGCCCTTGGGTGGGCCCTGTCCTGCCGGGCTCCATCTTCGCACTTGTGAGAGGCGAACGAGACGTGGGGCCGGGGTGTGAGACACCCCACGTTCACGTGAGCGGGGTTCGTCCTGCGGTTCTTCTTGGCCGACGCGGAGGACAGCCCCCCAGGGGCGCGGGGAACTGCGCGACGAGCCACGGTGGACCCGCGGTCGCACAGTCACCCGCACCCCCGAGCTCTCAGGCGCCGCTAGCCCAGCTCCCCCGCAGCCGCCAGCTCGGCAACCCGCACCAGCGTCCGCACCGCCGTCCCCGTACCGCCCTTAGGCGTGTACCCGAACGGCCCGCCCTCGTTGAAGGCCGGACCCGCGATGTCCAGGTGCGCCCAGGTGATGCCCTCGCCGACGAACTCCCGCAGGAACAGACCGGCCACCAGACCGCCGCCCATCCGCTCACCCATGTTCGCGATGTCCGCGGTCGGCGAGTCCATGCCCTTGCGCAGGTGCTCCGGCAGCGGCATCGGCCACGCCGGCTCGCCGGACTCCTCCGCCGCCTCGTGCACCGCGGAGCGGAACGCGTCGTCGTTCGCCATGATCCCGTACGTCCGGCTGCCCAGCGCCAGCATCATCGCGCCGGTCAGCGTCGCCACGTCGATGATCGCGTCCGGCTTCTCCTGCGAGGCCGCCCACAGCGCGTCGGCGAGCACGAGCCGGCCCTCGGCGTCGGTGTTGAGCACCTCCACCGTCTTGCCGCTGTACATGCGCAGCACGTCACCCGGACGCGTCGCGGAGCCCGACGGCATGTTCTCGGCCAGCGCCAGCCAGCCGGTCACGTTGACCTCGAGGCCGAGCCGCGCGGCAGCGACGACCGCGGCGAACACGGCGGCGGCACCGGCCATGTCGCACTTCATCGTCTCGTTGTGCCCGGCCGGCTTCAGCGAGATGCCGCCCGAGTCGTAGGTGATGCCCTTGCCGACGAAGGCGAGGGACTTCTTCGCCTTGGGCGAGGTGTACGACAGCTTCACCAGCCGCGGGCCCGACGCCGAACCGGCGCCGACGCCGAGGATGCCGCCGTAGCCGCCCTTGACGAGCGCCTTCTCGTCGAGCACCTGCACCTTGATGCCGTGCTCCTTGGCCGCCGCCTGCGCCACCGCCGCGAACGCCTCCGGGTTGAGGTCGTTCGGCGGGGTGTTGACCAGGTCGCGGGCGCGGTTCAGCTCCTCGGCGACGGCCGCGGCACGCTCGACCGCCGCCTTGTACACCTTGTCGCGGGGCTTGCCGCCGAGCAGCACGGCCTCCGCCAGCGGGGCCTTGCCGTTGCCGTTGCCCTTCGCCCGGGCGCCCTTGGCGTCCTTGGCGGACTCCTTGTACGCGTCGAAGGAGTACGCGCCGAGCAGCACGCCCTCGGCGACGACACCGGCGTCGGCGGCCTCGGCGAGCGGCAGGGCGAAGGCGGCCTTCTTGGCGCCGGCCAGGGCACGGGCGGCCGCGCCGGCGGCCCGGCGCAGGGACTCGGGGTCGAAACCGGCCTCCTTCTCGGGCTCGGCACCGAGGCCCACCGCCACCACGACGGGCGCCTTGAAACCGGCCGGAGCGGGCAGCTTCGTCACCTCGCCCTCGGCGCCCGAGGCACCGAGGGTCTCCAGGACGCCGGCGAGCCGGCCGTCGTACGCCTTGTCCACGGCCTCGGCGCCCGGGGCGACGGACGGGCCGCCTGCGCCCTTGGCGACGCCGATCACGATCGCGTCGGCCCGGAGGCCGGGCGCCGCGGCGGTGGAGAGAGTGAGAGCAGTCACGGTGGTGAAATCTCGCTTCCGTATGAAGTCTGGTGTGGCCGAATGCGGGTGGGTCGACCGGGCCCGACATCCGACCCTAGATCCCTCCTGCGATGCGGTCCTCGCCTGGGCAGGCGAACACTCGGCACGAGCCTACGCTCGCGCCCCGCCGGGCTCCCGCCCGCGGGGCCGCGGTTTCCCCGCGGCTGTGCGGATGGGAGATCATTCCGGCAGTACGCCGCACAACCCTCCCGCCCCCTGGAGCACTTCCCGTGAGACGCCCGGTCCTGTCGACAGCCCTCCTCCTGCTGCTGCTCGCGGGCTGCACGTCGGCCCCCGGCGGCGACGACGGCGAGGCCGCCGGCCGCTGGCGGCCGACGCCCGGCACCGACTGGCAGTGGCAGCTCAGCGGCAAGCTCGACACGTCCGTCGACGTGCCGGTCTACGACATCGACGGCTTCGACCACGGCAAGGCCACCGTCGCCGGGCTGCACGAGGACGGACGCAAGGTCATCTGCTACGTCTCCACCGGTGCCTGGGAGGACTTCCGGCCCGACGCCGACGCGTTCCCGGCGGCGGTGCTGGGCAAGGGCAACGGCTGGGAGGGCGAGCGGTGGCTGGACATCCGCGCGACGGACGTCCTGGAGCCGCTGATGGCCGAACGCCTCGACATGTGCCGGGAGAAGGGGTTCGACGCGGTCGAGCCCGACAACATGGACGGCTACAAGAACGAGACCGGGTTCCCGCTCACCGGCGCCGACCAGCTCCGCTACAACCGGCTGATCGCGAAGCTCGCCCACGACCGCGGGATGGCCGTCGGGCTGAAGAACGACCTGGACCAGATCCCGGAACTGGTGGACGACTTCGACTTCGCCGTCAACGAGCAGTGCGCCCAGTACGGCGAGTGCGCCGACAACCAGCCGTTCGTCGACGCGGACAAGGCGGTCTTCCACGTGGAGTACGAGCTGCCGACGGAACGCTTCTGCGCCGACTCCCGGGAGCTGCGGCTCAGTTCGATGCTGAAGAAGTACGAGCTGGACGCGTGGCGGGAGGCCTGCTGAGCCCGCGGCTCAGCCCAGGATCAGCACGATCAGCGTGGTCGTCGCCGCCGTCTCCGCTACGCCGCCGAAGACGTCGCCGGTGACGCCGCCGAAGCGGCGGACGCAGCGGCGCAGCAGGAGTTCGGCCGCCGCGGCGGCGCACACCACGGCGAGTGCCGTGCGCAGGGCGTCGTACGGGCCCAGGTACGCGCCCGCCGTCGCGCCGGCGGCCAGGGTGACGACCGCCGCCGCGGTCAGCGCCCCGCCGGTCGGGACCACCCCGGCGACCGCCGCGCCCAGGCCCTCCGGACGGGCGGCGGGCACCCCGGTCCGGGCGGCCGTCGTGAGCGCCAGCCGGGCGGCGGTCGCCGAGACCACGGCGGCGAGCGCGCCCCGGGTCCACGAGCCGTCGTAGGCCTGGGCGAGGGCGGCCACCTGGGCGAGCAGGGTGAACAGCAGGGTGAGGACGCCGAACGGTCCGATGTCCGACTGCTTCATGATCCGCAGGGCGTCCTCGGCGGGCTTGCCGCTGCCCAGTCCGTCGGCGGTGTCGGCCAGGCCGTCCAGGTGCAGTCCGCGCGTGAGTACGGCGGGGACGGCGGCCGTGGCGACCGCCGCGAGCAGGTTTCCCGCGCCCAGGAGCAGCAACAGGAGCCCGGCGGCCGCGGCGGCGACACCGACGGCCAGACCGGCCAGCGGCGCCCACAGCATGCCGCTGCGCGCGGCGTCCCGGTCCCAGCGGGTGACGTTGACCGGGAGCACGGTGAGGGTGCCGAAGGCGAAACGGAGGCCGTCGGGGGAGGGGGTCCTGAGCACCGGCGCAGACTACCCGGCGGTCGGAGGGGCGTTGACGGGCGTCGGGGATAAAGTGCGCATATGGGAGATTGGTGGCAGCGCAACATCGTGGAACCGGGCAAGCTGCCGCTGCTCCTCGCGCTGGCGGCGTTCGTGCTGACGTTCGTGATCACCCGGGTGATCACGCGTCTGATCCGGGCGGGCAAGGGGCCATTCGGGAACGTCAAGGCGGGCGGGGTGCACATCCACCACGTGGTCCCGGGGGTCGTGCTCACCGTCGTCGGCGGGTTCGGCGCGGTCGCGGGGGGCGGGCACGGGTTCTGGTCGGCGTTGGCGGCGGTGGTCTTCGGGATCGGGGCGGGGCTCGTGCTGGACGAGTTCGCGCTGATCCTGCACCTCGACGACGTGTACTGGACCGAGGCGGGGCGCAAGAGCGTGGAGGCGGTGGTGCTCACCGCGGCGCTGGTCGGGCTGGTCCTCGCGGGGTTCACGCCGTTCGGCGTCGACGGGATGTCGCAGGACGAGGCGCAGGACCGTGCGAATGTCATCGCGACCGTCGCGGGGAACTTCTTCTTCTCCCTCCTGGCTCTGGCCAAGGGCAAGGGGCGGTTGGCGGTCTTCGGGGTCATCGTGCCGGTGATCGCCCTGATCGGCGCGGTCCGCCTGGCCCGGCCGGACTCCCTGTGGGCCCGCCGCTTCTACGCCCGTCGCCCGCGCGCCCGGGCCCGGGCCCGGCTGCGCGCCTATCGCCACGACCGCCGCTGGTCCGGGCCGCGCCGGGTGGTCCAGGACTGGATCGGGGGCCGCCCGGACCCACGGTGAGGATGCCTGCGGCGCCTGTGCGGGGTGGGTGGGGGTGCGCGTAGCGCGGTGCGTTGTCTGGGGGTCGGGGCCGCGCCGGGGGGTGTCCGTCCTCGGAACGGCGCGAAATCGGTCGGCCACGGGGGCGCAGGGCGTTGACGCGCCAACCGCTGCGGGCGAACACCCCCCGACACGACCCCTTCGCGCCGTACGCGACTGCCCCGCCGCGCCGCCTCCCGCCCCGCTGCGGACAATTGCCACGCCGCCCTAGCTGCGGGCCGTCGCCCCCCCCGGCCCTAGCTGCGGGCAGTCGTGCCGCTGGGGCGGCACGGGTGGGCGCAGCGGCACCCCGGCAGCGCCGGGCTCGCGTCCCCACCCCGCGGCCACACCCACCCCGGATGACCGAGGCACCCCGGACCAGCTGATCGCGCCCACACCCACCCCGGGTGACCAAGAAACCCGGGACTAGTTGACCGCGCCCACACCCGCGCCGGGTGGCCAAAAACCCCGGGGCCAGCTGATCGCGCCCACAGCCACCCCGGGGGACCAAGGAACCCCGGTTCATCCGACGGCGTTCACTCGCCCCCGTCGGAGACCTCCGGCAGCTCCGCCGACAGGGACGCCGCCGCCTGGACCAGGGGCAGGGCCAGCAATCCGCCCGCGCCCTCGCCCACCTTCACGCCCTGGGACAGCAGCGGCTCCATGGCCATCCGGTCCAGCGCCTTGGCCTGGCCCGGCTCCCCGCTGTCGTGGGCGGCAAGCCACCAGTCCGGGGCCCGGAAGGCGACCCGCTGCCCGACCAGCGCGCACGCCGCCGTCACGACGCCGTCCAGGATCACCGGCATCTTCCGCACCGCGCTCTGGAGCAGGAAGCCCGTCATGGCGGTGAGGTCCGCGCCGCCGACCGTGGCGAGGAGGCGCAGCTGGTCGCCGAGGACGGGCCGCGCGCGGCGCAGCGCGTCACGGATCGCCGCGCACTTGCGCATCCAGGCCAGGTCGTCGATCGGCAGCCCGCCCCGGCCGGTGACGACCGACGCGTCCGTCCCGCACAGCGCCGCGACCAGCACACCCGCCGCGGTCGTGCCGCCCACGCTCACATCGCCCAGCACCACCAGATCCGTGCCCGAGTCGGCCTCCTCGTCGGCCACCGCCATCCCCGCCCGGAAGGCGGCCTCCGCCTCCTCGAGGGTCAGCGCGTCCTCGATGTCGATGCGGCCGCCACCGCGCCGCACCCGGTGCCCCGCCACCTCGGCGGGCAGCGTCTCCGGGTCGCAGTCCAGGGCCATGTCGACGACGCGCACGGGCACGTCCAGGCGCCTGGCGAGCACCGACACCGGCCGGCCGCCCTCCAGCACCTCGCGCACCAGCTCGCCGCCACCGCCCGCGGGCCGCGCCGACACGCCCAGCTCGGCGACCTTGTGATCACCGGCGAACAGCACCACCCGGGGGCGTACGACGGGGCGTACCGGTACGGCGGACTGGGCCGCCGACAGCCACTCGCCCAGGTCGTCGAGGCGGCCCAGCGATCCGGGCGGAACGACCTGACGCTCCCGGCGCGCCTCCGCGTCGCGGCGTACCCCGCCGTCGGGGCGCTCGATCAGGTCGGTGAAGTCGTCGAGATTCAGCGAGCTCATTCGCCGAACAGTACCGGCCCCGGTCGAACCCGAAGGAGGGCCCGTGGGCAGCACGCCCGGGCAGCGTCGTTGCACGCCGGAGCGCGCTCACCTACGTAACGTTTTGCCTGGAATGCCGTGCCTGTCCTCTTGTGTCGGGAGCCGCCCGTGTCCGGAACCTCCGCCCCCTCGGTGCCTCCCGTCCCCCCGTACGGGCCGTACCGCGAGGACTGCCCCTGGTGCGGCTCGCGGCGGCTGCGTGCCCGGCGGCGCGGTGACGGGCCGCGGCAGGGAGCGCCCCACCGGTCTCCGGTCGAGCGGTGCTCCGACTGCCGGCACGTCTTCCGCAACCCGCCGCTCACGCCCGGGCCCGAACACCCCCTGGTCCGGGCCGGGGTCCGGATCGGGCACGTGCTGGCCGCCCGGGCGATGGTCCGCCGTTGCCCGGAGCCGGAGAGCTGGCTGGACGTCGGCACCGGGGACGCCGACTTCCCGCGGGCCGCGCGTGCGTACTTCCCGTACACCTCGTTCGACGGCCTGGACCCCACCCCCCGTGTGCTGCGGGCCCGTGCCGCCGAGCGGGTGGAGGAGGCGTTCGTCGGGCGGCTGACGGATCATCACGTCGCGGTCCGGGTGCGGGCGCGCTACGACGTCGTCAGCCTCTTCCAGTACCTGGAGCGGGTGCCGGACCCGCGGGCGGAACTGCGGGCCGCGCTGGGGGCGCTGCGGCCCGGCGGGCATCTGCTCGTCGACGTGGCCGATCCGCGGCGTGTGATGCCCGGTCACCCCGTGGGGCTGAGCGCCGAACTCGTGGCCCAGGGCTGCACGGTCCTCACCGGTGACCGGGGCCGCCGCGTCATCGCGCGCAAGGACGCCTCAGCCCCGTAGCACCAGGGCCTGGCCCGCCACCACGAGGAGGACCTGCTCGCACTCGGCGGCGAACGCCGCGTTCAGGCGGCCGAGTTCGTCGCGGTAGCGGCGGCCGGACGCCGTGGCCGGGACGATGCCCGAGCCGACCTCGTTGGACACCGCCACCAGCGTGCGCCGGGTGGCGCGGACCGCCTCGGTCAGCTCCCGCACCCGGTCCCCGAGCGCCCGTTCGCCGCCGCCGGCCCACTCCGCGTCGTCCCACGCGCCGACCGCGTCCATCGCGTCCGTCAGCCACAGGGACAGGCAGTCGACGAGCAGGGGCGGGCCCTCGTCCTTCAGGAGGGGGACCAGGTCGCAGGTCTCGGTGGTGCGCCAGGAACCGGGGCGGCGCTCCCGGTGGGCGCGGACCCGGGCCGCCCATTCGGTGTCGCCGCCCCGGGAGCCGCCGGTGGCGACGTAGAGCACGTCGGGGAAGGACTCCAGCCGGCGTTCCGCCTCCACCGACTTGCCCGACCGGGCGCCGCCCAGCACCAGGGTGCGCCGCGGTACGTCGGGCACGTCCTCGTACGAGCCCACCGTCAGCGTCGTGCCGTCCGGCACCGCCCGCGCGCCGGCCGCCGCGAGCCGCCGCGCCAGCTCCCGGCCCGGCGGCACGTCGTGGTCCAGGTGGACGGCGACGACGTCCGTGGTCGGGCCCGCCGCGCCGACCGCGCGCAGCTTCGCCAGCGCGTCCGGCCGTCCCACGACGTCCGCGAGGACCAGGTCGTACGGCTCGGCGGGCTCCTCCAGGCCCGCCGGGGCGCCGCCCGGCGGTAGGTACAGCAGCCGCCCGCCGTCCGGTCCCGTCACCGCGTACCCGGTGCCCGGCGCGTCCAGCGCCACCGCGCGTACCCGGTGCCCGGTCAGCAGCGCCAGCTCCCGGCCGTCCGGCACCCGGCCCGGCTGCGGCAGCCCGGCCGGCACCTCCACGGCGGGGCCGTCGTGCGGGTGGGAGAGCAGCACCTGGCGTACGCCGGCCAGCGAGCGCCCGGCCCGCGCAGCGGCGAACACGGCGCCCGGCGTCAGGTCGAGCAGCAGCGCCCCGTCCACCAGCAGCGCGGTCGCCGCGCGCGCGTGCTCGCCCTGCGCCGCGGCACAGGCCGCGCAGGGACAGTCGGGGCGGGGCAGTCCCGCGGGGGCACCGGTGCCGAGCAGAGTCACGTCCACGCACCGATTTTCCCCGGTCGCCCGGCGACGTGCGCGTCCGAGTCCCCCCAGGAGGCCGTTCCCGTCGCCGGATCTTGTCTCCCGGTCTTCTACGGAGTGCCCGGCTCAGCGCATAGGCTGCGGGCGGGGGCCGGACCAAGATCCGGCTTCCGCTCTGCTTGTGCTCACATCTTGGAGGCGTACATGGCGGCATGGACGTGGCGGTTCGAGACGGCCGGCGGGACGGAGGTCCAGCCCGCGGTGCAGCCCGAGGAGTTCACCACGCAAGGGGACGCCGAGTCCTGGATCGGGGAGCACTGGAAGGACCTCCAGGAGGGCGGCGCCGACCAGGTGCGGCTGTTCGAGGACTCCGCCGAGATCTACGGTCCGATGAGCCTGCACGCCGAGGAGGCGGAGGCGGAGGAGGCCGGGACCGAGGCCTGAGGGCCGCGGGGGCGGGGCGGGGGCGGCTCCGCCCCCGTCACTGCTCGCCCAGCGTGACCTCGGCGGTGTGCTCGGCGCCGCTGCGGGTGTACGTCACCTTGGTGCGGTCGCCCGGCCGCATCGACGCCAGGGCCTCCGACAGCGAGGTGATGGTGGTGATGTCCGTGTCCCCGAGCCGGACGACCACGTCCCCGGGGCGCAGCCCGGCGTCGTCGGCGGCCCCGCCGTCGCCCACCTCGACAACGGCCACCCCGGCGGGGCGGTAGCCGTCGTCGACGACCGTGCGGGCGGTGATGCCCAGCGCGGCCCGGCCCGAGTCGGTGACCTTGCCGTCCTCGACGATCTGCCCGGCCACGGTGGTCACCATCGACGCCGGGATCGCGAAGCCGATGCCCGGCGCCGCGCTGTCGCCGAGGCCCGGATCGGTGGCGGCCAGCGTCGGGATGCCGATCACCCGGCCGTCCAGGTTCACCAGCGCGCCCCCGCTGTTGCCGGGGTTGATGGCCGCCGAGGTCTGCACCATGTTGGCGATGGTCGCGCCCGTGCCGCCGTCGCCGCTGCCCTCGGTCACGGTCCGCCCGGTCGCCGAGACGATGCCCTGCGTCACGCTGGAGGACAGGCCGAGCGGCGAGCCCATCGCCAGCACGATCTGCCCGACCTCGACCTTCGCGGAGTCCCCGAAGCGGGCCGCCTTCATCCCGTCGGGCACCTGGTCGAGCTTGATGACCGCCAGGTCCTGCTCCGGGTAGGAGGAGACCAGCTTCGCGGCCAGGGCGCCCTCGGCGCGGGCCGTCGTCACCCGGAAGGACCTGCCGTCGCCGACGACGTGGGCGTTGGTGACGATGTGGCCCCGGTCGTCGTACACGATCCCCGACCCCAGCGAGTCGCCCGCCTGGATCTGCACGACCGACGGCAGTACGTCCTTGATCACCCGTTCGTAGTCGGCCTGCAGCTCATGGGCCGCGCGCGGCGCCGCGGCCCGCGCCGGGTCGCCCTCCCGTGCGTTCCCGGCCCCCCGCTCGGTGCCCGAACCGGTGCCGGAACAGCCGGTCGCGAGCAGCAGGGAGCAGACCGGCACGGCCACCGAGGCGAGCCGGCGGCGCAGACGGGCGCGGGAAGTGTCCATGGCCCGAGTCTCACCGCGCCCCGGGCACCCGGCCCCCGGTGAACACCCGAACGGGCGCCGGAGCCCCGGGTGCGGTCGGTCAGCCCCGGACCCCGCACAGGTGCAGCAGCGCCGCGACCGCGCGGTACGGGTCGGTGCGGCCGGCCCGTTCCTCGGCGGCCAGCAGAGCGTCGAGGTCGTCGGGCGGCGTGGTCCCGTCGGCCGCCGTGTCCGTGAAGATCCGTACCCCGTACCAGGTGTGCAGCGGGGCGCCGATGCCCGCGAGCCTCGCGGTCAGCGTCGACAGGCGGTCCGCGCGGACGTCGTGGCCCAGGCGGTCGCGGTAGTGCGTGGTGTCGAAGGCGGCCTGCGCACCGGCCCAGTCACCCCGGAGGCCGGGGCGCAGCGCGAGCGCGTCGCCGTTGCGCACCACGAGGGACAGCAGGCCGCCGGGCGCGAGCATCCGCGCCAGGCCCGCGAGCAGCGGGTCGGGGTCCTCGACGTACATGAGCACGCCGTGGCACAGCACCACGTCGAAGCTGCCCGGCAGGAAGTGCACGCCGGTGTCCCGGCCGTCGCCCTCGATGATCCGCATCCGCTCCCGGATGCCCTCCGGCTGCCCGGCCAGGGCCTCGCGCGCCGTCGCGATCATCGTCGTGTCCCGCTCCACGCCGGTCACCTGGTGTCCGGCCCGGGCCAGCCGCAGCGCCTGGGTGCCCCGGCCCATCCCGACGTCGAGCACGCGCAGCCGCCTGCCCACGGCGAAGCGCCCGGCTATCTGCTCGTCCAGCTGCCGGGCCACCAGCTCCTGCCGTACGACGTCCCGAAGCCCGGACGGTCCCGCTGTCCAGGTCTCGGCCGCGTCCCCGGTGAAAGGCGTCGTGCTCAGGGCCGCTCCCCGCGCTTCACCTGCGGCTTGGGCAGCCGCAGCCGGCGCATCTGGAGCGAGCGCATCAGCGCGTAGGCCACCGCGCCGCGGCGGCGCTCGTCCGGGAAGCGCTCGGCGAGCCGCTTCTTCAGCCGGAAGCCGGTGACGATCGAGTCCAGCACGATCAGCACGATCACGACCAGCCACAGCAGCAGCGCGACGTTCTGCAACGAGGCGACGCGGATCATGCTCAGCACGAGGATGACCACGGCCATCGGCAGGAAGTACTCCGCGATGTTGAACCGCGAGTCGACGAAGTCGCGCGCGAACTTGCGGACCGGACCCTTGTCACGGGCCGGCAGGTACCGCTCGTCGCCCTTCGCCAGCGCCTCGCGCTGCCGGGCCATCGCGGTCCGCCGCTCCTCGCGCTGGCGCTTGGCGGCGTCCTTGCGCGTCAGCGGCGTATGGGCGACGCTGCGGCGCTGGGACTGGGCCGCACTGCGCTTGGGCGTGGGCCTTCCCTTGGGGGCCTGCGGGTCACGGGGCTGCTTGGAGTCGGTCACCGGCGCACTGACGGCGCTCTGGGCCTTCTCATCCTTGGCACGGCTACGGAACACAAAACCCAAGGGTACGGGGTGCCGGCGTGTGGACCCCAGTCCGGTGGGGAACGATCCGGCAACGCCGGTCGTCTGTAAGGGGACAGAGGGGATGTTGCGTACAGCCCCGGACACCGGGACTTTCCGGACAACCCGGGGAGCACCTACTCCCTGCGCCGGACGGGGAGCGTACGCAGTCGTCCTTGGGGATGAGCGCATCCGTCCCCGAACAGTGCGGTAATGGATGCAGGGCCCGTACTGTGGGTTCTGTTGCAGTCGCTGGAGCCGGAGTCGGCCAGAAGGGGGCGCGCGAAGCCCATGAGCGGTGTCATGAAGCGTATGGGGATGATCTTCCGCGCGAAGGCCAACAAGGCCCTTGACCGGGCCGAGGACCCGCGCGAGACCCTCGATTACTCGTACCAGAAACAACTGGAGCTGTTGCAGAAGGTGCGCCGCGGCGTCGCCGACGTGGCGACCAGCCGCAAGCGGCTGGAGCTCCAGCTCAACCAGCTCCAGTCCCAGTCGGGCAAGCTGGAGGACCAGGGCCGCAAGGCACTGGCGCTGGGCCGCGAGGACCTCGCCCGCGAGGCGCTGTCCCGGCGCGCCGCGCTCCAGCAGCAGGTCACCGACCTGGAGACGCAGCACGCCACGCTCCAGGGTGAGGAGGAGAAGCTCACCCTGGCGGCCCAACGCCTCCAGGCCAAGGTGGACGCCTTCCGCACCAAGAAGGAGACCATCAAGGCCACCTACACGGCCGCCCAGGCGCAGACCCGCATCGGCGAGGCGTTCTCCGGCATCTCCGAGGAGATGGGCGACGTCGGCCTGGCCATCCAGCGGGCCGAGGACAAGACCGCCCAGCTCCAGGCCCGGGCCGGCGCCATCGACGAGCTGCTCGCCTCCGGCGCCCTCGACGACCAGTCCGGCATGCACAAGGACGACATCCAGGCCGAGCTGGACCGGCTCTCCGGTGGTACGGATGTAGAGCTGGAACTGCAGCGCATGAAGGCCGAGCTGGCCGGGGGCTCCACCTCCGACCGCCAGGCCATCGAGGGCGCCCAGGGACAGGGCCAGGCCCCGTCCCAGTCCCAGCAGCCGCAGGACACCCCGCGCTTCGACAAGCAGTAGCCCACGGCTAGGAGGGCCGACATGATCGTACGGATCATGGGGGAGGGACAGCTGACGCTGGCCGACGGCCGGCTCGGTGAGCTGAACAGGCTGGACGACGAACTCCTGGCCGAGATGGACAACGGCGACGGCCCCGGCTTCCGCGCGACCCTCCAGGCCCTCCTGGCCAAGGTCCGCGAGCTGGGCGAGCCCCTGCCGGACGACAGCCTGGAGCCGTCCGACCTCATCCTCCCGTCCCCGGACGCCACCCTGGAGGAGGTCCGGGAGCTCCTGAGCGACGACGGCCTCATCCCGGGGAGCGCCTGAGAACGCCGGTCGGCATCTCCAGCCCGCCCGGCGCTTGAGGACGAGGCCGTCCAGGCCGACAGCGGGGTCTGGGGGCGCAGCCCCCAGCCAACGCCCACTGCACGCGGGCCCCCTCAAAAGACACCCCCACTCCAGCTACCGTGAAACACCGTGAGCACCCTCGCCCGCGCCCGCTGCACCATCGGCGCCCACCGCTCCGCCATGGACGCCGCCCTCGCCGCGGCCGTCCTGCTGTGCATGGTCGCCGGCTCCTTCGTGGACCCGCACGGCCCGGAGGGCGTGAGCTGGGGCCTGCGCACCCCCGACGCGCTCAGCCTCGCCCTCATGACCGCCGGCGCCGCCGCGCTGGCCTTCCGCCGACGGGCGCCGATGACGGTCCTCGTCGTCACCGGCGGCGTCTCCGTCGTCGAGAGCGTCACCGGCGACCCGCGCGCCCCGGTCGTGATGTCCGCCGTCATCGCCCTGTTCACCGTCGCCGCCTCCACCGACCGGAACACCACCTGGCGGGTCGGCCTGCTCACCATGACGGTGCTCACCGGCGCCGCCATGCTGGCCGGCCCCCTGCCCTGGTACGCGCAGGAGAACCTCGCCGTCTTCGCCTGGACCGGCATCGGCGCCACCGCCGGGGACGCCGTCCGCAGCCGCCGGGCCTTCGTGCAGGCCATCCGGGACCGGGCGGAGAAGGCCGAGCGCACCCGGGAGGAGGAGGCACGCCGCCGGGTCGCCGAGGAACGGCTGCGCATCGCCCGCGACCTGCACGACGTCGTCGCCCACCACATCGCCCTGGTCAACGTGCAGGCCGGAGTCGCCTCGCACGTCATGGACAAGCGGCCCGACCAGGCCAAGGAGGCGCTCGCCCACGTACGGGAGGCCAGCCGCAGCGCGCTGGACGAGCTGCGGGCCACCGTCGGGCTGCTCCGCCAGTCCGGCGATCCGGAGGCACCGACCGAGCCCGCGCCGGGCCTCGCCCGCCTCGACGAGCTGGTGGGCACCTTCCACCACGCCGGACTGCGGGTCGAGGTGGCCCGCACCGACCAGGACACCGAGCTGCCCGCCGCCGTCGACCTGGCCGCGTACCGCATCATCCAGGAGGCGCTGACCAATGTGCAGAAGCACGCCGGGCGGCAGGCGAAGGCCGAGGTCAGCGTCGTGCGGGTGGGACCGAACATCGAGGTGACCGTGCTCGACGACGGCACCGGCGACGGCGAGGCCCCGGACGCCCCCGCCGAGGGCGGCGGACACGGGCTGCTCGGCATGCGCGAGCGGGTCACCGCCGTGCGCGGCACCCTCACCACCGGTCCCCGCTACGGAGGCGGTTTCCGCGTGCATGCGATCCTTCCGGTCAAGAACCGCACCGACGCCGCCACCGACGCCACCAAGGACCCCGTATGACGATCCGTGTGCTGCTCGCCGACGACCAGGCGCTGCTGCGCAGCGCCTTCCGGGTGCTGGTCGACTCCGAGCCCGACATGGAGGTGGTGGGGGAGGCGTCCGACGGCGCGGAGGCGGCCCGGCTGGCCGCCGAGCAGCGGGCCGACGTGGTGCTGATGGACATCCGGATGCCCGGCACGGACGGTCTCGCCGCCACCCGCATGATCAGCGCCGACCCGTCCCTCGCCCACGTCCGCGTGGTCATCCTGACCACCTTCGAGGTCGACGACTACGTGGTGCAGTCGCTGCGCGCCGGGGCCTCCGGCTTCCTCGGCAAGGGGTCCGAGCCCGAGGAGCTGCTCAGCGCGATCCGGGTCGCGGCCGGCGGCGAGGCGCTGCTGTCGCCGACCGCCACCAAGGGCCTGATCGCCCGCTTCCTGGCCCAGCAGGACACGGCCGACGAGGCGCGCGACCCGGCCCGCGCCGAGCGGCTGGAGTCGCTGACCGTGCGGGAGCGCGAGGTGCTGGTCCAGGTCGCCGGCGGGCACTCCAACGACGAGATCGCCGAGCGGCTCGAGGTCAGCCCGCTCACCGTGAAGACCCATGTGAACCGGGCCATGGCGAAGTTGGGCGCCCGCGACCGCGCCCAACTGGTCGTCATCGCGTACGAATCCGGGCTGGTACGTCCAAGGGTGGAGTGACCTCCTCCCGCGCGTACTGCGGAGGGAGTAGGCGGGGGATAAGGAAATGGACCTGGGGCCTAGGGATGCGGGGGCGTGCATGGCTCAGGGTGTTGGGGTGGGCGCTCACCTGTGCCGCCCGCGCCCGGCGCTGCCATGTGCCCCGTCCCCCGCTCGGCCACAGAAGAGAGACCCTGAGCCATGTCCTGGCTGTCGAGATTCAGCCTCGCGCAACGGGCCCTGATAGGGCTGATGTCGATCATCGCGCTCGTCTTCGGGGCGATCGCGATCCCCCAGCTCAAGCAGCAGCTGCTGCCCACCATCGAACTGCCCATGGTGTCGGTGCTGGCCCCGTACCAGGGTGCCTCGCCGGACGTGGTCGAGAAGCAGGTCGTCGAGCCGATCGAGGACAGCCTCGAAGCGGTCGACGGGATCTCCGGCGTCACCTCCACGGCCAGTGAGGGCAACGCCGTCATCAGGGCGTCCTTCGACTACGGCCCGGACACCCAGCAGCTGGTCGCCGACGTCCAGCAGGCCGTGAACCGGGCCCGCGCCCAGCTCCCGGAGGACGTGGACCCGCAGGTCGTCTCCGGCTCGACGGACGACATCCCGACCGTCGTCCTCGCCGTCACCTCCGACAAGGACCAGCAGGCGCTGGCCGACCAGGTGGACAAGACCGTCGTCGCCGAGCTGAAGGACATCGACGGCGTCGCCCAGGTCGCGGTCGACGGCGTCCGCGACGTCCAGGTCACCGTCACCCCGGACCCGGCGAAGCTGGCCGCGGCCAAGGTGAGCCCGCAGGTGCTCGCCCAGTCCCTCCAGGCGGGCGGCGCGACCGTCCCGGCCGGTTCCTTCGACGAGGGCGGCGCCAACCGCACCGTCCAGGTCGGCGGCGGCTTCACCTCGGTCGAGCAGATCCAGAACCTCATGATCACCGGCGAGGGCGTCGCCAAGCCGGTCCGCCTCGGCGACGTCGCCACCGTCAAGGAGGAGGAGGCCCGGGCCGACTCCCTCACCCGCACCAACGGCAAGCCGTCCCTCGCGGTCGTCGTGACGATGGACCACGACGGCAGCGCGGTCTCCATCTCGAACGCCGTGGAGGACAAGCTCCCCGACCTGCGCGAGCAGCTCGGCGCCGGCGCGACCCTCACCGTCGTCAGCGACCAGGGCCCGGCCGTCTCCAAGGCCATCTCGGGCCTGACCACGGAAGGCGGGCTCGGTCTGCTCTTCGCCGTCCTGGTCATCCTGGTCTTCCTGGCGTCGGTCCGCTCCACCCTGGTCACCGCGGTCTCCATCCCGCTGTCGGTGGTGCTGGCGCTGATCGTCCTGTGGACGCGCGACCTCTCGCTCAACGTGCTCACGCTGGGCGCGCTGACCATCGCCATCGGCCGCGTCGTCGACGACTCGATCGTCGTCCTGGAGAACATCAAGCGGCACCTCGGCTACGGCGAGGAGCGCAAGGACGCCATCCTGGGCGCCGTGCGCGAGGTCGCCGGAGCGGTCACCTCCTCCACGCTCACCACGGTCGCCGTGTTCCTGCCGATCGGCCTGGTCGGCGGCCTGGTCGGCGAGCTGTTCGGCTCCTTCAGCCTCACCGTCACCGCGGCGCTGCTGGCGTCCCTGCTGGTGTCGCTGACGGTCGTCCCGGTGCTGTCGTACTGGTTCCTGCGGCCCCCGAAGGGCATGCCCGAGGACGCGGCCGAGGCCCGCAGGCTGGCCGAGGAGAAGGAGGCCAAGAGCCGCCTCCAGCGCTTCTACGTCCCCGTCCTGCGTTTCGCCACCCGCCGCCGGCTGACCAGCGTGGCCCTCGCGATCGTCGTCCTGGTCGGCACCTTCGCCATGGCGCCGCTGCTGAAGACCAACTTCTTCGACCAGGGCGAGCAGAAGGTCCTCAGCGTCAAGCAGGAGCTGAAGCCGGGCGCCAGTCTCGGCGCGACCGACGAGCAGGCCAAGAAGGTCGAGAAGCTGCTCGGCGCCACCGAGGGCGTCAAGGACTACCAGGTCACCATCGGCTCGTCCGGCTTCGAGGCCGCCTTCGGCGGCGGCACGGACACCAACCAGGCGTCGTACCAGGTCATGCTGGAGGACTCCGCGTCCGCCGAGGACGTCCAGGACCACATCGAGGACGGGCTGGCGAAGCTCGACGGCATCGGCACCACCACCATCGCCGCCGGGGACGGCTTCGGCAGCCAGGACCTGAGCGTCGTCGTCAAGGCGGCCGACGCGCAGGTGCTCCGCGACGCCGCCGAGCAGGTCCGCAAGACCGTCGCCGGACTCGACGACGTCACCGACGTCACCAGCGACCTGGCGCAGAGCGTGCCGCGCATCTCCGTCAAGGCCAACGCGAAGGCCGCCGCGGCAGGCTTCACCGACCAGACCCTCGGCGCGGCCGTCACCCAGGCGGTGCGCGGCACCCCGGCCGCCAAGGCCACCCTGGACGACACCGAGCGCGACGTGGTCATCAGGTCGGCCCGGCCCGCCGAGACGCTCGCCGAGCTGAAGGCGCTGAACCTGGGCGCGGTCAAGCTGGGTGACATCGCCACCGTGCGGCTGGTCGACGGCCCGGTCTCGATGACCCGGATCGACGGCCAGCGCGCGGCGACCATCACCGCCAAGCCGACCGGCGACAACACCGGCTCGGTCGGCGCGGACCTCCAGTCGAAGATCAACGGCCTGGACCTGCCCGCCGGCGCCACGGCCGAGATCGGCGGCGTCACCGCGGACCAGGACGAGGCATTCGTCAACCTGGGCCTCGCCATGCTCGCGGCGATCGCCATCGTGTTCATGCTGCTGGTCGGCACCTTCCGGTCGCTGGCCCAGCCGCTGGTCCTGCTGGTGTCCATCCCGTTCGCGGCGACCGGCGCCATCGGCCTGCTGGTCGCCACGGGCACCCCGATGGGCGTCCCGGCGATGATCGGCATGCTGATGCTGATCGGCATCGTGGTCACCAACGCCATCGTGCTGATCGACCTGATCAACCAGTACCGCAAGCAGGGCTACGGCGTCGTCGAAGCGGTGATCGAGGGCGGCCGCCACCGGCTGCGGCCCATCCTCATGACGGCCCTGGCGACGATCTTCGCCCTGCTCCCGATGGCGCTGGGCGTCACCGGCGAGGGCGGCTTCATCGCCCAGCCGCTCGCGGTGGTCGTGATCGGCGGTCTGATCACGTCGACGCTGCTGACCCTGCTCCTGGTCCCGACGCTCTACGCGATGCTGGAGCTCCGCAAGGAGCGGCGCGCGAAGAAGCGGGCCGCGAAGAAGGGCCTGCCCGAGCAGTCCCGGTCCGCGGAGGAACCGGAGCCGGCCCAGGTCTGACACCCGCCGGCAGGACGAAGGGCGCCCCCGTGGACCGGCCACGGGGGCGCCCTGCGCGCTTCCTCAGTGCTCACACAGGGAGAACTCGCGCTCGTAGAGCTGCTCGTTGTGCTCGTCGACGAAGAACTTGCGTTCCCGCATGAGCTGTTCGCGGTAGTCCCTGGCCTCCTCCAGCGTCATGGTCGAGGTGTCGGACCACGGCTGCTGCGGCGGCACGTCGGACGTCGAGACGATCGTCTCCGACGGGTCGACCAGGAAGAACGCGAGAATCTTGCGGTGACCGGGACGGGTGGGGTCCGCGAGGCGGAACGAGCCGACCCGGTGCTGCAGGACGTTCGGGAACGCCAGGCAGCGGCCCGCCGGGGTCGGCGCCGATCCCAGCACCTGGTTCAGCGCGCCCTCGTCCTCCAGGCCGTAGACCTCACGCAGGCCCTTGTGGTCGTTCTGCTCGTAGCGCGGGTCGTCGAACGCCGTGCGGAAGCTCAGGCTGCTCTCGGTGATGTTCTCGCTGTCCCAGTAGTAGATGCCGGTCGAGACGATCCGCTCGTTCAGCATGCCCTCGACGTGCCAGGAACCGCCCGCGTACTCGGGCTTGTCCGGGGTGAGGTGGATGGTGGCGAGCTTGACGACGACCTGGAGACGGCGGCCGCGCAGGTCGACGCGTGCCGATGCGCCGGGCGTCTCGGGCGGCGTGAAGACCGGGGCGTCCGGGACGTTCGGGCGGCGGTTCACCCACCAGTCGTCGCAGGCTTCTTCCCATGCCTGCATGGCCTCTTCGTAGGCCTCCTCGTCGCTGAAGTCGGACTCCTCCGGTTCCTCCGGCTCCTGCGACTCGTCGTACCACCCGTAGGGATCGGCCTCGATCCGCGGGGGACGCGGATGGCGCAGGTCGGTGAGCACGTTCTCCAGCAGCGGGAGCATGCGCGCGAACAGGTCCGGCAGCACGGACGCCAGTTCGCGATGATCCTCGGGGTGCACGTTGTTGACGTACGAACGGAAGGTGGCCTCGCCCTCGTCGCTGACGTCCACGTCCGTGGGCAGCCACTGGAACCTCTCCGAGAACTCGTACTTGGCGTAGCGGTCCGTCGGGTTCCGCCAGGCCCGCTCGGGGGCGCCGCTCACCTCCCGCACCAGGCAGAACAGGGAGGGGTGGACCAGGTCGAGCACCTGGCCGCCGGACCCGGGGTGCCAGTCCCGCTCTGCTTCGGGGACCTCTTCCAGGACCCGGACCGCCTCGCGCAGCCGGGAGCGGAGCGCGTCGTCGATCAGTGTGTCCGACTGCCACACCCCGTCGACGGCGGACACCTCGACGCCGGTCCGCGGGTCCCGCAGCGCGGCGTAGTGCGCGAGTTCGGCGAGCACGTAACGCACCTGCGCCTCGGTGAGGCCCTGGGCGACCGCTTCCCGCGACCACCTGGCGACGATGTCGGGGTCGTTCATCTTGTCGGACCAGTCCGGCTTGGACCGGATGTGGGCGCTGCACCGCATCATCTCGAGCTCCCGCAGCGTCCGGGGTTTCACGGACGGTATGGAGCGGGTCGAGGTGAAGGGCAGCGGGAAAGCAGACAGGCCGGTCAATGCTCTGGATCCTCCCAGTCGATGTGCGGCGGCGGGAAGCCTAGGGCAGCGGACTGACACCGCGGCCATGGGCTTCCCGCCGGCCCGGACCGGCCCGACCCGGTTACGGCAGCGCCAGCATCCGCTCCAGCGCCAGCTTCGCGAACGCCTCCGTCTCCTTGTCCACCTCGATGCGGTTGACCAGGGTGCCCTCGGCCAGCGACTCCAGGGTCCAGACCAGGTGCGGGAGGTCGATGCGGTTCATGGTCGAGCAGAAGCAGACCGTCTTGTCGAGGAAGACGATCTCCTTGTCCTCGGCGGCGAAACGGTTCGCCAGGCGACGGACCAGGTTCAGCTCGGTCCCGATGGCCCACTTGGAACCGGCCGGGGCCGCCTCCAGGGCCTTGATGATGTACTCGGTCGAGCCGACGTAGTCCGCCGCCGCGACGACCTCGTGCTTGCACTCGGGGTGCACCAGGACGTTCACGCCCGGGATGCGCTCGCGCACGTCGTTCACCGAGTCGAGGCTGAAGCGGCCGTGCACCGAGCAGTGACCCCGCCACAGGATCATCTTCGCGGCGCGCAGCTCCTCGACGGTCAGCCCGCCGTTGGGCTTGTGCGGGTTGTAGAGGACGCAATCCTCCAGCGACATGCCCATGTCCCGCACCGCGGTGTTGCGGCCCAGGTGCTGGTCCGGCAGGAAGAGGACCTTCTCGCCCTGCTCGAAGGCCCAGTCCAGGGCCCGCTTCGCGTTGGACGAGGTGCAGATGGTGCCGCCGTGCTTGCCGGTGAACGCCTTGATGTCCGCGGACGAGTTCATGTACGACACGGGCACGACCTGCTCGGCGATCCCGGCCTCGGTCAGCACGTCCCAGCACTCGGCGACCTGCTCGGCGGTGGCCATGTCCGCCATGGAGCAGCCGGCCGCCAGGTCGGGCAGGACCACCTTCTGGTCGTCCGAGGTGAGGATGTCGGCCGACTCCGCCATGAAGTGCACACCGCAGAAGACGATGTACTCGGCCTCCGGGCGGGCGGCCGCGTCCCGGGCCAGCTTGAAGGAGTCGCCCGTGACGTCGGCGAACTGGATGACCTCGTCGCGCTGGTAGTGGTGACCGAGGACGAAGACCTTGTCACCGAGCTTCTCCTTGGCCGCGCGGGCGCGCGCGACCAGGTCCGGGTCGGAGGCCGAGGGCAGGTCCCCGGGGCACTCCACGCCGCGCTCGCTCCTCGGGTCGGCCTCGCGGCCGAGCAGCAGCAGGGCGAGGGGCGTCGGCTGTACGTCGAGCTCCTGGGTTTGGGCGGTGGTCACGACACGCACCCTTTCTACTTTTCGTCGACCCTTTTCGTCGAACTGACGCTATATATCATAACCGGTTCACGTCACTTTGACGATGCCCATAGTGTCGGTGTGACGTGAATCCCGGCGCCGGAGCCGCCGTCCGCGGCCGCCGTCCACAGGCCCCTGACCGCCGGCGGGGGCGTGTGCGAGCATGAAGGGAGCGCCGAGGACAAAGACTCGGCCCCGCCCGGAATGAATCCGCGGCTCCGTCGGTTGAAACCGTCGGCAAGCAGTCTCCGTACAACCCGGGAGAGATGTAGATGTCCGTATCGGACGAGACCACCACCGTCACCGACGGCATCATCCTGACCGACGCCGCCGCGTCGAAGGTCAAGGCGCTGCTCGACCAGGAAGGCCGTGACGACCTCGCGCTGCGCGTCGCCGTCCAGCCCGGCGGCTGCTCCGGCCTGCGGTACCAGCTCTTCTTCGACGAGCGCTCGCTCGACGGCGACGTGGTGAAGGACTTCGGCGGCGTCAAGGTCACCACCGACCGCATGAGCGCCCCGTACCTCGGCGGCGCCACCATCGACTTCGTGGACACGATCGAGAAGCAGGGCTTCACGATCGACAACCCGAACGCGACGGGTTCCTGCGCCTGCGGCGACTCCTTCAGCTGACAGGCCGAGCCGCGGCGCGGCACGAGCGTGCGAAGGGCGGTGGCCCGGGATCGGATCCCGGGCCACCGCCCTTCTGTCACCTCCCGGGTGCGCGTCACCGGCCCCCGGACGGTGCCGGCAGCCGCGCGCCCGGCTTGTGGACGGGGATGTCCTTGCCGTCCTCGCCCACGACCGTCCGGTCGCCCAGCGGCTCGTCGAGCGGCACCGTCCGCTCGTACTCCTTGGCGATCAGGATGCAGACCTTGTCCGGGTGCGGCGTCTCGGTCACCGTGACGGTCACCTTCCCGCCGCTCTCCTCGGCCTTCGCGTCGTAGTCGGAGCACACCCCGCCCGTGAAGTGCACGGTCAGCTCGCCGTCGGCGGCCGTGTAGCCGCTGACCCGCACGTCCCGCGGCTTCCCGGGCTTCGAGGCCGGCTCGTCGGACGGGGCCGGGGACGGCTCGGCGGGGGCCGCGGTGGTCAGGTACGCCGGCTCCACCGCCGGATACGTGAGCGTCACGGCGTCCCGCGCCCCCGGCGCCCGCACCTCGAACAGCCAGGACGGCACCAGCGTCTGCCGTCCCCGCACCGGATGCGCGGCCAGCCCGAACACCGCGTCCTCGACGGTGGCGACCTGCTTCTTCCCCGGCCCGGGCCGCTCCGGAGCGCCGGTCGGCGGCGCGCACGGCCGGTCCGCACGGTCCTGGTGCGGCACGGGACTGGCGCAGCCGCCGATGTCCGCACCGGCCCCGGCACCCGGCGCGTTCAGCAGCGCCAGGGTCTCCTCGGCGTTCAGGACGGGATACGTGTCCCCCTTGACCGGCTCCTTCACCTGGCCGCTGCCGCCGACCACCTCGCCCCGCGCGTCGACGACGACCCCGGTCGTCCAGCCGTACGTGGGCAGCCCGCCCACCTGCGGTTCCGCGTTCACCGCCCGCCGGGCGCCCATGACCTGGCTCGCGTCCAGCTTGGCGTCGTCCTGGCCCAGCGCCTTCAGCACCGGCGCCGCCGCCTTCTTCGCGGCCGCCTCGCCCACCGGGTCCCCGTCGGCGGCGGGGCCCTTGCAGACGGCGCCCTTCTTGCAGGTGTCGGTGCCGGGGGCGTAGCGGTGGAAGGTCCAGGTGCCCGGTGCCTGCCGGCTCACCGTGAGCAGCGGCCCGGAACCGTCCTTGGCGTTGCCGACCTTCCACGCCCCGCCCTGGGTGCGGGGCGCGCCCTCGACGCCCAGCGCCTCGGCCAGCCGGGCCACCTCGGCCTCGGTGACGTCGCCCTTCGCCCGGTACACCGGCGCCGAGCCGGGCCCCTCGGGGAGCGGCCCGTCGGCGCGGTAGGTGACGCCGTGCGGGTCGGGCTCCCCCGGCGCGATGCCGTTCGAGCCGCCTTCCGAGGACGACGGGGACGACGGGGACGACACCCCGTGGTCGTCGAGGGGCAGCGGCGGGGGAGTGTCGTCGCCCGAGGCGCCGGACGCCGTACCGCCGTCCGTGTCGTCCCCGGTGGCGGACGTGGCCAGGTAGGCGCCGCCGCCACCCAGCACCAGCACGGCGGCGGCCACCGACGCGACCGCGACCGCCCCGGGCCGCCGCCGCGCGGTACGCCCGCTGCCCGCCTCGTCGGCACCGGTGGCGTCGTCGTTGTCGGGTCGCTCGGTGTTCACCGCATCGCTCCTTCGGCTGTGACTGGGGACAGCGATGGGACGCGGTGGGCCGGGATCCGGTTCCCGGTGACGGCAGGCGTCGCCCGAACGGCCCCGAGACCGCCCGGGAGCCCGCTCAGTCGCCGTAGTCCGACATCGCGTCCAGCAACCGGGCCGAGGCCGGCGGCACCCGGACGCCGTGGATGAGGGCGAGGGGCACCGGCCGGGGGGAGAGGTGGGCCGGCGCGGACCAGCGCGGGGTCATCCGGGCGCAGTCACCGCGCAGCGACGCCAGGTCGCCGTCCAGGTCGGCCGGAGCGGGGTCGGCGGTCCTCGGATTCGTCATGACAGCACCGTAGGCACGTCCCGTACCACGAAGAAAGTTGTACTACCGGGTAGTTTCGCCTGCTTCAGCCTGGCGGCGGTGCCGGGTAGCGTGAACCGTCAACCCGCCTCCCCTCAGGAGAGAGTCCACGCCGTGCGCATCGCAGTCACCGGCTCCATCGCCACCGACCACCTCATGACCTTCCCCGGCCGCTTCTCGGACCAGCTCGTCGCGGACCAACTGCACACGGTCTCGCTCTCCTTCCTGGTCGACCAGCTGGACGTACGCCGGGGCGGCGTCGCCGCGAACATCGCCTTCGGCATGGGCCAGCTCGGCACCCGGCCGATCCTGGTGGGCGCGGCCGGCTCCGACTTCGACGAGTACCGGGCCTGGCTGGACCGGCACGGCGTCGACACCGGTTCGGTCCGCATCTCCGAGACCCTGCACACCGCCCGCTTCGTCTGCACCACCGACGCCGACCACAACCAGATCGGCTCCTTCTACACGGGCGCGATGAGCGAGGCCCGCCTCATCGAGCTGAAGACCGTCGCCGACCGCGTGGGCGGCCTCGACCTGGTCTCCATCGGCGCCGACGACCCGGAGGCGATGCTCCGGCACACCGAGGAGTGCCGCACCCGGTCCATCCCCTTCGCCGCGGACTTCTCCCAGCAGATCGCCCGGATGAACGGTGACGAGATCCGGATACTGCTGGACGGGGCGACCTACCTCTTCTCCAACGAGTACGAGAAGGGGCTCATCGAGACCAAGACCGGCTGGACGGACGCGGAGATCCTCGGCCGCGTCGGCCACCGCGTCACCACCCTCGGCCCCCGGGGCGTGCGCATCGAGCAAGCCGGCGGCGAGACCATCGAGGTCGGCGTCCCGGACGAGGAGCGCAAGGCCGACCCCACGGGCGTCGGCGACGCCTTTCGCGCGGGGTTCCTGTCGGGACTGGCCTGGGGGGTCTCGCTGGAGCGGGCGGCGCAGGTCGGGTGCATGCTGGCGACGCTCGTCATCGAGACGGTCGGTACTCAGGAGTACCAGCTGCGCCGCGGGCACTTCATGGAGCGGTTCACCAAGGCGTACGGGGACGAGGCCGCGGGGGAGGTTCAGGCGCACCTGGGCTGAATTCGGGGGGCGACTTTGCGGTTGCCCCACGGGGAGCGGTGTCGGGTTCGGGTGGGTGGGGGGCTGGTCGCGCCCGCGCGGCGGAGCCGCACATCGATAACAGCCCCGCGCCCCCTAGGGGCGTCAGCTGACCCGGCGGACCAGGTACGCGCTTCCCTTGTCCGCCTTCTCCTCGCCCACGTACTCCTGGCCCCGCATCTCGCACCATGCCGGGATGTCCAGGCGGGCGGCCTCGTCGTCGGAGAGGACACGGACCGTGCCGCCGACGGGGACGTCGCCGATGACCTTGGCCAGTTCGATCACCGGAATGGGGCAGCGCCGGCCCAGCGCGTCCACGACGAGGTCGGGGCCGGCCGCGCGGACGGTCTCCGTCGCGGTCGGCGCCCCCAGCTTCTCGCGCACCGCGGCCACCGTGCCCGGCAGCACCTCCAGGAACCGCTCGACGTCCTCCGCCGCGGTCCCCGGCGGCAGCGACACCCGGACGTTGCCCTCGCTGAGCACCCCCATCGCCCGCAGGACGTGGCTCGGCGTCAGTGTGCTGCTCGTGCAGGACGAACCGGACGACACGGAGAAACCGGCGCGGTCCAGCTCGTGCAGCAAGGTCTCCCCGTCGACATAGAGACACGAGAAGGTGACGATCCCGGGCAGCCGGCGCGAGGGATCGCCGACCACCTCCACGTCCGGCACCAGGCCGGGCACCCGGGACCGGATCCGCTCCGTCAGCTCCCGCAGCCGGGCCGCCTCCGCCGCCGCCTCGGCCCGCACCGCCCGCAGCGACGCCGCCGCGGCCACGATCGCGGGCAGGTTCTCGAACCCGGGCGCCCGCCCCGACTCCCGCTCGTCCCCGGGCCCTTGCGGCGCGTACCGGACCCCCTTGCGGACGACGAGCAGCCCCACCCCCGAGGGCCCGCCCCATTTGTGCGCGCTGGCCGTGAGCAACGACCACTCGCCTTCGACCCGGCCCCAGGCCAGCGACTGGGTCGCGTCCACCAGCAGCGGCACGCCCGCCGTCCGGCAGATCTCCGCCACCTCCGCCACCGGCTGCTCGGTGCCCACCTCGTGGTTGGCCGACTGGAGACAGGCCAGCGCCGTGTCCTCGCGCAGGGCGTCCGCGTACGCCGCCGGGTCGACCGCCCCCGTCCGGGCGACGGGTACCTGCGTGACACTCCCGCCGTTGGCCGCCTCGTGCGCCTCGGCCGCATGCAGTACGGAGGAGTGTTCGACCGCCGACACGATCAGGTGGCGCCCGACGCGCCGCCGCCCGGCGAGCGCCCCCGCCACCCCTGAATGCACCGCCCGCGTCCCCGAAGGAGTGAACACCAACTCGTCCGCCCGGCACCCCACGGCCTCGGCCGCCGCCTCCCGGGCGGCATCCAGCAGCAACCGCGCCCGCCGCCCCTCCCGGTAGAGCCGAGCAGGATCGGCCCACCCCTCGTCGAGGGACGCCAACAGCGCCTGCCGGGCAACGGGATGGAGGGGAGCAGCGGAAGCAGCATCGAAGTAGGCCACACGCCCACGCTAGAACGCCGGGGGAGCGGACGCCCATGAGGGGCGCGGGGCCGTGACATGTGCGGCTCCGCCGCGCGGGCGCGAGCAACCACGACGCACCGTCAGCCGCCAACGAAACCGCCCGGTCCGGCCCCGTAGGCGCCCCCATCCCACCCTTAAAGAGTGACCCCCGGCGCGTATGCCACCCTCCCCGCGACCCCCCGGAGGGCGTCGGCTAGGGTTTGGTCCGCATAAACATCAAACCCCTGCCCGACGCAGGGCGGCGACCGACCAGCGAGAAGGCAGGCCGCAGCCAACCGCGCGGGCGAGACTCTCGGGAAGGCGCTACGTGAGTCCCAACGGCTCCGACCGCTCGCCGCGGCGCCCGATGCGGCGGAAGCTGCTGCAGGCACTGACCGCGGGCCTGGTCCTGGCGACCGCCACCGGTTGCACATACGAGGACTTCCCCCGCCTCGGCATGCCCACCCCCACCACGGAAGAGGCTCCGCGGATCCTCTCCCTGTGGCAGGGCTCCTGGGCCGCCGCGCTGGCCACCGGCGTGCTGGTGTGGGGCCTGATCCTGTGGAGTGTCTTCTTCCACCGGCGCAGCCGCACCAAGGTCGAGGTCCCTCCGCAGACCAGGTACAACCTGCCCATCGAGGCGCTGTACACCATGGTTCCGCTCGTCATCGTCTCGGTGCTGTTCTACTTCACCGCGCGTGACGAGTCCGATCTCATGAGCCTCAAGAAGAAGCCCGACATCACGGTCAACGTGGTCGGCTTCCAGTGGAGCTGGTGCTTCAACCACATCGAGGACGTCCCGGGCTCCACCGGCGACGCCAAGACCTCCAAGGAACTGGCCGGCATCCCGGACCGGTTCATCGAGGACTTCCCGGCGAACGCCGGCGGTGTCTACGACTGCGGTACCCCCGGCACGGAGAACCCGCAGACCGGAAACCCCGGCCCGACCCTCTGGCTCCCCAAGGGCAAGACGGTCCGCTTCGTCCTGACCTCGCGTGACGTCATCCACTCCTTCTGGGTGGTGCCGTTCCTCATGAAGCAGGACGTGATTCCGGGCCACACCAACGCCTTCGAGGTGACCCCCAACAAGGAGGGAACCTTCCTGGGCAAGTGCGCCGAACTGTGCGGCGTGGACCACTCCCGGATGCTGTTCAACGTCAAGGTCGTCTCCCCGGAGCGCTACGAGCAGCACCTCCAGGACCTCGCGAAGAAGGGGCAGACCGGTTACGTTCCCGCGGGCATCGCTCAGACGAGCCACGAGAAGAACCGGGAGACGAACAACCTGTGAGCATCCTCAACGAACCCCAGGGTGCCTCGGCAGCGGAGGACTCGTACGAGAACGAGCTGCCGGTACGGCGCAAGCAGCCCGGCAACGTCGTGATCAAGTGGCTCACCACCACTGACCACAAGACGATCGGCACGATGTACCTGGTGACGTCGTTCGCGTTCTTCGTGATCGGCGGTGTGATGGCGCTGTTCATGCGCGCCGAGCTCGCCCGGCCCGGTCTGCAGATCATGTCGAACGAGCAGTTCAACCAGGCGTTCACGATGCACGGCACGATCATGCTGCTGATGTTCGCGACGCC